>WQUV01000001.1 GCA_009781895.1 Candidatus Saccharimonadota bacterium
TGTGCTGGTGGCTAGATTGAAGTTAGTACATCCACCAGCATTACTGAAAGTAAGAGAGACCGAGCCACCACCTACTCTAGCTGTGATGTCTGCTGATTGGTCTGTGGCCTGGGTGGGGCGGAGAGTGTTGGTTAGGATGCCCGCGAACAAGAGGAAAGTTGCGGCCAGTAGAACAGCGCCCGTTGTTCGCTTAGTTATTCTGACCACACTGCTCATCATCCTCTTTAATGCCTACCTATGGTTTAATATAGCAAGATACCATTATTATATCATGCTTTAGGTAAAACGAAACGCTGAAGCTCCCATTAAACCCAAGGAAAAAAGTAGAGACAAGCTCTACTCTTTTCCTTGGTGGGTTGTGAGGGACTCGAACCCCCGACCCTCTCGGTGTAAACGAGATGCTCTAGCCAACTGAGCTAACAACCCATCGACACCATTATAGCACACTCAAACAAAAAAGTCGAGTTAGCCTAGTATTCAGGCTCGACCTGTCCGTCGTTCTCGCCAAGCTCCAATCGCTCTCGTCCATTCTCTCGCCAGTCGCCATCACCACCTTCGTCACTCGCACCCACAATCGGCACATCATAAACTTCAGCTAGTGTATTCGCCAGAGCCGCGCCTAACCGCGCACCAGTAAAACTCCCTTTGTCTCGGTGAACCACAATCCCAGTTGGCGTCTCTTCATCTAGTACGTCCATGACAAAACTCATCAATTCATCCGACATTTGCCGTCCTAGCTCCCTAGTATGCAAAGCCTCATCCAGCCAAATCTTCGCTTCACCCTCCAGTGTGTCGATGTATAATACCACCTCTTTGACTCCCATATTTACTTAATTAACATTTTACATTAAGCCAGCTTGCAGTGCAATCTCGGTCGCCTCATTGGTCTTGACAATCAAGATTGGCTTGCCGCCTTCTGCCGCCACATCTGCCACCTGCTTGCCGTCCAAACCTAGAGCATTCTTGCCCTCGTCTGCCTCGAAACCAAGGAATGAAATACCCTCGATAATCGCCGCCCGCATATCGGTCGCGCGCTCACCAATGGTCGCAGTAAATACTACCGCATCAATACCGCCAAGCACTGCCGCCATTCGCGCGATACCTTCAACAATCTTTTGCTTGTATAGCTCAAGCGCAAACTGCGCTTCTTTATCGCCATCCTCTGCCAGCTTCTGTACATTTCGCAGATCATCATCGCCCGCCACACCCTTCAGACCGCACTCCTTATTCAAATACTTCTCAAGCTCCAGAGGCTTCAAGCCCAACTCTCGCTGCAACACCAGAAGCGCCGACGGATCAATAGACCCCGCTCGTGTCGCCATCATGATGCCATCAAGAGGCGTCACGCCCATAGAGTTACCCCAACTCTTGCCATCTTTAACTGCCGTAATACTTGCACCAGAGCCTATATGGCAAACTACCGCCCGCGATGGCAATAAGTCCTCGCTCTGCATCTTGCGCACTGCCGCCGAGACCGAAATACCATGATAACCAAATCGCTTCACGCCAAACTCATCTGCTGTCTTTCTCGGAATGGCGTAATATTCCTGAGTCTCTGGCTGCGTCCTATGAAATCGACTATCCGAGATCGCCACCATTCGCACATTCTCAAAAATCTCTCGCGCATCCTTTATCTCCGCCAAAGTTACCGGCACATGCAGTGGCGCGATATCCGCCACACCCTCGAGCTTTTTCATAAACTCATCATCAACCAAGTGATTCTCCGCGAAATAGTCAGTCGGGCCAACCAATCTCACCGCAATCATTAGACTACTATCAATCTTCACACCATTATCTTCTAAGATTTCAGGCACCAAGCCAATCGCGTCGTTAATCTTCTTCATCTTTACGGAAGTCTTGTCTTTCGTGCCATTCTTCTCAACCGTACAAACGAACTCACCCTCTTCTGGTTCAAAATGTAGGGTCAAAATCTCAACGCCATCTTCATAAAAAGCGTATTTACGACTCGAGCTTCCCGGGTTTAATACTAGAATTGAATTTTGTACTGCCATTTACGATCCTTCTCACGGTCTTCTCCGTGTTTAACTGAGTATTCCGAAGCCTTCTCGAGCTCGCGAAGTAATTCACGCGCCGCCCCAGCCGCTGCTTCTCTCTCTAGTCTAGCAAAGGTAATCGCTACTTTCAATATATCTATCGCCAAGTCATACCGCGAAACTCGATTCATCATCAGCATGTCTAGCGGTGTACTGGTCGAACCCTTCTCCTCATATCCACGAATCAGCACTCGCCTTGGGTTCGTATAGTGCGCAAATGTATTCCATAATGTGTCTGTGTAACCATGGAACGCCGCAATAATCGGGGTCTTCTGACCGAAGTAGCCATCAAATAGCGCTTGGCTAGCTGGATTCTCAACCGTACCAAACGCCCCGTGAGACAACGCCGCAATACCCACGAATCGCATCTTTAGATTAGGGAAGTATACCCGCATGATCTGCATCGCATACAGCATCTCACGACTCACAATATCACCACAGCCTGCACAAATAATCTCTGGTTGTTCATTGCTTGCGAAATCAAAGACACTCAGCCCACCATTTCTTAGCTGAAACTCGGCATGATTACTATCAATCCAGCGTGGATTCTCGTTCTTGTCATAAGTGATTAGATTGATCTTATTCTTCTGTCGTACGGCATCATTCATCGCCGCCACGCTCGCTACATCATCAATCGGGAAATAGCAGTTCGCCTTCTTGTTTGGCTTAACCAGCAAGCTCGAGATAAAGGTCGGATTTTGGTGACTGTACCCATTGTGATCCTGTCGCCAACCCACACTTGTCGACAAGATATTGATCGCTGGGAATACGTTCGGTAGCAATTCAGGATTCGGCGCGACCTCATCCGATACTGAAGCATTCTCTTCTGTCGCCCCCATGATAAACTTCATGTATTGATCTGCCTGGCTCTCAATAATCGACACAAACGCCTCGTAGCTCGTAAAGAAACTATGCCGTCCTGTTATCGAGTAACCCATCGCAAGACTAAATAATGCATTCTCGCCCAGCAACTCAACCACACGACCATTCGGTGCCAAATCTAAGTCAGTCGGCAAGATCTCTCTTAGCCATGCCCGCCTCGTACTCTTAAAAATCGCATCTAGCTTATTACTATTCGTCTCATCCGGACTAAACAGTCGCACACTTTTCGCCTCAGCCTGATTCGCCGCGTACTCCGCCAGCCATTCACCAATCTGCTTCGCATTCGAGAACTTCTCCTGTCCAATATGATGAACTTCATTGACATGAAACGAACTCGGCAGGTTAGTTGATTCGGCCGTCGAGGCTGCCTCCATCTCAGGAGGTGAAGTGGTCATAGCTGCTAGCTTCTTTCGGAGCTTATCGCATTTGGCAGCTGTAAACCTATATTGCTTCAGCCACTTCTCTAGTACTCGTAGGGCTTTCTCGTCTGTCTTAGCGTCATCAAACGGTACTTGGTGACTCTTTGCCGTACCCGCAACTGGTCGACCATCCAGGGTCTTAGGCATACCCTCACCCTTCGATGTCCTCATAACGATAAAAGGCATACGCGCAAAGCCTTCTTTTTTACCTTGCCGATCCTTGTACCAGGTCTTCACGCACTTATCTAGCACCTTACGAAACGCCTCGACATCATCGCCATCGACAAATAACGGCATGTAACCAAAGCCAGAAATCAAGTCATGCAACTCTTTGTCGCTAATCCTAGCATAAACCGACGGCTGTGAAATCTTATATCCATTCAAGTGTAGGATTGGTAGGACAATCCCATTCGTCCGCATATCCAGCATTTTATTCAGATTCATCGAAGATAGTAACGCACCTGTCTCCATTTCACCGTCACCAATTAGTACCGCGCAGAGTCGTTCTGGCGCATCTAGTGCCGCTCCATATGCTACACCCAAAGAGTATCCTAACTCACCACCTTCGAGTAATGTTCGTGGAGTCAGTGGATTCGTATGGCTCGGGTAGCCATGGGGCCACGAAAATTGCTTGCAGAGAGTACCGAGTGAAATCGGGTGTTTGCTATATTTGTCCAGCGTGCCATCCAGCCATAAATCCGCCTGCACTGCCGCAAAGCCATGCCCTACCCCCACCATCCAGCGGAAGTCCTTAATGCCTAGCTTCTCAGCAAACACCGGCTCAAAGTCACGCAAGTTCGCCCGTGCCGCCGCGATGCCATGGCAGGTCCCGACATGTCCTATCAGCCTTGGCTTTACATCGCTAAACTCTAATGGTCGGCTAAGGTCAAAATTATCTTGCAGATAAGTCTGCGCTACACTTAAATAGTCCGAAAAATCAATTTCTTGCTGAACCTCACCCACCGTTCTCATATTCATATTATATCTAATCCCCACCAATATTCAATGCTATATCCTCGTAAACCGTTTCTGTAGTTCAACCACAATCAGCATCAGAATGAATGTCACGACTGAAACGCCAATCAACGCATATAGAGGCACTGGGAAAACACTGAGTGCGGTCGACAGCGGTGTCACAATCGCCAAGGTCTGGAAGGCAATCGCCGCAATCAAACCGATCACAAATGGTCGCGATTTTACCTTCCAGCGCGTCCAGATTGGTTCGGTCAGACTCCTCATACTAATCGCTCGCGCCCACTGTACAACCACCAAAGTCTGGAAGGCTAGTGTCGCACCCACCACGTGGCTATAGCGCGCCGCAAAGAATATGTATACCCAAAGCGCCATCGTCGCCATAAAGAGCGCTGCCACCACAATCCTCATTACCTGCCCACGTGAAAGTAGTGGCGCGTCAAACGGCTGTGGCTTCTCGCGCATCACGTCCTTCTCTGGCTTCTCAAGTCCTAGCGGAATCACCAGGCAGCTATCTGTCACAATGTTAATCCATAAGATCTGTAACGGCACCAACGGTATCGGGATACCCATCAAAAGCGCGCCAAGAATCACCAAGACCTCACCCGCATTAGTCGACAATAGGTAGATCAGCATACGACGTATATTCGCCACAATAGCCCGACCCTCACGCATCGCCTCAACAATATTCTTGAAGTTATTGTCCAGCAAGATCATATCACCAGCGTCTTTCACTACTGGCGTACTGTCACCCATCGCGATCCCAATATTCGCCTGGGCAAGCGCTGGTACGTCGTTCACTCCGTCACCCGTCATAGCAGTAATATTCGTCTTCTCTAAAATCTTCAGTAGTCGGAACTTCTGCTCTGGCGTCACTCGCGCAAAGACCGTGATCTCCTTACCACCAACGCGCGACACAGCCTGCTCTAGCTCTTCATCTTCCATCGCTTCTAGCCCGCGCGCATCCAGCACTTGCTCATAGTTGTCAGCTAGGCCCAGCTTTCGACCCACTGCAAATGCTGTCTCAACATGGTCGCCTGTAATCATACAAACTCGCACCCCTGCCGCTCGCGCCGTCTTTATAGCACCCTTACTCTCTTTACGAATCTGATCCGCTACCGCAATCAAACCCACCAACTTCAGTCTGCCGCCATCAACAGCACCTTTCAGTGTCTTTGATCTCGTAGATATCTTGCTTTCAGCAATCGCCAAAACACGATAACCTTGCCTTGCCCAAGTCAGTAATTGCTTCTCGACATCTTCCGTCTCGCGTGAGTTCAAATCCGCCAAAGCAATTAATCGCTCTGGCGCGCCCTTCACTACCAGACGAAAACTCGAGCCTTCATGCCACAAATTACCACTCATCGTCATCTTCTGTTCGAACGGGAATGACTCAGCTGGCTCGTTTTTTGGCATATCCCAGCCGCCCAGCTCCATCGAGCCTCTGAACGCCGAATCAAGCGGATCGGGGCTGTCAGTCAGCACTACCATGCTCATACTCTTATACAGGTTCACGAAGTTTCGATCATTCCTTAAACTCCATACGTCTTGCACCGTCAAGCGGTTCTCTGTCAGAGTCCCAGTCTTATCTGTGGCGATCGTCGTAATCGCACCAATCGTCTCAATCGCTCGCATATTTGTGACTAGCGCCTTCTTGCGAGCCATGCGCTGAATGCCAACCGCCAGGATTACCGCAATCGCTACAGGCAGACCCTCTGGCACCGCGCTCACAGCCATCGCCAAGACAAAGTGAATCGCCTCAAGGAATGGCACACCCCGCCACATCTGTAGCGCCAAAACCAACGCGCTCATCACGCCAACCAAAATCGCAATCACCTTAATTAGATAATTGATCTTTGTCTGCACAGGGCTTAGGTGCTTCTTATTACCAGTCGCCAGCGCCGCAATCTGTCCGAACTGTGTATTATTCCCGATCGCCGTCACAATCGCCACCACATCACCGCCTACCACAAACGAGCCCGAGAACAGCATGTTTACTTGATCATAGACCTCAAGATCACCATCCAGTTTCTTCGTCTTTTTATTTACGCGCTCGCTTTCACCAGTCAGGATAGCCTCATCAACCAGTACACTTTTCTCCGAAACCACACGGCAATCCGCCGCCACTTTCTCGCCCTCTGTGAACCGCACGACATCGCCAACCACCAAGTCCGCAGCCGACACCCTCACCCAGTTCGCATCACGAAGCACGCTAATCTCATCAACATTCTGCTTACGCAGGTTGCGCACAATCCGCTCCGTCGAAAAACGCTGAACCCAATATATGATCGCACTAACCATAATAATCACACCGATAAAGAACGCCTCAACTAGCTCGCCTTTCCAGGTCGAGATTACAAGCGCCAGCATCAGAACACCCATAAAAACATCAATGAACGGCTCTAGAACCTTGCGCCACCACGGGTCGACCTTGATCTTTAGCTCGTTCTTGCCAAACTGCTCTTGGCGTTTTGCCGCCTCTGTCTCGTGGAGTCCTCGCGCCAAGTCGACATCAACTTCTCGCGCCACCTCCTCAACTGACTTATCATAAAAACGCATATGATTATTATATCACACAGCGACTCCGTAGATTCTAGTCACTTGGGTGCAATAAAGCTATACGCCAAATGACGAATCTACCTAAAGAAACCCTTCTTCTTAGCCATACTTTCTGCAAACTCTTGCAAGATCGCTTTCTGTTTCTTCGTTAGATTTGTCGGCGTCTTGACTTGCACCTGCACAATATGCGGACCGCGACGACCATCGCTGTATCGTGGATCCACCGCACCACGACCAGATAGCTTGAACTCCGCCCCACCTTGTGTGCCAGCCGGGATCTTCATCGTCACTTCGCCATCCACCGTCTCGACATCTACCTCACCGCCCAGGGTAGCAGTCACCATGGAAACCTCCACTCGACTAAGGATTATCGAGCCTTCGCGCGTCCATTTCGAGCTTGGCGCTACCCGTACCTGCACATACAGGTCGCCTTTGCCGCCACCATTCGCGCCATCACCACCCTTGCCAGCCAGGCGAATACTCATACCATCATCAATGCCAGCCGGGATCTTAACTTTGATCTTTTTGCTGTCGCGCGCGCCAATCTCTCGCGTCGTGCCAAATACCGCATCCAGGAACTCAATTGTTACACTCGTCTGATAGTCTGCGCCTCGTCGCGCTCTATTTCTACCACCGCCAAAACCAAACATACTACCAAAGATATCGCCCAGATCACCGAAGTCACCAAAGTCGAAGTTGACATTCTGCCCACCTGGACCACGCGCCCCGTAACCACCAGGACCTTGACCAACACCTGCGTGACCAAACTGATCATAGCGCGACCGCTTCTCGCGGTCCTTCAGTACCTCATGTGCTTCGTTTACTTCCTTAAACTTTACATCATCGCCACCCGTCTTGTCTGGATGGCTAGCTACTGCCGCCTTACGAAAGGCTTTTTTGATTTCATCATCTGACGCACCCTTCGCCACACCTAGCACTTCATAATAGTCTTTTTTCGCCATACTCCGCTCATTATACCACACTTGGCACACCGACTACAAGAGTGCTATACCCTCCCGTGCAGATGTCCCTACTCACGTATGGTAGAATGTATACATGAATACTAAAATTATCGCCATCGTCGGCATGAGTGGCTCAGGCAAAAGCGAAGCTATCCGCTTCATCAAAGAGCGTGGCGTGCCAGACATTTACTTTGGCGGCATGCTCTACCGCGAAATGGACAACCGCGGCGAAGAGAAAACTCCCGAGAATCAGCAAGTCTACCGACGCAAACTTCGCGATGAACTCGGCAACGACTTCATAGCTCAACTCGCCGCGCGCGACACCGAGAACCTCATCGCCGCTGGCCAGAAGCGCATCCTCTATGATGGCCTGTATACCTGGAGCGAATTCCGCTACCTTAAATCTCAATTTCCTGGAACCCTCACTGTCATTGCTATCGTTGCGCCCCGCAAACTCCGCTATGCACGATTGACTAAGCGCCCCGAGCGACCCTTCACTAAAGAACAAGCTTTCCAGCGCGACATATCCGAAATCGAAGAAATCGAAAAAGGCGGGCCCATTGCTATGGCCGACTACTATGTCCTAAATGATAGCACTCTCGAAAGCATGCATATCCAGCTCAAAAAGATCCTTACCGAGATCGATTTCTAGTCAGCTTCGCTTCTAATTACTAGACCCTATATCAGTTCTTCTATAGAAGTTACGGTCACTATTTTCCCACGACCAGACGGATCTGGCGCTACCGCTCCACGCGCCTCTAGTTCATGTACTGCGCGCGCCGCTCGACCATGACCCATTCTTAAGAATGTTTGCAGCATCGAAGTCGAAACCTTATTCTTCTCAATAAACAAGTTGAGTGCCGCGATCGCATCTTCGCTAGGTGCGCCCGATGTTAGATCAGTCGATACGCTACCTTTGTCAGCTTCGCCAGTCGAAGCTCTCATTACTTCTTCGTTATAACGTGGCTCACCCTGTGATTTCAGGAACTTAACCACCGCATCGACTTCATTATCCGAAACAAAAGCACCCTGAATACGCACTGGTTTGCCCATCATCTCAGTTGTTAACAGTAGCCCATCACCCTGTCCAAGCAACTTCTCTGCCCCCGAAGCGTCAATCATCACGCGACTATCGACTTGGTTCGATACAGCAAAGGCGATTCGTCCTGGTACATTCGCCTTAATCAAGCCTGTCACGACCTTCACTTCCGGCCTTTGAGTCGCTAGCACCAAATGGATACCTGCCGCACGCCCCTTCTGCGCCACGCGCACAATGTTTGTCTCCATATCTTTACCCGACTGCATCATAAGATCTGCCATCTCATCAATCAGGACTACAAGGTAAGGCATTGGTGTTGGGTCAAAGTTATCGTCGATTGGCCTTTCCTTCGTACCTGCTTTCTCTTGTTCTTCTATCTTCTTCTCTAGCCAAGTATTATAATCATCAATTTTCTTACTGCCGCTCTTACTCATCAAGCTATAACGCCGATCCATCTCTGTAGCCACCCACTTCAGTGCTGTCAAGGCGTCCTCTGTCTTAGTGATAATTGGTGTTTCAAGGTGCGGTATGTCACGATACTGACTCATCTCTACTTGTTTCGGGTCAACAATAATCATACGCAATCGATCTGGCGAGTTGCGATATAGCAAGCTAGTAATCAGAACATTGGAAGCCACCGACTTACCCGAACCAGTTGTACCAGCGATCAAAAGATGCGGCATCTTCGCCAGGTTCGCCGTCACCGCAGCGCCAGAAATGTTCTTACCAAGCGCAAAAGTCAACGCATCACCGCTCGCCTTCCATTCTGGACTGTCTAAGACGCTACGCAAGCCGACACTCGCCTGTCGCACGTTCGGCAACTCGATTCCCACCAAGCTAGTCCCTGCAATCGGCGCCTCAATACGGACTTTGTCTACTGCTAAGTTCAGCGAAAGCTCTCTGTCTAGCGCAATAATTCGCGACAAGTTCACACCTGACGGTGGCCGCAACGTATAGCGCGTCACGCGCGGACCGACATCAGCTCCATCCATCTTCACGTCAATACCAAACTGTTCAAAGGTATTCTTAATAATCTGTGCGTTCTGCTGAATGTTACCCGCATCAGCTGGCGTCTGTTTTTTGTCCAGCAGCTCAAGTGATGGTAGTCGCCAATTGGTCGGTGCTACTATCTTTGGTGTCACACTAGCCGTCGCTGCCGCGGCACCCGCCACAGCACCCGCACCGCCACGAACCGCCAGGTCTGTTTTCTTGTCCTTCTTACCGCCAAACCAGCCTTTCTTTTCTTCTGGCTTTGATTCTTCTTCTTTCGCTTCACCACTCAAGTCAACTCGACTTCCTGTCTTACCTACAGCCTCTTTCTTCTCTTTTTTGCCAGACAGCTTCTTCAGTAATGTGCTTGGCGACATCTTCAAGATAAACAGCTCTGTGATCAACATCGCAAGTATAAAACCAAATAACGCCACACCTGGACTAAACACTTGGCTACCCACTAGAGCATCATACACCCAGCCACCCAACAGTCCACCGCCATCACTTGGGAAAGCGCTGATCATATGCGGGAGGATAGCACCCGCACAAGCCAGCCAAACCAACATCAAGAACGATCCAGCAAAAACACTCTTCGGAATCTTATTCTCGCTTGAGCGAAAGACTAACACCGCGAGATACACAATCATTGGTGGCAGGAAGAAGTAGCCGATACCAATCAAGCGATAGCCGGCACTAAAAATCATTGCAAGTAACGCGCCACCTCGATTAAACCACGACAGAACCAAGAAAACCGACACCGCCAACATAATGATAGCTATGATCTGCGCCCAGAAGCCATACGGCATCTCGTGCTTTGGTGAGGTGTCTTCTGGCGCTGGTTTCCCTCTGCGCCCACCGCCTTTGCCTTTTTTGGCTGCTTTCTTACCCATGCTCACATTATATCATATCAACCTCGCTGGTGTAGAGGCGTACTCATAACTTTTTCCATTTGGATGAAGAGCGCGGAAAATCCGAGGCCTCGAGGGAGGCGTACCGAGTGTACGTCGAGTGAGAGACGTAGGATTTGACAAAGCTATTCGCCGAATGGGAAAGTTATCGCATAGGGGGGAAGAGTGAGCCTTCGCGGGCCGACACACCCTCGAGCAACCAAAACAGTCGCTCCGAATGTCCGTATCCGCAAGTCGGCGGCATACCGTACTCCAACATCTCGACGAAGTCTAGATCCAGCATCATCGCTTCGTCGTCGCCCGCGTCTCTTAACGCCTGCTGCTCATTGAATCGCTCTAGTTGATCTATTGGATCATTTAGCTCTGAGTAAGCCTTGCATGCTTCCGTACCATCAAGCATCAAGTTGAACTGCTCAGATAGTCGCGGATCCTTCTCGCTCCTCTTTGCTAGCGGCTGCAAGAATACTGGAATATCAATCAAAAACGCTGGTCCGACAATCTCGGTTCGCACCGTCTTCCAGAGCTTATCAATCCCGCGGCCAATGCTGTCCGACTCTTCTAGCTTGACGCCATGTTCCTTCATTTTCGCCTTCACTTCATCCAAAGTCGTATCGAACACGTCAATACCAAATCGTTCTTGGATCGTCCCAACAAAACTAATCCGCGGGTAGCTCTCGCCATCCTTGCCCAAATCGATCGTTCGACCATTCTCGAGTTCAAATACTCGTTTGCCCCAAGTCTTATCCGCCACAAAACGCACCATTTCTTCCGTAAACTGCATGCCACGCTCCCAGTCCCAGTACGCCGCATACCACTCCATCGCCACATGCTCTGGTAGATGTTCGTCACTCATGCCTTCGTTGCGGAACCTAGCGCCAATACTATAAACTCGCTCATAACCACCACCAATCAACCGCTTCAACGGCAATTCGTGAGAAATTCGTAAATAGAAATCTTGGTCCAAAGCCTCCATATGCGTCACAAACGGATTTGCATCTGCGCCACCAGTCGTCTTCTCGAGGACTGGCAAATCCATCTCGACAAAGCCATTCGCATTCAAGAATTCACGAACCGCAGTCCAGAAATTACTCTTCCGCACAAATCGTTCGCGCACATCCAGGTTTACATTCAGGTCAACATAACGACGACGATACCGCTCTTCTTTGTTCGTAAAACCATCACGACCTGGAAGCGGTCGTAAAGTCTTCGTAAGTAGCTTCACATTCTCCGCCATCACTGAAATCTCACCCGTCTTCGTTTTACCAACCAACCCCGAGATCTCAACAAAGTCACCCGTGTCTAGCAATCCGATCTGAGCGAGCAATAGGGTCTGGGTCGGTCCAGAGGCAGTCAAGGCTGCCCCTACCTCGGGCCCGAGCTCAGACGCGTTGTTTGCCCAGAATACTTGCACCTCACCCGAATAATCTCGCAACTTCAAGAACGCCATCTTGCCAAACGACCGAATCGCCATAATCCGACCCGCCACCACAACTTTTTTGCCTTCTAGCTTGTCAAAGTCCGTAGTCACCAAAGCAATATCCGTATCGCGCTCAGTATGCGCCGGGTATGTCTCCACGCCTAGCTTCTTTAATTCTTCTAGCTTTCGTAGTCGTTCGTTCCTAAAATCCTCTAATGTCGCCATTATCTCGTCCTTCCTTTTACCACTCCACCCTCTTTGTTAATCGCCTCTCGATTATTTCTTCTTGCCTTTTTTCTTACCCGAAGTCTTTTTTTGTTTGTTTTTGCTGCTTTTCTTCTTGCTGCCCGATTTGGCTGCCACTTTTGCACCCGAGGTTGCCTTTTTGTCGTTCTTTTTCTTTACCTTATCAAAGTCATCTGAGTCCATCTTCTTAGCGCTACTGATCTCATGGACGCCCTTTTCGTTGCCTGTCGCCATTCGTGTTAGCTCAGACTGATATTCATTCTCGCTCACTGGCGCATCGTTGACTTCCGCCGAAAGAACCAGCTTAATTACCGTCTCGCGCAACGTCCTCTCCAGATCCTCAAATAGCTTCTGGCTCTCGGAACGATATTCCACAAGTGGGTCTCTTTGTCCGACACTTCGCCAATGAATGCCCTCTCGCAGGTGCTGCATGTTCTCCAAGTGCTGCATCCAAAGCGCATCGAGTAGGCTCAAGTATACTTCGCGCTCAATCCGTCGCAGCAGGTCTGGTGTAACCTTCTCTTCTTGTGCGTCATAAAGCGCCTTAATATAATCGTGCGCTGCCTTGCGTCGCACTGCTTCTTTCTTGATCTTGCCAATTCGCGCGATCTCTTCGTCATCTGCACCAAAGAAAATCGACTTAAATGTCTCTTTGTACTTCTTGTTGTAGCGAGCTGGCACTAACGTCAACTCATTCGCCGCTCCACGCATCAATTTCTCGATATCCTTGCGTAAGTCCGCGCCCTCAAGAATCTGTCGGCGCATCGCGTAGGTTTTATTACGATGCCTAGCGATCACGTTGTCATACTGAACGACATTCTTACGGCTGTCAAAGTGGAAGCCTTCGACTCGCTTTTGCGCACCCTCTAAGCTCTTAGAAATCATCTTTGCCTGGATTGGCATATCATCCGAAACACCAAGTCTAGACAACATCATACCGAGTCGCTCGCCCTGGAAGATTCGCATCAGATCATCTTCTGTCGAAACAAAAAATTGTGTTGTGCCTTTGTCTCCCTGTCGTCCACCGCGACCACGAAGCTGGTTATCGATTCGACGACTCTCGTGTCGCTCCGAGCCAATCACCACTAAGCCACCCATGTCTGCCACGCCATCACCCAACTTAATGTCAGTACCACGACCCGCCATATTTGTCGCGAGAGTAATCGCGCCCTTCTGTCCAGCTCGCGCGATAATCTCTGCCTCGCGTTCATTGTTTTTCGCATTCAGCAACTCAAATGGCAAGCCCGCCTTATCAAGTCGATTCGCTAGAAGCTCGTTCTTCACAATCGATGCCGAACCAATCAAAACTGGGCGACCTGCTTCATGGTATTTTTTCACCTCTTCTGCAATCGCATTCATCTTTGCGTTCTCAGTACGATAAATCAAGTCATCTAAGTCAACACGCGCCAGTGGTTTATTTGGCGGAATCTGCACCACACCTAAGCCGTAAATCTGCTGGAACTCTTCTGCCTCGGTAAACGCCGTACCTGTCGTACCAGATAGTTTGTCATATAAGCGGAAGAAGTTTTGAAACGAAATCGTCGCGAGCGTCATTGACTCCTGCTGAACTGGCACACCTTCTTTTGCCTCAATCGCCTGATGTAGTCCCTCCGAATATCGTCGACCATGCATCAGTCGCCCCGTATGCTCATCAACAATAACCACTTCACCGTCATTTGTCACAACATAATCTTTGTCTCGCTTGAAAAGCTTCTCGGCTCGAAGTGACTGATCCGTGTGATAGATCGCTCGTACATTATCTGCCGAGTAGAGTTCTCGTAGTCCAAGTGATCGCTCAATCTTCTCAATGCCGCTATCTGTCAAAGTTACGCTGCGCCGCTTCTCGTCCAGAACGAAGTCTTCTTCGCCAATCGTCTTGATCACCTTCGCAAACTCATAGTAGGCCGCTGGGTTCTCTGCCGCTGGCGCTGAGATAATCAAAGGTGTTCGCGCTTCGTCAATCAAGATACTGTCCGCCTCGTCCACAATCGCGAAGTTCAACTTACGCTGACGCAGCATTCGCGCGTCCTTCACCATGTTATCGCGCAAATAATCGAAGCCTAGCTCGTTATTGGTCGAATAGGTAATATCAGCTTCGTAAGCCTCGCGACGAGTCGCTGGCCTTAATCGCTTCATATACGGATCGGTGAAGTTCTCGTTATCATAGTCGCCGTCCCAGATAAAGCTCTCGTCCTGGATAATTACGCCTGTGCTCATGCCCAAGAAATGATAGAGTTCACCCATCCAGCCCGCCTGATGCTTAACCAGGTAGTCATTCACCGTCACAAGATGTGCGCCCTTACCTGTCAGTGCGTTCAGGTATAGCGGCAAAGTCACCACTAGGGTCTTACCCTCACCAGTCTTCATTTCGGCAATATTGCCGTCATGTAAGACCATACCGCCCAATAACTGCACATCAAAGTGTCGCATGCCGAGTACGCGACGCGAAGATTCGCGCACTAAAGCGAAAGCCTCTGGCAAAATCGCGTTAAAATCGCCCTTTTTCTTCTCCAGCTTCTCTCTCAGGATCTCTGTTTGCTCTTGCAGCTCCTTCTTAGACATCGCTTCATACGTAGACTCTAGCCCGTTAATCTGGCTAACGACTTTCAAATACTGCTTGACGATCTTCTTCTGCGCGTCACCAAAAATCTGCTCCAGGAATTTCGCCATCGCGCCGCGATCGGCCAGCTTGTCGCTCGGTTTCTTCTCTTTACCCATATATCCTATATCCTACCACACCCCGTGTTAATTGCCAAGTAGTAAACCCGCGCTACGACACTATTGTTGACATAGCAAAATGCTTATGCTAAAATTATAAGTAATTAGCAAAAGGAGAGCCAAATGGCCAAGAAACTTAGCGCAAAAGAGCGCACCAGCATGGAAACCAAGCAGAACCTAGTCACTACCTGCATAGCATGTATAGTGTTGCTTTGTGTTCTGATCACCGGTATGATCGTTGTGATCGTACGGGCACAAAACGAGGCAAATGGCCAGATCGCATGGCAATCAGCATTTGCTCGCCACTTCGGCGGCGATGGTGAAACCGCCCTTGATATCCTAACTCGTGACTATAACGTTGGTGTCGATGAGCTTTACGGCTTCGGTCCAGTTGTATCCGTCATCGAAGGCACAGCTGCTGCTGAAGGCTTCGAGTGGGGCGTCTGGGTCAACGGCGACCGCATCACTGATCGCCCAGCCAGCCAGATTAACACCCGAAACGGCGATAAGATCGTATGGCAACTAGTTGCAGTCGACAACGGCGACAGTAACAACTAACCGTCTTAGACTTACCTAGAACCAGGAGACAAAAATCTCCTGGTTCTTATTTTTATATTCTTCCCATATTTTGCAATATTCAGATGATATTTAGACGCCACAGCCCGCCGAATCGCCGAGAATTACGAGATGGGTTTATTTAACTACCTTGAGCTTCTTAAGAGCCTCTTTGGCGGCTTGTCTTTCAGCCTCTTGCTTGCTCGACGCTTCACCCGTCCCGATGCGCTTACCATCTACTGAAACTGCAACACGGAACCACTTATCATGATCTGGGCCACTCTCATCTAGCATGCGATACTTTGGCTGCTGACCACACTCGCCCTGCGCCCATTCTTGCAGATGCGACTTCGCATCATACCAGCTCCCCTGCTCCATAATCTTCTCGTATTGCGGAACGATATTCCGACTAATGAAATCCCTTGCTGGCTCATAGCCACCATCCACATAGATCGCCGCGATCACCGCCTCAAAAGCATCAGCGATAAACACCTTCATCGCTCGAGGGCCATTGTTCAGACGCTCGCCCTTGCTGATTCGTATATAATCAGCAAAGCCCAACTTCCGTCCTGCCTCCGCAATCGAATCTGTCTTCACGAGCGCTGCTCGCACTGCCGTCAACTTACCTTCGGCATCAGGAGTATTCTTAAATAAATAGTCAGTAATCACCATCTCTAGCACCGCATCTCCCAGAAACTCCAGTCGTTCGTTATGCCGATGTGTACTCGCCCGATGCTCGTTTACATAGCTGCGATGCGTCATCGCAGTCACCAATAAGTCCACATCCTTGAACTCATAGCCGACGTTCTTCGCCGCAAACTCTTGGTAGCGTTTTTCTATATTTTTGTCCATTTTACCTCTTTATTTACTTGCTTCTCATTTTCTCTAGAGCCTCCTCTACTAGAGTTCTCACATCATCGTATTCCACCATTTCTAAGGCATCTTTTGCATCGAACCAGTGGATACCGTTCATCCATTCTTCTTTCTGTACGTCCTCACCACCCAATGCTTCCATCAGATATACCTGTGTCGTCATTAAGACTAGCGCATCCTCCCGCTGAAACTTAAAGTCCACCTGACCCATATAGTCCAGAACTTTAACATTCTTCAATCCAGTCTCTTCGCCAATCTCGCGAATCGCTGTCTCGCGAGCATCCTCGCCATCTTCAATATGTCCCTTTGGAATCGTCCAACGGTTCTTTGCGTCCTGAATTAATAGGACCTGTACGCCAACATCATGCCCCCTCCGGCAAATCACTGCTCCCGCGGTCGGCTCCCTCACCACTCGACTTATCGTCGTCCTTTTCGGGGTCACCTCCCTCTTTGGTGTCGCTTCCTTCATTTTCCTCCATAATATACTTGCGCCAGACCGCACCCAGCACGCCGTTAATAAACTTGCTGCTGTTGTCGCCACCGAATGTCTTGGCTAGTTCTACTGCTTCGTTAATCGCAACTTTCGCTGGCACTTGATCCTTGCGCCACAATACCTCAAAGGTTGCTAGCTGTAAGATCGCTCGGTCAATCGCCGAGAGTTCTTTAATCGGTCGCTCTGGAGCTAGAGGCGTCAAAATCTTGTCGATTTCCTCCATGTGTTGCTCCACGCCCTCTACTAATTCTCGGATAAACGGTCGATCCTTGACATTAGTATTATATGGGACGAGATTCTTCATCATGATTCCGTCCATTGTTGCAAGCGGGTCTTTAGCCTGCGACCGCACATCATACTCATAAATAGTCTGGATGGCGATTATTCTTCCAAGGTGCCGATTACTACCCACCGTATACCCCTATTTCGTCTTCTTTGCTGGTGTCTTGCAGCCCTTCTTTGGCACTGCAACTTTAAGATTTGGCGTCTGCTTGCTTGTCTGGAACGCCTTAACTGGTGACTTAGAATTCACCTTCTTCGCAAGGTCTAGCCGAATATGGCTCCTACGAAGACCCGTCTTTCGAGGGCTACTCTGCTTTTTTGGCTCTGGCATATAATGCTCCTTTACACTTACAACTATCATACCCTAATTACTCATCTTTTGCAAGCAGTTCGTATTATTTCACCACCACTGCAACACAAATAGGCAGCCTCTACACTATAAGCACTAACAACACAGTGAAAGGAAGCCACCTATAGCTTATTCTGCCAACCATCACATAATGAAGGAGATATTACTTTAATCTTAGCTCCACCTGTTCAGGCAGATTATCATCTACCCAAACGAACAAATCTACGGTATGATGCTTGTATAATTGGCGTATCTTTACCTCTCCTTATTTGTGTTACAACTTCAGGATAGCATATGCGCCTTTGACATACCCGCCTGATCCGTAACTGGGAAGTTCATCTTGATTTTTTGCAATGACCATGCTATAATATGTGCACAGAGATTAGCAGGAATTATATGTTCAAAAAAGATACGCAATCATCTTTCGTAGAGCGATGGCGCATAGCAGAGGAAGGCAACTACTTCGTATATCATGCCTTACTTTATGGCATACATGAAATGCCCAGACGACTAAAAAAGAAGATAGAAAAAGGTGCAACCTATGATAAATATATGTATGTATACAATGATGGAATCACCGGCTTATGGTTGCATTTCGAACAGACAGAAAAAGGAGTAGCGCTATTTGAGAAGTGGTTGGCGGAAGTACTCCCAGCAGCTGGTGGCTATGCTGAGGTGGCAATGCAGAGAAGTAATCGTGAGGCAAGCTCTATATCTGCCTACGTGATAGTGTCCGACGAAAACGGCTTGAAAAAAGTAGAAGTGACTCCGAAGAACCATGAGGAAATGGTAAGAGTTAAGGATGCTTTCTTGGCACGACAGGAGGATGAAAAATATTGGCGATTAAAGCGAAAAGCACGCTGGAGTAATTTTGGGTGGTATAGTTTCCAGCAAAATAAATTCCTATATGAAGCAACTGAGCGCGTAACAAAGAAAGCGGTGCTTGCAGCAATCAGCACTATAAGTGATAACGACGAGATACTATATGACGATGCAATAATCGGAATCCTGAATCCATTCTATGACGACATGGCGGACGAGGACGACGAAACAGTTAAAACAAAAATGAAAAAATTAACTCAACCACAACAGAATGTTTATTGGCTAACTATTGAGGCAGGTGTGATTCTTTCTGATGGGATTGAGCTACTAAACCACCCGCACCATGTAAAGGCGGCAGCCAAACAGCTAGGGCTGAAGCATACAGCAAGCGTGCTGAATAAGTATATTATATGGCTAAAAACATACGGTGTAAAAAATGGTGCTGAGTTTTATTCTGATAAATTTGCAGACAAAAATGACGAGATCATAGAGAAAGAAACCTACTTCACAGAAGAGTTCGCCAAAGCATTGTCGAAAGATGAAACTACAGCTGTAGTCCGCAAGTATATACGCGATCATGTGGATGACTTTGTCCAGCCAAAATGAAAATAGCCTGCCTTCGATCACGTAACGTGGTCACGGGCTCTGTCACACATCTCAAAGCATACCCCCCACCCCTTGCAAATCCCAGTATGATATGCTACAATGACAGGGAGTTTCATATCAACGTCACGCGGGCTTGCTACCCATGCGACACCAACGCCCATTCGAATGGGCAGAAAGGTTTAATGCCAACAATTAATCAATTGGTGCGTAAGCCACGCAAAAAAGCGACTATTAAATCTAAGTCACCAGCTTTGCATAAGGTTTACAATTCACTAAAAACCCGATACTACCAGAAGGAAGCCCCGCTCCGTCGCGGTGTCTGTATCAAGGTTACAACCAAAACCCCAAAGAAGCCCAACTCAGCGCTCCGTAAGGTCGCTCGTGTTCGCCTCACTAACGGCGAAGAAGTCTGGGCATACATTGGCGGCGAAGGTCACAACCTCCAGGAACACGCCGTAGTACTAGTGCGCGGTGGTCGCGTACCAGACCTTCCAGGTGTTCGTTACCACATCGTCCGCGGTGCGCTCGACCTTCAGGGTGTCGCTAACCGCAAGCAAGGCCGCAGCAAGTACGGCACAAAGAAAGCGAGCAAATAATGCCACGTAAGACTACATCATCACTACAGCGCAAAGTTTCACCAGATCGCAAATACCAACACATCCTTATACAGCGACTTATTAACAAGTCTATCCTGGATGGCAAGAAGCTAGTCGCCGAACGCGCAGTTTACTACGCTATCGAAGCAGCAGCGAAGAAACTCAAGCACGACAAGCCAGTCGAGATGTTCGAGCAAGTTATCGCAAACGTTTCACCAAACTTCGAGGTCAAGTCTCGCCGTGTTGGTGGCGCGAACTTCCAGATTCCATTCCCTATCTCTGGCCACCGTCAGCTCCACTTTGCTATGAGCTGGCTAGTCCAGTCAGCACGCGCTAGGAGTGGCATGCCATACCGCGAACGCCTCGCCCTTGAAATGGTCGACGCCTATAACCAAACTGGTAACGCCTTCAAAAAGAAAGAAGACACTCACCGCATGGCCGAAGCTAACCGCGCTTTCGCGCACTTCGCCCGCTAAACAAACAGCAAAACTCGAAAATGCCCAGTTGCCAAACCGCTGGGCATTTTCCGTATTCTGAAGTAGCGCAACTTCAAAACCCCTGTTATTTAGCTAGTTGCGCAACTTCGCGACCTCGCTAGTAGCTACATAATCTGCACCTAAACCCATAATAGATAAGCGACTCAGCAAACAGCACTAAGGCAGTATAGAAAGAAAAACAAGCCAAGCTGCACTTGACTTATTAAGCATATTATTATATGGCTGGGGAGAAGGGATTCGAACCCCTGAATGCTGGGACCAGAACCCAGTGCCTTACCGCTTGGCGACTCCCCAAGACCCCCTGATTATACCTGATTTTACCTCAAAACGCAATATCTCCCGCCCTGCTGACTGGAGCAAAACGCCCCAAGCTAGTTGCGTTTTTGCCTGCTTCATGCTATGATAAAATCAGTGATAGCACAGGTAAGCCTGTGCTATTCGCACTATTAAAAATCTCTTACATCAGAAAGGATGTGATTGTCTTATGACAAACATGAGTTTCACCAATCTCTCAGACACCGCAATACACCAGGCATTACTCCGACATGCGAGAACTGCGAACACTCATAGTGGCTTCCATCTCGGCAGCCTACTTACCGGAGACCGTGTCCGAGGGTCCGAAATCCCAATCGGAGGCGGTATGCGGCTCAATTACGCGGCTAATTATTTCAATACAGAAACCCTGCAGCTCCTGCAAGAGTTAGCTCGCGCACAGCAAGTCGTCTCAAAATTCGTCAACCTCACGAACGGAGCAATCATGAATACCGGCGAAAACCGCACGGTTCTTCATCATCGGACCCGTAACCGACAGCATGTAGATAACTTCTACCAGCAGCAACTACAGCGCATTGACAAGTTCGTTGCGAAAGTCCATTCCCAGGAAATAGTTGGCTCCACCAATCAAGCCTTCGAGGAGGTAGTACAAATAGGCATCGGTGGTAGTCACCTAGGGCCAGAAACCCTATATCTCGCCCTGTCCGACTGGGCAGTTGGAGCAAAGTCACCACGCCACATGGAAGCAAAGTTCATAGCTAACGTCGACCCCGATGATGCGGCTAGCGTAATTACGTCTTGTAATCTCGCCAGAACTTTGTTCGCTGTCGTCTCAAAATCCGGCACTACCGACGAAACCAGTGCTAACGAGAAGATCGTTCGTGCAGCGCTCGAAGCTGCCGGACTTGACCCCGCCAAACACATCGTCGCAGTAACCAGCGAAACCAGCCCCATGGCAAAGTCATCCGACTATTTAGATAGCTTCTACATTGATGACTCTATCGGCGGCCGCTTTAGCTCAACTTCTGCTGTAGGCGGATTGCTACTCTCCCTTTGTTTCGGCACAGAAGTGTTCGAAAGGCTCTTGGACGGAGCACACGAAGCAGATCAGCTCGCGATGAGAGACTGCATAACTGGCAATGCCGCTCTAATGAAAGCATTGCTGGATGTTTTTAGCTGTAGTTATTTAAGCTACAATACATTGGCAGTACTACCTTACAACAAAGCCCTCAGAAGGTTCCCCGCTCACCTCCAACAACTAATCATGGAATCTAATGGCAAGTCAGTCAATCGATATGGTGAAGTAATTCATTACCCGACCTCGCCCGTAGTTCTTGGCGAAGAGGGCACAAACTACCAGCACTCATTCGGGCAATACATCCACCAAGGAACCAGTAAGATCTTCGTAGACTTCATTGCCTTCGCCAAAAGCCAGCTGGGTGACGACCTCGAGGTTAACGGATCAACCAACCAAGAAAGGTTGCTAGGCAACCTAATCGCACAGATAGTCGCTATGGCAAAAGGAAGTGAAAACACCGTCGACCCAAACCAGCACTTCCCTGGCGGCATACCATCCAGCCTCATCTACGGTGAGCAGCTTAACCCCGAGGCTCTTGGTGCACTCCTCGCTTTCTATGAGAATGCCACCACGTTCACTGGGTTTATTTTAAACCTCAACTCTTATGATCAGCCAGGCGTAGAGCTCGGTAAGATCCTCACCAAATCAATCCTCAACAACACATCTGAGGACCCAGCAATACTGGCGCTACGCGAACTCTTTGATTTTTAGAGTCTGATGGCAGAGGCCTCACGAAAATCCCCCAAAATCATCAGGGGGATTTCCGCTTCACATAATACAATCCGCTCCTCTAGAAAGAAACCCCGCCGAGGCGGGATACAATCACATAATCTTGGCGGAAGGAGAGGGATTCGAACCCTCGAAGCTTTCGCTTGCCGGTTTTCAAGACCGGTGTACTAAACCACTATACGATCCTTCCACTTACTATTATATCATAAAACCCCTTGAATTACACCTTAAAGTATGGTAAAATGGTCTTATGATTACGAAAGAAAAGAAAGCTGATGCGATCCGCCAGCTAGCCCGCGACAAAGCCGACGTCGGCTCACCAGAGGTACAGGTGTCGATTTTGACAGCACGCATCAAGGAGCTTACCGAGCACACCAAGCAGAACAAACACGACTACATGGCTAAGCGTGGTCTCATACAGATGGTCGGCCAACGCAAGAAACTCCTCAAATACCTAGAAAAGACCAACTTCGAGGCTTACAAGACTACTATCGCGGCTCTCGGCTTGCGTAAATAAGACTCCTCTGTCGCTTCGACTATTTCGGAGCGACATTTTTCTTGCGTTCTCGCCTCCGCTTATGTTATTATAGTGTTGTGAAGCTATACTTCGGTCACTGGTTTCATGCAATTGCATTGTTTGCGTGATCTAAGTCATTGACGCGCAAATGGCGAGGTCAAAATGCGACCTCAAAAATGACTCCAAATCAATTAAGAATAGGAGTAATTTTATGCCAAACAATACAAAAAACGAACAAGTCGAGGTGATGGCACTGTTCACCTACGGCAACAACCCGTGCGAGCCACTGCGCTTCAAGCGAGTTGATGGTCGGGAGATCAAAATCAACAGTGTGGAATCAACCCAGGTTAAGTTCTCGGGTGACGCCACGATTCACAAGTTCGTTGTGAATTCGACAAAAGGCCGTCACACCTTGCTATTTAACTCTGCTGACCTTCGTTGGTCGCTAGCTGGGTAAAGTCAAAGCCCCGCCATTTTACGTTAACGTATGGCGGGGCTTGGCTCTAAACTAGTCAGCAAGAGCTGATTCGATAGCTTCGCGTAGTCGCTCTGGATTACCTGCTACTTCTCGCGGCAATCGCTCTCCGTTCAAGAATATAGTCGGCGTCTCATCCACGCCCTGCAAGCGCCCCAACGCCTGCCCAAACCTTATCCTGACATCAAACTGCATGCTATTCCTATAGTCATCATGCCATCTGTCGATATCTGGTACACCTGCCAGTTCCGCCAGTCGTCGAAACTCCTCCGCTCGGTGCGCCGAGCCTAAGCCACCCCAGGTCGCCTGGTTTGCAAACACCATCTCTAGCATCTCCCAGAACCTATCCTGCTGGCCTGCCGCTTCAACCGCTATAGCTGCCGCTCGTGAATTCGGCATAGTCGAAAGCACGAAATGTCGGAATACTATCCCAATTTCATCACCAAAGTCTTCGTATAACTCTCGCATCACTGGCGCCAACGCCGCACAGCCCGGACACTGCATATCTGCATACTCCACCAGAATCACTCGCGCGTTCGGATTGCCACGCACATGGTCCACCACGCCAGGCTGCCCCACTTCGTTCGCTACCGTCTCAGAAATCACTCGTCCTGCATTACTCGTCATGCCGCTAACTTGTTCCGCCAAATCCGTAAAGTTAATAGTATTCGCCGCCCTCCAGTTAATCGCCCAGATCACACCGCCGACCAATACCGCGCCAATAACAATTGTACCAATCAATTTTCTAATCATAGAATTATTATACCACACTCTAATGTGGGCCACTGTGGTATAATCATGGTATGACCAAGGGAAAACAGCGAAGCAAAAAGCCCGCTAAAAGAAAGGCAAAAAAGCCATGCAAGTTGAAGTTATGGTTCTTAGCCAGACTCGAGAAACATCGCGCCAACCGTCCCATCTCCCAGAACCCTAGCCCTCATAGAAGCTTCCGTCGCACTAGCCGTCACGCTCTTCGCGCTGATCGCTTCGATAAACCCACCGAATATTTCTCTACTCTCGTCCAAACTTTCCGCATGATTCTCTCACGCAAGACCCTTTTCTTCGGTGTAGTCATCGCCCTAATGATCGCCAACATCCTCTCTACTGGATTGGTAGGCGAAGATCGCTACAACACTATCGCCGACCTATTTGACGACGAAACTATCGCTGGTGGTTTCGGCGCCTTTGGCCGCGCTGTTGGTACAGTTGTCACCACCGTCACGCAGGGCGGTCTAAACCCGACACCAACCGTTGAGCAACGCCTCATGACTGTCTTCTCGGGCACCCTCACCTTTATGGCTACCATTTACGCCGCTCGTCAACTTCTCGCTGGCAATAAACCTACCCTCCGCAGCACTCTCTACAACTGCTTCCAGCCGCTCGTCCCCTGCCTCCTTGTGCTGCTCGTAATTGTCGTCCAGATCATTCCCGTAATTATCGTCTACATCACCACATCTGCCGCTCTCCAGACTGGGTTCCTCCTTAATCCGTTCCACGCCCTACTGTTCTTCGGCTTCACCGCGCTAATGCTTCTGTTGTCCTATCAACTCGCTCTACCAACTATCATCGCCTTAATTGGCGTCACCGCGCCTGGCATGTACCCTCTGCAATCCATCGCTAATGCCTCAGACCTTATCCGCGGTAAGCGCTTTAGTCTAGTACTCTATATTTTCATCGGCCTTTTCGTCTTTGCTCTTCTCTGGCTAATCACCTTCGTTCCTATCGTCATGTTTGACCAGTGGCTAGCCAGTGTCTGGAACTTCTGGCATGCCATTCCGCTCGCGCCACTCGTCTGGCAATTCCTTACCTTCTCACTCATCATGTTCCTCTCAGCCTACATCTACATATACTATAGGAGATTAATCGATGAGTTCCGCCCTCGACCATTCTAAAGCTCCTGTCGATATTCAACAACGCGTAGCCGAATTGCGAAGCGAAATCAACAACTACCGCAAGAATTACCACGAGCTAGACAAATCCACCATGAGCGAAGCCGCTGCCGACGCCCTAAAACACGAACTCGCAAAACTCGAAGAGCAATACCCTGAACTCATAACCTCAGACAGCCCCACTCAGAAAGTCGCAGGTCATGCCTCGAGTCTATTTCAGAAAGTCAATCATAGCTACCCCATGCTCTCACTCGCCGACGTTTTTGACGAAACCGAACTTAAATCCTGGTACGACAAAGCCATAACCGCGGGAGCCGAAGGATTCTTCACTGACATCAAGATGGACGGCCTCGCCTGCTCCCTAATCTACGAAAACTGTCAACTCGTGCAAGCTGTCACTCGTGGCGACGGCAAAGTCGGTGAAGACGTCACCGCGAACGTCATGACTATCAAAAACATTCCCCACAAATTAGACACCACGAAACTACCTGGTATTCTTTGGCCGAGTCGCACTGAAATCCGTGGTGAGATTGTTATTCTTAAAAGTAACTTCCAGCAACTAAATGACGACAGGGAAAAGTCCGGCGAGCCTCTCTATGCTAACCCGCGCAATCTCGCGGCTGGCACCATCCGTCAACTCGACTCCAGCATTGTCGCTAGCCGACCGCTTAACTTCATAGCATATGATATCATTGAGCCCGAACTCAACACCCTAGACAAAACCTACAACACCCTCCGCAACTTCGGCTTTCAGACATCTGGTTCCGAATCCGTCTGTGTAGACTTCGCAAGCCTCATTACGCAGCTCCAAGCTCTCGAATATAATCGCGACAAACAACCCTTCAATATCGATGGGGCAGTCGTCAAAGTTAATAGCAAAAGAGTCTTCACTAATATGGGTATTGCTGGCAAAGCTCCTCGCGCTGCCGCAGCCTTCAAGTTCGCCGCCGAGGAAAACGTCAGTGTCATACAAGATATCCTTCTCCAGATTGGCCGCACAGGCGTCGTTACGCCCGTCGCCTTCTTTAAGCCTGTCAACATCGCAGGCAGTATGGTTTCTCACGCTAGCCTATACAATGCCGATGAAATCGAAAAACAAGACATCCGCATCGGCGACACTGTCGTCGTCTACAAAGCTGGCGATATTATTCCGAAAGTCAAGAATGTCATCATCAATCTCCGCCCCAAAGATACCAAAGAATTCAACTTTGAGCAAGAGCTGAGACGCGCCTTCCCAAATGACGTATTTCGTCGTGACGGTGTCGCCTGGCGGCTCGAAGGTGGCAGCAAGGCCACGCTTACCCGCGCCCTCTCCTATTACGCTAGCCGTGATGCCATGAACATCCTCGAGCTCGGACGTCAGGTAGCTCTCGACCTAGTCGAATCTGGTCTTGTCAAAAGCCTCCCCGACCTATATAAGCTCAAGGTAGAAGATATCGCTCCGCTCTCAGGCTATGGTCAAGTCAGCGCTGAAAAGCTAGTCGTCAGCATCCAGCAGAGCAAGACGGCTCCGCTCGATAAATTCATCGCTGCTATCGGCATTCCTGGTATTGGCGTCAAAACTGCCCGCGATCTTGCCGCCCACTTTGGCTCAATCAGCAACCTTAAGACCGCCAGCCTCGAAGACCTCCTTTCTATCGACGGCGTCGGCAAAATCGTCGCCGAGAACATCATTCTCTACTTCGAAGATCCCGACAACCTTACTATGCTCGAGCAGTTCGATATCCTCGGGCTGCATCCCGAACCAATCAAAGTCGGCACCAAGCTCGCCGGGCTCACCTTCGTCCTTACTGGCAGCTTTATCCAAGCTCGCGACCAGCTAGCCGAGCGCATCATTCAAGCGGGCGGCAAAGTCGCTGGCAGTGTCTCTAGTAATACTTCATTCCTTGTCGCTGGTACTGGCGGCGGCAGTAAACGCAGCAAAGCCGAGAAGCTAGCCATCCCCGTTATTTCCGAGGACGACCTACTCCAAAAGCTCCAACCTGATCTTAGCGCAAGCCAATAGCTTCTTGTGCCTCTAGTAGCTTCGCGCTAGCAACATTATTTGCCTGCTTCTCCCCCCGCTCAAACGCAGCCAGGATATCCGCATCAGAAACTTCCGCTACCTTCGCTTGGAAGTCTACCAAGAAGACCTCCACCGCCTCTGCCACCTTGCGCTTAAAGTCGCCGTAGTTTGTCTCACCAGCATAGCGCGCCGCCACGCTCTCTAAATTGTCACCAGTCACCAATGCCAAAATTTGCAATAGGTTTGAAACCCCTGGCTGATTAAACATGTCAAACTGCACCTTACCTACACTATCTGTCGCTGCCGACATGATCTTCTTCGCCGCAATCTTAGGCTCATCTGATAACATAATCTTGCTATTCTCTGCGGCTGAGCTTTTGCTCATCTTCTTTTCTGGGTTCTGTAGGTCACGGATCCGAATCCCGTCAGCTTTCTTACCCTCTGGTGCTAACCCTTTCATAAAAGCTGCTTGTTCTGCCGTCGTCGCTGGTAGAGTAAAAACTTCGCCATACTTATTATTAAATCGCTCACCAAGATTACGTGTTAACTCCAGGTGCTGGAACTGATCCTCGCCCACTGGCACATACTTAGCACCATACAACAAAATATCCGCCGCCATCAATACTGGGTAGTTGAAAATCCCCACATTCGCACTATCACGACCGTCAGATTTCTCCTTAAACTGTGTCATACGATTCATCTCGCCCATGGTAGCAACCGTATCGAGAATCCAGCAAAGCTCTGAGTGCGCTGGAATATAGCTCTGGCGATATATAATGATATTGTCATTTTTCAAGTCCAATCCAGCCGCCGCATAATACCGCAAGCTCTTCAAAGTATTCGCCCGAAGATCACCCTCAACATCAGCGATGATCGTATGTAAGTCTGGCACAAATACATTAACTTTATGTGTACCTTTATATTGCTCAGAAAGTCGCGCCATCGGCAGCAATGCCCCCAGCAAGTTTCCTAGCGTCAACTCACCATTCACCCGTATCCCAGTTAAGATAGTTTCCATATTGTATATAGTATACCAAAAATTGCCCGAAACCACGCTTTTAGGCAATTTTTACAGCCCCTTTCTTTTTTAAAAGAAAAAGGTCGCAGAATGTTGATACGCGCCCACCCGGCGCGTTTTTGTTTGTTTTCGTTATTCGTTATGTTCTCATCGGGCGCTAAAAGCGCGCCAATGCGTATCAACTACCCACATAATAGCATAAGAGTTTTGCGCAATCAAGCGTTAACTTTGATTTAAGTATTCTTTTGCTACTTCTGGAGTAATCACAACCGTTTGCCCCGAACTTGCGTCACCCATCAAAACCGCTTTCGCCACCGCATTTTCCACTACACGCTGCACCACTCGCCTCATCGGTCGCGCACCCATCGCTGGATCATAACCTTCTTCGACTAGCAGTTCTTTCGCTTCATCTACAACCTCAACCGTAATCTTCTGCACCGCCAAGGTCTTATTTACGCCCTTAATAATCAAATCTAATATTCTGAATAGCTGCTCTTTCGAGAGTGGCTGGAACTCCACAATTTCATCCCAGCGGTTCACAAACTCTGGCCTAAACTCACCCAGATCTTTCGCGTTCGACGTTGCGATCATGATTGTGTCACGAAAGTTCACCTCTCGACCGCGAGTATCACGCAATACTCCTTCGTCCAACACCTGAAGCAACGCTGTCAAGACCAGTGGGTGCGCCTTCTCGATTTCATCTAGTAGCACCACTGAAAAAGGCTTCTTCATCACGCCTGCCGTCAATGAATCTGGATTATCTGCACCATCCGCCGTAAGATCCACTACCGAATACGCCCCGACAAACTGGTTCATGTCAACCCGCACCAAATTCGTTTCATCGCCGTAATAAGTCGCTGCCAATGACTTCGCGAGCTCAGTCTTACCTACACCAGTCGGCCCCATGAACATAAAGGTTCCTACTGGCCGCTTAGTCGACCGTACACCTGCTCGCGCTCGACGTAACGCGTCCGACACCGCCCTTACCGCTTTCTCTTGTCCGACCATACGTTCCGCCAAATGCTGCTCAAGATTCAAGAGCTTCTCGCGATCCTCGCCGTCCGTTGCTACAGCCACACTCACACCTAGCATCTTCTCTACCGCACGCTCCACATCCTGCTCGCGCACTAAACCATTCTCAGCAAAGTTGCTCGACGCCTCAAGCAACGATACTGCCTTACCTGGCATCGCGCGATCATATATGTATCGGTCAGCCAGGTTCACCGCCTTCTTTAGCGCCAAGAAAGTATAAAATACTCCCAGTACTCGTTCTTTCTGGCTCGCCGCATCCTCCAGCGCTGCCATCGTCTCCGCCGTATCTGCTGGCGCAATATTTAATCGGTTCAACGCTTGCACTAAAGCTGGATTCTGTTGCGATATTGAAAGCAACTTCTGTTCATTAATCGTCAAGATCAAACGTAATCCGCCACCCTCTAGCACTGGAAGAAGCAGGTTCGCGATGTTTACGCTCCCCGTCCCTTCCTCAAAAAACAGCTGCGCATCGTCCAAGCAGAGAATTATATTCTTCGCCGCAGCCGCCTCATGTAGAACGCGTGACATCAGCCCCTCAATCTCACCTCGATTTGGCGCACCCGCAATCAATGCTGACGAATCTAAGAGGAAAACCTGTCGAAACTTCAGATGCTTCGCTATGTCGCTGTCTGCGTCCAGTAATCGCTCCGCAAAGTCATGTACTACGCTCGTCTTGCCTGCGCCATCTGGACCTACGATCGCCACATTCTGTCGTCCACCTTGCGAGAATGTTCGAATAATCTGATTTGTTATTTCTTGTCGGCTCGGCAAAAGCAGACTCATCGTTCGCCCACCCTTCACCGCAATCTCTTCCGAGATATTTCTCGAAAACCTATTCAAAGTCGGCGTCCAGCCAAACGACCAGTCACGCGCTATACCACCAGTCCGAATTTTCCTCTGAGCACCTAGTCGCTTCTTTATCTGCGTGTCGCTCCATGCTAGTCCTGACTCTAGATCTGCAAAGTCAAGCTTACGCTCTGCTAGTAGTCGTTCGTAATTTGGCGTGTTTTTGACAATCGCAAGTAGGAGCTCGCCCCCCGAAACTGACGCATGACCATCTCGTCCCGCAAACTCCTTTGCTGTCGCAATTGCCGCTCCAGGCGCCGCCGTCTGTAAAGCCTGCAAGAACGTCGCATCCAGCAAGAATCGTCTAAGCAAGAACTTGCCACTCTCGCTATCACCAATCGCCACCAGCATCTGCTGCACTGTCGGCTGTGCTGGCAGTACCATGAATATATTAAAAATCGCGTCTTCTTTCCATACTTTCTTCCAGTAAGAATGCATTATCACCCAGCCGACCAGAATAAAAATCGGCATCAAGAAATAGCTTGCTATCGCTAGGCCCGCCGCCACAATACTAAATGCTAAACTCAGCAGCCCAACGATGATCAACGCGCTTCGAAGTATCACCCCCGCCAATCGCGAAGTAATCGAGCTCGCAAAATCCTCCATCATCTTCTCGAAGCCAGTCTTATTACTGCCATAATCACTCTGCTTGAATGGTTTAAAGAACGTCGCGAGAAGTGACCCAATACTAAAGAAGTCCCAAACCCCTCTGACAGAGTTCCCTACTGCTACCATGAAGCGGTTAAGCCCCCGCCCATACCAAAAGCTGATAATGCTCATGCATATATTATACCACAGGCTAGAGAGCTATCTTGCAAGCCCTCTTCTCTGTGCTATACTGTATGTATGGCGCGTGGGCGGGGCAGTTACGCAGCGGTCTGCAAAACCGTGTAGATGGGTGCAACTCCCATACGCGCCTCCAATCTAATCAAGAAATCCCGCTTTCGCGGGACTTCTCTCTTATCCACACACTCTGCATCCAAGTAAAGTAAAAGCCCTAGAAGCGACGGGCATTTTTGAGCTCCGAGCTCTTCCTGATTCTCATCACTAGGAATACCACCAAAGCAGCCAAGATCACCAAGATCAAAACAAAGAGGAATAGCGGCATGATAATCACAACTCGCTCAATTGTTCGAGTTTCTAGCAACTGCCCTTCAATCGCCTCAAGTACTACCTCGTATCGCACCCGGAAGATACCTAGGTGTGGTGAACCCTCCCAGCCCGACTCGATTGTTCGTGTTGTCTCTGGCATCACTACGTGGTTACGCTCTTCGCTATGCACTTCTCGACCTGATAGAGACGATACTGTCATTGTAGTCTTTGCGAAGAAGTCGATATTACCATTGTTTCGTACGTTAGCTCGCGCAGATAGTGGCCTCTGGAACTGTAATCGATCAACTCGTGTCGAGATCAAATCCGCATCTATTCGCGCTCCCACTGGGTTAAAAGCAAACATTCGGTAGCCAAGTCGATACTCCATCGCCAAGCCATCACCATCATCACCCATAAATGACACTGTAATACCCGCGTGCTGCGAGCCACCAGGCAAACCTGTAGCTGGCACATTAATCGAATAATTCACTCGTGTCTGTGCTCCAGGCGCTAGCGTTGTCTCTTCCGCTGTCGCGGTAATCCACTGTCGCATCGTTGTGCTTGTAGCAACAGTACAGCCCTCAAAAGTAAAGTTATAGGCTTCGTTCACGCACAGATCGGTCGTCCGCACCGTAATATCTAGAGTTGTATCGCCTGTATTGTAAACTGTAAAGCTTCCAGTTTGCGTCGAGCCTGCCTGCAAAAGAGCATGCTCCGAGCTACCCGGGCTCATAGTCATCTGTGATCTTGCAGATACTGGTCCTGCCAGAATTATTGTAGCAATTAGGGCGAGAGCCGTCGCTAAGATACCCAACTTTTTCATTTTTCTTCCTCCATTTACTACAATTTTAACCCACCAACCTGAAATTAGCAAGAGCTTCTTACGGATATGGCTTGTGCATATAAGCAGGGTACAAGTCGAATCCCCCTACTTTTCAAGGGGGATTCTTCTTGTATACCTTTACATCTTCTTTTAGGTATCTATCCTATTACTGGGTTGTAGCGGTGTATGTGATCCAAGCACCGTATGTACCAGATGGAGTTGTTGTACCAGCCTGTGCACCGAAGGTTACAGTTGTAGTAGCTGTACCAGCTGCGTTGTTAGCAGCGATGATGAAGTCAGTTGTTGGCACGTTTGCGAAGCCGTTAGCAGCCCAACCAGCTAGGCGGAAGCCCCAAAGACCAGCTGTTGGTGCTGAAGCTGCGAAAGCTGCAGGGGTTGCAACAGTAGCCTGGTTAGAAGCAGCTGCTAGGTTAGCTGCTGTTAGAGTTGCAGCGTTAGCTGTGTCGACACCGCTAAAGCCTGAAGCACCTGCGAATACATCTGGACCAGTTGCTGTTCGTAGGTTTAGGGTAGCCGCGCCAGAACGCATTGCTAGCTGCCAGCCGCTCGCTGCGCTTGTAGAAACAGTAACAGCGTGGTTACCGGTTCGTACTGTACCAGCTGAGATATCAGCACCGCTGAAGTTTAGACCAATAGCTGTGTTGTCTAGCTCAGTGATTGTGATGCTCTCTGCAACGGCTACAGTAACTGTTGCGCTGCTGCTGTCAGTGTCAGCATAGCTTACCAACGGCATCATTGCTACACCTAGACCGGCTACAAGACCAACGCCCAAGATTGCTTTTGTTTTCGTTGTCATAGTTTCTCCTTTTTATTTTTTGTTATGACAACCTCAGTTTAACATGAGCATTTTTGAATGTCAATACTTTTCTGAATATTCATTTAAGATTTCATATGTAGTTCTCCACACCCAATAGCCCATAACTCTTTATAGCTTTGAAGCCTACTTACCTAGCACAACCTGATTAGCCTTAAACCAGCCATCGAGCGACCCGCCATCGAGCCACTCCGACTGCGCCACCACCACACGCATCTTGCCACCCTTCCTCACATACTCCAGGATTGGATCGGTAATCATGTATTCTTGCTCAAGCGGTGAAAAGTCGTTTCGATCCACGTAGTCCGCAATCATTTTTAATAGCTCCAGATTAAATATACATCGATTAGTGTTAGCCAGTAGCGAGGTTGCATCCTCTAGCGCTGGCTTCTCAACCAGCCCAATCATATAGTCACCCTCAACCTCAACCATCCCGAAGCTCGGCATCTCTTCTTTCCGCCGTAAACCTGGCATCGTCGCCGACTCGCCATCGCGTACTCCCGCCACCAGATTCACCATCTCATAAGTCTTGCCGCCATCCCAAAAGAAATCGTCGCCGTTTGCAAAAGCCACACCTTCATCCTCCGCCAAATCTGCCCCAAACTGCTCCATGAATAGCGCTACCGGGATCGCCGTGCCATAGCGGGCATTCGGATCCTGCACAATATAATGAAACCGCACATCTTCGGGTGCGGTTTGTAGTTTCGCTAACTTCTCGGTAGCCTTACGATCTTTCAGAAACTCCTCCAGTACCATATTCCGACCATAATATGTCTCAATCTGTGTCGGGCAGTCGCCAGCTGACTTATTGATCACGAAATAAATATCTTTAATTCCCGCCTGGATGCATTCACTAACTGCATAATCCACCAGTGGTCGATCACCAATCGGCAGCATTGACTTCTCAATTGCCTTCGTCATCGGCAAGCGCCGCGTACCATAGCCAGCTACAGGAATAATCGCCTTTGTCACACGAGCCATAATATAATCTCCCTTATTTGTAGGGTCATTATACTGGTTTTAGTCAATATGTCAAGATTTAGCGGGCCAACTCACGCCACAATCTAGCGTGTTCGTCCAGCATCCTCCTAAGAGAGAAGTGCTCTCGCACTCTCTTTACACAATCCTCGCGCTGAAGTTGATCAACTTCATTCATCGCGAGCACAATCTCTCCCGCCGTATCGGCAAACAATCCGCTCACTCCATCTTCAATAATCTCTGGTAATGCCCCGCTCCGGCTTGCGATCACTGGCGTACCAACCGCTAGCGCTTCAATCGCTGTCATTCCAAACGGCTCCTCAAACTGCGACGGCATCACTAGCGCCTTAGCGTTCGCTATCAACTCTTGCAACTCCTCACCTCGCTTAAACCCCACATACTCAATATTATCGCTCAAATGCGGTTTTAGTCGACGCTCAAAATAATCATCACCATATCTCTTCCCCGCAATCACCAACCTAACACCCGCCTTTTTAGCAGCAACGACTGCCAAATGCACTCCTTTGGGTTCTATTATTCTGCCAACATATATCATGTAAGAGTCTTGCGAATCGGTTTCCGCTGATGCACTGCAGGGTGAAGTCTCCTGTGGAGACAGAGGGCTGCAAGCCCTGTTTGGTGCAGAAGTGGGAACTGATTTACAGGAGACTCCATGATATATATTCGCCACAAAATTAGTCCCCCTCGGCGCCGTCCTCTGCTGCGCTATTGACATACTAACAAATTTATGGTGTTTATAACGCGGGAAAACACTCTTATACTTTATCAGGAAATTATATGGGTCATGATGGGTGAAAACTACAGGCACACAACATAAATCCGCAAATATCAAGGCTTGGTCTTCTTCGTTAGTATATATATGCACCACATCAAACTCACCCGCATTCGCCCGTCGAAAGGCTTCAGCGATCACCTCGCCTTGCAACTGCCGACTCATCGCGACAAATAAAGACGGATGCTTCTTCAGTAGAGTCAAATACCCATACCCACGCCCAGCAAGCTCTCGCTCAAACCCCGATCTGTCTGCCGTCACGCTCTTCGCCCGACACTTTACGGGCAGAGGCGAGAATAAAGTCAGCTCTACATCATCAAACGATGCGTTTGCAAACTCCCGCGCCAACTCACCTGGCGAAAATATCACCTTATCACGAAGTTCGTCCCCCATAAAAATATGAGGAACGACAAAAGCCACCCTTACAGGTGACTGTCTTTTATTCATCTCGCGAATCGTCTCGCGGCTCAGTCGTACTGTCATCTAGGAAGCTTAAATCCAAATCGCCATTCATGTCCAAGTCCTCACCATAGTAGCCATCCGTATCAACCGTAACATTTACTTCATCTGCAATCACTACTTTCATCTCTTCTCCTTTTCTATATTTTAGTCACCTGCAAAGAAAAAATCAAGCCAGCTAGACCAGTTCGCGGAAATACTTCTATCCTCACTCACCCTAACCTCACTGGTCGGCGCCTCTAGTTCCACTTCGACCCGCTCCGGCAAAATGATCATCGTCTCACCTGGCAGTCGCCGCCCTTGCCCTTTCAGCACCAGCTCATGAAACTCTTCTGTCTGAAAAAACAGATGGTCGGCCTCCAGCTTCGCTCGCTCAACCTGTAGGGCCACCTGCTCCAGCCTCAACTCCTCCATGCGGCGCCCCAGATCCTGCGCCCGCGCAAAATTCGACAATGTCGATCCAACCAGCCCCAAGAAAATCGCCACGAATACACCAATCCCAACATAAAAAGCTCCTCGACTCTGCGCCATTCGCTTCCAGAAGTAAGCCCACTTTTTCTGCCACATGCTTTATTCTACCATAAAAACCTGCCCCTCTGATATAATCAGGTTAAGTGGACCGAATCTTAAAACTTAAAGGAGGTGAGATGATTGAAATCTCGCATTATCGTAGGTGCGGCCATCACAGCCCTAACGGCAGCTGCTCTCGCAGCCAGCTGGCTATGGTCGCCTAGAGTATTAGTGGCGTTAGCAATCTCAATCGTCACACTGATTTACGCCGAGATATCCTCTTGGAGCAACAAACAAGACAAACAAAAAGACGACCGCGTCTCACGCATTATCGCCGCAATAGCTGTCGGCGCTTTAGGTCTATCCACCATCGTTGCGGGAGGTATCACGCTCGGGTTCTTAGCTCTCTCCGACATAGGGATCGTAGTCGGCATCTTCGCCGTCGCCTATACAACAGATACGTCGGCAATATTAACCGGTAAGATTCTCCGCAACAACCGCACCATCGGCAAACGAGAAAAGCCACTCCTAGGATTTGCCCCCAGCAAAACCCTAGCTGGCTTCATTGGCGCCATTATTGGCGGGCTAACAGTCACACACCTAATGGTATCAATCGATTTGTGGCCGCCACAACAGCCACAAATCCTACTTGCACCATTTGTCGTCATTACAGGCGACCTGCTCGGATCTGGCTTTAAGCGCATATTTCACGTCAAAGACAGTGGTGAGGTCTTAGCCGAAAAACGCGAGACTCTATTCTCTCGTACTCTCGGATTGCTCTGGCGCGGAATGTTGCCGCACGGTGGCTTTCTCGACCGCTTTGGCTCCGTCTTGCTATTGTCGCTATTCCTCCTTTATGTTTACCTCTAGGACGCTTATTCTAGCGTCCTTTTGCCATTCTCGTATCCCTCAAGATGCTATAATTATGTTATGAAAAACGAAACCATAGAAAAACTAATCGCCAAGCAAAAGTTCGCCTACATCGCCTCCGTTGATCAAGACGGCTACCCAAACATGAAAGCCATGCTCGCACCCCGCAGGCGCGAAGGGCTTAAGGAGTTCTACTTCACCACTAACACCTCGTCACAACGCGTCGCCCAGTACCGCAAAGACCCCAAAGCCGCCATCTACTTCTGCGACCAGCGCTTTTACCGCGGCATTATGTTAAAGGGCAAAATGGAGGTCATCGAAGATGCCACGACCAAGAAATCCATCTGGCAAGTCGGCGATCGCATCTACTACCCCAAGGGCGTCACCGACCCAGACTATTGTGTGCTCAAGTTCACTACCGACCAGGGCCGCTGGTATTCTGGCTTCAAAACTGACGACTTCACGCCTTAAGCTTTTTCACTCTAAGCTTCTTCGGCTTCGGCATCGGTGTCGCCTCCTCTAAGATCGCAATCACCTCTCGCGTCAGATCTCGATTCTCAATATCTAAAATATATCGCTCTGTAGCGCCATCATACGGGACTCCACGCTCCGCCCTCTCCATTAGCAGCTCCAAATCTGGGATCATCTTAATATACACCACATCATCACACACCAACACTATCGGCTTCTCGTTCACATAGATGCAATACTCGCCAAACATCTTCCGCATCCTAAGCATGCCCAGACCCTCCAGCTGCTCCATCACAAACTCCGCGAACTCGATACTCGACGCCATGACTCTAGTATATCACGGGTGCAAGTCTTGACATATAAGCGTTAGTATGATATAATGTGGCGGGTATTTCTCTATCTATATACGTCTCAACCCGAACCTTTAAATAAATTAGAATGAAGGAGCGTGACTAAATGTTCATATTTAGTTCTCTGTTCGGCTACCGCGCCCACCCAAAGTGCCTGAACCGCCACAAACCTACTGCCGGATTCCATCCAATTGTAGTGTTTGACTTCGGTCTCGAGGACAACGAGAGCAGCACTAATGCAGAATTAGCTAAGTTCATCTTGGACCTCCCAGATCTCGCTAAACGCAAGATCTACGCGCAGACCATCACTTACAATCTGCTGGCAAAAAGCGGCAAAATCCCAACGCATAACCTGCACGAGCTGCCGTCTAAAGGCGCCAGATCTCTCGGCCAAGCCGACAGTGACGGCAATCCTGGCGATAGCTACCAGAACTGGGAAGTCGCCAGCGGGCTAATATCCGGAGCAGATACAGTAGTCGTCATCGCCCAGAAATACCATGCAGGACGAGTTGAATGGCAAGGTCAGCTTTTTGGATTTCATCCGCTATTACCACCCGGGCTCCCCTCCACCTTCTCGCGTCGCGACCCTCAGTTCTGGGTCAGAAATCTATTTTTCTGGCTAATACGCGAAATCCCAGGACGCATAGTCCTACGCGCCAAAAGAAAATTCTAATTCAAAGCCAGCAGTCCGTCTGTTGGCTATTTTCATACCTCAGTCCTATGATATTATATACATATGCATGATAGTGTAAACACAGACACCGAACATCACACCGCAGCCATTATCGGCGCTGGCGTCTATGGCACCGCTCTCGGCAACGTCATGATCAGCAAAGGTCACACTGTCCGTTATTACGACAAATTCAATGAACAATTCAACCAATTCCCGCTCTCCGAAGTCCTAGCTGACGTTGACGTCATTGTCCTCTCCATACCAAGCCAAGCCGTCCCAGACTTCCTCGACGAGTTCCCTCGCGAGTTCTGTCATCTACCTTTCATCTCCGCCACCAAAGGCATTCTCGACCCTGCCGTCTTCGACGTCTTCGTCAACTTCTCCGTCCTCTCCGGCCCTGGTTTCGCCGAAAAAATCGAACAAAAAATACCCACCACCCTCACCTCCACCAGCCTACTAGCTAGCGACCTACTAGCCACCGACTGGATGACTATCGAATTCACTACTGACACTCGCGGTATTATGACTTGCGGCACGCTAGGAGGTATCTACCCTATCGGCGCAGGGCTGCAGCACCTTCAGCCTGACACACCCGAATTCGACTCATATATCCGCCTGGCCCTCAAGGAAATGAAGCAGGCCATTCAAATACTCGGCGGACATCCCGACACCGCCGACTTCGCTTGCGGTATAGGCGACCTAGTTCTCAAATGCGGTTCTAGCCTAAGCCGTAACTTCCAGTTCGGCCTCTGTCTCGCCCGCGACCCCGAATGTTGGCCCCAAGTCACCACCGAAGGTCTTAATGCTCTCCTTGCTCTGCCTCCCGAGCTCAAAGAACTCCCGCTGATCCATGCTATACTCCAAAAAATCAAAGCTCACGAACCCTAGTTATATCTAATATGATATAATACAGGTACAAAATTAAGGAGAGTGTATGGCTAATGTAAAAGGTCCTAATCTACCAAACGTAGATGTCAAAATAACTTGGCAGGCTGGTGTAGCGCTAGCAGTTATCGCTGTCGCCGCAGTCGGCGGTCTAATGTACGGCATCCCGCGCTACCGTGTCTGGGCAGCCGAAATGAGCGGCCGCGCCGAACTAGCGCAAGCTGAGTTCAATAAGCAAATCATCACCGTCGAAGCCGAGGCTAACCTCGAGGCCGAACGCCTCAACGCCGAAGCCGAAGTCATCCGCGCTCAAGGCGCCGCTGACGCCATGTATGCCGTCCAGGATGCCTTAACCGAAACCTACATCCACTACCTCTGGGTCCGTAACATCGCAAACAATCCGAACGTCATCTACGTCCCAACCGAGGCTGGCCTACCTATCCTCGAAGCTGGTCGTCGTCAAGACTAAGCCTCGCGGCTAGCACTTCGTGAGCTGGTACTTCTCCGCAGGTACCAGCTCTATTATCTCTATCTCTGATATCCAAAACTTATTCAAAAACCGCCCTGCCGCCGAAAATCCAGAGGTCTCGGCGAACTTCGTCACACCATTAGATAACACCAATGATGTTCGCCCATCTGTCCAGTGCCCAAAAGCATGCGGCTGCCACATCTTGTACTTCGGCCCAATAAACCCACGATTCATCATAATCGGCCTAAGCACCCTAGGTACCAACCCGCCATGATTATGCCCACTCAAGATCAGGTCTAGTTTCTTCAGAATTGGCGCTTCTTTCCACGAAATCAACCTGCCTCGCGTCAGCCAGCCATTTGGCGAATGCGAAATCAACACATTAAACCTATCCGCCTCCAGTGCTTTTGCCGGCACCGTCTCTAGCACTTTCCGAAACTCCGCCTGAGACTCCCTTGCCACACCAGAATACCACTCCTTTGGCATATTTACCGCACCGAAAGTCAGCCAGTTTTCTGGCGAAAATGTCTCGAAGGTCTCATTCAGTAGCGCGCAGTTCTTAATCTTATCCACTGCCGCGTAAAAGTCTAGGTTCTCGCCATACCCCTTTCGACTCCGCGCCAAAATGCCACAGCCGCCCAACTCGTGATTTCCTAGGCCAATCACCACTGTCGCGATCTTAGATAGGCTCTCTATCCAGCCCACCAAGCCCGCCACATCGCAGTCTGTCCTGTCCAGAGTATCACCCGCTAAGCAAATATAGTTCGGTGCTTCTTTCTCGGCCCGCTTCAACATCCCCGCAAAAACCTCGTGGTTATTGTGAACATCTGACATCACCAAGATCTTCGCTGGTCTAGCCACCTTTGGGCTAGCCAGCCTAAAATGATTAACTCTAACTCTCATAAATGATTTGCTCTACCCATTATATCATATATAATATTAGTAATTACTAAGGAGGAATTATGAGATACATCTGCACAGTTTGTGGCTATATTCACGAAGGCGAGCTCCCAGCCGACTTCGTCTGCCCGCCATGCGGCCTCGGCGCTGACGTCATGGAAGAAATCAAAGAAGATGAAGTCTCCTCATAGAAACCAAACTTCTGAAGTCCTAAAGCAAATCAACGACCCCGGCAAAACCGTAATTGTCATCACCTCCCCAGCTGTGCGAGTCGGCATTGGTGATACCTTCGGTTTCGCGCCAGGCGAATTCCTCGAAGGCAAGATGATCGCAGCGCTCAAAGGGCTCGGTTTCAGCCAAGTCTTCGATACTACTTTTGGCGCTGATCTCACATCTATGGAAGAAGCCACCGAACTACGTAACCGAGTTAAAGACGGCGGCAAGCTTCCGATGTTTACTAGCTGTTGCCCCGCCTGGGTCATGTACGCCAACCATCGCCATCCTGAACTAAAAGATAACATCTCCACCTGCAAAAGCCCCATAGGCATGATATCGTCATACCTAAAGCATATATACACCAAAGAGCATAATCTCAATCCAAACGACCTCATCATTGCTGCCCTCACTCCCTGCACAATCAAGAAAATGGAGATCGTCGACACTGATTGCGACTTCGTTATCACTACCAGTGAACTTGCCGACCTTATCAAGGATAAATCTATCGATTTCCGCGGTCTAGTCGATATGCCATATGATGCGTTAGCGGGTTCATCCTCAGGCACCATCTTTGGCACTTCTGGTGGCGTCATGCTCTCCGCACTTCGTGTCTACTATCATCTAGAAACCGGCAATGACTTACCAGACGACCTAGTCTCTATAACGAAAGAAGACCATTATACTACATATAGCATAACCATCGATAGTCAAGTCATCAAATGCGCTGTCGTCAGCGGCCTCCCGAATCTCGAGAAACTACTCCCCGCCAAAGACGAGTTCATCTTCGTCGAGGTCATGAACTGCCTCGGCGGCTGCGTCAACGGTCCTGGTCAACCCACCCATTCCGACCAAGACTCAGCTAGGGTCATAGCCCACCGCCAAGCTAGTCTCACAAGCAGTGATCGCGACAATTCCGCACCCATACGCTACCCCTACCAGAACCCCGCCATCACCGCAGCCTACAGTCATGACATCTCGCCCCTCCTACATAAACACTAAATACTACCTCAATTATTCCGCCGCACTCTTCGGAGCCAGCTAAGTCCTTGTATTTAGCTCTTTAGTCTTTTTGCGATTCTCCCAAATGATAGCGACACTATGAACCCTACACAAAACAAGCCTATCCCCACAAGTGTCCTGCTGTTAGCCCCAAAAGATACGAATCCCCCATACGTCGTATTAAGTACGTTCGGAATGATCGACAAGAAGAAGCCAAACAATACAGCAAATGTAGTCGTATAGTCTTTACGAAACAAGAAGCTCATCAACTTTGACAACAAAAAGCCACCGATGACAGCCCCTACTACAGTCGGTACGTAATGCCCAATCGTCACATTTCTAAGCGACGTAAACTCCAGCCAGTGCCCATATAAACCGAACGTAGAGAGAAAAGAAGCCGCCTCAATACCAGGTACTATCGTTGCGGTTATTGCCATCAATCCAAAGATAAATGAGCCGATGACACCCAGCCCCCCAATAGGCGGTACGGATATACCAAGCGTAAATACCAAAAAGCACACTACAAAAGTCGCGGCTATGATGATGTAATGCTTTCTTTTTACATCGCCGTTCTTCTTTACTTCGCCGTACACCAGAGGAATTGCACCCAGTAAAAGCCCCAGAAACGTCAACCGTGTTTGATATTCATAGGTCGCAAGCAGAAAAGATATGATTCTACTGAACATAACAACGCCAACCAGCATCCCGATCAATATAGGCAGCAAAAATCGTGCCTTCTTTTTGAAATCTTTGTTTATCGTAGCAAGACTATCAATAACCTTACGATAAAGCCCCAAAGCAACCATCAAGATAGCGCCGCTGAGACCAGGAGATACACCACCCATTCCGACCACGAAGCCTTTTATGAGTAGTTTGAATCTCTCCATATTAATAGCATATCACGCACTCCTCATTAATATGACATCTTATAGATCAGTAAAAACCAAATCAGAAAAACACCCCAACATGGAGTGTCTAGCCACATTACGACCTATCGTCTTTAGCAATAATTCTCAATTTGGTGCGCGAGACTGGACTTGAACCAGCACGTCTTGCGACATATGCTCCTAAGGCATACGTGTATACCAATTTCACCACTCGCGCCTACACCCATTATACTACAGTTACCCCCAAGACACAAGATCCAGCTATAGCAGACGCCGCAACCACTGAGGAAGATGGTAAATGTTATTCTGAGTCGCACCTATTGCACAATCACGTATTTCATGTCATATTAGTATAATGAAAAACCCAACACTAACCGTCGAGGACCTCCAAAAAGCAGGCGCTTTACTCCGCGCGGGCGAGGTCGTCGCCTTTCCTACCGAAACCGTATATGGCTTGGGTGCGAACGCCTTAGATGAAATTGCTTGCGCAAAAATCTTCGCGCTCAAAGGTCGACCAGCCGATAATCCTCTTATTATTCACATCGCCAGTCTCGATATGCTTGATGAGCTAACTGAAATCACTCCAATGGCGCGTAAACTCGCCAAAGCCTTCTGGCCTGGCCCACTAACCATGGTCCTACCGAAAAAACCAGGTATTCCCGATATCGTCAGTGCTGGTCTTTACACTGTCGGTATCCGTTTCCCCTCACACCCCACCGCGCAAGAACTCATCAGGTCAGCGGGGCAGCCAATCGCCGCTCCTTCTGCTAATCTCTCCGGTCGCCCCAGCCCAACAACCGCCAAGCATGTCGCCGAGGACTTCATCGACCAACTTCTCATACTCGACAGCGGCCCAGTCGAAATTGGCCTAGAATCCACCGTCATTGATGTCTCGGGCGAACATCCTATACTCCTCCGCCCAGGCTTTATCACCATAAACCAGCTTGAAAAAATCCTCGACCAAAAAGTCAGGCTCGCGAACCTCGAAGACGCCAGACGCCCCGCTGCTCCAGGCATGAAGTATCGGCACTACGCACCAAAGGGCGATCTCCGCCTCGTCACCACTCGTGATCAAGCTCTAAAGCAACACCAAGAACTAAGAGACCAGCATAAAACCGAGCCCCTCTGCATACTCACAGAACATCCAGATCAATCTTGGCCTGACCACCTCGAAGTTTTTCTCATTGCAAAACACGGCGACCTCGAAACCTACGCCCGCAATATGTTCGCCGCCCTCCGCTACGCTGATAGTAGCGGCTATCAATCCATCATCATGGAAGCCGTCCCAGCCGAAGGTCTCGGTCTCGCCATCATGAACCGATTAGAAAAAGCCGCCAAGAAAGCCTAATGGCTACTTAGACGCAGTTCAAATCATAGAGCTCACACACCTCACGCGTCAAAGGTCGCCAAGCATCGAAGCTCATGTTATCAACCAATTCGCCACTCGCTACTCGACGCACCAAGCTCTCCATCATGCCTCCTGTGGCAAGATCCAAAACCACTACATCGCTCCTCCGCACCACGATAGCACGGCACTCCCACCTAGCAATATTGTCCTCTGGATTCCAACAGGCATAACCTTGACCCTGAATATCCACAGCCTGATTTCCTTCACCCTCAAACACGCCCCCAACAATGCTGGCCGAGTACATCAAGTCATCACCTAGACTGATAGTCTGCCCTGGGTCACCGACAATCTCAGGGCTAATCTCTCCTACTTCACTACTGTCATCCCGCTCCTGCTCTGTCTCAGGCGGACGACTAGCGTGTCGTGTAAGTATCGCCACACCTAAGATACCACCACCAATCAAAATAACCATAACAGCCATGAGTCGTAATAATCTAGACATGTTTAATATTTGTAAACTCCATTATATCTCGATCCACTGTCGCCAAATCATCGACTCTAAGCTCGCTGAGTTTCCGTACGCCCATAGCACCCATCATCATCTGGATCTCACTATTCGAAACAGCTAAGTAATTCTCCACCTTTTTACTATCCGCAATGTCGGCATTCGCCGCAAGCGCTGTCAAGATACTAGTCGACACTGCCACCGCATCCGCACCCATCGCTATAGCTTTCACAAAATCAGACGACACTCTTAGTCCCCCAGTAATCACCAAGTTCATAGCTAGACCATTGTCATCCAAGAACTTCCGCGCCCGATATAGCGCATAGATCGTCGGCACACCCGCCGCATCTTTCCAGATCTTTGGCGCTGCACCCGTACCACCACCGCGTCCGTCAATCGTTACGAAGTCTGGCGCCGCGATCTTTACCCATTCTAAATCTTCCTCAATTCGGTTTGCCGCAAGCTTCACGCCGATTGGTCGACCACCTGATTTCTCACGTAGTTCATCAACCAACTTTTTTAAATCTTCTGGGGTTTCAATTTCCGAAAAGGCTGGCGGCGAAATAATGTCTTCGCCTTCCTTGCGTCCGCGCATCTTCGCGATCTCAGCCGTTACTTTATGTCCTGGCAAATGACCGCCAAGACCTGGTTTCGCCGATTGACCAATTTTAATCTCAATTGCGCCAACACGTTGGAGGTTCTCGTCGTTCACTGAATATTTATGCGGCACATATTCAAATATACATCGCGCATTCGCCTCAAGTTCAGCATCATAAAGACCACCCTCACCCGACCCAATTGCCGCACCCGCTGCATCAGCACCAGTCGCTATCGCCACCTTCTGCTCGCCAGTCAATGCGCCATAGCTCATATGCGACACCATGATCGGCGTGCCGAGCACTAGCGGTCGTTTCGCATTTCGCCCAATCGTTACTTCCGTATTCGCTTCGTCCGTACCGTCAATTGGCTTCTTCGCAAGTTGCGCGCCTAAAAGCACAATATCATTCCAGTCCGCAATCTTCAGTTTCGTACCAGCCGGCTCAACTACTATCTCGCCCGACGCAGCAATTTGCTGGATATAAGCCATGCTGCCATCTACCGGTATAGCTAGATCAGGACTTGTTGAGTCAGACGCGCTAGTCTCAGCCACAACTTCTTCAGCTGGCTCAAATAAACCTTTCGGCGCCGTACAAACAGGGCAAGCATAATTATCCGCCAAGTCCGCGAATGTTATACCCTCTTTATCTTCGTCATACAGCCAGCCACACATTGTGCATTTATGAATCATTCTATTCCTTTTAATTATGCTTTGTCCTTGGGTAGAATCCCACCCAAGGACTTCTTGCTTTGTTTAGTTTATTTATTAAAACTTATCGCTCTTGATCTCGAACTCATCTTGCTCTTTACCGCAAACTGGGCATTTTGCTGGAGCGTCAGTCCCATTCTGAGTAAAGCCACAGTTCAAGCATCGCCAGTCGACCGCTTCGTCTTTCTTGAAAATCTTACCGTCATCTAGCGCCTTCTTTAGCTCCAGATATCGCTCTTCGTGCAACTTCTCAATCTCGCCAACTTTCTCTAGTTTAAACGCAATCTCCGTAAAGCCCTCTTCTTTCGCCATCTCGGCAAAAGTCTTATACATATCAGTCCACTCATAGTGCTCACCCTCAGCCGCTGCCTGCAAATTATCCGATGTGCCGTGAGTACCATGGAAGTACTCGAACCACATCTTCGCATGTGCCATCTCGTTACGAGCCGTCTCTTCAAAGAAGTTGGCAATCGCGTCGTAGCCGTCCGCGCGCGCCCTCTCCGCAAAGAACGTATACTTGTTCCGCGCCTGGCTCTCTCCAGCGAATGCCGCCATCAAGTTTGCTTCTGTTTTGCTGCCTTTTAATTCTGGCATATTCCTCCTTTATTACTATTACAGGATTCACAACGACCCATAGCTACCAGCTGGATTTCGCTAATCGCAAAACCCGAGCTCTCACAAAACGCTCGTTTTAGCGCCCTGGTCACTCGCGCGCTCTCGACGTCACTCACCCCGCCACACTTCTCGCAAACGAGATGATAGTGTTCGCTAATAGTAGCGTCGAAGCGATCAGCCTGGTTCGGCACTGAAATCCGCAGAATCTCATCATTCGCGACTAGTCTATCTAAGTTTCTATAGACTGTCCCGAGACTAACATTCGGCATTTCTCGTCGCACCGACTCATAGACCATCGCTGCAGTCGGGTGGTCATATCGACCCATCACATTTGCTTTGATTGTCTCACTCTGCTTTGAGTTCCGCATCCTGCTTTCCTTTTACTATATAGTAATGATTCTCATTACTGATTCTAGTATATATCTACTGGCAGTCCATGTCAAGTGCTTTCTCGAGTTTTAATAGATCTTTCTTCATCGTTAAACCAAAGGCGTATCCACCCATACCACCACCCGAGGCCAATACTCGATGGCAAGGAATCACAATCGCGAACTTATTACGTCCACACGCTGTGCCAACCGCGCGCACCGCATTCGGCTTACCGACTCGTTCCGCTAGGTTCTTATAGCTCGCTGTTTCACCATATGGAATCTCCGCTATCGCCTGCCAGACCGATCTCTGGAAATCTGTGCCTTTCTGCGCCAACGCCGTCGCCATCAGTCCTGACGAGAACTCCTTCCGCTCCCCCTCCAAGAACTCTAGAACCTCTGCCTGTGCCACCTCAGGTACATATTCAACATATCCTCTGATGTTCATATTTAGTATTATATCACCATAGCGGTGTGCCAAAAAGCACATGGCATACAGTAAATATAATTAACGCTAAGCCCGCCGACACAAACAATACGCATCGCGACAGCTTATTTAAGCCTTTCTCCGCTAGCGGGAAAACCAAGAACATAAACATCGTGGCCGCAATACCAAACAATAGAGCATTCTGTAGTGACACCAGTCCATGTAGGTTAAACGGCTTATCTAGGTAGCACCAGAACGGATTCTGCCCAAACCACCAAATCGCCACTCGCCCCACAAAGTATTCCGCCACCACGCAAACAGCCGTCAGCACCAAAAAAGCCAGCGGTAGATTCTTCGTCACTTTCTTTGGCAAGCTTTGCCACAGCACCACCATCACTACAACTGCTATGCCATATACTGGATACGGCTCAAGTGGTTGGTAGCCAATCCCGAAGCTCGTTCCTTCATTACCAATAATCCTTAGCCACAACTGCACCGCCATCTCTAGCCAATGCCCCGCGAAACTCGCCACTACAAAGTACAGCGACAATCGCGCCAGATTATCTTGCCACGGTCGCTTCTCGGATTTCTCGATCCCTCCTCTCCCTGCCACTCTCTTGGACGGAGTAAGTTTCTTCATATCAATATTATACCATAAGCAGTATATACACCCATTCTAAGCGTGGTGATAACTTTGACCATTCGCTATAGTCTGCGCTCGATAAATCTGCTCCACCAAAACTAACCGCACCAGCTGATGCGGAAAGACTAACTTCGACAAGCTCCACACGTAATCTGCTCGCGCTTTCACGCCTTCACCCACACCAAACGACCCACCAATCACAAACACTACACTCTGTTGTTGCAGCCTGAAGTTGATCAACTTCGCTATCTCCGGGCTAGTCAGATTCTCACCTCGCTCATTGAGCAGGATAACGAACTCGCCGCCCTTAATCGACCGTAAGATTGCCTTTTCTTCACCCGCCTTATCACCGTCCGCCAACACCACCCACTCTATATTAAACGGCTTGCGCAGTCGCTTCTCATACTCCCTAATCCCCTCAGCCACAAACTTTTCTTGCTTGCGTCCTACCGTAATTATCCGCATACTACCACTCTCTTGGCGGTTCTTGCATCGGGAACTCTCGCTCCGCAATCTTCACGATACTATCTGGCTCCGCACCGACACGCCTCAGCGCTGTCATAACACCTAGCTTCTTCATAATATCACGTAAACGATTCACCGAATCGTAATTCTCTAGATCAGTCTTCATCGCAAACTTCTCAATCTCCACGCCCGTAACTACAAACATTCCGCCCTTCTTCTCGACAGTAAACCCTTTTAGTCGTTTATGCTCTGGTAATGTAATAGTTACTATGGCTTCAGGGTCATGAGTTTCTGTGGCAGCCAAGGCTGCTTCTGCCTCAGAGGCTATCGATTCTGAGACCTTCTGCGCTAATGCTCGGAGCACTTCTTTCAGCCCCATATGCGCCTGTGAAGAAATCGCAAAGATCGGCGAGTTAGTCGTTGTCTTCAATGCATCCGTCTGCATGCCCAGCAATTCTTTATCGAAACCTTCTGTCTTCGTCAGCGCTACCACCTCAGGCCGCTCTAGCAAACTAGCGTCAAACTTGCCCAATTCCGCCCGGATTGTCTTGTATCGCTCCACCACGTCGTCCGAATATGCATCAATCAAATGCAAGATTACTTTCGTCCGTTTCACGTGCCTTAAGAACGCCGTACCGAGACCCTTGCCATCGCCCGCACCCTCAATCAAGCCTGGAATATCGGCGATCAGAATATCTCGCTCATCAATCGTCGCGACACCAAGGTTCGGCACCAAAGTCGTAAACTCATAGTCCGCGACCTCTGGTTTTGCATTCGACACTACCGCTAAGAACGACGACTTGCCTGCATTAGGAAAGCCCACCAACCCGACGTCCGCCAGCAATCTCAGCTCTAATTGCGCTTCAAAGATATCACCTTTCAGTCCTAGCTCTGCCGTTCGCGGTGTCTGTCGCACGCTCGACTTGAAGTGTGCGTTGCCAAATCCGCCATCACCACCACGCGCCACCACCGCTTCCTCGCCATCGTGAGTCAAATCCGCCAGAACCTCATCTGTATCCATACGTCGCACAATCGTCCCAATCGGCACCTTAACAAAAAAATCTTTACCCGACTTGCCTGCTGCCTGTCGCTTCGCGCCTCTCGCGCCATCACCCGCCTTTAATTCTGGGTTATATCTCAGCGAAAGTAAAGTGTTTTCGTCCTTCGACGCCTGGAAAATAACATCACCGCCCCGTCCGCCATTACCGCCATCTGGGCCACCCTTGTCGACATAGATCTCCTTGCGAAAACTGACGGCACCATCACCGCCCCGCCCCGCCTGTACAAAAACTTTCGCCGTATCTATAAACATATGTATATTATACCACGAAAATCACCCCGCCACAAGCGTCTTCAGTGCCCTAGGCTAAATATAGAGAAGCTTAATAAATAAAATGGAAAGTCGGAGTCCTGCCAGCCGCTCGGTCTCGTGTGCCATCTGCCAAGTCCATTGGTAGAGTACGGAAAGTAACTCGGTTCCAAGCACCAGCAAAGTTCATTTCACTCACCACAATCCTATCCGCATAGACTCGCTCGACAATCGCCACGTGCCCCCAGCGTCCGCCATAGTTGTGCATAATCGCGCCAACTGCTGGCTGTGTGCCTGTCGCAAAGCCAGCGGCTTGCGCACGTCGCAACCATGTTGCCGCATTACCCCAGCCACTCATCACTGGCAGCCCCAGCTCTCGTCGTCGATTGTAAGCATAGTATGTACAGTGACCACGCGCATAACCACCACCTCGTCCTGCCGTAATACCTGGCGTGAACACGTTCTGAGTTGGCGGCCTAAAGCCTGGTCGCATATTTTCTGGCAGGATGCCATTCGGGATGAAGATCCTTTCTTCAACCGCCACCTCACGATTGTCCAGCTCGTTATAAGCAATAATCTCTGCCGCATTCGCTCTAAAACGCTCCGCCACCGCAACGATCGTATCCCCAGCCGCCCAAGCATAGATCACACCATCAATCGCTGGCAACAAGACGTCTTGACCCGCCGATACCTGCGCATTAGCCGTCAGATTATTTGCCCAGCGGAAAGTCTGCTGTGTAATGCCGCGATCCGCCGACAATGATGCCACCGTTTCACCTTCGAGTACGCGGTGCACATCGACACCTCGCGACGCCACAATAATCGTAATCGGTCGATCCAATATACCGCCCGTCGCGAACAAAGCCGCCAGTGACTCCGCCGCTTCCGCCGCGTTCCCCATAGAAGCCAGTCTCGCCGACTGCGCCGACTGCGCCACTACTTTCGTTTCCAGAACATCAATGAAACTCACATTAAAACTCGTGCCGTCTGCTCCAAACCAGTATTGTGCCGACCGGTCTTGGGCTTGCTGACCGCGTGACCCCACCACCAGTAACGCGCCAATCGCCACTATCGCAAAGCTATATTTCAGGAACAGCCGCCACATCTTACCTCTCTTTGTCCGAGGATTCAGAATCGCCTTCCGCTTCTTCTCTACTTTTTCAACCAAGCCGACCTTATCCATCGGATCTTGCGAGTTTTTGCTTACCAGTTTTGACATCTTACCCTACAGTGCTCCCTGATATTCCTCTGATGCTCAGGTAGTGTTCGCGCGAAATACTTTCGCCCGCTATCACCAGTCAAGAAGTAGAAGTCTCGCCCCAAACTCTGCGGAGCTGGGTTCGCCGTAATTCTTAGTGCTGCCAAACTCGGGCTATTAATCGGTGTTGGCGGCAAGCCTCGCCCACACTCATAGCTACGAGTATTCCACGGCGAGCATAGTTGCAATATCGCATGATTTGGCGAGCCATCTTCGTGCTGTGTCGCCACGCCCATCAAGTTAGCTGCGTAAAGCGACGAGATATCTGCCCCGAGCGCCCAGTTATGTCGCAGTCTATTATGAAACACTGCCGCCACCCGCGCCGCATCTGGATCGCGAACATCTACTTCGCCCTCAACAATACTTGCCAAGATCAACCCCTCATAGAACGAAAGGTTGTGTTCCGCAAACGCCGCTACCAGCCCCTCACGCTGCACCGCTCGTTCTAGCTCCAACGCCATTCGATTCACGATGTTCTGCACGCTAGTATTCGCAAAAAAGTTTATCGTCTCCGGAAACAAGAACCCTTCAATACTCACCATACTGTCATTAATTAAGTCACGCGCACCAATAATATGCTCCGTCGTGACTCGTGGTCCCAAAGTCGTCGGTCGCCCCAAACGTGCCATTACGTCATAGTTCGCTCGAAACGCCGCGTCAATCTCCGCCGCCTCAAACCCGCGCTCCATTAGCATTCGTCGATGTGCAAACATCGAGCGCCCAGGCAAGAATGTTATCTGGATCTCTTCGGCCACCATATTCTCGATTCGCTCATTCTCCGCAATCCGCTCCTGCCGCGCATTCCAACGGCTTCGGACAAATAATCCGCCCAAGACCACCGCTGCCATCACTGCAATAAGTAGCAGTACCAACATAATTTTCAATGATTTTTGCATTGTGGATAACGCTTTCATCTATAATCTCTCCTCTGCCCAACCCTCTAAAATAATACAAGCTGCTTCAACATCAATCGTCCCATCAGCTCGCGCCTGCCTTAGTGCCACCGCATCTAGTCCGCGCTCCTTCAAACGATCAATTGCAAGCATCGTCGTAGCACTCTCACCATAGAAGTTGATTCTCACCGTCTCTGGCACTAGCTCCTTTAGCTCCAGCGTAAACTCTTTAACTCGCTCGCTCTGGGCCGTAAACTCGCCGCTCTGGCTGGTCGGCATCCCAACTACAACCATCGTATCGCCCATCTCATCGGAAGTCGACGCAGCATCACTTATCATCTTCACTAGTTCAGGCAGCTCCTCTCTCATGAAAGCACGCTCTGCTTTTACTATTTTCGTCCCTGGGTCAACGCTGGCCACCCCAATACGGCGCTCGCCAACATCTAAGCCAAAGATCGCCATGACTAGTCGTCTGCCCTAATATTAATTTCGATCCTCGACTGATCGCGCGGCAATCGCCGCACCCAGAATGGTGTCAAATTAATACTTACCCGCTGTACGCCTGGAAATCCTGACACCTCTCTTTGCGCATCGCCAACCGCCATCTGGACAATCGCCGCTCGCACTTCATCCTCTGGGATCTCATCACCTACTCGCGCAATCGTCTTCATGCTCGCTGTCATCTCGCGCACCTGGCCAGGGGTCGGTACACAGTCCTCAGCATCTGGCTCGCAGGTCGTACCACCAGTCTGCTGTGTTATCTCAATTCGCTCCAGGAATAATCGCCCATCTGTAAAGCTACCGATATCATATACTGTCTGCTCGCCTGCTGTCTGCTCCGCTAGCTGCATCGCAAACCGCTCCATATCTGTACGCGACGTGGTCATAATCCGAAAAGTCTGCGTCCGTCGCACCGTCGCCCTGCCACCATTACCGACCGGCTCGCCCACTCGAGGCGTCACTTCGACCGCACCACTCTCGTGTCTGAACGTCAAGCTAAACGCATAACGATCATCCTCTAGTGAAGCAATTAGTCGCGATCGACCCTCTTCTACGCTCGTACCATCCATCTGCGCCAACGCGTTTCGAACATCTTCTTCTGACACAATACGGATAATTTGTCTAGTGCCGCCCGAAATACCGTTCGAAGTCACTCGAGTCTGATAGCTCTCTCGATCAGTCGACAATATCATAGACTGTCCACTCGCCAAGTTGAACTCGTCGCCAATCTCAGCCGCCGTCACCACCACAGTAGTCGTACCCCAGTTGTTTTCGTTACCACAAGGCGCACCCGGTAATGTCACTGCCGCACCCAAGCGATACCGACGACCGTTCGCTTCAAAGAAGTTATCTGTTGTCAACTGCGAAGCTGGGCCACAATGACGAATTGTGATCTGTCCACTCGCCCTGGTGCCCTCTTCGCGCTCACCCGTCGCCTCAAATTCCTCAACCTGTTCCGCTTCTAGATTTCGCTCCTGCAAGGCAAATAGCCCACCTGGCACATCATTGTTGTTCAACTGGAACCGCACATCACGCCGCACATCGATATTATCCATTTGGGTCGTGATGTTCACCACAGCCTGAGGTCGCACCGCAATCACCATCACCGCTACGCCAATAGCCATCGCTCCAACTCCAAACGCTCCAATAATCAACGCTTTCTGCCAGACTTTGTCTACTTTCGACGTAAGTGCGTTAAACTTTCGCTTTTTATTAGCCTGGTCGGCTTCAGATGCGATCCCGTCCGTGTCTTTATCTTTAGACGTGATCTCCTCGCCTGATTCCATATCTATCTCTTTAGCTGGAGATTTTGGCAAGATATCATCCTGACCGTCACCGTCCAAGTCACCCGCAATCGTCAACGGCTCACCCGATCTCAGCTCTTCTACCACTATCTGCCCCTCAGCGACACTCACCTCAGGAATTGTTGGCTTAGTTTCCAGATTCGGCGCTAGCGCCACACCAGCTACACCAGCTAAGTTCTTCATCGCTGGATTATCACTGATGACCACAGTCACCTTCCCAGAGTTTTTAGCTGCTTTTTTTAGTAGCTTCAGATTCATCGCAGAGCGCAACGCCCCTAGATTCTTCGGCGCGACCACTGCCACGACCTTTTCTTTTGCCGCCATTACGCGACCGATGATCCCCGCAATGTCTTCGTCCACCTCTATATGAATAATTTCTTTGCCCATTTACATCCATTATACCATATCTCTACCAGCATCCTTGCTTATACACACGATTTCCACAGGGCTATACCACATTTTTACATATTTTGCACAACAATATCTTGATTTTGCAACTTGACAATCTACAGAGGTAGCGACGTGAAATATGCCAGAAATTAACATAAAAGGTATCAAAAGTATTGACTTTTAGCTTATGGTATGCTATAATGCTTATAAGGTCGTCCGCGGACACTGCCTAACAAGGCTAAAAGTCGCGGATCACCGCGAACATTAGCATTTGTGAAGCATGTTATACACGGCCAAGCGCAATCAAAGCCTGCCTCGGGCAGAGCACTCAAAAGGAGGTTTTCATTATGATGAGAACTGTAAAAAAGAGCTTAGCCGTGCTCGGAACGGCAATGTTTGCGTTTATCGCAATGATAGCATTCAACCCTATGACGGCACTCGCCTCTGGCGGGTTAGTTGGTGGTACAGAAACCACCACAACCGAAACCACCACCGTAGTAGCCAGTACGGCATGGCCCTGGTTCTCCTGGGTACCGTTGCTAGTATTGGGGTTCGTACTAATCGCCCTCGCCATAATTCTTTTCCACGCAAGTGGAAAGAAAAAGGAAAGGGAAAAAGACGCAGCGGCCGAAGCCCGCATGATGCAGTTTGGCAACAATGTAGCAAAGATTATCGACCCAACATATGAGGTTGATAACTCGGGGCACATGTTCCAAAAAGGAGCGGTGCATCGCCAAGTAAACCCTAACGGTACCATCACCTTCGGCGCGCCAAGCAACGTTGCTATGGCGCCCGTAGCTACACCATCAACTGGCCCTGGCAGAACCTACTCTGTTACAATGCACTAAACACTTCACAAGCAAAACCAAAAACCCCCAAGGCTTCAGCCGAGGGGGTTTGACCTGTCTCGAAAAGTCATAATCACCTTGCAAAATGTACTGATCTATGATATAATACAAGTATAAGGTTCGCAAACCGCCATAGCGCTGGTCTGCGCAGCCGTGGAATTTAACCTTGCGAATTAATTCGAAATGGAGGTATAAAGATGAGATTTATTCTATCTGCAATCGGCTCACTGCTCCTCATAGCACTCGTCATCATAGTTATCGTCCTCTTCTTCCCGCTAATCGTCTGGACGTTCGCCCTAACGCTTGGGTTCATGCTGGCGTGGCTAACTATAACACTACTTATTGCTACCATAGCCACCGCAGTTGATAGTGGGCGACAGATCTTCAGCGGCAACAGTGGAGCTATCCCTAGCGTCGCCCCCGCTGTCCACTTCGGCAATGCGCCAGCCGCGCAAATTACTGCCACACCTCAACAGCCAGCTTCCCCTGCGATTCAAGCCACCATCATAACAACACCAGCAGCACCTCAAATGGTCTCTGGTGGTGGCAGAACCTACTCTGTTACAATGCACTAGTCAGATGCTGGCCCTTGTTGTTCAGTTCGCATGTAGATAGCCCCCGCAACCAATATTTAGGTTCGGGGGCTAATACACGTGAAGTCTTTTAGGCTTACGCCTTCTTTGTAGAGCCAGCTGCCGTCTTTGCGAACACAAAGAATATCTTGTCGATTGTGCCTGTGCGAAAATTCACACCAGAGACGCTTTCCAGCTTCTTCTTTGTAAATTCGCATACGGGGGCGAACGCGGGCTTCGCCTTGCAGCCAGTAGGTAGCAATGTTACCTTTTCCCAGTCGCTATCGTCTTCGATTCCGTCCAGGATATTGGCTATAACTGCCGGGATATCGCCTTCAGCAGCGGCCTTCAGGCGACCTTCTGTGTCTGCAGGGTAGTGTTCCAGGTCTGCACCCTTAACGCGAAGAAGCACAACAACATCAGTGATGTTGTTACGATTTCTGGCCAACGCGTCTCCAAAAGCCTCGTTGAAGATAGCTTCTTTCTGGGTGTCATTGAGCAATCCTGCCCCTGTCGCAAATACGCTGTCGAATGTAGTTGACATAGTTATTTCCTCCTTTTATTAGAGGTATTTACACGCAAACTTCACAAGTTAAGGTTCGCGGAGAGATTCCGCGTTTACCTACCTGTGGTAGTTGCGAAACCTCTTCACATGTTCATTATATCACACTAGTGGTTAAATGTCAATACTTTTTGATCTTTTTAGCATAAAGCTCAAGCACCTTCTCCCCTATAGGTGTTTTCGCCAATTTCTCACGAGATACCCAACAGATACCAGCCCCTACAACCAAGACTGCCAGCACTACCGCCAAGGCTACTCTCCACCCCTGTAAGTATCCATATTCATCTCTGAAGATCACGTCCATCGCATCTATAATCGTCTCGCCTATATTCGCCACTGCTGTGCCCACAGCACTAGCACTACTGCCACCAGTACTACCTGCATCTGGAATGCCAAAATCCACTGAAGTCTGTTCACGGATCCGTCTACACCTATTCGTCTCTGGATTTCGTTCATACCCCTCCGCACACGGCTTCACCTCTGGCTCAGTCGGAATATTCCGACACCTATTCGTCTCTGGGTTGCGATACCTCCCTGGCCCACAGTCCGCCAGCCCACTCTCTCCACCCGAACTATCCCCATCCAACCCATGCTCAACTGGCGGCAACACCTCAGGTATGACCGACCCCAGTTCCGGGACAGTAGAGGCTGTTCCTGTCTCGGAATTAGGATCCGTCCCACCCGTCGTATTACTGCTCGTCTGAAACTCTGGCGCCGTCCTATTATCTGCACTTGGAGTCGGTGTCGCCGTTACCCATTCGCCATTCACTAAAGCCCACGATCGCCCGATCCGGCTATTCGGCAGGTCCACCCTATCTACAACTGCCGCGCTCGACCAACCTTCGCCCTCTCCGCCAGTAGTAATATGCGCCTCGCTTACTCCATATGCCTCCCACACAGCATCACCACCGACCAGCTCAAACACCCTGTCAATAGTCGGAGATTTTGCAAGCTGCAACCCTAAACTCTCCAAGCTATATGCCTGATATTCGCCTGGTAAAATCACCACATTGCCAAATCTCACCTCTAATACCCTGTTGCTAAATCTCGTCCGCGCCACACACCCCACCAAGCTCACTGGTCCTGCTGTCGGGTTATGGAATTCCACAAATTGCTCCGACTGATCATCGCGAAAATTCGTAAATATCTCTGTGATCTCTACTTCGCCGCAATTACCAACCTCGGTTGCTCTCGCCCACGCTCCTCCCAGCACAACTACCGCCACCACCATTAGTAACACAAATCCCGCCCCAAGACCTCTCTTCACTAGAATATTTTTCATGCTCCAATCCTAGCATGCCAGAAAAATCTCTGCAAGCATAAGGACAAACGCTTATGTTTACTATTTACCTCTGTCAAACCTCAAAACCGAAAAACGTCGAAAAACACACAATCTAAGCCAGAATCAGCCTGAATATGGTGCATGTCTTGACTATTATAGTCATGTGTTGCTATCTACGTATCATAAACCACCCTAAGCTCCCGACCAATTACCAACTATTTCACGAACAGCTTTACATCATCTGGCAGATACGACTTCTCATGATGAAACCCAGCCGTCCATTCTTGCCCCTTGCCAAACCCCAGATCCTTCATCAGTTTCGTCGGCGCATTCTTCAGATGTATCGGCACTGGCGAGTTTGGTGTCCGTGCCGCCACCTGCTGTGCCACACCCCAAGCATCATAGCTCTCTCGGTTTTTCGGTGCTTTCGCCAGAGCATAAGCGCAGTGCGACAAGATAATCCCGCCCTCAGGCATCCCTACTCGCTCCACCGCCATAAAGGTCGACGTCGCAAAGTTCAGCGCCGAATTATTCGCGAGCCCTATATCTTCAGAGGCAAAAATCACCATTCGCCGCGCAATAAACTTCGGGTCCTCACCCGCTTGCACCATTCGCGCCAGATAATATAGCGCTGCATCGACGTCCGATCCACGCAGAGACTTGATAAACGCCGAGATTATGTCATAATGCATATCGCCTTTTTTATCATAACCCGCCACAATCTTCTGTGCCGCTCGTTTTATCTCCTCTATCCCAATCTTTTCTGCTCCAAGCGACAGCGCTAACTCCAGATTTCCGAGCGCCGATCTCGCATCACCCGCCGAGAGTTCTGCTAAATAATCCAAAGCTTCCTTCTTAACCCGCTTTCCGACCTTAAGCTCCTTTACCGCACGTTGTAAAATCGTAAGTATTGACTCTTTGTCTAAATGTTTTAGTATCACGACTCGCGACCGAGATATCAGGGGCGCAATCACCTCAAAAGATGGGTTCTCCGTCGTTGCGCCAATCAATATTATCAAACCACTTTCTACATGTGGCAAGAATGCATCCTGCTGTGCCTTGTTAAAACGATGGATTTCATCAACGAATAATAGCGTCCTCTGCCCCAGATTCCAGCCTACACGCGCGTTTTCAACCACAACCATCACGTCCTTCTTGCCAGCAGTAGCAGCAGATAGCTCTACGAACTCCACGCCCAGTTCCGCCGCCAAAATCCGCGCCAAAGTCGTCTTTCCTGTTCCTGGCGGTCCCCAAAAGATCAAATTAGCAGGGACTTTAGACGCCACAATTTGCGTCAAAATCTTCCCCTCACCAATCAATTCATCCTGCCCCACCACATCCGCCAGTGTTCGAGGTCGCATTTTTTCCGCCAATGGGATATTCATACCCATATTATATCCTATCTTCCCCACTATCCAATCTAATAGTCTTGCTTTTTTACCATAAGTATGATATAATAATAGAAGTATGGCGTAATATCATAAAGCGCCGCGTAATCTTAACTTAAACAAGTTAGCGCAAGCTAGCTAATCCTAAATCCCAAAGGAGGCATATGAAACATGTCCAATTCCAGCTCAAGTCAATCCCGCTACAACCAGAACCAGTTCGTTACATTCTTAAACAGGTCCGACTGCAAAATAGTCGGCACTCGTGGTAGCACCAACTATGACCAGCTCTGTCAAGCTGTCAGGCTCAACAAAGAACTTCTCCCTGGCAACTTATCCGTTAGCGATAAGATACTGGGGTCAGTATACGACGCTTGCGCCGAGTATGCTAAGCAGTACGACATACACTTCAAAATCCCCAGAGAAGTATTCATCGCTGGAGCTATGTCAGACGCCCAATGGCGCCTTGACAAGCTACGCGAGATGTCTAAGAACTGGTTCCGAAAAGACAGTCTGCCCGAATTCTTCATGTCTTTGAACAACAAGAAAGACGAAGGCGGCGAACACCCCGCGCACATCTACACCCTACCTGCAGACCACTACTCAACCATCAAAGCCGACGGAGCAATTTCCTATCGCAAAGGAACTTCAATCCGTCTCAACATCGCCGACTGTCCTTCTATCTTTATGATAGAAAGCACGGGCGACAAAACCACAGCTATTTCCGCCTGGCATTTAGGCTACGCCCCGGTTGGGCACGGTATGGGAGAATCTTTCATCAACCATGCCATGTCCTCTAAGAGTGACAAGCACATCTTTCTCACCCCTGGTATCAAGGACATTCGGATCTACGGCGACGCCGCTGCCAACTTTAGCCCGCCCGATCGCGCATTCTGGCAGTTCGCTGCCAAAAACGATGGCGGTTCAATCGACGTTTGGCTCGCCGCCTATGTCCGTAGTCTCGCAGAACGAGTAGGCGCCGAAATCATCAATCCTGGCGATACTGAAGACACCGCTTCATCCAACTACCTCTATTCTCACCGCACCGCCAACGATGCACTAAAAGCCAATCCCATCGACCCACTTGCCAAAGTCAATGGCCGAAACGGCTATATCATTGCCTGGCAATAAGTTAACTTGTATTTAAGTAATTTCCAAAGCCGCACGCTTCCTGTGCGGCTTTAGTCTTGTCTCTAAAACCTACATCTTCACATAGATATCAATCTGCGCACCAGCAAATATCTTGGAGTACGTATTCTCTAGCCCCACCACCACCGCATCCGGGATCGGCTCCTCTTTGCTGTGCGAAATCACCAATCGCCCTCCATCCATCAGCAGATCAGGAAGCGTCTCAACCAGCTCCCATTGCGGATCTGTATATGGCGCATCAGAAAAAATCAGATCGTACCGCAAGTTCCTGCAAGCATCCATCCGCTCAGTCGGCGGACATCGCCCACGGATCGGCGGCACCTTAAACATCCGCGCCCTACTCTTCACATCTAGCTTAGCCGCGTTCTCTTGTATTATCACTCGCGCTCTCGCCTCATTCTCCACGAAATCCGCTGTCAACGCGCCTCGACTCAGCGCCTCGAATCCTAGCGCTCCTGACCCCGCAAAACAATCCAGCACATGCAACTCACTTACATCAAATAACGCGTTAAATATCGCGCCTCTTTCGCGCTCACCCATCACATGCGCCACCTCGGGCAAAGGGGTCCCCAGTCGGAACCCCTTAAACTCACCCGCGATAATCCGCACGGTTTTCGTCGCTTGCCGCTTATTTTTCGCCAACAACTTCACCTTCAACTGCATCTTCATCTTCGGCCTTTTTCTCATCACCCGCATCCGAATCAGCTTCACCTGCCTCACCCGAACCGCCAGCTTCCTTATAAAGCTTCTCGCCAATTGGCATGATTCGATCATTCAGATCTTTCATTGCCTGCTCTAGCTCATCCTTGTCTTCCGAGGCAATCTTCGCCTTTGCGTCCTCGACCGCTTTCTTAATATTCTCTTTATCCTCGTCAGAGATCTTATCCTTGAACTCATCTGGTAGCTTCTCCGCTCGATAAACCGCATTCTCTAGCTGATTTCGCGCATCTACCACTTCGCGCTTACGCTTGTCTTCCTCTGCGTGCGCCTCAGCCTCAGCTCGCGCCTTCTCGACGTCTTCCTTGCTCATATTGCCCGAGTTCTGAATTGTAATCGACTGCTCTTTGCCTGTACCCTTATCTTTCGCGATCACATTCAAGATACCGTTCGCGTCAAGGTTAAATGTCACTTCAATCTGTGGCACGCCACGTGGCGCTGGCGCAATTCCGTCCAAGATAAAAGTACCAAGCGACTTGTTATCACGCGCAAACTCTCGTTCACCCTGCAAGACATGTAGCTCCACCTGTGGCTGACTATCACTAAATGTCGAAAATGTCTGCGATTTCGAAGTCGGAATCGTGCTGTTTCGATCAATCATCGGTGTTCTCACACCACCCGCCGTCTCAATACCTAGCGTCAATGGTGTCACATCAAGAAGCAGAATATCCTTCACATCACCCTGCAAGACACCGCCCTGGATCGCCGCACCCACTGCCACAACCTCATCTGGATTCACACCCTGCATTGGCTCTTTGCCAAAAATCTTCTTCACTCGCTCCACCACTGCTGGCATTCGAGTCATACCACCGACCAAAACCACCTGCTCGATGTCCGCTGCCTTCAATTTTGCGTCTTTCAGCGCCTTTTCAACCGGTATAGCTAGACGATCTAATAGGTCTTTTGTCAACTCTTCGAGCTTCGCCCGAGTCAAAGTATGTTCAAAGTGCTTCGGGCCATCAGCATCCGCCGTGATAAACGGCAAGTTAATATCTACCGAAATCGCGCTGGACAACTCCTTCTTCGCCTTCTCCGCTTCATCTTTGATCCGCTGCATCGCTGCCGCATCATTCTTCAGATCAATACCGCTCTCCGACTTAAATGTATCAATCAAATAATTCACGATTACATTATCGAAGTCTTCACCACCGAGGTGAGTATCACCATTAGTCGACTTAACTTCAAATACTCCGTCACCCAACTCAAGAATCGAAACATCAAAAGTACCACCACCGAGGTCAAATACCGCAATCTGCTCGTCCTTTTTGCTATCGAGTCCATACGCCAATGCCGCCGCTGTCGGCTCGTTGATGATTCGCTTCACCTCTAGGCCCGCGATCTTACCCGCATCCTTGGTTGCCTGTCGCTGCTGATCGTTGAAGTATGCTGGTACGGTGATAATCGCCTCTGTGACCTTCTCGCCCAAGAACGCCTCGGCATCAGCCTTAATCTTGCCAAGGATCATCGCCGAGACCTCTTCTGTCGTGTATTCTTTGCCGTCCATCTTTACCGCAACGCTATCACCTTTTTTGACGATTTCGTACGGCATGATCTTCAGGTCATCCTGCACATCCTTATCTGTGAACTTCCGTCCGATAAGCCGCTTCACGCTATAAATCGTATTCTTCGGATTCGTCACGCGCTGTCGCTGCGCCACCTTGCCAACCAGTCGCTCGCCCTTCTTAGTCTGAGCCACTACCGAAGGAGTCGTCCGATCGCCCTCCGCATTCGTAATCACCTCTGGCTTACCCGCCACCATATAGGCAAACGCCGAGTTAGTCGTACCGAGGTCAATACCAATAATCTTACCCATTTTATCTTGCTCCTTATTTAATTCATTATATCACAGTGCTTTTAGCACTCACTGTATTACACTGCCAGTATATCATACTCAGCACTCATGTCAAGCGTTTGCTAAAATTTTACATCAAGCCTCCAGCATCATCCTTAAGTCTTGATCTTTTAACATAAGTATGATATAACATGGAGGGTAATATGTAGTACTAATTAAATCTCTAAGGAGGCACTACTATTATGGACCTTGCAACTCAAGGAACTGAAATCCAGGCAATCACCATATCAACCGAACTAAAACCGCCTGCCGACAGCAACGGTAGCTCCAAGGAAGTAATCCTCTGTATCACCTTCAGCAACACGAGTGGCGAACGCTTCGACTCTATCGCTCTCCACGTCGTCCTACCGCCTCAACTCACACTTATCAGCAAGTCCACCCGCCTCTTCAACCGCACCAATCCCGACGGCATGCCTCACCTCGATGGCATAACCGAAGACTTCGCAGCCCTCGGTGGTTACGACCCACTCGATGACCAAGATCGTGGCCAAGGCAAAGTCCTATTCTGTATGCGAGTCAATGGTGATGACTTGGTCAACGGCGTAAACACACTTAATGTCACTGCTCAAATCGCTGGATACCGAGATGACACAATCGTCACCGACGCATTTAAATCCACCACGCTCGTCCATGTCATCCAATCCAAAGGCCTCTTATCTGCCGAGTATCACATCAACTTCAGCTCCTAAGACTCCCTAAGGCCACTCCAATTAAACGAGATGGCCTTTCTTAAACCTCATTACTTAAACCATACTCACCATCAGCGCTCCTCAATAACGCTTGTGTAATCCATAAGAATAATATATAATTTATGCATGGGCCATTATAAAGTTCCTCAAGATGTTGAGGCGGAGGATAAGCTTCTTGGGCCTTTTTCTTTCCGTCAGTTCTTGTTTCTCATTGTAGCAGCCGCTCTCTTAGCTGCTGCTTTCGGTCTCTGGCGTGTAGGCCATATCGTTCAGCTCTTCGCTATCATTCCTGTCCCGCCAGCTCTGGTCTTAATTATCCTCGCTCTTCCGCTCCGTAAAGAACAAACCATGACACAGTACCTCGGCTCGGTTCTCCGCTTCCACCTCCAGCCGAAAGAACGCGTTTGGCAAGCCGATGGTATCCAGCACGATATCGTCATTGAAGCCCCGAAGTCCGCTGACCCACGCAGCCGTATTCGCAACATCGACCGTGGCGAGGCCGGCAAACGCCTTAGCTTCTTGGCCAATATCGTTGACTCCGAGGGTCGCGCTGTGAAAGAAAGCAACCTCAGTGACAACATCCTCATGGAAAGCGAAACTGCTCCCGATATGTTCGATAATTACTCCTTTGCGCTCGACTTTGATAAAACTGTCCAGCGTGGTAATATAAACTTAGATATGCAAAATGACGGAGGGATTATGACAGCTTCACAGCCAACTAATACAAACGGGGGGACAAATGCAACCCCAGGCCAATAATGCACCAGCTGGCGCTCCACCGAGCGTCCCACAGAATACTGGCTCCGTACCACCACCAACTGCTGCCGCAGTTTCCGCCAGCGCTGCTCGCGCCGCTGCTCCAAATGCCCAACAAATCGCCGCTCAGCAAAGTGCTGGTGGCGTCCCCATGGGTCACCCCACTGGTGCCAATGTCACTACTACTAATGTCCCAATCAAAGCACCACGCGCAAATACCGCTCAAAAATCACTTTTGATCTCCGAAATCCGCGACGGTCTCGTCATCATGAAAGACGGTACATTCCGCGCCGTAATCGCCGCGCAAAGCATCAACTTCGACCTCATGAGCCCAAACGAGCAAGACAGCGTCGAGTACGCCTATCAGAGCTTCTTAAACTCGCTTTCTTTCGACATTCAGATTTCTATCCGCAGCCAAAAGATCGACATCGGCCCCTACCTCGAAAAACTCGCTAAGATACGTCGCGAACAAGACAATATGCTTCTAAACGTCCTAATGGACGACTATATGATATTCATTGACGCTCTCGCCAAGGAAGCCAACATCATGGACAAAAGCTTCTTTATCTGCTTCTCTTACGGCGCCGAAGACCGCATGAAACAGCTCGGTGTCGACGCCAAGAAGGGCCTTGCTGCCCTCACCAACCCTAATCCACAAGCTGTCAAGATTGGTCGTCCAGAGTTCGAGTCCGCCAAGACAGAAATGGCCCGTCGCTCTGCCTCCATCATTGATGGTCTCCGCGCTGTCGGTGTCCCTGCTGTCCGTCTCGATACGCGAGCCCTTGCTATGCTCTACTACAACTTCAACAACCCAGACACTGCCGTCAACCAGCCGCTCGTCGACTGGCAACGCTACACACATCTATACACAACTAAAGGTCAACGAGGACCTGAAGGTGAGGAGGCTTAAATTATGGCTAAAAAACTAACCGCGGCACAAATCGCCGCTCAGCAACGTTTCATCGAAGACGCCGAGACCGAACACGCGTTTAATACTGGTATCACCACTCTCCGCGACCTTATTTCACCATCCAGCTACGAGATTAAATCCAGCTACTTCCAGCTCGGCACCAAATTCGGCCGCACCATCTTTGTTTACGCCTACCCTCGCATGCTTCATACGGGATGGCTCAGCCCCATCATCAACCTCGATGAAGTCCTTGACGTCTCGATGTTCATCTACCCTATCGATACTGCGATTATCATGAAGAACCTCCGCAAAAAGGTCACCCAGCTCGAAGCCTCTATGACTGTCAACAGCGAAAAAGGCAAAGTTCGCGACCCAGAGCTCGAAGCCGCAACCGCCGACGCCGAAGAGCTCCGCGACAAACTCCAAATCGGCGCCGAAAAATTCTTCCGCTTTGGCCTTTACGTCACTATCTGGGGCAACACCCTCGAAGAGCTCGGCGAAAGCCAAAACCGCGTCGAGACCATCCTTGGCCAGCAAATGATCATGACCAAAGTCGCAACCTCCCAGCAGGAACCAGCCCTAAACTCCATCATGCCGCAAGCCACCGACCAGCTCCAGATTCGCCGCAACATGGACACCGGCGCTATTTCGACCTCGTTCCCATTCACCAGCGCTGACCTTACTCAAGACACTGGCGTCCTCTACGGCGTCAATATGCACAACAACGGTCTTGTCATCTTCGATCGCTACTCGCTCGAGAACGCCAATATGACCGTCTTCGCAAAATCGGGTGCTGGTAAGTCCTTCGCGGTTAAGCTCGAAGCTCTCCGCTCTATGATGGTCGGCACCGAAATCATCATTATCGACCCAGAAAACGAGTACCAGAAAATGTGCGATGCCGTCGGCGGCTCATACATTCGTCTATCCCTTAACTCTGACGTCCGAATCAACCCATTTGATCTACCGAAAAACGTCGGAGCCGAAGACGCTGGTGACTCTCTCCGCTCTAACCTCGTCACACTTCACGGCCTCTTCCGCCTCATGCTCGGACAACAAACCGTCCAAGCCAATGGCGCAAGTACTACATTCCTAACACCAGTCGAAGAAGCCGATCTCGACCAAGCCCTCATCGACACCTACGCTCGCGCTGGCATCACAGCTGACCCGCTCTCCCACAATAACCAACCACCAACTATCGCCAACCTGTACGACACCCTCCTCCATATGGGTAGCACCGGTCCCGAGCTCGCGCAGCGCCTCCGCAAATTCACTTCTGGTACCTTCGCTGGCATCTTCTCGCAACAATCCAACGTCGACATCAGCAACCAAATGGTCGTCTTCAATATTCGCGACCTCGAGGACGAACTACGTCCAATCGCCATGTATATCGTCCTTTCTCACGTCTGGAATGTCGTCCGCGCCGACCGCCGTCGTCGCATGCTAATCGTCGACGAAGCCTGGCAGCTGATGAAATACGAAGATAGCGCAAACTTCCTCTTCTCTCTCGCCAAGCGTGCTCGTAAGTACCTCCTCGGCCTTACAACCATCACTCAAGATGTCGAGGACTTCATGTCTAGCCGCATGGGCCGCGCTATTGTCGCAAACGCCAGCATGCAGCTCCTCTTGAAGCAATCTCCAGCCGCCGTTGACGTTCTCGCCGATGTCTTTAAGCTAACCGAAGAAGAACGCAAACGACTCGGCAGCTTCCCAGTCGGTCAAGGTCTCTTCTTTGCAGGTCCGTCCCACGCTCACGTTCAGATTATCGCATCACATACGGAGGAAGCGCTGGTCACCACCAGTCGCTAAGCATAGAATGGTGGGGCTCTAAGTGTCTAAAATTGATGACGGCGTAGCCAAACGACAAGCTGAAGACGAGCGACGCAAACAAGATTCGCGTCGCGACAACGAAGAGAAGTCAACTGCTAGACGTGCTGCTATTCTCGGCCTCCCCTATGTCGATACTCGATCTTTTGAAAACGATACGCCTCTAGTCGAAAATGTCGACGACATGATGGCTATCGAGGACATGCACAAAAACCTCGCCGTTCCTTTCAAGCGCGGTGGCGGCGAGCAGCCTTTCCGCTTCTTCGTCACATCTGCTACTCCTCGTAGCGTCATACTTAACCTCGGGCAAAAATACAAAGATTTGGGCGAGCACGTCGAATTCGCCCTCATATCCGAATCTGCTTATCGCGTCTGGATGCTCCGTTACGATCCACCCGAAGAAATCATCTACGACGACATCAAGATCGCCAACACTGGCGACAGCGAAACCCTCAATCAAGTCAGCCAGACCCTCAATACCGTAGCGGTCGACCGCGTCTTTGACTTCCTCATCGAGCAAGCCGACATGCTCGGCGCTTCCGACATCCACATCGAGAACCTCCGCGACGCCATCCGTGTCCGTCTCCGTGTCGACGGCATGCTACACGTTATTGCCGAACTCCAACGCGATCGCTATCGCATCCTCCTCGGAGAACTATCAAGTCGCGCCAATCTCTCTCTTGCCGCTGCTAAGCCACAATCGGGCCACATCCATAAAGACATCATTACTGACGGTCATAAGCACACCCTTAATATCCGTATAGAAACCGTCCCCACACTCTTCGGTCAGGATGCCGTAATGCGACTCTTTAACTTCAATGAGAGCCTGCTTAACCTCGACCTCCTCGGTATCACCAAGCGCGAACGAGACATTCTTACCGAGGTCATCAAGCACCCGCGCGGCCTCGTCATGATGGTTGGTCCGACTGGCTCTGGTAAGTCAACCACTCTTTACTCGATTCTTAACGCCCTAAACACCAACGACCGCAAGATCATCACCCTAGAGGATCCTATCGAGTACTCTATCGGCGGCATCTCGCAAGTCCCCATCAAAACTACTGACGGCGCCCAGTTCGCCGACGCTCTCCGCTCCGTTCTTCGTCTCGACCCTGACGTCGTGATGGTTGGTGAGATCCGCGACTCCGACACAGCTCGCACCGCCATTCAAGCCTCAATTACCGGCCACTTAGTTCTTTCGTCTTTCCACGCCAACTCTGCCTCAGCCGCTTTTGCCCGCATGATTGATCTCATCGGTCAAAACCCTATCTTTGCCTCCTCTGTCCGTATGGTTATCGCTCAACGACTTGTTCGCCGCCTTACAGACCACAAAACGCCGCGACCAGCCACCGAAGCCGAGAAGAAATACATCACTAATCTCTTTAAAAACACGACTCCCACCGCTCTCGAGTCCTATAGTGTCGACTTCAATAACATCACTCTTTACGATCCAGTTGTCAGCGACGATGCGCCGTTTGGCTTTGCGGGTCGCCTCTGTATCATGGAGCAGCTAATCGTCGACGAAGAGATTCAGAAGTTCCTCCGTGGCGATGTCACTGAAGTTAATGCCGAAGCCATCGAAAAAGCCGCGAGAGAAGACCATATGCTCACTCTCGAACAAAAAGGCGTCCTTGCCGCCCTTGCTGGGCACACCACACTCAGCGAAATCGCCCGTGTGATCTAGCTTTCAGTCTCGTCTAAGCTTGCAATTCATATGCTTATTATATATACTAGAAGTTAGTGAAAAGGATCAGATACTACCAAATTAAGCGTGCTGGAGATTTCGTCCTCGCGCTAATCGGTTTAGCGGTGCTGGCAGCGCCGTTCTTTTTGGTCGCCCTAATTATCAAACTCGAAACCGATGGTCCAGCTATTCGCCGCGACAAACGCGTCGGCAAAAACGGCAAGAACTTCGTCATGTACAAGTTCCGTACCATGACTATGAACGCCCCGCAAAAAGCCACCGCTGATATCGACCACTCGCGATACGTCACCCGCTTTGGCGCTATCCTCCGCAAGTCTTCCTTCGACGAGCTTCCGCAACTTGTTAACGTCCTTCGTGGCGAAATGGCCCTCATCGGCCCACGCCCCGTCCTAGCGCTAGAAAAAACCACCAATTCTCTCCGCCAAAAACACGGAGTCTTTGCTCTCCGCCCCGGTATCACTGGCTGGGCCCAAGTCAACGGCCGTGACACTGTCGGCGAAATCGAAAAAGTCGACTACGACCGCCATTATCTCGACAACCTCTCGCTCAAGATGGATTGCTTCTGCCTTCTCCGCACCTTTGGTGTGGTTTTGATTGGCGATGGCATTGTCGAGAACACCAAAGAATCCATCAAGGCTACCGTCAAGATTAATGTCAAGAAATAATAAACCAACCCTCCTAGCAGTTAGTGGGGGCGTGGACAGCATGCTAATGGCATGCGTTTTTACTTCTAGTAATACGCCAGCTAAGATCGCCCACTTCAACCACCACCTCCGCCCCGACAGCAACCTCGACGAAGCCCTCGTCCGTGACTTTTCCATCGCCAATAATATCGATCTCGTAGTCGGACACGGAGAGGACCTCAGCGGATCCGAAGAAGACGCCAGAAGAGCCCGCCATGCGTTCTTTGCAGGAGTGATAGCCGAGTCTGAGGCAGCCAAAGCTACTCCTGCCGAAGAAGCGACTTACTCGCTTGCTGTGGCCACAGGGCATCATCTCGATGATCTCGTCGAGTCGGTCGCCATCAATCTCCATCGCGGTACAGGCTGGCGCGGCCTTGCCGTCCTAAATCGCGACAACTATATTCGCCCACTCCTCGAGCTCGAAAAGTCTGAAGTCATCAGCCTCACTAAAGAACTAGGTGTCAAATGGCGCGAAGACTCCACCAATCAATCATCAGATTATCTCCGCAACCGCCTCCGTCAAAAAACCGCCAGCCTATCCTTTGATACTAAGTGGCACCTCCTGAAGCTTCGACACCGCCAAGTATCGCTACTTCATGAAATCACTCAGATCATCAATCAGCTCAACCTCGATTTAAGCAATCGTCACCTCTATAAATCACTCGATGATGATGTCGCTCTCGAACTCCTCCGCCACCACCACCAAGTATCACTGCTTCGTACCACTCGCCCCGAACTCACTCGCCTCCTCGCTGCCATCCGCACCTACCAGCCCCAGAAGAAACACCAACTTTCAAACAACCACTTTATCCTCATTCGCAAAGATGACTTCATCAAGATATAGTTCTTTGCGAGACCCTCAAACACAAGAAGCCCCTTGTACATACTAAGTTTAGGACGTTAATTTTTCTTTAGATATATCGCAAACCCACCACCTGACGCCATATGTATCGCCATATGATCACCATGTCGGATCTCTTGAGCCTCAATCTTGTACGCCATTTGGTTGTCCCTATAGTGCGCATTCTCATCATCTCGATATATTTCTGCCGTATACTTCGCGTCTTTATCTAGGAAATCGAAAAATAAGTTTATCTTGCGCGCATTCTCATTCGTTACGCCACCGATGAACCAGTCTGTGCCATCCCGCACCTGTCGCGCCACTACCAAGTACTCACCAATCTCACCTAGCAGGTAGAGTGACCGACCCCACGTCGCTGGCACCAGCTGAATAAAACGAAATAGCGGATGATCTTTGTACATGTGTGGCCGATCCGACACCATCTGAAGCGCCGAGAAAATCACCACATAATACGCCAACTGCCGCGTAATCGTCGTTGCTACACGCTTTGTAAAGTTCGTCACATCAAAGATCCCGGGCGTATAGTCGAAGCTGCCAGCCAGCCCTCGAGTAAACGGGATGATCGTCGCATGATTTGGCGCAAGCGCCCCACCCTCATACTCCTGTCCACGCGCACCCTCGCGTGATAACAGATTCGGCCAAGTTCGCTCGATTCCCGTACCTTTAATTGGCTCATGGATATTAACCATCACTTGGTTTGCCGCCGCGATCTCCACCGTCCTCTGATAATGCCTTACGCCAATCTGCGAGTGGTGAAATTCCAGGTGGTTAATTCGTGACCCAACATAACCTGTCTTCAGGTAGTGGACATTCTTCGCTTTCAGGAAAGCATAGGCATCAGTCATCTGCTTCTCATAGTTCGCCACATCCGCTGATGTCTCATGGTGCAGCATTAGCTTCACATTATTTTGTCTAGCATACTCTAAGCTCGCGTCAATATCAAATCCAGCCACTGGTTCGGTAAAATTAAACCGCTCGCCATGGTTCATCCAGTCACCATCCCAGCCTGTATTCCAGCCTTCAAGCAGCAATGCTGGCACACCATAAGTCGCGCAAGCATCTACATATTCTCGCACTCGCGCCGTCGTGATCGCCTGTCGTTCACCCGTACCCCAACTAAGCTCACCCAAATGCTGCGCCCACCATATCCCCATATACTTAGTCGCCTGGATCCACGATGTATCCTGTATTTTACATGGCGCATTCAGATTAAGCATCATTCGGTTCGCCATCAAGTCAGTCGGCGCCTGTCCTATTTCCACCATGCGCCACGGCGTTTGCGCAGGCAACACCAGACCCACTCGCGTCCCGTTAGAGAGTGGCGTAATATCCGAAACTAGTCGTCCATCTTGTGGTCTGAGTGTCATCGCGCCATAGTCATAGAGCGCCGCCTCATGTACCGCCGCATAGCATCCGAGTGGCAACCGCATCGTAAACGGCGTATGCACTGGGTTTTCAAGATCGCTCAGCTGGCTCTTCGTGTAATTATATTCGTAACGATCAGGCTGATAAGCTGGGATCCACCAGCCCGTGCTATTCCAGTCAAAGGCAAACTCGGTGAACTCATTCACAATCTCCATCGCCTGCCAGTTAGGCTGCGCCGGGAACTCATAGCGCCACGCCACACCCTCATCAAATGCCCGCACTCGCACTGTCCAGAGTCGTTCGGCGCCATCCGTTTCTGCTAAGTAAATCGCTGCCTCATTATAGTGATTAGTGATGGTCTTTTCCTCGCCCCACACTGTCTCCCACTGTTCATTATGGGTTTTCTTGGCTGTACGAACAATCACCATATTCTTCGCTAGGGGTCGATCATTCTTCAACTCAAAACCAATCCTACTCGGATTAATCACTAGCCGCCCATCACGTTTTATTTGGTACTGCAAAACTCCGCCCACCACCTCAAATTCAGCAATTAACCGCCTATCGGGGCTAGTCACTGTGGCCGTCTGCGGAACACCTTTATGTTTAAACAGTTTACTAAAGATGTTAAACATAAGCATATTATATCATATAAGAAAGGCCCCGTTACAACGAGACCTTAATTTTTGAAGCATTAACGCTCCTTTGCACGAAAGAAGGCGCCAACGGCAGTCCCACCAGTATGAGCACCAGTCACCGGTCCAATTCTATGCAAGGATATCTTCACGTTTGAGCACAGCTCCCAGATAAACTCACTTAACTTATTAGCAGCCCATTCGCCACCTGAATCACCGTAGGACACCCATACCTCCTTTTCATCATCCTTTATTGCTTCATGTACCATCGTCGCAAGCGTTTTTAGTACCCTTCGCATATCTCTTCCTGTCACCTTCTTTTTGAGACGAGCTATCCCTTCATAGGGTAAGTGCAGTATTGGCCTGACCTGCATAACATCAGCAACGGTCGCCTTAAGACTACTAACTCTCCCTGAGCGCTTCAGTTGCTTGAAGTCGTCTACGGTAAAAAGGTGCACCATCTCTTTGGCGATCAACTCAACCTGCTCCATCGTTTGATCCAAGCAAGCTCCAGTATCACGCAATGTAGCAATTTCGGTAATCATACGTCCTAACCCCGATGCCACCGAATGCGTATTCGGTATCTCAATCCGACGGTCAGGATATTCTTCCCTCAGTTCTGATACGACGATATTCATACTATTCCAAGTTGCCTCCGACAGATCTGGGCTAATTCCCAGATACAGAATATCAATGTCCTCCTTCAGTACCAGCTCGAACGCTTCCATGATAGCCATCTGATTCAACCCTGAGGTTTTAGTCTGGCCGCTGCATTCTTTCTGCATCTGATAGAACTTATCCACATCTGGCATATTGCCGATGGCGTCAGAATACTCCACGCCGTTAATTGTCAGTATTAACGGCAAGCATGTCACTCCCAACCGCCTAAGCTCTTGTGGCGGCAAATCGCAACTCGTATCCGTAAAAATCCAATACTTTCTCATAATGCCTTCCTCCTAAAAATAAAAGTGCAACCCGCGTCAAACGCCAGCCACCCACATTATTATAACATCTTTTTCCCATTCCGCAATCCCTAGCGAGCCACGGAGACTTCAGTAAAGCTATACGTCGGGGATCGCGGAAGCTCTCCTATCGGGGGTTTAGCTTAAGATATCGCCGCACCGCCAAATGCGCCGCAATAATCCCAATAAACACACCTAGCAACAGCAAGCCTAAAGCAATCGCCCACCAGTACTGATATGCAAAATCATAAGTTGGTCCAACCGTCACACCATAATCCTCTAGGTAGCCACGTAAACCACGGAACAACGAGAATGCCAAGAGCGAGGTCGCAACCGCCGCAAGCACGCCATAAATCATCGCTTCCATAATGAACGGACCGCGAATAAATCCATGCGACGCCCCCACGAGTCGCATCATATAAATCTCCTCGCGCCGATTAAAGATCGCCATACGGATCGTGTTAAAGACAATCAAGATCGCCACACCTATAAATAGTAAGCTCGCCGCCAGCCCCACTCGCTCCACGAAGCTTGTAGTTCGCGCGATATTGTCAATAATCTCACGCTTTTCGCCCTCGAATGACGGTGGTCGGCTCTCATCTAGCAACCCACGGACACTCGGATCAGTTCGTATGAACAATTCCACCTCATCAGTGTCTTGCGGATCATATACTTGGATATGCATAATCCATGGGAAGCGGTTCTGCGCCTCGAATGACGCATCAATCATCGCCTGGTCGTTTTGTGGATCGAGCCTATACAGCTCCATGGCTTCCTCTGGTGAGATCAGCGCCACAGTTCGAACCGTATCCAGATCTCGTACTCGCTCGGCCGCAAGCTCAACACGGTCCCGCGTCAAATCATGCTCTAGAAATACCGAAAACGTCAAATTATCGCGTATGTCAGTCAGGGTATTATTAAGAATATCTCGTGAAATCAGCGCCACCACTACAATCATCAACGCCATAATCATCACAAAAGTCGCCGCAAGCGACAACCATGAGTTGCGCAAGAACGACTTTATGCCATACTTCATCTGACGAGACAGCTGCAACATCGGCCTCGACTGAGTCTTGGTTAGCGCTTTCAGGTTTCGCTTGTCCTCTGCTGTCTTCTTTACTTTTCGTCTTGCCATTATCTCACTACCTTTCCACGCGGCACATCCGCCACCACTTTACCGTCCTCAATGCGCACAGTCCGCGCATTCAGCCTATGGACAATCTCCAAGTTGTGCGTAGTGAACAAGACCGTCGTACCGAGGTCGTTAATCTTCTTCACTAGGTCTACAATCTCCCAGGTGTTCTTGTTGTCCAAATTACCTGTCGGCTCATCAGCAATTAAAATCCTGGGCTGACGCGCCACCGACCTTGCGATAGCAACCCGCTGCTTTTCACCACCAGATAGCTGTGCTGGGAGCTTATTTATCTTGTCCGCCAATCCTACTAGCTCCAAAACCCGCGGCACGATATTCCGCGTCTCAGCATTAGTATGTCCGGCAATCTCTAGTGCAAACGCCACATTCTCACACACTGTACGATCTGGCAACAGCTTGAAATCCTGAAAAACCACACCAATTCGACGACGCAGGTGCGGTATGTGTTTCCGCGACAATGTGTCGTAGTCAATCCCGCCTACCATAATTCTGCCTTTATCCGGCAGTTCTTCACGCGTAATCATCTTTAATAGTGTCGACTTACCAGAACCACTCGAGCCCACGATCACTACTAGCTCACGCGGATCAACATGCAAATTCACACTGTCCAGGGCTGGTGCCTCATCTGCTCGCAAGCCACCATATCTCTTACTGACATCTTCGAGTGTAATCATATACTCTATAATAACACATTTATACGTATACGTCCAAATCTAATTCTTGACTTTTCCACAGTAGTGGTGATATGATGTGATGGATAAGGATATATAAAGAGGAGAGAATATGGATTTCAACAAACTTTTGTCCCCTGGCGATTACGAGAGCGGTGAAATTACCGTTGTAGTCGAAATTCCCATGGGTAGCACACAAAAAATCGAGTTCCGCCGCGACCTCGGTCTATTTATGATTGACCGTGTCGAGCCAGATATTTTTGCGAAACCAACCAACTACGGCTTCATCCCACAGACTCTAGACGAAGACGGTGACGAACTAGACGTTCTACTGGTATCTCCACTACAGCTTGCCAGCGGCACTTTCGCTACCGCAAAGATTCTAGGTGTCATGAAATTCGAAGACGATGGCGAAATCGACGACAAGATTATTGCCGTTATCGCTGATGACCGAAGCCAAGGCAACATCTACGAAACCTTTGAGGATTTGCCGCCAAAACTAATCGAACAAATCAACTTCCATTTCAGCCACTACAAAGACCTAAAGAAGCCTGGCACTACTATTGTTAAAGGCTTCGAAGGTATTGACGAAGCGAAGAAAGTAATCAAAACAGCAATCAAGCGCTGGGACGAACAGGCAAAATAATTATGGCGAAATCCACCAAGAAGACCGAAACACCACTAGTTATCGATGCTCGCAACCTCACTAAGACCTACGGCAAAAAGCGTAGCGAGCACAAGTTCACCGCTCTCAAGAATGTCAGTCTAGAAATCGCCCAGGGCGAAAGCGTCGCCATTATAGGCAAATCTGGTTCAGGCAAGTCTACTCTCATGCACACCCTCGCCTTACTCGACAAACCGACCAAAGGCGAGCTCTACTTCGCTGGTCAGCGAATCGGCAAGCTCGGAAGCCGTGGCCTAAATCGCACTCGCAATCGCGAACTTGGCTTCGTCTTTCAGCAGTTCTTTATGAACGCCAACGACACCGTCCTCAACAATGTCACCCTACCTCTTGTCATTGCTGGTAGGAGTTTCTTCACTCGCCGACGCCGCGCCATGGAAGCGCTCAGGGCTGTCGGCCTAGAAGACAAAGCCAAAAATAAGGCAAAGGATCTCTCTGGCGGACAAAAGCAACGTGTCTGTATCGCTCGCGCTCTAGTCAATAACCCAAGTGTTATCTTTGCCGATGAGCCAACTGGTAACCTCGACAGTGCAACTGGCGCTATGGTCGAGAAGATCCTCTTCGACCTCAATCGCAAGCAAGGCATCACTTTGATCATCGTCACTCACGATGAAGATATCGCCGCTAAATGTCAGCGCCAAGTCTATCTAAAAGACGGTGAAATTGTAAGCGACACTAAGAAATCAACTAAGTCCGCTAAAACTACTAAGAAGACCACCGCTAAGAAAGCCCCCAAGAAGAAAACAACAGCAAAGAAAGGCAAGAAATGAACCTCTTAGACATCATCCGCACCGCAAACTCCAATCTTTTCCGCAATAAACTTCGCTCTCTGCTAACTATTATTGCAATCTTCGTTGGTTCTTTCACTATCATTCTTAACAACGGCATCAACTATGGCGTAAACAGCTATGTCGATACCCAGGTTGCTAACGCTGGTGGCCAAGGCTACCTCGAAGTCATCAAGACCGATCACGAGCTCGGTGTCAACATACAGATGGGCCCCAGTGGGCCAACTGAGTTTGACCCAGACGCTACTCCTATCTTCCAGCGTATCACCCAGGACGATCTAGAAACTCTACGTGGTGTCGAGGGCGTCCAGCGCGCTATCGGTCTCCCTATGGTTTCTGCTCGCTACATTCAGTCGTACGAAAACAACAAACGTTTCGAGCTCTCACTCCAAGCCTTCCCTAGTGACCGCCTCAACGTCGACATGATTAGCGGTCGCATGGTCAACAACAATCGCAACGCTCTAGAGATTGCACTAGCCCCAGACTTCGCCGAAGCCCTAGGCTACACAGACGAAAGCGTGCTTGGACGACAAGTTCGCCTCGGTATCCGCCTACAGCAACTCGGCGACACGACTTCAGCTCCTGAAATCATCCGCCACATAGATGTCACAGTAGTCGGCGTACAAAACCGCAGTGTCGTTGGTATGGGCGCCAACTTCATCAATCTTACCACTGCCAACGCCATCCAAGATCTAATGCTCTCTGAAATACCAGAAGCATTCCGTCCAGCTGACGACTTTATGTTCGCTATCGTCGAAGTTGACGAAGACGCAACTGACGAAGAGATCGCTGTGATCCAAGAGCTACTTCGCGAAAAAGGCTTCCAAGCTATGACTATCGCTGAGCAGGTTGGTATGGTAATGTCGATCTTCGATGCCATCACGACTATCCTTAACGTTTTTGGTGCTATCGCCCTACTTGCAGCCAGCATCGGTATCGTAAATACCCTATTCATGGCAGTCCAAGAGCGCACCAAAGAGATTGGCCTCATGAAGGCTATGGGTCTTTCAAGCAGCAAGATCTTCTTGATGTTCTCATCTGAAGCTATTATGCTCGGCTTCTGGGGTTCGGTAGTTGGTATTATCGCCGCCTCAATCGCTCGAGTCGTCGGTAATAACATCGCTAATAACACTTTCCTTGCCGATCTCCCGGGCTTCACCCTGATTGAGTTCAGTGTGCCGTCTACTCTATCCATTGTGTTCTTGATTATGTTCATCGCCTTCGTGGCCGGCACTCTACCTGCCCGCCGTGCTGCGCGCCAGAACCCAATCGATGCTCTCCGCTACGAATAACACAAACACTTAAATCCGAAATACCCGAGTATCTCTCGGGTATTTTCCGTACTTTAATTAGCTCAAAGCTACAATCTTGCTCTCAAGAAACTCTCGGAATGTCTTAGCAGGTCCTGTTTCAGGCACCTCTCGGAAGTCCATCTTCACAATCCTCTGCCAGACCAGTTGCACCAGCTGCCAGACCAGAGCCTCCTCAGCTGAGTCAAACTCCATCGCAAGAGACTTACTAAGTTTGCCATCACTATCAGCGCCGACAAACTCAATTCGCCCCCCTGTCACTGGCGTTCCTCTCTCACTTTCCACCAACATCTTATAGAAATACAACTGCACTTTCGCCCGATGCGTCTTATCATCAGACGCTCCGCCGACCTTACCAGTCTTGAAGTCTACTACTATCCGCGCCTCGCCGTCACTCTCTACTCGGTCAACCTTGCCCCACATCCTAACCCCATCCTTCTCACGCGAGAACCACTTCTCCGCCTTCGCTTTTGACGACAGTAAGCCCATATTCGCCGCTAAGTATATAGGTAGCTCATATTCGCCTTGCTCACCTAGCAATCGACGATCACGCTCGCTTACCCCCCGCATCTGCAGTAAGTCATGTCTAAATCTCTCCATCGCCTGCTCAACCGTTCGCCGCTTGTCGCTATTCGCTGTTTCCGTCATATCTTGTAGCACCGCATGCACCAATGTGCCATAGCTCATCATACGCGATGGCGCGCTGGGGACTCTTAGCACCCTGTCTCGATAGAACCTTTCCGCCCCACCATATTTACTGTCAATCCAAATATTCACATCGCTCGCCGCAAGCGTATAGTCGGCCACGAACTGCTCAGCAATTATCGCAAGATCTGGGCTCGTCTCTAACCGCCTCACTTCGTCCGCCAAAACTTTAGTTGCTGGCTGCTCATCCGCCGCTTCGCCCATTATCACATCCTGATGACCCTCAGGTAACGCCAAAGCTACCGTTCGTCCATCTTCGTCACGCTCGTCCAGATACTCAATCGGCTCATAGTTCTTCGAACCATCAAAGCTCATCTTCGCCCTTGTCACATACAGCATGTTCTTGGCCCGCGTCGCCGCCACATAAAGTAGCCGCCGCTTATCATCGTCTCGATCACCCGAATGGCTAATTGCCTGCATGTTGGGCGGCAAAGTCGATCCTTTGTGACTACCCGTTTTCACCCAGTTCGCATTATGTGCGCCAATCACAAACACTACTTCAAACTCCAAGCCCTTCGCCTTATGCGCCGACAGCAGACTCACCGCATCCGCCGCCGCTCGGTATGGGCTTTTATCTAGCAAGTTCAACTCAGCCGCAATCATCGAGTCCGCATATCTGACTAGGTCATGTAAAGTCCCGTCCACCGCACCCAGCAAAATCAACAGCGCCGAGTTCAATGTATATGATTCTTCATCGCTAACCCCCCACATCGTGACTAGTTCATGGACAGCCTCACCTAGCGGCACATCAGCCAATCGTCCAGACAACTCCTCTACCTTCTCCGCCGCCCGCCTCATATCTTCATTCTCACTCGCCAGCATCGCCGGAATCCACGCGCCTGCCTCTCGTGCCTCTCGCGCTATCTTATAAAGCTCAACTACTGGCAAGTCCCAATGCTTCGCATAGAATACTCTCGCCGCAAGTTCACTCTCATTTCCCTTGCCTCCTCTTAGAGCTACTAGTAGCCTACATAGATCCAAAAACTCCCGCACAATACGTTGTTCAGTCAAGATATCATTTTGTCGATCATAACGAATCTTCACATCACCGAGATGCTTCGCCACACTGTCGAGCTCACTATTCTTCCGCGCCAAGACCGCGATCTCACTCGGATTCGTACCGTTCGCAATTAACTCTTTAATCTTCTCCGCCACCCAGTTGCGTTCGACCACATCGCTACGAAAGTCTATACGCTGGATAATTGCATCTGGAGCCTTCGTGATACCTGGCTCAGCGACCTTAGCCGCTATCAGTTGCTTATCTTCTCCCGTCAGACCCTTATACACACCGTCCAAGATCGTCTTTCTGAAGCCCGCCGCAAACCCTACGATCTCAGCACTCGATCTGTAATTCTTGCTCAAGTTGATCAACTTCACATCCACATACCTTCGGTAGAAATCCGCCAAGTTCGACGCTAGCGCCCCCTGAAAGGCATAAATTGCCTGATCGTCATCGCCCACTGCCAGCACATTTGGCTGCCCCTCCCACATTGGGTTATCTAGCAGTAACTCGACGATCCGACTCTGTGCTGCATTCGTGTCCTGATACTCATCAAGCAAGACATATTGATACCTCTCCTGTAATTCCGCACGCAAATCATCATTCGATTCCATCGCCGAGATCGCCTCAAGAATTATATCGTCAAAGTCATATAGTCCTTCCGCCCGTATAATATCATTATATCTCTCATAGACATCCGCGAGCACCTTTAGCCGTTCGTTGCTCTTTCGCACTTTCAGCCGAAATTGATCATCCACCCGCTCCATGATATTCGACTTATATTTCGATAGCGGCGTTGACTTCCCTGACTCCGCCGCCCGCCTCACTGCCAGCTCAAGCTCCGTCAGATAGGTCTGCGCTAACGAAGGAATATTATCTGTAGGGGCGGCAACCTGCCGCCCGCCAGCCGCCACAAGTGCCTCTCTCCACTTCTCAAACATCGGCATCACAGCATCGAGTTTGCTTGGCATCCTAGCCGGAAACACCTCATTCGCCACCTGCTCAAGTTGATCAACTACTCGATTTCCCTCTGTTACCAAGTTGCGCAACTTCGCGGGTGTCAGTGCCGCCTTCTTCACGTCACCCACCAGCGCCTTCACTCCAGCCCACTCCTTATAGCGCAAAGCATTCGTATAGCTCATCTCCTCGACCAAACCATTAAAGATCTGGTAAGCCTTCAGGTCATCAATCAAAGTCAGGTATCGCCTACCAAGAAAATATTCGGGGTAATCCCGCAAGATCGTCTGCCCAAACTCATGATACGTCCCCACCGTCACCTTGTAGCTCGCCTCGCCAATCAGGCCACGTAGACGTTCTCGCATATTCCTGGCGCCATCATTAGTAAAGGTCAAACAAAGAATGTTACTCGCATCTGCATCAGTCTTTTCTAAGATATTCTGCACACGAGCCGCTAAAAGCTGAGTCTTGCCCGTCCCCGGCCCCGCCACCACCAGCACTGGCCCCTCAATCGCGTCAACTGCCGCCTGTTGCTCTGCATTCAATCTCATATCCATATTATAGCCCCTAGCTCCTGCAATATCCAGATGAGATGCTGGGCAAAATCGCCTGCAGTGAACAAAGCTGCATCTAGCATACGTCGAAGCGAGCCACGGAGATTTTAATACCGCAGCTCGCTAGATTTTGTAAGAGCTATACTTGGGCGCGGCTTGCTCGTCGGAAGAGGATATATACTGTTGCTAGACCCATAGCTAGTAGCGCTACGATGATCGCTAGGAATGCGTCCTCGCTTGCCATTGTTAGGAATCCGCCACCGACACCAGTGTCCGGCACATCAATCGCATCTGGGTCTATAGTATTAATCGTCACACATACTCGCTCACCATTTGTGCCAGTACCACAAATCACAATAGTCGCTATGCCATCTTCATTCTCTGGATAATCACTCTTATCAATGCGACATCGCACCTGACCTGAAGTTTGGTTAACAATCACACAGTTGCTGAAAGGTACTTCAACACCATTAATGGTCACCGAGTCAATATCTTCCATGTTATTGTACGATAGAACCACATCAAACAAATCGCCCTCGGGTAGTTCCCAAATCCCACCTGGCAACAAGTGTCCACCTGGAATATCCTGCACCACCATACCTGGAGCAAGTGCATGTGCTGGGTCTACAATATTGACATCGCTCGAACATCGAGTCGCCTCAACACCATTAATATAACCTACAATCACTATACGATTACGACCCTCATTACTCAAATTAAAGTTAGCAACAAAAGTTTCGTTGGTCCATACATTGATCGCTGAGACACTCCTTGTCTCCATCAAACCAACTCCGCCTATACCACAGTTCGCGATATCCGCACCGTGACATAAGAAGTAACGAATCTCATTGCTGCGTACCGTACTTACCTGGATTGGATAATTCGAGACGCTAATAGTTGCTAGGTTCTCGAGTGGCTGCCCCGCGTTTCCACCTAGCGGATCATTAACCGTACAGCTAGCATTCGGCGGCACAATACTCACTTCTACAGCACCGTCACTGCCTGCCTCCATCCGATCGTTCATGAATCCAGCTGCCCCAACGGCCGCCAGTATTACAGCACTAGCCAGTACAGTGCCGATGATTTGCTTCTTCATGCTACCTTTCCTTTTTGCTTGTATTTTTATTGTTTGTTTTATTTATACACCTCTAGTCTGACACATCAAAAAGCTTATGTCAATACCTTAATACTACTTCTTCAGCTTTTCACACTTCTAGACTAGTTTTCCACAGACTTTAACGCTATACTGCATCGAAGGAAGAGTTATTGAGTGAGGTGTCGGATCGCCGCATCTAGCTGAGGATCACGCAAAGCGTTGATGTCATCTAATGTCATCTCAACCTCAATGTCTGGCGTTAGACCGTTGCGGCTCAAGTCCACACCGTTCGGTGTCAGCCATCGTGCTGTTGTCACGCGTAGCAACCCGCCATTTCGTAGTGCTACCTGAGACTGCATGCTTCCTTTACCGAATGTCGACTCACCTATCAAAGTTGCCGCTCTATGATCTCTTAAAGCTGCGGCCAAGATCTCACTTGCCGAAGCTGTCCCGCCATTAATCAACACGACAGTATTACGTCCCGCTAAAATCTGATTTGTACCAGTCGAACGAAAAGTCCTATCGCCCGTCATAGATCGCTCAGTCAAGATCACTTGACTCGCCAACCACAAACCAGCTACTTCTTGCGTTACCTGCACGTACCCACCACCATTACCACGCAAATCCAACACTACATTCCTGATATTTCGCGCCTGGGCTTGCTGTGCCGCCTCATTCATCAAACGCGGTGTTTCGCGATCAAAACGGTACATGGTGATAATCGCCACATCATCACGAAACTCCGAGATCACACTGACGTTATTGATCCGCTCTCGTGTCATCGTAAAATCCAGCTCTCTATCGCCTCGTCGTACCGTAATCGTCACGTTCGACCCAGCAGCGCCTCGCACCAATCCTGCCACAATATCAGCATCCTGACCCTCGACATCACGACCATTCACCGCGATAATCTCGTCTCGCTGCTGGATACCAGCCCGTCCCGCTGGATTGTCTGGTAGAGTTCTGAGGATCAATACGCGCCCGTCGCGCACACCAATCTCCACGCCAATACCAGCACCTACGTCACCCTGTAAGCTCGCCTGAAACTGCCGATTCTCTTCAGGCGTCAAGAACGCCGTGTAAGGATCGCCCGCCGCCTGCACTAAACCACGCATCGCGCCCTCTATCAGCCGCTGTCGATCCAAGTGCCCATCAAAATTCCAGCTCAGCTGATCATATAATTCTTGTAGCGGCTCAAAATCCAACGCCACACTTCTCTGAAAACCAAAAAACGGCCGAACTTCATTCCAGATCGCTGGGAATCGCACGCCAACCACAAACCCCAGCACCAAAGTGATACCAGCGATACCCGCCAGCAGCTTAGTACTCCATCTCTGATGTGATAAGTCCTGTCGCTCTTCTACCTTCTGCGCCTCTACTGGCTGCTCAGGTTGCTTTTTCACACCAGTCTGCTTCTTGCTATCTTTAACCTCTTGCTTCATATCACCCATTATACCACACCTCACCATGTGATTTACTGAAGACCTAGCCTTGTTCGCGAGCTAAATTGGCAGCCGCATCAGCAGCCTCATTCCCTGGGTCATTATTATGCCCCCGCACCCACTCAATCTGTGGCTTAGCTTCATTAAACAAGGCAAACAATCGCTTAACCAAATCCAGATTCTCAATTTCACCCTTGCTGCTCTTCTTCCAGCCCTTAGCCTCCCAACCTGGTGCCCACTTCGTCAACACATTACACCAAAACATACTGTCAGTCATAATCTTATATGACCGCCCCGACTTCACACCCTCTTGGATTGCCGCCCCTAAAGCATAGCCCTCCATTCGAATATTGGTCGTATTCTTCGCCGCACCCGAAGCCACTGTCTCACCATTCAGCACCACCGCCCAACCGCCATCACCTGGATTTGGCGCCGTGCTACCATCTGTATAGTACACATTCATACCCTCTCAGTATATCACTTCTCCTTGTATTCCTCACCTTAATATGCTATACTGTCTCCATGGTTCTGTAGCTCAGTTGGTAGAGCAGAGGCCTGAAGAGCCTTGTGTCGCTGGTTCAAGTCCAGCCGGAACCACCAGGACACATTCATATACTATATTTAGATGTCATTTGGGGCGTTAGCTCAGTTGGCTAGAGCACCTGCTTTGCAAGCAGGGGGTCCAGGGTTCGAGTCCCTGACGCTCCACCATTTCACATTTAAAATAGCACCAAGGAAAACCCAGCCAGAAGGCTGGTTTTTCGCTTTCCGCTCCCATCCCGCAACTCAGCACCTTTTAATAACTCCTGATGATGCAAGTGGGCTGCTCGCTAAAACAGTAGCGTCACTACAATCGGCAACGTTATCACCGATATAATCGTCGAAATCGCAACTAGCTCACTAGCTGTCTTATCATCACCACCATACCTCCTCGCAAATAGCGCCAGCGAAGTCGCTGTCGGCAGCGCCTGCAATACCACTACCACAGTCCGCTCCACTCCAGTCATACCAATCGCCGTTAGCACACCAAAAGTAATCAGTGGTCCCAAGGTCAGTTGCGCCGCAGCTGTGATAAACAGCTTACGCTTCTTAAAGATCTTCTTTAGATTCGCCTGAGACAACATAAAGCCCACACAAATCAGCGATAATGGCGCCGTCGCACCCGCCACACTCCCCACCGCCGCCGTCAAAAACTCTGGTACTGGCAGAGATAAAATAAACACCACTGACCCTAGCAGCACCGCTAAAATATTTGGGTTCGTTATAGTCTTAAGGGCTAACTTCCAGTTTAACTTTCGTTCGAATAGCCAGATACCATAGGAGAACAACGCGATATTAAATATAATAATAAATCCACAAAACGCCATCAAGCCGTCTGTGCCAAAAGTCGAAGAAATCAACGGATACCCAATAAAAGTCGCGTTATTAAAAATAAAGGCAAATTGTGCCGACCACCTAAAATCATCCTTCATAAACTTCTTATTAAAGAGGATGCGCGAGATGATTATTACCGCAGACAACACTACTGCGCCCGCGATCAAACCATTAATAAAATTACCAAACACCGCATAGTCAAACTCTTGTGGGAAAGCCGAGAATAGCGATGCTGGCATCAGCACCGACAGCAGCAAGTTAACAAAAACTAAGTTGACTTTGTCATTCAGAATCTTCTTACGACCAAGCAAAAAACCCAGTGCCACCACCAAGATGATGACACCGAGTCTTGTATAAAAGATCCCTAGATCCATAGCTTAGTATTCTAGCTAAGCCTTACGCTCCACCACCCGCGCCGTTGTCGACACAGTATGTACCTGCGCCCTCAAGTGAGATTCGGAACGCTACACGTCGCGCACCAGCGGCAACTGATCGGACACCTTCACCATGACATTCTGCACCATGGAACACATAGATTGGTACGCAATCTGTAAACGCCTGACCGTCAACTACTGTATTTGCTGGACACGGCATAGTGCGTAAAAGCGTAGTTGGCTGGTTCTGCACCGATGATACCGTGAACATAAACGGCTGACCGTTCGGGTCAATGAAGAAGTCGCTACCGACACGCATGTAAGCAGCAGCAAAAGCGTTCCAGCCATCGTTAGCTGGAATACGACCCTGGTTGTTACCCATGAACTGCTGCACCTGAGATGCAACCCTACCTAACTCATTACGGCGCTGCGTATCACGCTGGTTACGCTGTAGTGTTGGGAGTGCGAGGAAGACCATCAAGAAGATGAGACCCGCAATCGCCAAGACCAAGACGACTTCAATAATTGTAAAACCTTGTTTTTTCATTTCTTTCCTTGTTAATACTTATTCCCCTACATAATAACACAAGCGTTTTAAGTAAGTCAAGTGTTTCATCTTAATTGAGCGGATCCTCTCTTCAGCCAGACAATCCTCAGCTTTCTTGTGACAAGGACAAGAAACACACCAAAAGATTAGAGCGTCTCTAAACGAGCGAGACGAGCGAGTAGATAGGGAATAATATCGCACCAATCATACCACCTGCCATTACAGCAAGAATCAACATCAAAATCGGCTCAATCAGCGTCGAAATAGTTCGCACCAATTCATCCAGTTCTTCCTCTAGTACAGTTGCAGCCTTACCTAACATCTCATCAATCTTACCCGAGCTCTCGCCAATCGCCACCATCTGCGGTACGATCGGCATAATATACTTCTGAATCTTCAAGCTATCAGACAATGCTTTACCATTCGCTACGCGCACCGTCGCCTTCTCTAAGCTATCCTGAACGATCACGTTGTTCACCGCATCCGAAGAAATCTTCAGGCTGTCCACCATTGGTACGCCCGTTGACAAAAGAATCTGACTGGTTCGCGCAAATCGCGCCATATAAAGACGCAGGAATAACTGCTTAAACATCGGTACGTTGAGATAAAATAAGTCACGTAGCTCAATTCCTTTCTTGCTTTTTGAGAATTGGAACATCATGTAGACTATAATACCAACAATGATCAAGACAGCCCACCAATAATTCATCAAGAAGTCAGCAAACGAAACCATGATTTGCGTCAAGGCTGGCAATGGCTCATTAAGGTCTCGGTAAAGATTCTCAACTTGCGGAACAATCGTAAAGAGCATGAAGCCCATCACGCCAATAATCACCACGATCACAATCACTGGATACATCATTGCCGAACGAATCTTCGCAAGTACAGCCGCGTCTTTCTCTAACTGATCGGCAAGGCGTTGTAAAGCCTTATCAAGTGTGCCCGAAAGCTCACCCGCCTTAATGAGCTCAATGTAGACTTTATTAAAAGTCTTCGGATAGCGCGCCATTGAATTCGCTAGCGGTTCACCTGCATCAACCGAAGTCGTGATATCTTCAATCACTGCCTTCATCGCCTTATTGTCAGTCTGCGCGGCAACCGTAGTCAAGCTCTCCGAGAGCGGGACACCCGCGCCAATCAGAGTGGCAAACTGCCGCGTAAAATTAATGCGATCTTTCGCAGAGATGCGATTAGTGTAACGGTCAAGGAAGCTTGCACCAAACTCTTTGATTTGCCGCGGTACCATATTGCGCTCAACCAATAGCTTACCAGCTGCCAATTCGCTCTCGGCCTGGATGCTTCCCTTAATTATCTCGCCAGTCTTGTTGTCTTTCGCAACATAGTTATAGCGATTCATCTATTGGAGCGCCCTTTCAAACTCATTGAAGTCAACTGCCGCTGTCCGCGCTACGTCATAAGACACAATACCAGTCTTCACCATTTTTGCTAGCGTCCGATCCATTGTCTGCATCCCGACGTCGACACCAGTTTGGATCACTGTATCCAGCTGGTGACTCTTACCCTCACGGATAATACCACGTACCGCGTTATTCGCAATCAGAATCTCACAAGCCGCAATACGACCACCCGCCAACTTCGGCAGAAGTCGCTGCGAACAAATTGCCATCAGAATATTCGCGAGCTGCGTACGAATCATCTGTTGCTGTCCTGATGGGAAAACGTCCACCAAACGATCAATCGACTGCGCCGCCGAGTTAGTATGTAGCGTCCCTAACACCAAGTGACCTGTTTCTGCCAAAGTAATCGCACTCGAAATCGTCTCAAGGTCACGCATCTCACCAATCAAAATCACATCCGGGTCTTGGCGAAGCGCGCTGCGTAACGCCGCAGCATATGAGAAGGTGTCATGATGAACTTCACGCTGCGCAATCACCGCACGCCGTGGTGTGTAAGTATACTCAATTGGGTCTTCGATTGTCACAATGTGAGTTGGTCGCTCGTTATTAATCTTCTCTACCAGTGCCGCAAGAGTCGTCGTCTTACCCGATCCAGTCGGGCCAGTCACCAATACCAAACCACGCGGGTAATCAGCAAAGTTCTCAATCACCGATGGTACGCCCAGTTCTGCAAAATTCGGGATCCGCGCCGGGATCAAACGTAAAGCCGCCGCTGGCAAGCCCTTCTCATGAAAGGCATTAATACGAAACCGCGCATGCTCCGCAAAGGCAAACGAGAAGTCTAGCTCACGGTTCTTGTTATAATTCTCATACTGCTCATCAGTCATCATCTCACGAATCAAGCTATTCACCTGTTCGAGTGTCAGTCGCACACTACCGATTGGCACCAGGATGCCATCTAAGCGAAAAATCACTGGGCTGTTTACTTGAATATGTATATCCGAAGCATTCTTCGAAACCGCCGCTTCCATCAAAGTTCCGATATGCACTTCTTGAACTGCACCACCTTCTTGTGGCACTTGCGTCCCAGCCACTGATGGTGGCACAACAATCGTCGGCTCATCCTGCGCTGGTTGCATCACTACCCCACCTGTCCCATCTTCCATGTATATAATATATCATAGCATAAACAAAATGCACAACCCCATCTTACACGACGCCTACTGTCGCTCCACATGTGGCGCCGTAATCGTCCACGGTCTCGCTGCCGCTGTGGACGTCGCCTGATGAATCGTACTGCCAAATTGTTGTCTTGTCGCATCCGCCACGCCTATTCCCCATAAAGTCGTCCCATCCACACTTAATACATACGCATTATCAAATCCCCCCGCCGTCATCCCTACATTTCCCGCTATATCAGCCATCGACGATAGCCACGGCGTTGTCCTCGTTGTCGTGTTCCCACCAAATAACTCACCAAAATTCGCTCGCCCTATTCCATATACATCATTTCCCACCACCATATGAGTAAAGTCCGCCCCCGCATTGATGAACCGCACTCCGCTAATACTCCCTACTCGTACTGGCGTCGTCTGATTACCTGCACCACCATTAACACCTCGCGCCCGCCCCCAGCCCCACACCTCACCTCGCTCCGTCAAAGCCATCACAAAGCCAAACGCTCCATCACCACCATAACTCACCTGACGAATATTTCCCGGTAGACCGCTTACTATGCTCGGTCGACTAGTCGTCGCATTAGACGCCGTAGTATTGCCGCGTGCTAACTGTCCGTGCGCGTTCGTCCCCCACACCATCACATCACCTCCGTCCGTAATCGCCGCTCCACCGCTCGGACCCTGCGACACATAAACAATATTACCCGTTTCCGTAATTCTCGTCGGTCGTGATTGGTTACTCGTGCTGCCCGTCCCCAAAGTGAATCCACCTCCAAACCCCCAGGTATACACATCACCATTCGACCCGAGCGCGCCAAAAGCACCGCGCGCGCCATCCCCTTTCGACCCAGAAATCTGCCGAAAAGTCACTCCGCTCGGCATCCGCACGATCCATGGCATCGTAGAGTCAAAGATGCCGCCATCTCCCAGCTGCCCTGCGCTATTACTGCCCCAGCAGTGAGCTATACCAGCACTATTTAACACGCACGACGTATGGTGCGCCGCCGCAATATCTATTACCGGCAAGTCATTAAAACGTCTTTGTGGTATCAAAGTCGGCGCCCTAAATGTCGCCGCACTCGCTACGCTACTAGCAATCCCTCGCTGCCCACTCCCATTCCAACCCCAAGTCCAAACCGAACCATTTGACCCGAGCGCTAGCCCATGCGATGTCCCGTTCGCGATGTTTATGAACTGCCAAATCACTATACTCATCGTTATTGGTATCGCCTGCCGCCCAGCAGTATCTTGCACTTGATAGGTAACAGTATAATTACCCATCTCCCACTCCTGCCATCTAATAGGACAAACTACCAACACATCCCCACGCCTACACTCTCGCGTAATCCGTGACGTGATGTCGCCATCCATCTCGCTCGTTGCTCGTATCCGCGCATGCATTTGTGCTGGCGTAAAATCCGTATCGCCACGAAATATCTCGAAATCTCGATTCGCATTATTTGCAGTCAATTCTGGCCCACCAATCGGCTCAAAGTATCCTTGCCCTTCAATCACTAATGTGTTCGAAACATCTGCAAAAGCAACTCCCGCACACACCACCGCCAGACACAATATCCCTGCCACCGCTGCCAGACGCTTCGTCTTCACAGCTACATCCCTCCCTGAGTCACACCAGACACCCAAAGAGTCGGATGCCCAACTAGCGGCAACTTTAGTCTAGTCGTACCAATCACCTCGTCTTCTCTTACCACCCAGGCATCTGGTGAGCTATTTGCATCGCCTTGAGTTGTAAATTCTAGCTGACCACTCCCATCCTCTTCGATCGCCACAATCCTATGCACCACCATTCGTTCACGCTTACTGAACACCAGGACATCACCCTCTACTAAGCTAGCGATTTGCCCGCTGTTCAATTTCTCTACAATTATAAAATCGCCCACATTAATGTTTGGCGCCATCGATCCCGTCGCCACCGCCAGCGGATAAAAGCGAAACCCCCCGCTAAACAACATCACTACCAAAATAGCCACGCTCGCCAATGCTCCCGCACCAACTATTCGCCACGCTTTGCTTGACTGTCTGTGCTTTCTTGGCTCATCGCGTTCCAGTGTCAGCTTATACAACAAGAAATAGCAAACTACTGGGATGAATAAATGAGCGCTACTCATCATGAAGTCGCTAAGGTTCGGATAAATCGGCAGAAACATCAGTGGCAATACGGTCATCACTCGATATGCAGTCGTCGCCTGCCATCCGCCCTTACCAGCCAGGAAAGTCATAAAGATACTACTAAATACCCACGGTAATAAGCCTATAAATACAAACTGCGCCACTCGCAAATTGTTCGCCAAACTCATTACCGCAAGCAAAGGCAGCCCACCAATCAGCGTCGCGAGCAACGTCACTACTACCATCATAACTTTGCTTTTACCGCTTTTTCTCAGCAAGCTCACTCGCATCAATTCTGTCACAATAATCACCAATACCATCGGCAGTAAATTTAGTAAAATATAATTTTCTGGCCTGGCTTGCAACACAAGTCCAACTACTATCCCTAGCAAAAATTGTAGCGCCAACCAAACCGCACAAATTACCACAACCATAGCTACTATCACACTCTGCTCACGCTGACGCCCTAACTCTAACCCAAAGACTTTCGCTGTCACAGCTAAAGCTGCAACACTTATTCCTGCTGCCAACCAAATAGTCATCGGCAACCATATAGCTATTATCACTACCACAGTGAAGATCCCGCCTATAATGACGAGTATCTTCCTGCAGTATCTAGTTAGCAGCTTCAGCCTTCCCCCTAAACCTTGAAGCTAGTCAACATATGTGATAGTTTGATTACCGATAGCAATATCTACCGCGCCAGGTCTGCCGACTGTCGGCACCGCCGCAAGCTCTACCACCACTCGCACTTCCACGCTATCTCCTGCCGCGAGCTCGTCACCCGCTACAATAGCATTACCATCTGCATATTGAAATATGTATGTGATATTCCTGCATAGCGCATCCGCGAACACTACGTCAGCTGCGCCTTGTGCTGTACACGTGATGGTTGGTGTATTTAACGTAGAGACAGAAGCCTTTGCCCCACCTACGTTTTCGATCGTCGCCCGTACAGTTGCTGAGCCCGCCGCGCTAAATTGCACCATATACGACGCAATAGTTAGTTGGTCTGCACTCACATCCGTAGTAACCGTACTATCAAAACCACCACCCCCAGTCTGGGCGTGAGTCACCGATCCAGCCTTCCATCGCACCAGCGGATCATTCTGCGTATACTCCGCTCCACCCATAATCGTCAATGTTTGACTATACGCCGCAAACACTACACCACCTATCACCAGCGCTACAGCCAGAATCCCGACTGCCGCCCATTTCTTATTCACTCTGCTATTTCCATTTACCTTTTTCATAATTACCTTTCTTGCTTCATTCTACTCACTAAAAACACCACGTTTACTCCATCCCCTACCTCCCCTTCTTTGTTTTCTTCGTCGACAACGACCGCTTCCAGTGTGGAGAGCCGTACAAGAACACATGCTCCCTCTCTACCACCGCGTATGCTGTCCTTCCGCTCGGCATCTCAAAGTAGAGAATGTTCTGCATCACGCGATCCGCCTTGTCTACCAAATCCTCAAATTCTTCCACTTCATAGGCATACTTATAGTCACTCCTCTTCAGCGGCGTCTTTAGGTCCACTATAATTCGCCCATATTCTTTATGTATCTTCATGTCATATCGCTCGCAAGGATTCTTCGGTCGACGCTTATACTTTATATAAAATATTATAATTACAATTACCGCCGTCATTACCGACATGCCACTCAATATTACACGACGCATCGCCGCTCCGTCTTGCTCCGCACCCATGAACACTAATAAATCCTCTTGGTCTGGCAGCCTCCCTAACCGCACACTATAAGTCTGCTTCGCGAGCGGCACCACGAAACCTAAATTAATCTGGCGACTAACCGAACGCTCATCATCAGTCTTAGCCACCAAATCTATTCTCATATCAACTTCCAGTATCGCCTCTCCTGCCAGTCCATTGTCGACCATAAACTGAATCGCCTGCTGATTAAACTCTTGGAAGTTTAATCCGTAAGTCTCATTAACAACTAGCATGCCAGCGCCCCTATTTAAACCCCTAATCTCATCTTGCAAAACAAACTGCTGATTATATATTTGCCGCTCCCGGTTTTCCCGATCAAACACAATCACCCGCCCCACAATCGTGTACGAATATTTGTACTCTAGCGGTTTATCCGTAGAAAGCTCGTAGTTGAATTGTAGATTGATCGTATCGGTCAGTAGCGATAGATATTGTCGCCCCGCTGGCTGACATCGCTCATCAAAGAACACATTTGGCAACAAGCAAACCTCGTAACTCTGATCTACCATATGTCGCGCCGATAGGTTCATCGCCTCGTACATCACCGCCTGACTCGGTTCATTCAGCGCCCAGCTTTTGTAGTTCAACGCCCCAGCCAACACCATAATAGCCCCCACAAACAGCGCCCGTCGCCAAGGCCGATTGCGTCTCCTAGTCTTTACTCGCCAGATACCTCTATATGCCATAGTTCAACATAAGCTTAAACTATCAAGCCACTCGAAGGTCAAGAGCTTTCTTCTGCCAAGCGCTATTCTCTAAAATACATCTTCATACACATCGTCCACTCCATCATAGCAAGCCTGCACCTCTCCACCATCGAGCGAGCTATCAATCTCATTACACAATAGAGGTTTGAGAAATCGCGACTCGTCGTGCATCTTCGATGAACCACCCCAACCCATGGACTGCTCATAGCTCGTCACATATAGCTTCTTCCGTGCTCGTGTCATCGCCACATAAAGCAACCGCCGCTCTTCTTCTATCGCTTCTCCACCCTCCTGGTCGAGCGCCCGCTTAGTCGGCAAGATTCCGTCATTTAGGCCCGCCACAAAAACCTCATCCCACTCTAAGCCCTTCGCCGAGTGCACTGTCATCAAAGTCACCGCCTCATTAGACACGGTCTCATCTCCACTTGAGAACAGAGCTAGCGATCCGAGAAAGTCGTCCAGTGACTCGTATTCACCCGCCTCACGAATAAACTCTTTCACATTCTCCACTCTTGCATCCGCCCGCTCATCTTTCCGCGTCGCAAGATACTCCAGATACTGTAGTCTCTCCACTAATTCTTCTACGATTTCTCGTGGTCGCGCCAACTTAGTTTTCTCTCGTAAATCCGCGAGTAACTTCTGAAACTCCTCTAGTCCCACACCAGCCTTGCCGCCAACTTTCTCACCCGCCAGATATTTCTCTACTGATTTCGGCCCAATTCCACGCGTCGGCACATTTATCGCCCGCCTTAAGCTCACTGAGTCATTCGGCGCGATCAATAAGTTCAAATATGCCACCACATCCTTCACTTCCGTACGATCATAGAATCTCTGCCCGCCGATAATTTTATATGGAATCTGATTCTGCACAAATACCTTTTCAAATGGCAAACTCTGCGAGTTCATTCTGTATAATATCGCAAACTCATCATACCGCGCTCCACCACCGTCTACAGCCACGCCAATTGTCTGAGCCACAAATCGCGCTTCGTCAAATGCATTACAGAATCGTCGCACCTTAATCGGTATCGAGCTCTCATTGTCCGTCCAGATTGTCTTATCTGTCCGATTCGCGTTTTCTTTTATGACTTTATTTGCCGCCTCTAGGATCGACTTGGTCGAGCGATAATTCTGTTCCAGCTTAATCACCGTCGCTCCCTTAAAGTCCCGTTCAAAGTTCAAGATATTTTGATAGTCCGCACCACGCCACGCGTAGATCGACTGCCAATCGTCACCCACCACACAGATATTCCGCTGCTCATTCACCAGCAACTTCACAATTTGATACTGAATTTTATTTGTGTCCTGGTACTCGTCAATCAATATATGTTCAAATCTCTGCCGATACTTCTCGCGCACTTCAGGCTGCTCCATTAACCGCAGCCAATATAACAGTAGGTCGTCAAAGTCGAGCGCTCCATTCTTAATCCGCTCTTGCTCGTAGCCCCGATACACCTGCGCCACATCCTGCTCGTAATTCGTGCTCGCCTGCGCCAAGAACTCACTTGCATCAATATTGTGGTTTTTCGCGTTCGATATATCGCCCTCAATATCACGTAGCCCGCCTCGCGACACCTCCATTCCGAGGCCTTTCATCACATTCTTGATTAATAGTCGCCGATCGTCCGCATCGTATATTATAAAGTTTGATGCGAGACCAATCGCCTCGCCATCAAATCTTAATATCTTCAACGCAATCCCATGAAACGTTCCCATGAACGGCAGCTGGAGGCCCTGCCAATTTTGAGATAGTAAAGGCTGCTCCTGTCTCGCGGCAGTCATAGTTTCCAGCAGCTTCGTAGTCCGACTTCTCATCTCCGCTGCCGCCTTATTAGTGAATGTCACTGCCAAGATTCGCCGTGCATCCATACCACGATCAATCAAATTCGCAACTCGGTGTGTCAAAGTCTTAGTCTTACCTGAACCAGCGCCCGCCAAAATCAGCATAGGCCCCTCCAGCGTCTCCACCGCCCGCCGCTGTTCTGGGTTCAGTCCCTCCAAGATTTTATTCATGGAAACATTATAGCACAATTCAGGGGTGATCCCCGCTTGCAATATAACGTAAGTGGGTATATAATATTATCAATTATGCATAAGCGATTTGGGCGAAAACAGTTTCGGATAAAACGGTTCAGTAAACTACCGGTTGTATTGGGTGTCACCGTCCCTATTTTCACTCTCGCTGCCCTTGCTACCGCTCATTTCGCTATACCTCGAGACGCTCAAGCATCCGCAACCATCGCAATCACCTGTCGTCGAGCCAATAGTGCCCTTACTGACAGCGACTGCGCTGGCCGATCTGTACATTTCAACCATAATGGGAGCCCAGTCGACCGTGGATGGAATGGTCAAGCTGGCAGGTCAAGCATCCAGACTGGTAGCAGTGGGCTACAGGTGCGCACAACAGGCGGGCTTGGCTGGGCAATCATTAGTACACCGCCAGGGGTAACTCTCAATCCAATCACTGGTGCTGTTGGTACGGCCAACACTAATGTCGGAGTAACCGTAGGCGCAAATCCAAGACTCGGCGAAGGACGCGATGGCGTCCTCACATTTAGAACTGGGCAGCACGGCCCCACTGCCTCCATAAACTTCTCTCAAGACGGGGGGCTGTGTCCATCTGCAGGCGCAATGGTCGGCGGCACACGCTGCTTGATGGACCTCCAGTCTCGAGGAGTAATTGCTAATAATACTAGATTTAATATGCCAGCACATGGCGGCGATCTAGACTTCTTCATATATCATGACCCTCTCTTTTCTGGCACAACAGTAGATTCTCAGCGCCCTAGTCTTGGGAATGGTTGTGATAACTGGACCATAAGTGCACCAAGCGCTCTTGCTAACCGCACTTTTCGCTCAACCATTACCGCTCCACAAAACGATGCCATCGGCACAAGAGCCTGCACAATTACTGTAGGCTCTCGGAATTTCTTTATCGATCAACCTCGGTTTACATCCCAACTACTGACTCTTGACAACACCCCGACAGTCAATCTCGACCGCACTGCCGGCAGCACTACTACCACTACCATCCGACGAAGAATCGGTGGCGGTGGCTGGACCCCAACCGACAACTTCACTATCGTCAGCACGACAGCAGTGCCTGGGACTCCTAACTGCGACTGGCTGACCTCGGACAGACAGGGAACCAATCTTGTTCTCAGCACTGCAACTGGTCCCGCGGGGGCTAACAACAACCTTAGCCCCCGCCAATGTCAAGTCAGAGTCAGGCAACTTGACCCTACTATCAATCCAGAGGCAGCCTACTGGAACGTCATCGTTACACAACAGGGTACCGACAACATCCAAGCGCGGATCGAGCCATCAGACCTAATATTCACTGCCGAAGGCGACGCTCGAACCTTTGATTTTCAAACCCGTGAAGGCGACGCTGGCACATTCAGCAATACTGTACCTGCACCGCTCTCACCTAACCCAGTATCTATCACCTTTGGCGCTGGCGGCACCGGATGGGCTAGATTCACCAGGACCGGAAGCTCTATTACGCTTACTGTCGACCCGAACGACGGACCAGACGAACGCACCGCCACACTGAATATTATGTACGGCGGCGTCCTCCGACCTTTCGATATCAGACAATTCCCTGAAATTATCGCTGGTCCTGGTAGCCCAGACGGTGGCGAAGGCGAAGCCATTGAAGTAACCTGCGACCTCGGCCCGCTTGGCTGGGCGCTTTGTCCTATTATTACAGGCCTTAACGACATGCTTGGCAGTATGTATGGCTGGCTTGAAAACAATTTCCTGCGCATGGAACTCAGCTTCTATGACACTGACACTCCCACACATTATGCATGGGGGACCTTCCGTAATATCGCCAACGTCCTCTTCGTTATCTTCTTCCTTGTCGTTATCTTCTCTCAAGTCACCAGTATTGGTATCAGTAACTATGGCATCAAGAAGATGTTGCCAGAAATTATTGTGGCGGCTGTTCTCATCAATCTCTCCTTCTTTATCACTCAGGCTATGATTGATCTCTCAAATATCATTGGCTATCAGATCCACCAGCTACTCACTGGCATTGCCAGCCAAATTGGAAACATACAATTTGGTGCAGGCGAAGGAGGGCTCCTGGGTACACTTGCCCTGATCTTGGGTATAGCTGGAACAGTCTCAGTCGTTGGCATGGTTTTAACTGGTGGATTCGGCGCACTCTTCGCAGTAGCAATGATATTCTTAATTTCTGCATTAATTGCTATTGTCATGCTGTTCGTTATATTGGTCATGAGGCAGGTTGGCATAATTATCCTGGTTGTAATCGCACCACTTGCTTTCGCTGCCCGCATCCTACCTAACACCGCCAGACTCTTTAATTCATGGTGGAAGATGTTTGTGTCCCTGCTCGTCGTTTATCCTGCCTGTAGCCTGGTAATTGGTGCTGGAGTATTGGCCGGAACCATCATTACAAATGGCGTCGTACTCAATGAAGACGCCAGTGCCGCCGACCAAATTAGAGGTATAGCCGGTATGATTGCGATGATTGCACCTTACTTCGCAGTCATTACTATTATCAAGGGTTCCCTCGGAGGCCTCGGCAAGATCGGCGCCATGGTCACAGGCGCCGCAGTAGGCGCTGGATTAACCGCTAAAATGATGAGTTCCCGCGCCGCGAACTACGGTGGTAAAAAGATTAACGAAGGATATGGCCACGAACAACGCCTCCAGGCCAAAGCTGCTGCTGCCAAGGCTAAAGCAGATAAGAAAACAGCTGAACTTACCGCAAGCGCAAAATATGGCAAAGGCACGTTCGGCAAGCTCCAACAAGCTCAATCCGAATTTGACCAATACAGAAGCGCGGCTGAAATGGCAAGTGCCAGCGAGTACGACGGTGAGACAGTCACAAAGCAAGGACGACAATGGGCTGCCATTAGTCGTGACGGCGCTATTGAGCTAGGAAAATATAAAGAGGGCGATATCAACTATGATCGCGATTTTGCCGCCGAAGAAAAGAAAGCTCTAGACAGCGGATTATCTGCTACGGCTGCTAAGGACAAGGCCACCAGCAAACTTGCTAATAATCGAAGGATTAGTAGTAAGAATGGTGGTGTGTATCAAGTAGGTGACGCTAGCTATGACGCCGACATGCGGAAAGCTACATCAATGCCTCCAGGTGCTGCGCGCAATAACAGAATAAAAGAAATCGAAGAAGCAGCCTCAATGAGTAGTATGGCAGCTGGTACTTACTCACCTGGTAGCGCAAATTATGTTAGAGATCTAGCAGCTAATAGCGGTGTTGAAAGCAAGTTAATGAAGTCAAGGCGCGAGCAAAGTGCAAAAAATGCCGTTCACCCAGATGCTCACTCCCGAACTAACCGACGCGCTATCGCCCAGACCGCTATCAATAAGCGCGATGCCGAGCAAGGCAAAGAAGCCGACTTGGCTCTATCAAGCATGAATACGGCATCAGCCCAAGGTTACGGCGCAGATGCTATCGCTAACGGAGACTATATTAAAGCCACTCGTGCAATCGCGAAACTTCAGTCGGACGGGAAAGTCGACGAAGCACGTCGCCTCACTCAAGACTATACTTCATCAGGCATTGGTGGTGTCCGTGGACGTTCTGCTCTTGGACAGGTTGGCAAGAATAAAGAAACCAAAGCTGATGCCTTCGGAGACTACGCCTACTACAAGTACATAACTGAAAACCCAGACAGTACCGGGACAATTGATGAGTACTATGCTGGTGCCGGCGAGTTTGCGACAAATGGCAAAAGCTTTGCAGATGACGTTGCCAGTGGCAAGTATACTCACTCTTATGCAACCATGGATAACGACACTGCTAAGCATATTGCTACCGCTGACGCTACCGGCGATCAGGCCGTAGCCATGCTCAGCCAGATGGATGCCCAGAAAGTCGGTCAGCTTGGAGAGCAGAACTTAATCGACCTTATGCGCACAGCAGATGCACGCGCCACATCCGACCCAACATTCGCTACACACTACAACACTATTCGCGACACCATCCGTGATAACTACCGCGATGCTGGCGCAAACGCTGCTACATTCGGCTATACAGCTGGCATGAAGAGTAAGTTTGGCATATAAGGGCAACGTAAGCCTATGATTACCACATACATTATTCCAAAACAATGGGATAACCTTGTCGACAGTCATCATGGTCACCCCTTACAGCTCTTCGGCTGGGGTGAGGTCAAGAAGGTCACTGGTTCATGGCAAGTCACGCGCCTTGCTAATGACAACTACTTTGCGCAAATCCTCATCAGAAAGACTCCGCTCGGTCGCTTCGGCTATATACCGCGTGGCAACAACTTCGACTCTGACTTCCTCCGCGAACTTAAGGCTTTCGCACAAAAAGAAAACCTCTTCATGCTCCGCTTCGAGCCCAACGTCAAAGCCACCGACTGGCACCATAAGCTCAAGAAGGCCCGAGACCATGTTCTCCTAGCCCGCACCATCCAGCTCGACCTCACCAAATCCAAAGAAGAACTACTAGCCACTATGGACTCTAAAACCCGTCAATATATCCGTCGCTCCGAGCGAGACAATAACACCACAATCCGCAAAGCCCGAGAGTCCGATCTCGACCGAATCCTTACAATCTACCGCGAAACCGCCAAGCGCGCTGGTTTCCCTATCCACCCCGACAGTTACTACCGCACCATCTTTAAACAAATGGGCCAAAACAACCACATCCACGTCGCCGAAATCAATGGCCAGGTCGAAGCCTTCCTCTGGTGCGTCAAGACACCCGAAGTCTGCATCGAACTATATGGCGGTGCCACCGACCTCGCCTTCCAGAAGCGTGCCAACTATACATTAAAGTGGCATACCATCTTGACCGCGAAAGGCATATGCTTGGAGACAGTAAAGGCTGCTCCTGACTCTAAGCCTGTGCCTTCGCGAAGCTATGACGTTAATGGTCTTTTAAATGACGGTATCTCCAAGTTCAAGCTCGGCTTCTCCGGTGGCGCCGAAATCCAGCTCGCTGCAACCTCAGACCTCGTAATCAAACCGCTAAACTACTTCTTCTTCGCTACGCTCTTGCCACTCTTTAAGCGCTTGAGCTCGCGTCGCACCTGATCGGCTTCTGAGTACGGTATCGGCCCGTCGACCGTCTCAATCTCTCGCTCGTGCCCTTTACCCAGGAATAACACCACGTCATTCTTCTTCGCCATCTCTACCGCAAATCGCACCGCTTCTGACCGATTATGGATCTTATATAGGTCTTTCTTTGGAAACCTCGCCTTATAAATCCCCTCTTCAAGATCAGTAAAGATCTCCTCTGGCGGAGTATCATAATCACCGTCCTCTGTTAGAATAATCACATCTGCATACTTACCTGCCCACTCACCACGCGGCGCTCGCGTACTTGCGTCACGCTTACCGCCTGCCGCACCAAACATCGTAATCAGTCGTCCACCCTTCTCTTTAGCTGCCCGTTTCATGTCCGGCATCAGCTTTTCAAAAGCATCTGGGGTATGTGCAAAGTCAATGATAGCCGTAAAGTTCTGTCCCTCATCTACTGCCTCCATGCGCCCATCAATCACGTCAAGGTTCGAAATCCCATCCGCAATCTCGGACAAGTTCAATCCATAATGTAAACCAACTGCTGCTGCTGCCAAGGCATTATAGACGTTAAACTCTCCTGCGATATTGGAGCGTAACGGCATCTTCGGGTTCGTGCAAAAATCTCGGTAGCAAATCGAAAACTCTACATAGTCACTACCTAGCTTAATATTACTCGCCCTTAATTCACCTTCTTCCACGCCATAATTCATGAACTTCGGCACACTCGCTTCAAACAATCTTGCGACACCATCTTCAGCATTCACAACACCAAACTTTGACTTCCAAAACAATCGTCGTTTTGCCTTCACGTAACGCTCAAACGTGCCATGATAATCCAAGTGCTCATGTGTCATATTAGTTAAGACACCCGTGTCGAAATTAATTCCAAAAACTCGCTTCTGCGCCAGAGCATGCGAGGTCGTCTCTAGCACCAAATAGTCAATCCCCTGCTTACGTAGTTCCTTTAGCATTCTATTCAGCATCCTAGGATGCGGCGTTGTCACATGCTCATCTGGTGCTTTCAGTCGCCCGTTTGCACCATAGCCAACCGTCGTCACAATCCCCGTGCGCTTACCTGCCGCTCGCAATATCTCATAGATCATAAAGCAAGTCGTCGTTTTGCCGTTAGTACCAGTCACGCCAATCACTGTCATTCCACGAGTCGGAAAACCATATAGTAGCGCCCAAATAAACCCTTGCCAATAATGATACGGCAACGAGATAACGTCCCTAATACGACGCCGTCTTGCCTGCACTTAGTAACCCCATCGATTGCGAGGTAGCAGCATAAGAGGGTTCCCAGCGCTATTCCAAAAACCAGAAATCAGCTCATTCTCTGGTGGCTCTGCTGGCCCACATACCAGATTATCTTCGTTAATCGGCTCCAAATCCCAGCCCTCAGGTCCGCCAAACGCGCTGACCGTACCAGACATCTGATCCACTAGACCCATCGCCCGCACAGTCGTGCGATTCTGCGGCAAAGTACAGCGAGTTGCTAGTCGTCGAGTCGCAGTATCTACTTCAAAGTCCATCTCTGACCAGCCAGTATTACCACGGTTTGTCCATGACGACGCGATGTCAGTCACACCCGCAATCCCCATCGTGTGAATACCTGCAGGTCGCGGCAGCGGCTGGTTCAATCGATAACGACCCTCCGCAATGTAAATCTCATGATGTATATATTCAATAGTATACGCCGCCGCCCGTCGCACATGAATACCGCACGATCGGCTAATCGGCTGCCCATCATGCCGCGCACACCAGAATGATGTCGACAGTACTGGTGAAACACTAGTAAACCAGTTATTAGTAATTCGGTTGTTTAGGCCAGTCGAGGTACCAGTCTTTGTGCCAGTCCATACGCCAGGCGTAATCCAACCAGCCGATGCTGGACCTGTAGTCTGTGCACCAAGCGTTCGTCGTGGCACTGGGTCATGCAGAATGTGCATCGCCATATACGCCGCTTGCGGATCAAACACTGGCACACCCCGCACATCGTTCCACTGTCGCATCACTCGACCTTCACCATTCACTGCCCGTAATATATATACCAATGGCTTGTAATTGCCGCCACGCGCCAAAGTTGCAAGCGCGTTCGTATGCTCATCCATTCGTACGTTACAGCCGTTACCGATTGCCGCTGATAGTCCACCCTCCCAACCTTGAGCGCAGTATGAGTGGTTGCCCGCATTTCGAATCGCCTGCAAAGTCGGCTGCACTCCGATGATATCCATCGCTTTCACCGCAGGACGATTCAAAGACGCGCCTAGTGAGTGCCTGATTGTCACTTGAGGATTGTGTGCCGACGTGGTGTTTTGAATATTTGTGCCATACCACTCTTCAATGTTCTCATCACGGATAATCGAACCAGGACCAAAGTTACGTCCTGCGCGCTGATTAAACAACTCAGCAAAAATCAAATTCTTAATCGTCGACCCTGGCTCGATCAACGATCGCGCTGCATTAGTTTGACCATAACCTGGTGTATCCCAGCCAATCGACCCGACCATCGCAATCACTTGCCCAGTATCCACATCTACTGACGTCCCTGCCATATTATTTGCTGTACCTGCACCCGTCATCATCAACGGAGCCTCGACCGCTACCGCTCGCTCCATTGCTCGTTGCGCCCTTATATCAAGTGTCGTGTAAATCCTCCAACCCCCCGCCCGCACCGCTGCCACGCCAAACTCTTCTTCAAGTTGACGCCTCACCTCCACCACAAAGTGCGGTGCCTGGATATCCGTAAACTGCGTGTCCATCGGACGGATAGTTGCAATGATGTCGTGCGTCAACGCCTCGTCTGCCTGCTCTCGGGTAATAAAGCCCATGTCAACCATCGCATTAATACCGTGCCGCTGTCGCGCTAGTAGCGCCGCTCTTCGCGCATTACAGCTATCGGGAGTTTCGTATCGACCACAGAATGGCGTAAATCGGCTCGGGTTCTGCGGGATTGATACTAATAGCGCCGCCTCAGCAATCGTCAACTCAGCCGCACTCTTGCCGAAGTAAGCCCGCGCACCAGACTCTATACCATTACGTCGTCCACCAAATGGCGACTGATTTAGATACATTGTCATAATTTCTTCTTTTGTAAAGCGTCGCTCTACCTCCATCGCCAATATAATCTCACGCACCTTACGTGGTACGCCAGTAATCGTCTGGTCGCGCGGCTCATCACCAAAGAACACTTGGTTCACCAACTGTTGAGTAATTGTCGATCCGCCCTGCACTTGCTGACCCGTCAAAGTCATCCAGAGCGCACGGATCGTATCTCGTGGACTCACACCTATATGATTCTCGAAATTCCTATCCTCTAACGCAATCACCGCCCAAACCGCATACTGACTGATCTCGTCCGCCTCAACTGCAATTCGATAGTCACCATCACCTCGATCCTCCCAAAGCACAACGCCATTCCGGTCTAAGTATATATTAGTCGTTGAGATCACCTTATTCCGCAAGGCATCTGGGCTTAGCATCGCAATGTCACGTGCAAACCATAAGAATAACACGCCTATAAACAACGCTAACCCGATAAAAATCGTACCCCAAATCTTTAGGGATAGAACCACGCCTCGCTTACTAAACCAGAAACGAAAAAATCGTCGCCCAAGATTCGTAAACCACACCCCCACAAACGCCAATATTGACTTCGCCCACGATCCAAATCCGTCTTCAGATAAGCTCGCTATCTTTGGTAGGCGCGGCAATGGACGCTCATCTCGCCGTGAACGACCTTTATTTCGTCGCCCCTCTCGATCAGAGTCTTCTTGAAATCGCGCTACTCGCTTTTTCGCTTTCATCACCTCTATTCTAACATTTTACGAGGATTTATGCAAACTAAAATCGCCGCCGTTTACGTAATGCGAAGCATCCGACCCCTGTCGCTATAACTGCTCCTAGGCCACCAAAGACAGCCGCCACTACCACTCCAGACCCAGCCTCAAAAACCCCCGTATCTGGTGCATCTATATCAGTATCACCGCCTCCACCGTTTTCGCCACCACCACTATCACTTACTAAAATTACAGCACTTTGACTACCCAAACTACCCACACCAGCATTCGCATCCGTCGCTGTAATCGTAATCTGCCCCAATCTAGTTGGCGTATATGTGAATGTCATGCCGCTCGGCATATCAGGGCCATTTACGCCCGTCCAGTCAAGCTCTGTAAATATAATGGTGGTCGGCATAAACTCACCATTTGCTGTCGCATCTGTTAAGTTAAATGTCAGCTCACCCTCAAACAACCCGTTAGGCGTGATCGTAAATGTCGTAGGCTGCCCTAGCTCACCCACTGCCGATGTCGGTGTCAGGGTAAAACCGTCTGCCAATACATATACTACCATCTCCTGACTACCTAGAGCGCTCGCCACAGTAACCACATGCCGCCCTGGTGCTGTCGGCGTAAATGTGAACGTCTTTGCTATGTCCACATTGTCTGTCGTCGCATACTCGCTAGGTGTAAAGCTTAAATTATTAGGGCTGAAGTTTCCCGCTCCCGTCGAGCCTAGGCTAAATATTCCATCAAACACCGCATTAGGCGTGATAGTAAAGGTCACTACATCACCCACCCGCATAGTCCTCTGCGCATCTGATGTCATGGCAAAGTCATTCGCCATGATCGTCGTCACCATATTTGCTGTTGGCAATGCTCGACTACCAGGTGCTGTCTCTGCTGTTATTGTAATATGATTTGAGCTTAAGCCCGCTGGCAAAGTAATCGTAAAGTCGCACGACGTCGTATTAGTTGTCGCATCATAGTCACTCAAACCAAATGTACAGAACTCGCTGTTCGCCACCAGCGTCGCACCAGGAATCGCTGCCCCAGTCGCCGTGTCCCGCACCGACAAGTCCACCGTGCCGACATATGGCCCATGGATATTTAGCGTGAACAGCCCGCTCATCGCACTGCCCAGCTGGATCGACTCTGGCCCAGTCAAGCTCATCGACTCTGCTAAAGTCATTAATCGCACCGTTTCCGTCCCTAAGCTCGAGGTAACCGTCACAATACTTTCACCAAAATGCTTTGGCGTGTAGATAAAGGCCTGACTCGGTCGCGTGGTCTGATCATTCGGCCAGTCATTCGCTGAAAAGTTCACTACTGTACTACTAAATATTCCATCGCCGTGATCATCGCTCAAGCTAAAGTTGCCCGCGAACAGTCGATTCGGCTGAATCGTGAACGTATACGGCGTATCTAGCGTCGCATCTAGAACCTCTGCAGGTGTTACCGTAAAGGCGTTAGCTAACACCGCCACGTCATGCGTATCCTGATCCGTACCATCATCCGAACGAATCTGCACCCAATTACCCTCAAAAGTCGCTGGCAATGTGAAAATGAACGTACAGGTCGTCAGGCCTGTTGCTGCATCCATGTCGCTATTCGTAAACGTACAGCTCGATCCACCTTGGCTAGTCGTAATTGTCGCTCCACTGATTTCTGTACCTGCAAAGTTATCCCAAATCGAGAAATTCACCACGCCATTAAACTCACCTGGAACTGTATATAAATATGTGCCACTCGTCTGCTCCCAGACAATAGTGTTCGGTCCACCAATCGCTGGCGCATCATGCACGTGGATCTCGATAATCTGCGAGCTCATTGCAATGCCACTATCACTCGGTATCGGCGTCACCTCGATACATACTCGACCAGCGCTTTGTGGTGTGAATGTGAAATCCTGACTGATCGGATCCTGACTGCGATCCGCTAAAAACTGTAAGTAAGTATAAGTAATTGTGCTCGTATCAAAAACCCCATTAAATCCTGCTGTCGCCATACACCCATTGCCCGACGGAACAATCGCCATCTGAAACTGTCCGTCAAACATCGCATTCGGCGTGATAGTAAATGCAATAGGATTATTAATCTTTTGGTTTTGCAGTTCTGGTCCTGGTGTTACTGTAAAGTCACTAGCCACTAACTCAACACCAGCCACGCCAACAAGCGGCGACGAGAATATCTCTACTGTATTCACATAGCTCACCGCTGGGTCAATCAGCGCTGTAAAAGTGAAGTTACACGAAGTTGTATTAGTCACTGGGTCCCAGTCCGCTAGCGTAAAGGTGCATGAAGTCGGCGCGATATCATGTAGTGCATTGCCTGCAATCGGCAACGAACTATCAATATCAATCGTCCCTTCATATGGCCCATTTAAGGTCAAAGTGAAATTACCAGTCTGTCCACGCACTACCCGACTCGGTCCAGTAATTGTCGCCTCATTCGCCATAACCAACAATGTCACCGTCTTTGTATCCAAGCTCTCTGCACCTACTGGCACCGCCACACCAGTCCGCGTCGCGTCAAACGTCAACGTGATTTCACCTGTCTCTAGCGGTACATAGGTCACACTTCGTGTTTGCGTGGTTTGGTCATTAACTGCTGGCCATTCTGCCTGCGATACCAAGATTCGAGTCATCGGCGTAAAGAAGCCTCTCGCCCCACCATCATCAAAACTGTAGATGCCCGCGAACAACGCATTTGGCGAGAAGGTGAACATCAACGGTGTGCCGACTGTCGTTGTGATCACATTTGCCGTTACATCCGCCCCCTCAAACAAGATCTCGTAATCATCAGCGATAATACCAATCACTTTCGATGCGATATTTAACCCAGGATCGCTCGGCACTAACGCCCGCGCTTCAAAGTAATTATATCCCGCAAACACATCGACCGTATTGTTTGGCGCATTGTCCGCCATGCATGCTGTCGTTGTGTTCGTTACTGGGTCCCACATACTATATGTCACCACGCATTCAAATAGACCGCCACCTAGACTCGTCACATTTGTGCCCGTAATCATTGTATTTGTCACCAGAGTCGAAGTTGTGCCATCATTTCGCCAAATCCCAAACTGGATCGCCCCCTCATATGGCCCGTTCAGCACAAACGAAAACCTTGGCGAAGTCGGCGCGTCATCACGCGCGATAAAGTCTGGTCCCAAAATCTCCAAGTCATCCGCAATCACATATACCGTCATAGTAAACACGTCACCTACGTTAATACCGCTCGGTCCATCAACCTCAATTACTGTCGCGGTCAAAGTCTTGATGCCTGGTGTTGCCGGCGTATACTCAAAGTCAAACTCGTTACTATCTGAATCCCAAGACGCAATACCGCCATCACTAAATAGACTATTTGGATCACCGTCACTCAGCTGCACCCTGCCCGTAAACACACCGTTTGGTCGAAGCATGTAATCCTGTAGTTGTCCAACCCGTGCTATCTGACAATCTGGCGAAGTCGGCGCACAGTAGAAGTCAATATAGTCTGGTACCACTGTGATAATAGCCCAGTTAGTATCACCTGTAGTTGTATTCTCGCCCACAACTCGCACTCGTGACCACTCATTCGCTAGCACGCTCGGTACAGTATAAGTAAAGGTTCGGACAAATGTCTCACCCGTGCAATCCGTCCCGCCATTGCCGCCACAGAACGCGTAAGTTCGCCCGCTCATTGTCCCGCTCGGATTACTTGTCGAGCCTGAAGTATCCGTAAACACCCCATCACCCACCGCAACATCTGACATTCCAATCATAATATCGCTCAAGTCAATCTCAAAGCCTGTATTACCGTCTACACCCGAATAAGTCAGCGTACAATCAACGCTCTGCCCACGCGCCGCATGATCTGGCGTACAGATAATTGATATGTGCGACTCAATCACGAGGAATGAGATCGAAGCATCCGCGATCACTGGTCCACTACTTGTGCCAGAAATCGTATGGACACCATCATCGCCCACTACATTCGGTGTGTAGCTGAAGTTCGTGTCCGCACCCGAACCATTAAACTCGATATCAAAAGTCGGTGTCTGTGCACTTGCACCACGACTAAATAGCCCACCCTGCTGAGCTACACCACCTACCACCACACTACTATCTAGCGTGATTGTACCAAAATACGGCGCGTTAAAAGTAGAGATATTAAATCGCGTTCCACAACCCAAACATGTATGCGCGCCACTCGGCAAGCCAACTTGCGGCACATCAATTGATACAATTTCGTAAGCTTGAGCCAGTAGCCCGACTGAAACCATATTCTGCGAACCAGTCAGCATCGGTGTCGCATTCGCTGTGATTACTGGCCAGAATACCGAATAGCCGTTCGTCCCATCAAACTGATTATCCATAATCCACTGCCAGCTTGGGCTGGTGTAGACAAAGCTCAGTGTTTGATCAATAATTTCTGTTGTATTTTCAATAGTCGTCGTAAACACTCCGCCAGCAAATCGCGCATCATCACTAGTAAATATACCACCAAGCATGTCAACCGAACCTATGTCCATAATGTCTGCCAGGCTAATCGTCCCCTCATATGCACCCTGCAAGATGATTCGACAAGGCAACGCTGCCCCTGGTGTCACAAATGTATTCTGCACCCAGTCGCTACCATCATAGCACTCCATAGCAAAAGTTCGCGCCAAGACATTCACCATAATGTCAATCCGACCATTATCAACATAGCTATTACCCGAATCAGCAATAATCGTAATTTGTCCACGGTAATCTTCTGGAGGCGTGTAATTAAACTGCGCTAAACGCGTACCATCAAAATAAATCTGATTACCATTCTGGATATAAGTACCGCTAAACGTCCCGCCGAGACCACCATCAGTCAAGGTCACCCAGCCTGTATAGTTATAGTCGAGACTAATCACGTAGCTACCACCACTCGTACCTATCGAAGTCGGGCCAGTTATTGTCAAGCTATCTGTAAACGTGAATCCATTCGCCAAAATCGACGTCACACCCGCCACCGTCACTGCCACATCCGCCAAACCCGCGCTATGCGCTGGTGTCACACAGGAAATCTCAGTGTCGCTAACAACCTGCATATCCTGACAGCCCAAACCACCAATAGTCACGTCAACTGCAAGTAGTGTCACTCGAGCAAAACCATTTCCTGACTGCCCTGTCTGCGTACCACCACCTGGTGCTGGCATCGTACCAATCGGGCTACCATCAACTGTCGAGGCATTAGATAAGAGTTGAGTATTATTTAGCAAGAAGTTCCCGCCAATTACCGAGCTATTAACATTGCTTGTCGCGGTAAAGACAAAACCCGAACCACCACCACCAGAGAGTCCGCCGCCGCCGCCAAACCAACCGCCGCCGCCGCCAGAAGAATTACCGTTAGTTAATGAACATTGCGCAACACCCGTGCCAAATGTACCCGTGCCTGTACAGCCCGAGGCATTATTCGCGCCTCCGATAGTCTGCGTACCTGCACCGCCACCATACGTACCCGTACTCATTAATCCGCTCGCACCGCCACCCGCACCGCCTGGGACCGCGCCAAAGTCGTTGCCTGCCGCACCGCCGCCGCCGCCAGCTACAATCGCCCGCGCGTAAAGCGAATTAATGCCAATTCGGATATCTGTCGCACCACCACCTGAGGCCGTCTCGTGACCATTACCATTGTCTGTGCGATAAGCTCCGCCACCACCATTGAAGCCACCTGGCCACGGTGAGGTTGAGGTTCGTGACGCCTGTGTACCCGCACCGCCGACACATATATAAATAACAGTCCCAGCGGTCAAACGCACGTCACCCACCGAGTATCCACCGCGCCCACCAACATTCGTATTCGCATTACCACCTTGCGCCCCCCAGGTCTCAAGTCGGTAAATACCATCCTGTGGCACCGTCCATGGCTGGCACGCACCAGTATAGCTAAAGCTTACACCTGGAGCTTGAGTGTAATCCGTAAAACCACTACCTGTGATAGTTACACGGTCACCGCCCAGGCTCGTACCACGGTTCGGAGTTACACCAGTAATCATGTTCGCTGATGCCATCAATAGCCCAATCGCCAAAACCACGCCAAGAGTCGGCACTACTGTCACAATCGCCTTCATGCGCTTGGTTCGAGGTATTAGATTCCTCCAATTCCTCCCGATCCTAAATGGAGTGTCGCCACCCCGCTTGCTAAACCCCATAAACCATAACCTCTTGCTTATGCTTATATACAGCATAACACAAAGAGAGAACGAAAGCTAGCTCGATGCGCTACGAATCACGTCTACTAGCGGCTGATAAATATCATCCTCTGGCTTAATCTTAAAGTCCTTCATTGACGCGCCCTCATCAAAGACTATGTTCTTATAGCCACGCAAAATCACCACAGGCTGCGTCTCTGCTCCTTCACCCATCAATAGAGTCGCCATTCCAGCCAGTGCATCTATCCTGTTCACCTGCGTCACCTTCATCTCTCGTCCGAAGATATCAGGTTTACCTCGAATATCCTCTAGCGGCTCTACTCCAGCTAGCCCAATAGCAATACCAACTACCCCCCAACGAAGCGGTGTGGTATGGCTATCTGTCGTCACCACCCCTAGGTCCTTTAAGCCGTGCTTCGCCACTAATCGCGCTCGGATCTCCGCGCAAATCTCGTCAGGATTTGATGGCCACATTACGTAATAGCCATTCGAGTTACTTTCGTCAATCCCCGCTGATGCCATCAACACATTCTGCACGATTGTCAAATTACACTTATACCCAGCACGATGCGTGTATGGCAGCCAATGCTCCGCTTCCTGTCTAATCAGGTCTTCTTTCTCCACCTCGTCCATCTTCGCTGTCCGCCCCTCATGAATCCCTAAGATTTTCGAAGTGATAAAAACGATATCACCCTCCTTAACATCTAAGCTATCAATAATATCCCAAATCTCATCTTTTGGCGGCTGCACTATCCGCGTCTTAATCGGTATGAAGTTTAGTATCATATTTCGTCTCCTTCGTAGGGGCGACATTCTGCCGCCCGCCAATCATTATCTATTTAGTCGCCGACACAAGAGCAGCAGCCTTGACCGTCTCTTTCTCATCTTGCTTCGCTTTCAGAAACTTCACAAAAGCATACACTACCGGTGTCGTCACCAAGCTCATCGCGCACTTGGCAATAGTCAGCGGGATGATAATACTAACCATAAAGTTCGCGTTCGCGCCAAAACCAATACCAACCGTCCAGAACGCCAACACTACAAAGATTGTCGAATCCATAAACTGCGCTGACCAGTCAGACACATTGTTGCGGAACCACAGCAATCGACCTTCGCCATGTCGCGCCTTTAACTTGCTAAATACTAGCAGGTTCATGATCGCCGAAATCGCAAACGCCGTCAGCGACGCCAAACCAAAGCGGATCGAAATCGTAAAGATCTGATTATACGCCGCTTCCATCGGTAGGAATCGCTCTGCCGACGGCATAGCCACCGCAAAAGTCGCAAATAGCGTCATAAATGCTACAGTCACAATCCCCGCATTCACCATACTCTTCGCGCGCTCTTTATTGTAGACTTCGCACACCGCATCCGTAATCGAGAACAGTAGCGGCATCAAAACAATCGCCACACTGATATTAAAATTGAAACCCAGGAACGAACCTAGAGGCATCACTTTAGCGCCCATCAGATTCATCAAGATCACACTCGCGATATAAATCGCAAACAAGATATCCAGCCGTTGATATTTTAGTAATTTCATAAAACCCTTTCGTTAATAATCTATATTATCCACCGAACTAATTTCATGAAACTAACTACAACATCATATACTCCCTAAAGACTTCCTACTCGTCTCTATGCCTCTTTATAAATTCACAAATACTCACCGCGCTACCAGTAGCCTCGCCACTTAACATACCTGCAATTTCGCCGTTACGGATAAACTGGAAAGTCGGCACAAACTCAATTCCTAATCGCTCAAATAATACAGCTCGTCCCGCCTCATTCTGGGCTGCATCAGTATCAAAGTAAACTATCTCGCCGGTCATATCTAGCTCTAGCACTACATTCGCCAAGCGTGGCGTAAACTGCTGACAAAACGGACAAGTATCTCGTCCAGTATAGAGGAAGCCCGTCCAGCCATCGTCCAGTTTAGTGATAATATTTGCCGTTGGCATCCGCTCCAAAAGCCCCGTGCCATCACCCGCAAAGGTATGTGATCGCTCAGCTAATGCCTCACAGCCACTCACATCAACGCTAGTATCATCAGCTGGTCGCATCATCCAGGCCAAAAGCCCAATTAGTCCAATACCCACAACAGCCACTATCGCTAGCCTAACTAGTCTTGATCGATTCTCATTCTCCATAATACTCCCATTCTACCACACCTCCCAGCAACATGCCAACCTGGCTATCCTGAGGTTTTAGAAACTTTGACTATCCTAGACAATCACGCTATAATTATTACAATGAAAATCGATGTCGTAGTCCCTTGGGTCACCAGTAACGACCCCAAATGGCAAGCCCTCCGCCAACAACACCTGCCTAATAACACCAAGTCCGACCAAGGCGCCGATAACGACGAGGAACTCTTCCGCGACTGGGACACTCTCCGCTATCTCCTCCGCGGCATTCATTCTCACATGCCCTGGGCCAATCGCATCTTTCTCGTCACCATGAACCAGCGGCCAAAGTGGCTCGCCGACCTCGCAAAGCTCTCAAACGGCAAACTAGCCCTCATCGACCACAAAGATTTCATCCCCAAGGAGTATCTGCCTACCTTCTCTTCTCACACCATCGAACTCAACTTCCATCGCATTCCCGACCTCTCCGAGCACTTCATTTATTTCAACGATGACATGCTCCCCGTCCAAGATCTCCAACCAGCTCACTTTTTCGACCATGCTGGCCTACCTAAAGACCAAGCTTCACTCTGGCGCATCTCTCAGCCCAACTACGCCTCTATCTACGGACACATTCTACTAAATAACATCTCCCTCCTCAACCAACATTTTTCAACCCAAGACCTCAAATCCAAGCGTAAAATCTACTCCCTTCGCCAAGGCACCCGCCGCGTCCTCGCAAGCCTCCCCTACCTCCGCTACCGCAACCTGCCTGGCTTCTTCAACCCTCACGGCCCTCAACCCTTCCTTAAATCCACCTTCGAAAAACTCTGGGAACTTGAGCCTGAAGTACTCGCCAAAACCTGTCAGAACAAATTCCGCACCATCCACGATGTCAATCAATATGTCTTCCGCGACTACCAGCTCCTCATGGGATCCTATTCGCCAGACAATATTTCTGCCCGCGTTCGCTTTTTCAAAGATTTTCCTGGGCAATTCTCCGCCCTCGAGTCAGCTCTCAAGAACCCAAAAATCAAAATGATCTGCATCAATGACGACATCACCGATGACTTCCAAAAGTCTAACGACAAGATGCGTTCCATCCTCGATTCTCACTTACCTACCCCCGCCCCATGGGAAGTCACTTGACTTTTTAGCATAAACATGATACAATCATCATAATAGGGGTATTATACCTCTCCGCACTCCTCTCTTTTACACTCTTTGGTTTTATGTTATAATAACAGTGTGCGCGAGTGGCGGAATTGGTATACGCGGCAGACTTAAAATTTGCTGGCCAAAAGCCTTATGGGTTCAAGTCCCATCTCGCGCACCAAGCAATCTCAATTAAATTATATAAAATGCGAAAGCAAACTAAAAAACTCATACTCTCTGGTGCGATCACTCTACTTATCGCAGGAGCTAGCCTCGCCTCTTACAGGATTATCTCTGCCAGCACATCAACGCATTTCATGCAAACCTACCAACCAGCCCAGAGCGAACCTATTCTAGATCTGCCATCTCGTAGCGCAGTCAGCATGGGTGGGCATCTTCTTAGCGCCAGCAAAGACAACGCCCTCGCCACACCTACCGCCAGCACAGCCAAAATGATTCTCGCCCTAATAATTCGTGAGCAACACCCCTTCGACCTAGGCGAAGTTGGCGAAACCATCACTCTCAACCAAAACGATGTGGCGCTACTTCGGACCTGCCAGTCGCTAAATGGTTCCTGTTCACCAGTTATAGTTGGTGCCGAGATGACCATGTTTGACGCCCTAGCCACCGTCATGATTGTCTCTAGCAACAACCTTTCAGACTCCCTCGCTATCCGTAATTTTGGTTCGCTTGAAGCCTATCGAACTCACGCCAACGCCAGACTACAAGAATGGGGCATCTATAACACCCACGTCGGCACCGATGCTAGCGGTCGCGACGCCAGCTCCACTTCGACTCCAGAAGACCTAGTAAGGCTCGGCGAAAAGATCCTCGCCGACCCAGTACTAAACAAAATCGTCAACACCACGGAAATGACCGTCCCAGTAGCTGGTCGCATCGTCAATCAAAATCGCGCCCTGACCGATCGTGGCTTCACTCGCGTCAGAACCGGCTGGATCGGCACGCCTAGCGGATTCAATATGGTCGCATCCGCGAAGCACTTGGGTGAAGATATCGTTGTCGCTGTCATGGGTCGCGCCGAACGACCAGATTCTTCCCGAGACGCTATACAGATCCTAGAGCAAATCAAAGACAAGATCAATATGCAGACGCTCATATCCACTGGCCAAAAAATCGGCTACGTAGACACCTGGTGGCACGAACCAATCCCTGTCTTTGCAAGCGCAGATATCGAAGTCATCGGCAAAGGTCTCGACTGGCAAATCCAAATCCAAACAAACAACATCAGAGCTGGCCAGTCCGCTGGACAAATCGGTACACTCACCGTCACGCACGGCAACCAGCAACTCACAGCCCCAATCAAAATCACATCCGACATACCCAGCCCCAGCCTTTTAGCTAGGTTGACGCGCCGCCCCACTTAGGCTATAAATATACTTAATATGACCATTCAAGAACACCCTGGGCTCCGCATTATTGTCTCTGATAAACGCGATGGCAATATGCGTATCACCAATAACCCAGCTCCCATAGAAGCGCTCGAGAATCAAACCAAAATAGCCAGCGCCCTCGACCTTCCCTTCACTCAAGCCCTCCGTATCAATACCACCTATGGTCGCCCAAGCTATACCGAATACCTAGCAAATCCTGATCCATTCACTCACAATATCGCCGAAATCAATCACGCTCCCGTCTCCGATGGTATCCTCGTCTCAAACTCTGATACTGGCATAATTCTCACTCTCGCCGACTGCCTCGGCATAGTCCTATTCGACCCGACCAATCGACTCCTTATGCTCGTTCATTCTGGACGTCGCAATATCGGGCAAGACGGCCCAAAACTCGCCGTCGAGTTTATGAAGCAGCATGGTGCTGACCCCAGCCAAATTCATGCCTATTTCTCACCTTCCGCCGACGCTGACGTCTATCCCCTCTACAAATACGACAACAAGTCTCAATCCGAAGTCGCCACTGAGCAACTCCTCGCCGCTGGTATCCCGGCCGACCACATCCACCCTTGCGATAACGATATCTCTAGTAGTTACAATCTCTATTGGTCTAACCATCAGGATGACAAATCCGACCGCTTCGTTATTGCCGTCCGCATGACTTAGACCGTCAGTATGCTATAATACCTCTATGAACATCTACTTTTCAGGCATTATGGGCGTCGGCATTGGTCCTCTCGCCGTCCTTTCGGCTAAGGTTGGTCACCGCATCTTTGGCTCAGACCGAAAGCCCTCATTGATGGAGCAATCCTTAGTCAACCAGAGCGCCACCATCGAAATCGGCGATCAAAATGGCGACTTCTTGGCACAGATGCACCACGAACACAACATCGACTGGTTCGTCCACAGCTCCGCCATCAAAGACGACCACCCTGAGCTCATCAGAGCTCGCGAGCTCGGTCTCAAGATCAGCAAACGCGACGAGCTCATCAACGAAATCATCCACGAAAAAAACCTCAAACTCATCGCTGTCGCTGGCACTCATGGCAAGACCACCACAACTTCTCTCTTCATCTGGTGCTTCAAACAACTCAGCATACCAGTGTCATTCCTAAATGGCACCACTCTATCCTTCGCCCCACCTTCGGACTACCAAGAAGGTAGCCAATTCTTCATTTATGAAGCCGATGAGTTCGACCGTAACTTCCTCCATTTTCGTCCTTACCTCGCCGTCCTGCCTGCTGTCACATACGATCACCCCGATATCTACCCAACCGAAGACGACTACCGTGACGCTTTCCGCCAATTCATTTCCGAGAGCCAGCACTCCTTGTCTTGGGCTAGCGACTCTCTCGATGGTAGTCTCACCGAATCAAATCCTGACATCACCCTACTCGGCGCCCACAATCGCAAAAACGCCACTCTCGTCTTCGAAGCCATCCATCAATTCATGCCAGACGTCGAGCCGAACGCTATCATCCAGGCCATCAATTCCTTCCCCGGCGCCCAGCGTCGCTTCGAAAAAATCGCGGACAATATATACAGCGACTACGCCCACCACCCAAACGAAGTCCATGCCACCCTCCAGCTCGCCCGCGAACTGGCCGACCAGACTGGACAAAAAGTCGTCGCGATCTACGAGCCTCACCAGAACATGCGCCAAAAGCTCGTCATCGACCAATACCCATGGGCTTTCGAGCAAGCTGACCATATTATTTGGCTACCAACCAATCTCTCGCGTGAGAACAGCGACGAGTCGCCTATTCCGCCTTCGGTTTTTGTCGAGCTACTAAGATCTCATGGCAAAACCGCCGAGCCAGGCGCTCTCGACGAAGCCCTCATCGCTAATATCCGCGAGCTATCCAAAGATAATATCGTCGTTCTTCTCAGCGACACTGGCCTCGACGCCTTCGCTCGCGTCCATCTTGCTACCTCTTGTAATAGTTGCGCGTATATGCTATAATACCGAAGTAAATTAAAGGAGAACAATGCTAGCAATCCGATTGCAACGTAATGGTCGAAGCGGTTATGCCGTTTATCGAATAGTCGTTCAGGAAGCTTCTCGCCACCCATTAAGCGGTCGAGTCGTGGCTGAACTAGGGTCATACAACCCTCACACCAAGGCTATGAACCTCAATAAAGAATTGGTGGAAAAATTCTTGTCAAACGGCGCCCAGCCATCTAGCCGTGTCGTTTCCCTTCTTGTCAAAGAAGGCATCAAGCTACCAAAGTGGGTTAAGCTACCAATCAAAAAGGAAAGCGCCATCCGCCGTGCTGACAAGCTCCGTAAGAACCAGCCAGCCGAAGAGCCAGCAGTCGAGGAAGCACCAGCAACCGAAACTCCTGTCGAGGCTGAAGCTCCTGAGGCAACCGAAGCCCCAGCAGAGCCAACTACAGAAGAAGCTGCTCCAGCTGCTGAGTAATAAACGACATGCCCAAATCAGACCAGATTCACTCTGTGTCTGATTTGCTTAACCAAAGGAACGGCAGAGAGCCTCAGTTCTATGAGTGACTAAAAAGGTTTACTGAATGGTAGTGCCGGATTAAACTCAGCAATTCTTAGTAGTTCATTATACTTCGCTACACGATCAGATCGCGACAGCGACCCGGTCTTGATCTCATCACAACCAAGCCCCACCGCCAAGTGAGAAATCGTCACATCTTCAGTCTCACCAGAGCGATGGCTCATCACAGTGCGGAAGCCATTCGCCTTTGCCAAGTTCACGGTAGCAATCGTCTCACTGAGAGTACCAATCTGGTTCGGCTTCACGAGAATCGCATTACACGCCTTCTCATCAATCGCCCGTTGCAATAATTCTGGATTAGTCACCAGCAAATCATCACCAACAATCTGCATCTTCTCGCCTAATCGTTCAGTCAGCTGCTTCCAGCCATCCCAGTCGTCTTCACCTAAGCCATCCTCAACACTTCGCACATTGTATTGATCATGCAGCGCCGAGTACCAATTAATCATATCGTCACTCGACTTGAACTCACCATTCGTCTTCAGCTGGTAGCCATCACCCGAACGAAACTCAGTCGCCGCAATATCCTGCGCCAAAACAAAGTCCCGCCCCACATCATAGCCCGCCATCTTGCAAGCCTCAACGATTCGCTCTAGCGGCTCGTTGTTACCATCACGCACACGCGGCGCATAACCGCCCTCGTCACCAGTCAATGTATCATATCCATTACTCTTCAACACTTTCGCGAGCGCCTGGAAGACCTCCGCCCCCATTCGAACAGCGTCAGCAATCGTCTGTGCGCTCTTCGGCACAATCATGTATTCCTGGAAGTCAGTCGCCCAACCACCATGCGCGCCACCATTCTGAACATTCATCAGTGGCATCGGTAGCTTCAGATCCTCATTGTGCGCCAAAATAGCAAAATGCTGGTAATAAGTCTGGTGTCGTGAAATCGCCGCCGCCTTTGCTGTCGCTAACGACACTGCAAGAATCGCGTTCGCACCTAACTTTGACTTATTCTCAGTGCCATCCAGCTCCAACATGATCTGGTCAACTTTAGCCTGATCAGTAGCATCAATATCAACTAGGGCTGGCGCGATCACGCTACGTATATTATTTACAGCATTGGTTACACCTTTACCGCCAAAAGCTACACCACCATCACGAAGCTCTAATGCTTCGCCTGAGCCAGTACTCGCACCACTTGGCACAATCGCCCTCCCAAAAGCACCGCTCGCCAAGTAAACATCTGCCTCAACGGTCGGATTGCCACGTGAATCCAGAACCCATCGGGCCAAAACTTCTTTGATTTTATGATTTTCCATAGCTACCCACCATATATTACTTATACTTATTCTACCATACCCTCCAGAGATAAGTCAAGGTCAGGCAGAAGCCGCTGGCACATCAAACGATAATCCAGCATAATCACCATCTTCGTCTGGATGAGACAGATGGTACGCGGTCCTTAACTCCTCCACCGACCCTACGCATTCGAATGGCTTCTCAATACCCTCAATCCCCAGCAGCCCCTTGTAAGTATGTTGCAGGCTCTCTTTTGCAAATAAATCCTGCCCATCAAATAGCGGTAGTAATTCCTCGCTCGGCAAATACGGCGCAAACAGCAAGAACGCATTTGCACACTTCGGGCAATCACCGCACCATTTTAGCTCTCGATTATCTGCGTGCTGACGATAATTCGCCACATTACAACTCGAAAACTCACCACCTAGGTCCTTCCAGCACTTCTTCGCAAACAGCTCTGCAATCTTCAGCTCACTCGTATCGCGCAGTGGCGAGTAGACCTTATAGCCACCGCCTAATTCTTCCTCCAGATACTTCATGTAAAGCTCGCTCGCCTCGCGCGTCTTGCTCCACTGATGGTTCACATCTAGCGGCGCCTCATAATCAACATCGCCCTCTGACCCAATCGCTGGCATCGTCGAATGTGGCTCCGTACCTTCATCGCCAATCGCTACTACTACTGTTTTCGCACCCAATATAATCGCCTGCACCAACGCCAAGCTCTGCAAGACATAAGTGATCGGAATGTGTCCATTCTTGCCGCCGAGTGTCGCTGCTTTCACCAGACCCTCACGATCAATCGTCCGTGTCGCCAGTAAAAGATCATCTAGCTTATCCAGCACTTTTGGACGATGCTCTCCCGACCGCATAAACCACGGCACGAAGTTAACTTTCCGCTCTTTCAGCATTGTCGCTAGTAGCAAACTATCCTTCCCGCCACTCTGCATACTGATAATCTCTGGCTTCAAGTCTGTCTGCGCGAACTCCACTATTTCTTGATACCTCAAATCACCGCAAGAATAGTTAAATGTAGCTTTAATACCATCAAAAGCATAACCATCGAACGAAAAAACTTGTTCGCTTGCCACCGCGCGCTCATCAAAATGCGCCAAATCCGCCCGAGTCAATTTATTCTCATAAGCAAACTGCCCCAGCCCCTCCTGATAAGCAGCGTTAAACAGCTCAATCTGCACAGGCGACAACTGCTCACCTTCTGGCAGTCGAATATGTCGTGTCGGAAAAGCCTTGTAGTAGCTTATGCCAGATAATATATAAGCTAAGAACAATGCTTTGTCTAAGTCTAGGTCACGCACATCCATTTACGCCTCCAATTTATTTACTATAGCGTGAAACTGTTCGCCACGATCCTTAAAATCTTTAAACATGTCAAAGCTCGGCGTCCCCGGACTCATCAACACTACTCCGCCATCACCCTTTAACTCCAAGAACGCCCCCTCTACCGCCGCCTCCAATGTGTCAAAAATCTCATACTTGTCCCTTGGCAAACTATGTAAGAACTCCGCAATCTTTGGAGCAGTCTGACCTATTAGCGCCACGAAGCGCAGATCATTTGCCGCGAGCATCGCCTCGGCAATCTCTTCATAGTTATCCAGCTGCCTATCGAACCCGCCCGCAATCACCGCCAGTGGCTCATCAAAAGTCTTCGCCGCAACCTCCAGCGCTGGTAGCGCGCTCGAATAATTATCATCAATAAACTTCACATTATCCACCTCTCGCACCATCTCCAATCGATGCGGTAGCCCGCGGAAGTTTACTAGCGCCACGTCTAGCGCATCTTCAAACTCAATGTCTTCCAGATGCAAGAATCGCTCATTATAGGCTCGTGCCGCCGCAATCGCTGATAACGCATTTTCATGATTATGCTTACCACGTAACTGTAAAGCCGAAGTATCCGACCCTAGGTTCTCGCCATAACGAATCACCGTATCGCCCTCTTTCTGGTAGCGCGCCAAATTCTTCTTCGACTGCAAGTAATCCTCTAAATCTCGGTGCACATCCAAGTGGTCTACACCAATTGGCGTATATACCGCAATCGTAGGACTCTGCTTCAAATCCCACAACTGAAAACTCGACAACTCATATACTACTACGTCATCTTTTTTAATCTTTGGCAAGACTTCGAGCGCCGGCTGACCGATGTTTCCTACCAGCCAAACTTTCCGTTGTGGTCCCGATGGATCTTTTGCGTTAACTACCTTTACCACCTCTTCCATGATTGCCGCAATAATCGCAGAAGTTGTACTCTTACCCTTCGTACCAGTAATTCCAATCACATTCGCCGTACACTTCTTGAAAAACTCAATGGTGTTACTAGTGATTTCTTTTGCGCTCTCTAGTAGGTATGGCGAAATCGACGGCGTCCTAACCACAAAATCAAAGCTAGAGTAGTCTTCCTTGCCAAAATCAACCTTGTCGAAGATCTCAATCGCTGCATCTTTATACATATCTCGGAAATACTTCTCCGCCGCCTTGCCCTCTAAACCATACCCTAAAATCGCAATTTTCATACACTTATTATACCATATCTAGTCATCCATCGGTCAGCTCTTGACGTGTATAAACGCTTATGTTATACTTAAATCATGGATTTCGCAACACAAGTAATCATGCTCATCTTGGCGGCTACGCTCGCCCTATTTTTAACTCTATCAATCGTTTTAATTGTCAAACTTATTAAATTATCCAACGAAATCGCTGAAGTTGCTACCAGCGTCAAGAACACCGCATTCTCTATTGAGTCCGCAGCAAAATCTGTCGAGCAAGTAGCAAACCCGCAAGGTATCTTAAAGGTTCTAGCAGGGCTACTTTCAAAGGCAAAAAAATAGGAGGGTTATGGGCAAACTAGGAATCGGAATAGCTATAGGCGCACTAATCGGTGGAGCAGCTGTCGCTGCAAAAACCACCAAGACTGGTCGCAAAGTCACCAAGCGAGTCGGCAACGAGCTTAAGCATGATGCAAAAGTCGTCGGCCGTGCCGCGAAACGCTCTACAACCCGCGCTGTCAAAACCGCTACCAAAACTGCGACTCGCACTGCCCGCAAGGTCACTCGCAAAGTCGCAAAGTAGTCTCAAATAGTATATAATTATACTTATATGACCAAAGACACCAATCGAAAAGTACGCATCGTCTTTCACGAAATCCTCTTCATGTCCGCCGTCGCCCTATTCTTCATTGTCCTCGTGATGATCGCCATGGGCTATCGTCTCCGCCGCCACAGTGAGGGCGGCGTTCTGCCCTCCTGGGAACGCACCACAATGCTACGCGTTGGCTCTTTCCCGACTGGCGCCAATATCACCCTAAACGGCAACGACACTGGGCGCCGCACCACCCTCTCTTCCCAACGCCTCGTCATATCTACCGGCAATCACTCCATTCGCGTCGCACGTGATGGCTTTCATCCATGGTCACACAGCTTCACCGCAGTCGAGGGCGAGATAACTTGGTTTGATTACATTCAACTCTTCCCCATCAATCGCTCAAGCGACATCGTCCAATCTTTTAGTTCAGCCCGCCAGGTCTGGCATTCGCCAGTTGGTGAGCGCGCGCTCGTCATTGCGCCTGCCGCAGCTGATATCAGCCAGCGCCTCCATATCATCTCTCTTGCAACTACCAATGTCAGCAGCTCTTCCGTTCACCTTCCATCCAACATCACTAATCCAGATATGATTGTCTGGTCGCGCGATGAAGGCCTCGTTCTCCTCTGTGAACGCAAAGACCCTGAGATCGTCCAACTCTCTGCCGCCGCCCGTCGCGCTGCCAATGCCACGGACCGCTGCGTTATGGTTGACGCCGATCGTGGTCGTCTCACCGCTACTAATTTACCAATTCAAAGCACCGAGAATCTTCTTAGCGCTGCCTTCGTTAATTCTCGTACTATGCTCGTAGTCACTTCATCTCGTGCTTTCCTCTTTGACATCAACAGCAGCACCGCTCAAGAGCTCGACGTACAGCTACCAGAGAACAATCTCCCAGAACAGCTAGCTATTACCGCTACTGATGTTACCCTCCTATATCATACTCGCGTCTCTGCTGGTGGTGAGACCACCTATCATCTATCCACCGTCAATGCAAACGGCACTATTACCACCATCTTCACTGACGAACAGCCCTTCGAGTTCACCGCTACTCGCTATCTAAACGACTTCGTAGTCGCCATCACCAATAATTATCAGCTTCGCATCTACTTCTCGAGTTCTAGCGGTCTTTTCAGTAATATCAATGGTCTCGACCTCCAGTATGACTTTGCTATGCCAACCGCCATCAGTACCATTGTCGCCCGCGGTCGCTTCATCACCACCACTAACGGCCTCGCTGTCGACTTAGAGCGCAACGTCATCACAGAATTCGATAACGTCTGCCACAGTACGCGCTGGCAGAATCTCTCCAGCGCCCAGCTCTTCTGCCCTAACAGCAACGATCTACTCATAAAAGACTTCGACGGCACCAACCGCATCTCTATCCGCATGCCCGATGACGTCACTATGCCAGCGCCTATCACCCCTAGCGGCGAAGAAGAGATCGTCTATAGTATACCTGTCGGCTTCCCAGTTCAACCAGTCATGCCAGCTACCATCGTCAATCGTCGCACCCTCTACTACTGGACTATCGCCTACATCAACGATATCCCTCAACTCCAACTTCGTCAACTCCGCCTCAACTAACGCTGCTCACCTATAACAACGTAAAATAGCCACTATTTATTCTTGGCTATCTTACTTAATCAATTTTCTTTAGGCAGTTTTTCTTTTATTAGAAGAAAAACTGAAAGTCTTGGTGGGCGAGGAGGGACTTGAACCCTCACGACCTTGCGATCAGCAGATTTTGAGTCTGCCGCGTATACCATTCCGCCACTCGCCCGACAAAGCTATTATAGCATAGGGTGCTATATCTGGCAACCACGAGCATAATATGGTATATTAGAGTAAATGGACGATGATCAGAAGAAGCGAGTCGAAGAATTAGCGCGCGAACGAGTCAAGATGGCGTTCGGGCAACAACGCATCGACACAGACGCTTCTACTGAAGTCAACCAACTTCTCGCCAAGGAGGAGTCAGTTAAAAACTCCGACGACAGCATTTTCGGCACAAGCGGACTACTGCAAGCCGCACAGAGCCAACCTCAAAATGACGGCGTGCAAGACACACACGACCCTCAAGCCTCAGGAGGCTACGTCGAAGCCACCACCACTGTCAGCTCAAGCACATCTCGTGTCACCGACAACGTCGAAGAATACCATAAAGCTTGGTCGGAATACTACCATAAATACTACCAGCACCACTTCGGACAAGAAATGCAGAAAAAAGATGAAGAATACCAAGCCGAAGTTAGCAACCTCCTAGCACAAGAAGACACCATTGATCGTGACGCCCGACTAATGCAGCGCCTCCGCCAGCAAGTACGGTCAAAAACCCGTACTAGCGCGCGCAAGTTTCGTCGCAGCAAGCACTATATCCCCCTACTGTTTGGCTTATTAGTATTTGTCAGCCTATTATTCATCCAATATAATCGCGTCTTTTTCGCCCTCATCACGACATACGTCACACCAGTTGGTAACGCGCGCGGGCTAGACCTACTAGCCAACGACGATCCAGACGGACCGCCACGACTCATTATTCCGAAGATTAACTTAAGCGTTGGTATCAATTTTGATTGCGGCATGGATCGCGAGAGCCAGCAGGAGTGCATGCGCGACGGCATCCTGCACTTCCGTGTATCTGGCGCCAACTCGCGCCCAGGAGAAAATGGCAACTTTGCCCTGTCTGGGCACTCATCTAATGACGCTTTCGGCCCTGGCGACTATAAGTTTATCTTTGCCCAGCTACCACGGCTCGTAGTCGGCGACCTGGCTTATGTTAACTATAATGGCGTGCGCTACACCTATCGAGTAACGCGAACAGAAGTCGTTGCGCCAAATGACGTCGAGGCTCTAAGGATCGGCAACGATCGCCCCGCGATGACCCTTATCACCTGCTACCCAATCGGCACATTACGTCAACGTATGCTGGTATTCTTTGAGCAAATCTCTCCGGTACCCGACGGCGAGACACCTGGCCCTTCCGCCGACTACGATAGCGACCAAGAAGTGGTAATGGCAGGAGCCGTACCAACTCTATTCGAAAGACTTTGGGCGCGACTCACTGGCCGTCCGCTAGATTAACTACCATTCCGCCGATCTTATCGCGGAAATAATTGTCATGCGATATGTATAAGCAGGCACCACGATACTTAGCTAGAGCCGCTTCTAACTCTTCAATCGACGGTAGATCCAAGTGCGAAGTCGGCTCGTCAAATACTAGCAAATCTGGGTCAATTGCCAGCATCGCTATTATCTGCAATCGCGCCTTTTGCCCTCCCGACAAATCCCGCACTTTCACATTTCGGTCTGCCTCTTCGAAAAGGTAATTATTCATAATACTCCTTACCTTTTGGTCAGTGCAATTCACACCTCGCTCCATATAAATCTTCGCAATCGCATCTGGCAGCAGTAAGTCAAACAGCCAACTATCCACCTCCTGTTCGTATACGCTGATCTTCGCATTTCCGTCCAGCTTAACCAAACCCTCAAAAATCTTCGGTCCAGACCTCCCTAATATCGCCTTGATCAGCGTTGTCTTACCTGCGCCATTTCGTCCACGAATCTCTAGCGATTCACCCTCGCATAGGTTAAAGTTTACACCTTGAAGTAGCGCTACTTCGTAGCCCACCGCAAGTTCGCTCACCCGAACCAACGACCGGCAACTTCGTGATTCCGTCGACTTTAGATTGATCCGAATATTCTTTGCCTTGTATTTCTCGTAACGCGAAGCATTCTTGTAATCCAGCTCGCTCGCACTCAACTTGTCTATCCAAAAACTTGGCTTTTCAACCCCTTGTAGCTTCTTTAATTCTCGTAAGCATCTCTCCTCAATCACTACAAACGGATTCTTCTTGTCTGCCGTGCCACCCCACCCAGCTTTTTTCGCTCGCGCTGCCGCAATCTGCTTCTTTAGATTCTCGATCCGTCGCTGCACAATCTCATACTCGTTCATGCTCGTTACCGTCCTGGTCGAGTTCTGTACTAAGTAGTCATTGTAGTTACCAGGGTAACTAAATGCCCCGCCGTCCTTAATCTCAATAATCCTATCCACATTCATCAAGACATCACGATCATGCGTGATCACCAACAGAGCTTCTGGTGTCTCTTGTAGCCACTCAATAAACTGCGCCTTTGCTACATAGTCCATATAGTTAGTCGGCTCATCAATCAAAGCCAAGTGCGAGTCAGATAGCATGATCTTCACAATCTCGCTTAACCTCTTCTCTCCACCCGACAAGGTCCTAAAAGGCCGATCTGCTAAATGCTCCAGCTGGAACCCTTCTAGCGCTCTTCGAATCTTGTCTTCGATGAAATAATATTCCTTGTCCGAGAATCTCTCAATCGCTGCCGAGTATTCTGCGACCTGTCTACCTGTCGGCTTCTCTAGTCCACCAAAACCATTAATTGTCTTCTCTAGCTCCGCAAACTCTGGCAGCCCGCTTGTGATATATTCCATCGTCGTCTGCTCGCCTACATCATGATACTCCTGCGACGTTGCAACCATTGTCGTCCCACGCCGCAAAATCACCTCACCAGAAAAATCCTTGTCGCTACCCGCTAATATATTAAAGAGCGTCGTCTTGCCAATCCCATTTCGACCGATCACTCCTACCTTCTCGCCCTTCTCTACCGAAAAATCGAGTCCCGTAAAGAGCGTCTTTGACCCAAACGATTTCTCGTTTATATCTACTGATAATATCATCTACCTCAATTCTACCATATTGCGAAAATCAGTCGGGATTTTACCCTCGACTAAATTTTCTTTTCTTAAAAGAGAATCGGAAGCTTTATTCCCATCGAAATAGACGAATAGCCGCAATATATATAACGGCTGCCCACGCCGCCAGCATTCCGATCTGTGGCAGCACCTGCACTAGCGAATAATTCTCTGTGATGATCAAGCGGATACCCTCAACCACTGGCGTCAACGGGATAAACTCCGAGATCCTCTGCACAATTTCTGGCATCAGGAATAACGGGAAGAACACACCAGACAAGAACATCATCGGGAACATCAATACGCTCGCCGCCGCTTCCGCCTGTTGGTTATTCTTCGCCCAGCCACCAATCAATAATCCAAATCCTAGCATCATCAATACCGCCAGCAACGCAAACACTCCGAAGTTCACCCAACTACCACGCATATAGAAATCAAACACCACGATACCCAATCCAATCATCAACGCGAAGATTAATACGCCGAAGAAGAGCATTGTGGTCGCATAGGATAGGATTAGTTGCGACTTAGTTAGTATTGTCGCTCGGAGTCGCCTAGTCGCGCCGCCCTTCTTGTCACCTGCAACCACACTCGACATTGTCATCAGGCCAATCGTCAAAACAGTATAGCCTAACAGCCCAGCAAAGACATAGTCAAACGCCGTCATGCCTTCGTGTGTTATCACCTCTGACTCTACGCTCAGAATTGGATGTGCTCCTGTTATCTGCCTGTCTACCTCAGCAACTATGCTGCCCAACACTGATGTTAGCAGCTGCCCTGCCTGCAAAGTATTCTGGTTATAAAATACTTCCACTGCCCCACTTGGCAGACCTTGCTCATTCAGCTGACCGAACTCTCGTGGAAAGACGACAATCGCATGAAGCTCACCTCTCACCATCATTTCTTCCGCTTCTTCTCTTGAGTATACCTCTGTTCGGTCCGCCACCACCTCACTCTCAACCAGCACTTCTGTGATCGACTCAGATAGCTCGGTCTCCGACTTATCAAAAATTGCTACGTTCAGCCCCGAGAAATTCTCGCCACTATTTATTACACCAAAAATCAGCAGGAAAATCACCGGCAAAGCAAACAAGAAGAACATAAATGTCTTGTCGCGGAAAAACCTGGTGATATTCGCCTGTGTAAACGCTGCTATCGTTCGTAAGTAGCTCATATTAGTCCTCCCTCAATCCCTTACCTGTCAAATCAATAAAGACGTCCTCAAGGTCTGCCTGCTCCACCACCTGCTCTTTCTTAAACCCGCGACCCAAAAGCTCTTTGATTAAGCCCTTTGGTGTATTGATAGTCAGAATCTTACCTTTGTCCATCATCGCCACACGGTCACACAACAACTCTGCTTCATCCATGTAATGAGTAGTCAAAATCACAGTGATCCCTTGCTTTTTAATCCGTTGGATCAAATCCCATAGATTCCGCCTAGCCTGCGGATCAAGACCAGTTGTCGGCTCATCGAGAAACAGCACCTTTGGTTTATGTACCAAAGCCGTCGCGATCGAAAACCTTTGCCTCTGTCCACCAGACAAATTCTCTGCATAATCTTTGCGCTTTGCAGTTAGGTCAAACTCTTCGAGTAGTTTGTCGACATCAACTTCCGTGCCATTAATCCCAGCAAATAGCTTTAGTTGGTCTTCTAGTGTCAGCTTCTCTAAAAACGACGCTGACTGCAGCTGCACGCCTATGATCTTCTGGATCTTACGTGGATGTTTCGCCACATCAATACCGTCCATGATAACCGTTCCGTCATCAATCGGACGTAACGTCTCCATCATTTCTAGTGTCGTTGACTTACCTGCGCCATTCGGCCCCAGGATCCCAAACACTTCACCTTTTTTCACCGAAAACGAGATATGATCAACCGCTGTGTAGCTACCATACTTCTTCACCAAATTCTTAACTTCTATTATATTAATATTAGACATGCAAGCATTATATCACACGATATTATATGTATTAAAGACCCCCTATTCAGGGGTCTTTATCATTTTGGAGCCACGATCGGGGCTTGAACCCGAGACCTCATCCTTACCATGGATGCGCTCTACCAACTGAGCTATCGCGGCACACTGCTATTGTAACACATATACACCTAAAAGTCGAACCTCTCCACCTCCGCTAACAAGGCTTTCGAGCTACCCACCCATTCGAGCAACTAAGAAGACCAGTCCGACTGCCACCGCAATGAGTAGAACTGTAAGCCAGAAGCGAGCTGCATCACCTTCTTGCTTAGCGAAGTCCGTGACGTACTTGGACTTATCGACCATATCTGGCGGCTCTATATCTTGAACTTCCTTCAGTCTTTTAGCATCGCGCTCGCGAAGCTCCCGCGCCACGCGGTCGGCTAATCGCCCCTCTTTGCCTTGCTGTCGTTGTAGAATCGCCATATCTCTTGACACTTTCCTTTAGGTTTGCTACTATGAGTATATCAGTAAGGAGGAGAAATGGCAACCAAAAAGAAAGGGAAGAAGCCAGCTGCAAAGACAGCAAGTGCTACACCTAAAGCCGCCGCAGTAACCACTGCAAAAGGCGGTAGTACAACTGTGAATATCACAGAAGTAAACGAGACGGTGATTATTGCCTCACCAGCAGACGGCAAAGTTAGTTGTGATCCAAAGACTTTGTTCGCGAACTTTTTTAAACGCAAGTACGAAAACGAAGATATTCTAACTATCTTCCGCAGCCCAAAGATCATCGGCGCTATGCTCGGTGAGATCATCGGCATAATGCTGATCGCTTTGGTCTGGTTGGCTATGGGTAATGAGCCGATCTACTTGATCTTCACAATCATGTTTGCGACATTGATTGCTTATCCAATTTCGGGTGCACACCTCAACCCACTAGTAACTCTAGGTATGATGGTGACTCGACGCGTATCAGTGGTCCGTGGCGTATTCTACATCATCGCCCAACTGATTGGTGCGATGTTGGCTTGGTTGATCATCCAGCTATTGATTGGTGCGGCAACGTCCAACATGGCTGACTCGGCAATCAGCGCAACTCAGATGCGACCAATCACTGAAGTTAGCCAGCTAGGCGGCTTGATTGCAGTTGAGGCAATCGGTGCAGCGATTATCGGCTTCACATTTGCGCGAGCATTGAAGTATAAGAAGTCAGCGTTTACATTCTCAGCAGTAGTTGCTGGCGGTATCTTTACGGCTATCTTGGCTGCATTGTTTATCTCGCACCGATACTTCGGCATTACAGATAGCTTTGCTTTCAACCCAGCTATCGCAGTAGCTCTAGAAGCATTCATGGCTCGAGAGACCATCGTATGGCAGGCGCTCATCACCTACGCTCTAATACCACTAGTAGCGGGTGTAGCAGGCTTCCTTCTAGCAGATGTCACATCTGCCCTAGCAGGCGAATCGACTGGCTGTGACCGCAAAGACTGCAAGTGTTAAGTTAGAAAATAACACTCGGAAATCCCGTCATATACTGACGGGATTTTCTAGGCCTTCTCGTTTGCCATACTTCAAGGAGTTGCATAGGCGAAAGATATGTGCGTATAATATATGTATATGGATTTGGCAAAGGTTCGAGAGGAATTAGAGCGGCAAGCCCGCGCGGGTGAAAACGTCTTAAAGTCAGACATGTGGCAGCAAGCCACCAACCACATTATTGAACTAGAGCTAAAACGCCGTGCCGAGTTCGGTCGCGAACTGAACGACATCAAAAAGTCGCTCGAGACCATCATGCAAGAAGCCGAGCAAGCCACCACGCCAAAAGCCCCTGCCCTACCGCCTATCGACATCACTGCGCCTTTCGCGTCCAGCACTAAGCAGCACACTATCCCTCACCCTACGCTCAGCACTGCTGATTACGGCTCGCGCCACCCGCTAACCCAAGAAATCGAACGTGTCGTTGCCATCTATCGCGACATGGGCTTTACAGCAGTAGAGAGCCGCCAATTAGATGACGACTTCAATATGTTCGAAGCCCTCAATTTCCCAGAAGGCCACCCCGCCCGCGACTCCTATGATTCTTTCCGCACCAAAGAAGGCTTCATACCGCCAGCCCACACTTCCACTATGCAGAATCGTATCTTGAGATCCAATCGCACCGCCCTAATTGAGGAGAACAAGCCGATCGCCAGCGTTTCTTACGGCCGCTGCTTCCGCAACGAAGACGCCGACGCTACTCACGAACACACTTTCTATCAATGCGAGGGTGTCTTTGTTTCGCGTGATGCTACACTCGCCCAAATGCTTGGCGTATTACGCAACTTTTTCGAAACATACTATGGTCAGAAACTCCAAATCAAAACTCAGCCCGCTTTCTTCCCATTCGTTGAGCCAGGCCTTGAGTTCTTGATTGAAAAGCCAGCTATCTTTGGCGGTGGCGGATGGATGGAGATGCTAGGCTGTGGTATGATCCACCCAAACGTCCTTGAGAAAGCAGGACTTGACCCAAATGAGTTCCGCGGCTTTGCTTGGGGCGGTGGCATCGATCGACTTGTCATGCTGAAGCGCCACATTACTGACATTCGCGTGCTCGAAAGCGGACGCATCAAACACTTAAGGGAGCTAAAATGATTATTTCACGAAAATGGCTAGAAGAATTCGTTGACCTTTCCAGCATCACAGACGAAGAACTCGCGGAACGCATTGGCTCTAGACTTGTTGAAGTCGAAGAAGTCATAAAGTACCAAGGCAAATACGACGGCATCTTCATCGTCGAAGTCAAAAATTGCGAAAAAATCAAAGACTCCGACCACCTCCACCTCGTCTACATTGATGACGCTGGTATTATGGAAAAATACGCCCCTAACACCATTATTGCTCGTAACTCTAAGGGTCTAATTCCTGTAGTTTGTGGCGCGCCTAATGTCCACGAGGGCATGCTCGCCGCCTGGATCGCGCCCGGCGCCACTGTACCATCTACCTTTAACGACCAGGAGCCTTTTGTCATCGGCGCCAAAAAGCTCCGCGGCCATCAAAGCTACGGTATGCTCGCCGCGACTGACGAGCTCGACCTCGGCACCGACCATGAAGGCATTCTCGAAATTGACGCCGACCTCGACTATAACGGCAAAGACGACGATGTAAGCCTAGTCGGCGCACCTTTCGCTCAAATCATGGGGCTAGACAGTACACTCCTAGATATCGAAAATAAATCCCTCACTCACCGCCCCGACTGCTTCGGTATTATAGGTTTCGCCCGTGAGGTCGCTGGTATCTTTGGCAAATCATTCCGCACTCCAGACTATCTACTCGAAGACGAAATCGCTAAAAAAATCGAACGCCTCCGCCGCATTGACGCTGGCGAATGGGCTAAGATTGGCAAGAACGCCGTCACCTCAGCCGATGGCGCATTGTCGCTCGATGTCTCCATAGAAGATTCTGCATTATGTTCTCGCTATAACGCAATCATATTAGAATCTGGTCTAGCTAGTAACTCAGTATTTTCTGAAGCAATCAAAGCTACTCCTACCGAAGGAAGTGCGGCGGCGCTAGCCCAATTCCAGCATATTCGTCATATCGGCGTACCGCTGATGCTTTCTGGCGTCCGCACCATCAATCCAATCGTTGATTGGTCTAACTATCTAATGCTACTAACTGGCCAGCCGCTCCACTTCTTCGATTACGACAAGCTCTTAGCAATCGGCGGCGGCAAGACAGCCAAGATCACAGTCCGCGCCGCAAGAAAGGGAGAAACACTCACCCTACTAAACGACAAGAGAGTCGAGCTCGATCCTCGCGACACTGTCATTACTAGCAACGACATCCCCGTCGCCCTTGCTGGCGTCATGGGCGGTCTTGATACTGAAGTTGACGACAAAACCACGCGCATTGTTGTCGAAAGCGCCTCTTTCAATCTATACCGCATTCGCGAAACCAGCTTCCGTTATGGCATCTTCTCCGAAGCCGTCACTCGCTTCACCAAGGGTCAGCCTGCTGCTCTCGCTGAGCAAGTAACTCTACTAGCCGCTAACAAGCTCCGCAAGAACCTCGGGTTTGGGTTCCGCTCTCAACTAGCAGAAGCTGGTAAGAACGCCACTCTCCCTAAGATCACTTTGCGACTCGAAAACATCAATGCTTTACTCGGCAGCAGCTACAGCGAAAGTGAAGTTGAAGACACTTTGCAGAATGTTGAATTCGACGCCGGCTGGGCCGACAACACCCTTGTCGTCCGCCCACCTTACTGGCGCACTGATATTAATATTACAGAAGACATCATTGAGGAAGTCGGTCGCCTGCTTGGCTTTGATAACCTCCCGCTCACCCTCCCACTACGTGACTTTAGCGCGCCTGCGCCTGACGAATTTGGTGATTTCGCGAAACTTCTTCGTGACACCCTAGCTAGTTACGGTGGCAGCGATGTTCTAACCTATAGCTTTATTCATCGCGATCTGCTTAAGCTATGCCAGCTACCAATCGATAATGCCTATGAAGTTATTAACTCAATCTCGCCTGAACTTCAAGTTATTCGCACTCGACTACTCCCGAGCCTACTCGCTAAGCTTGAGGTCAACGTCCGTGACCTCGGCACCAACTTCACTTTGTTCGAGATCAACCAGATCTACGACAAAGCTTGGGGGCTCAACAACGAAGGCGTCCCAGACGGCCGCCAACAGCTCGCCATTGCTCAGGTTAATAGCGATTTCTACACACTCAAGTACTGGCTAACCACCCTTCTCGACTCGCTCAATATTACGAACTATCAGATTGCGCCACTCGAAGACGACCTCTACACCAATCATTCTGCTAAGATTATGGTTGGCAGTGCCGAGCTAGTTCGCTTCGGACAGATTGAGTCTCAAGTCGCCACCCAATTTGGTGTCGACACCACTGTCCTCGCCGCCGAGTTCCTCGATCTTGCAGTTCTACAAAAGTCCTATCAAGACTCTCGCATTACGCCACGCCAACGCCCCATTAACAGCAAATTCCCTAGCGCCAAACGCGACATCAGCGTTCTCACACCAAATACCGAGTCCTTCCAGCAGGTCGCCGAGGTCATCGAAGATGCCTTCAAAAGTATTGTCGGCACCGACATCGAATGGCAGATGTCCCCACTTAGCATCTATGACAATGCGGACAAAAAAACCACCACCTTCCGCCTCATTCTTACCAGCCCATCACGCACCCTCCTCTCAGCCGAGATTACCGACTATATGCAAGTCATCGAGCAAGTCTGTGCCAGCCGCGGCTACCAAATCGTCTAATGTTCCCCTTGTAATCTGTTAACAGATTACATATAATATTTTTATAAGGTATTAGGAGATTTATGATTGCAACAGAACCAACCACGTCTAAGAAAACTCGAATTGCGGTGATCGCAATCGCTACGCTAATGATCGTCTCTACTGGCGCCTTATTCATTGGTATGGCCCTCAGCAGCAATAACCAGGGCCGCATCGAAGAGATTCTGCTAGCAGAACGCAACGCCAAACTAGCCCGTCTCGACGAACTACTATTCGAATTTGGCGAAGAACTCAATGCCTTGGCCGCTGAGACCACTGAACGCCACTTTGAAACTTTCGCTAGCTTCCGCCCTGAAGTTCGTAGCTTCGTCGCCGACAACGTCAATGTTATGCAAGTCCGCATCCTTCGAGAAGGTACTGGCGACCCCCTCAATGATATCAGCGACGAGAACTCTATCCTCTACCTAGGCTGGCTCGCCAACGGCACTGTCTTTGACTCTAGCTTCGACATAGAGAACCCTCAAGACGCCGACGCATGGCGCACTACCACTGGCCTTCGCTTCCCGACTCGCGCTTCACAGCAATTCATTGACGGCTTCAAGATCGGCATGGTCGGCCGACGTGGCGGCACCTCCACTGGCGCTCGCCTTTGCACCGACGGCACTTTCGCCGAGCCAGATCGCGACTGCCCGTCTATAGTAGAAGGTATGCGCATTGGCGAAGTTCGCGAGATAACCATCCCATTCCAGCTAGCCTACGGTGAAAGCGCCTTTGGCAATATCCCTGCCATGTCACCGCTACGCTTCATCGTCATGCGCGTCCCGTTCGTCCAAGAGCCAGAGCCAAGCGATGAGCTCTTCAATCTCTATATGGAGCTCCACGGCCAATAAAATAACCGCCCTTTCCCTGCAATACAGTAAGTGTGTTGCAGGGATCGCTATTTCTTCAACATGGTTTTGCGTTTCAGCTTCGTGTGATAATTCACTGCGAACCGATGCGCCTCATCATCAACGCGCACAATCAACTTATAAGCATGTGACTTTTCGCCTAGCTTCACATTCCTATGGAATCCTTGCTCATTCACCACAATCAACTCCTTCAGCGACTTATTCCAGCCCACCACGCGGATTCCTGCCTCCATCAACAAATCTTCCACCGCTGTCAACTGTCCAATGCCGCCGTCGATTATCACCAAGTCTGGCCTCCCCCAATCCTCTAGGTGCTTCAACCTTCTGGTTATGACTTCACGCATATTCGCAAAATCATCATTTTGTTGCTTGTTCATCTTAAACATTCTGTAGTCCGCACGCGACGCCACACCGTTCTTAAATACCACGCAGCTCCCCACCACATTTGTCCCACTCTGATGGCTAATGTCAAACCCCTCAATCCGTCGTGGCGGCTTCTGCACTTGCAATATCCGACTCAATTCCTCTAGCGCTGGGTCAGCAGAAAGCTCCACGAATTCATCACTTGCAAAAAACATCTTTTGAGATAACGCATCCAGCCCATGGATCTGGTTTCTGAGCCCAGCCGCCCGCTCGAAATCTTGCGCTTCACTCGCCTGCTCCATCTCTTTCTCTAATTCTTTAGCCACGTCAATCCGCTTACCCAACAAAACCTTCTGCAATATACGAATGTTTGCCTTATAAACCTCCAGTCTGGCTTCATACTCCTCCCTGCTTTCCGCCGACTCTAAAGCTGGCGTCAGCTTCAGTTGTGAATACAAACTTCTTTTACCATCATACGGCTTATCATAAAACGGCAAGATCCGCCTTAATGCCTTCAGTGCTTTTCTTAGTGGCAGCCTCGAATAATACGGCCCAAAATATTTTGCGCCATCATCCAATGGATTTCGCGTAAAGGAGATATATGGTACTCGGATTGCTGCGCCAGAAGCAGTCAATGCTATTCCTGACTTCGGTGCAACAACCTGAGCAACCGTATCTCCTATACGCAAATATGTCGCCGACTTATCATCTTGCAGCAAAATATTATATCTCGGACGATATCTTTTTACCAGCTCCGACTCCAGGAATAGCGCGTCCAGCTCGCTCTCTGTTGTTCTCCAAGTTGTATTCGCGATATCACTCACCAATGCTCGCGTCTTCGCATCTCGCGTCCGCGTATTCTGACAGTACGATCGTACGCGATTCCTCAAATTCGCTGCCTTGCCGATATAAATTATCTCACCATCCTTATCGTGATGGAAGTATACACCCGACTCTGTCGGCAAATCTTCAGGTGCGATCATTAGTTGCGGAATATAGCCTTCCGCATCTTTTCGGTAATCAGCTTCACTTCTTCAATCGCCAAGAAATACCCGGCAATCAGATAGGTTATAAACCCTACACCCGTAATCAAAGTAAAGCGCGGGAAGGTACTCATAAAGCTAACGTCTGACACTCGGAATGGGAAAAGTCGCACCGTCGTATAGACCGTCAACGCCGTAAAGAATGTCGCAACGCCCATCTTCACAACAGACTGCGCAAACTCGAAGTTGAACAACGTCCGCCTCCTATACGCCAATATCCCAGACAGCATTATGATTTCTATGATCGCTGAGATTGCCCTAGCAAAGACGATACCAAATACACCCAAGCCCGTAAAGCGAGTCAGGATAACCGCCAACGCAATCATCACGCTCACCGACACCAGCGAGATAAGCAGTGGAGTCTTAGTGTCCTGATTCGCATAGAACGCCCGCACCAAAATCTGGTATATGCTCGAACATACAATCGACACGCAAAGCACTCCGAGCAGCTGCGCAATCATCGCATTACCGCCATTCACAATAAATGACGCCACATACCCTCGCGCAAAAAATGATATTACTGCAATAGGCATAATTAACCAGATCACCAATCTAAGCGCCGTTCTCAAGCTTCTATTAAACACTTCGTCGCCCTCTTCTGTGATTTCTTGCGATAATTTCGGGAAAAACGCGGTTGAGATCGCCACCCCTACCAACGAAATCGGCATCGCCGCAAGTGACTGCGCCTGCTGCAAATGGCGCACCGTACCACTAGCCATTCTTGACGCTAGATTCATATTCACAAAACTCGCCAAATAATCTAGACCCTGATCCGCCGTCCGCGCTGGCAGTAACCCCGCCACCTTCTTCAGCCCAATATTCTTCCAGAAAATCTTAAAGTCATACTCAAATCCTAGCCCCACCATACCAAACAACGCAATCAAAAGTTGTACGATCGAACCCAGCGCCACACCCAGCGCCACACCCATAATACCACCCTCGAACACCTGCGTGCCAAAAATTGTGATACCGCCGGTAAACACTCGTACGCCAATCAAGATACATATATTATAGACAATCGGCGCCAACGCGAATGAGAGAAATCGCCCAACCGCCTGCTGCATCGAAATCAAAACCATTGAAATCGAGAATAGCAACGGGTTCACCGCAATCACGCGCATCAAACTCACCGCCAGCTGGTGCGTCTCAGATGAGAAGCCTGAGGTGATCAAACTCATCAGCGGACCCGCAAAGATAATAATTAGAACCGACACTACGAACATCACTATCGCCATTAAGTTCAATAATGACGACGAAAGCTCCCATGCCGACTTGCGATTGCCTTTACTCAGGCGCTCAGTAAAAACCGGGATAAACGAGACCGAAAGCGCCCCCGACACCAATATGAAAAACATGAAATCCGGCACCGTAAAGGCCGCCGTATAAGCATCAATCGCCGCAGGATAAGTCCTTAGAAACATTGTGTTTAGCCAGCGATCGCGGAACAATCCTAGCATCGCCGCGCCTAAAGTCGAAGTAGCGAGAATTACCGCCGCTACCTTTACTGGCATCTCTGTATTTGCCAGTGCTACCACCGACTTCCACTTTATCCGTCGCATACATATATTATATAGCCTCACTTGGCATTTCTCAACAGGTATGCTACAATAAACCTATGGAAGCATTCTTACGGGTCGTTATGATAGTTAGCGCCAGCCTTTCTATTGTTTTAGTATTACTCCAACAACGTGGCGCCAGTCTCGGTGCTGGACTTGGCTCAAGCGGTGAGCTCAACATCAAGCGCCGCGGCCTAGAAAAGAGCCTTTTCAACACTACCCTAGTCACATCAGTCATCTTTATTGTATCAATTATTGCGATGTTCTTCGTACCAATTGATTAGGGGGATCAGTGCCAAAGTTTTGGAAAAAGCAGGTGCGACGCACCAAATATCTCGGACAGGACATTGCCGAACTCAGTAAGCGCGGCACTAAACACGTACGAGAAAATGTCATCGGCACCCTTCACAAAGCCCACTATGTCCGTCGCCAAGTTTTCTGGTGGCTCGGCGCGGCCGTGATCCTACTCTTAATGACTGGCGCCCAGCTGCTCATATGGCGTGACCTCACCTCCACCACTATTAGCGCTCGTGGCGGCATGTTCAGCGAGGCCACAATTGGCGAGATTCGAAGCCTTAACCCGCTCTTTGCCACCACTAACTCTGAGTTTACTGCCATTAATATCATCCACGCTCGCCTCATCGGCCACGACCAAAGCGGTAATCTCTCTGGCAAACTCGCCTCATCCTGGACCGCCTCAGCCGACGCTCGCGAATGGCGCGTTACTCTTCGCGAGGGACTAACCTTCCACGACGGACACCCTCTCACTGCCGAAGATGTCGTATTCACCGTCGAGTTGATGCAAAACCCCCTCACTCACTATTTGGGTCAAAGCAACTGGACTAACGTCCGCGTCTCTGCCGAAGACGACCATACTGTCATATTTACCCTTAATACCTCCCAGGCCTCCTTCGCCGAACAGCTAGCTTTCTTCGTTCTGCCGAAACATATCTTGCAGGACATCCCCCCACAACAACTCATCAACGCCGACTTCAACCTCACAGGTGTCATCGGCGCGGGACCATTCATGTTCAACCGCTTTAAAGCCTCCAGTACTAGCCCGTTTATTGTCGACACTCGTCGATTCGATAACTTCTTTGCTGGCGCCAGCCTACTAAATAGCTTCGAGATCCACACCTTTTCTAGCACAGAAGACATCGTTGACGCTCTAAATCTTGCCGCCGTCATAGCCAGCGCCGAGCTTTCACCTTCCGATCTCGGTAGTCTCGAGCGACGTCATAATTTCCGCGAACGCCGCTCCCTCCTTTCGTCTGGCACCTTCCTCTTCATTAATACGGCAGGCGAGCAAACTTCCTTACTCGGTGTGCGTCAAGCCATTGCTGCCTCGCTCGACCTTACCAAGATTCGTATGGCGGCGAATGTCACTACCCCTCTCGACTTGCCTATAATCACCTCTCGCTTCCATCTGAATGCCCCCACCCTCCCACCACGTAGTACGGGTGCTGAAATCACTGAACCCCTCCGTCTACTAGCTAGCGATCGTGAAGTCGCTTATGTCATCGCTAGTCAGCTACGCGAAGCCAATATCCCAATTGAACTCACTATCCATTCAGAAGGCTCTCAAGCCCTCTGGAGCGCAATCGACGCCCGCGACTACGACCTCCTCCTCCGCACCATCGTTATGCCAAGCGACCCAGATCCTAGCCAGTATTATCACTCATCACAAATCCGCGCTCGCAACTTCTCCAACTTCGTCAACGGTTCCGCCGATATCTACCTCACTGCCGCGAACGCCACTACCGACCTCAGCATCCGTCGTGCCCGCTACGAAGAGTTTCTCCGTGTCTGGGTCAACGAGATCCCTGCTATTGGCCTCTATCAGTCTGAGATGCTCCATGTCGCGGCACACTTCGCCACTACTTTCCCCGAGAATGCCGTTCTCGCCACTCCTTTCTCTCGCTTCGAAACCGTCAACCGCTACGCCACCCTCCGCAGCACCCGTCATCGCACACCATAATTAGCTACATTTCTTCTAGTAGCCTCCGCCAGAGAGCTGGCTTTCGCCTCACAGCATGATCAATCTACCACCAAGAACTCGGTGTCATGCTAGCCGGCAGCAGATAAAGCATGCCTCCCTATATCAATCAGCTCATCACGACACCTAACCCCATCTTTATACATACACTTAAGAGGGGCCGCTACACGACCCCTCCTTTTGGCTCAACTTTTATCTAGTATCTAGAACCTTGGTGCTACCTCCCTAGCGTATGTTAGGAATGCTTGTCTTAGAAGCTCAGACTGGTTCCATGCCCATAGATACGTTGCAGGTGATAGGAAGAACGCTTCTGCTGGTCGGGCTGAGGCTGGCATACCCATACCTGCGCCATAGGTGCGATGCAGTAATATACGCGAAGCCATCACTGGGCCATTAACTCTTAGGTGGTTCGTACATATATTACCATTTAGCTGATTTACATTCGTAATACCAGCACAGGTATTGATAGTACCCGTACCACCATTTAGTCCAGCTAGTAGCCATGAGTCAATTCGGGTTACGCTCTCGTTGATCGTAATGCTTGGTGCAAAGATCAGCACCTGTGGGATCTGCGAGATATCTGTGTAAGGACCATCATGTAGTATGATGTTACCAGCAATGGTCACAGGACCTGTTGAATCGATGATCACTGTTCGTCCTGGCTGGATCGTACTTGCGTTGATAGTTAGCGCGCCATCTGATCTTAAGTTATTCATACGATCACCCTGATGGTTATTTAGCGAGATACTGCCACTGACGCTTGTCGCATTTGTGACATTTGTATAGCGATGCCTGATGTTTCGCGCTAGACCGTAAGCATTGCTTGCTCCTGCCATCTCACCAAGTGGTTGCGCGTGGCTAAACGGACTACAGTTAGAGTTGCGGAAGGTTAAGGTGGCAATACTACACGATCCCACTTGGACGCTTCTTGGCACCATTGTAAAGTTATTTGGTGCGTTAGCTGTCGGTACACCAATAGCACCTATGCCTAGAGCGGCACCTGAAGCAATAGTTCGTACAGGTCCAGCTGAGACAATCTCGTACTCTACCCATGAACCAAACGAACCAAAGTCACTCTGGCCAAACGGTCGCTTATCAAAGATTGCGCCCTCAACCGCACCATCACTGTATAGACCATCGCCTAGGACGTTAGTCATTGGCTTCTTGCCGATCACGACACACTCCGGCTGAGTCACTGCCCATCGGCCAGCAGACTCGTGGCCAAAGCCCTCGTTATGTGTGCTGTCTCGGTCCATTGCCGCTACTGCCACGCAGAACTTCGTGCCAATTGGCGCATCTGCAAGCACCTCAGACTCCATGCCTAAGTTAAAGGTCGAACCATTCAACAAGTTGAACGGATTAGTGTCACTCTGTAGGTTTAGCTGACCCTGGCCAGTAGTTGAAGTACAGCCCCATGGCGCATTCATCAGACCATTTGCTCCGTTATTGTCAAATGTCACGAAGCTACATGGATTAGCACCCACGCCTGCATTTGGCTCCAGGTTCATACCTGCATTTGGATCGCTTGTGCGATTCGGGCCAACGTAGAACTTAATCACTGCCCAACGGGTGTCTGGTCGGGTTGCTGTCGCATAGGTCTCACCCACTAATTCATTGTGTCTTGGATTAACGCGTAGTGACGCATTCCAACCTAGCTCCGTGCCGCCCACCTGAATACGGTTCGCATTTGATGGGAAGAAGTTTAGATGCGGCACAATGTAGTAGTTATACGGCACACCAAATCTCGCTGTCGACTCAACTGGGCCTGCATCTGAGCGCTTCACCCAAGTGTAGCGGTTTTCGTAGTAAGTACCAGGACCACCTGCGATACCACCAACAGTTCGGTCAATTGGGCCGTTAGAAAGGGTGGATGGCACTGAGCTACAACAAGAGACAGGGGCAGGACTTTGGGAGTGGTGGTTAGGTCCGCCACCGAACCATTCCTGTGTTGTACTCCCCGCAGAACAGCCACCATCAGGCCATCGACCACACTGAGAACAACTCGTGCCAGATGTGCTGCACCATCTCGTTCCACCACCGCAGGTCCGGTTTGGATTAGACGGAGTTGGGCATGGATATGTCGGGTAACTACCACACTCATAGTCCCACGAGCATGATCGGCATGACCCAGTCCCACAGTCTGTCGCTGCAGTACGAGGCAGACTTCTTGTATGTCGCTGTCTGAATTCGTATCTGTACTGATGAAGGTTCTGAGTACAAGCTAGTGGACCGTTACCACCCACGAAATCATTCGTGCCAGGACCATCGCTACAGTTCTGGAATCGCTTACTCACAGCATCCTGCACTGAGATAGTTACCTCAATATCCCGACGACCCAACAAGCTGTTACGTACTGTATGTCCGCCACCTTGATGAGTCTGGAGGCTAGGGTTCATCATGTTTTGTCCAGGCGCAGTTGGTCGGATGCCATTCAAGTCATCTCCTGTGATATTCCACTCATTACGTAGTGCTGGGCTTGGTGCTGGGTGGATTGTATTAATCTGCAACTGTGTCCCTGGAGGAGTCAGCGCAGCGCAGTCTCGGCCTTCGTTCGATGCATTACTTTCACCGCATAGCGTATACCGCAGGTGGAACGGCGGGAAGTTAATTCTGTTCGTTGCGTTTTCTACTGTGCGACTATGCAGCGCCACTAGCTGACCCTGCCAGCCAAACGAGATGTTGTGCTGCGGACGAGCATAGACACGATCTGTCTCCGAACTCGTACTTGGACAACCAAGCATACCAGTTAGCCAGCTACCAGTCGTATGGCCAGCCATTCCTGGGTGGCAAGCAATTGGTGCCTCTTCACGTACTTGATTATTGATTAGAGCTCGGGCTCGGACATGGCTCGAGAATACATCTGCCCATGGCGGAGCATCTGGAGGTGTACCAGGGTCGCATTCACCACCACAAGGCGGCGTCTCTGGCGGTGGCGCGCCACGCTCAATTACTAGCTCAGCCATCGAGCTGCCATTATACGAGATGTTCTGACGCCATATCATATTGCTGGTCGTGCCTGGAGCCGGCGCTGGGATAGTAACATTTGTCACCACCACCTGCCCAGTCAGTACATTCGCGCCAGAGCGTGAGACAAACTCCTCAACTTCACCCCCCACCAACGTTAATATATCACTGATTGGACCTGGGGTTAACGGCAAAGCTGTAGCACCCTCTGCAGTAGTCGTCGCAGTCCACTCAACTTCTGCCTCAGCTTGACCCTCATCAATACGTCGCATATCATGATGGAAGCCGATTCTTACCACCACGTCACCCTCCACATCATAAGGGATCGTGATCCTCTGGGTAATCGCAGCATCCCATTCCGATGTATTAGTGTCTTGTGTTAATTGGCGAGTACAATTTACGCCCGTCGGACATAAGGCTGTCACAGATGAACGAGACTGGAATACTGGGTTCATGATCTCTGGGTAAACGAAGATCTGGCTCACGTTCTGGTTTTGGTTCAAGAAGTTACCCCATGGCAAAGGACCAAAGGTTCTTTCAAGTGGGGGGACGTCAATCTCAGTAGCCGCCACACTATGCACAATAGCCGCCTGATCGCTGGTAGGAGGACCGTTTACTATCAGCTCTAGCGGGAAATCCTTAAAGCCATCTGGGTGCTCAACCATAAAGGCTGGTAGTCTTGGGCGCTCGTCAGGTAAGCCTGGGTTAGGCCGCGGGTAGTTACCATTACAGTTATGCAGGATCTGCACCCATCGCTCACGCTCCGGAGTGCCAGAAGAGACACCTACCCATGAGAGATTTGGTGTATTGTTGTCGATAAAGGTGCTGCTGCCTGGGAAAGTTGGCATACCCGCGCCCAATGGCTCAGAGCAACATCCAGCACTCAGTCTAGGGTTATATCGCCAGCCCTCAAGAGGGAATCCCGACACCGTTCGCGCAGCCATATTCACAGTCAGTTGATGAAAATCACAGTTATGGCTTGCGCAACCTCCTCCACGCGGAGTAGTACGTCGTCGGTTGATGACTCTAGAAGGAGAGGCATGAGTATCCTCAGGCACCAGCCTTAAGCTTTGCATAATACTGTGAGTAGTATCACTAACAACATTAGCGATTTGGTAGAGTATCATAGAGGTACGGGTGTAAGCATATCGCTCCATAATACTACTACGGAACTCTGCCCAGTCCAAGAATTCTCCATCGCTCTTGCCTTCCAATCTTATTATATTAATCATACCGGCACTAGAAGTGAAGATGTCGGAATAATCCCCAACCTCTTCTAGTTCACGAACCCGATCCCATAATAGGTAGACATAGCCTGGATCAGCCGCGTAATCCACTTCTAGCCCATCCTCTGTCAGACAGTGGCCCGGGACACCAGAGCAAGTAGTGAGCCCAGCCACAACTACCGGCATAGTATCGAATGCCTCCCAACCTAAGAGATTATCAAGGTCTAGTGCTATGTAGTCGTTATCAGCATGGCTAGCAATCTCACGAGCAGGCAAGCCCTGCTCCATCATCGGCAAGAACTCTTCCTGGAGTCGCCGCCTCACATTCTCAAACGCTTCACTAGCAGCCTGCTCTTCCATCCCAGCAAAATAGGCTGTGTAGATCTGCACACCAACATACAAAACTTCTCGTCGCTCTAGCAAGCATGAGCTCATCCTTTGCTGATAAACCACGTTCTCCATGCGCACCCGCATGAAGTCACCTGGTCCACCTAATAGTGAGTTGAGGATCGAGTCAGCCTCTGACTCGTGCACGTCACCATGCCCAAACGCCGTCAAGATTTCTTGCGCTGTCACCTCTACATTACAGCGAGTTTCATTATAATGCATAAGTGCAGCATTCAGTATTAGATCTTCTAGCGCCTGCGCAGCTGGATCATCAATTACAATACCAGGGTTACGCTGCAAGTGATCTCTTAAATCCTCGGCATTACGGTCGACATGCTCTGGTGTAATCGTGATATTGCCAATCATGATATTCTCTCGCACAGTTGGAGTAGGTCGCAGCAAGGTAATGACTACGACAATAGCAAAGGCGACGGCAAGGGTTGCGCCCCCAACAATCCATAAAGTATTCTTGCGGCGCTGCTTCGTTCCGAAGTCAAAGAAGTCACTGCTACTCCCCGACGTCGACTTCTGCGTCGCACCACCATTAAACTTACGCCGACTACCGCCAGCCAACTGCCTAAACCACGCCTTTACCTTGTCCATAAACCCTTACCTTGCTTATTTGTTATATTTTATCATACATAAGCATAAAGCATAAATAGCAAGTGAAAGAGCCCTCGTTACCAAAGTATTGAGGACTCTTCTTAATCAGTTTCGCTAACTATTCAACCGCTATCACCCATCAGCCCATGTATCGCCATGATGGTATGGATAGCCTGCTGGATGGCATAATGCTCCAGTGGGCTAAACATATTGTTGCCCGTGCCTGTCATGATGTTGCTGTGGTACATTTGTCCTATAGCAGTAGCTGCCCAGCTTGATATTTGAACACTGTCTGCAAATATCATATCTGCTGGTGTTGGTGAGTTTGGTAGGGGATGCCCCATAGCTCGGGATAGGTTAGCTAACATCACTGCCGCTTCTTGCCTCGTAATATTAGCGTTAGGATTAAAGCTACCGTTGCCAACACCATTAACAATGTTAAGATAGGCTGCCCGCTCCACGTAGCTACAGTTGGTGTCGTTGAATTGCCTTCTGCCTGAGACTGCTCCGTTATGGTGTTCGTACAGGGTAACGGCGATTCGGGTAAACTCTGCTCTGGTGGTGGGTCGTTGGAATCCGTTTCGAAAGCCATCTGGGAGCAAGCCCAGTTCACCTGCTCTTTCTACAGAGTCACGAGCCCACTCTGAGGGCGGAGTGCCTTCCCATACTGGTGGTGTTACGGTTGGTGGGTTTGGATTAGTCTGTACTTGCCCATGCACGATCGGGGCTTGGGGGGTTGTAGGGATTGTGTCTGGGCGCTCTACAGAAACAGTACTGCTTGGGACTCTGCCTCCAGGGCTAAACACCAAAACATCTGCTGCAGAGCCTTCCCCTAACGGGCGCGTCAGTCTGTTCGGCGAAGTCACGCTCATATCCGCAGGGAACAGCGGCTGACTAGCAGGCGTGCCTCGGCTATTGTCTGCCCGCACAGGAAAAGAATAAATCCTCGTATCCACACTTCCCACTACTGACCTAAACCTCACATACATCTCCACTAACTCTCCTTGGCTATGGTCTATGAAGAATGTCATCCTCTCGCCATCAGCAAAGATTTCGTGGATCGCGTAGGTGCGGTGGTCGTTGGCATAGATTAGTACGCCCCAGCAGATCTCTAACGCGTCGCCTACGATGATAGCTTCGAGGCGGTCGAATTCATTAACACGCTCCATGCGTGTCAGGGCGATTCGCCTTAAACCTTCATAGCCATCCATTTCTAGGCTACCCCAACCTGTGGTGTCGAGTACATCTTGACGTCTCAAAGCCTCTCCTGGCTCTGGGAAGTCGCCTGCATTCGCACTAAACACGTTGAAAGGTGTTAGGGCAGTTAGCAGTACGAATGCTAGTAGCCATGCTACTACTTTCTTGGTTCTTGTCTTGGTCTGTTTCATTTCTTTCTGCCTCCTTTTGGTTTGTTTTTGTGACCGAACCCCCGCTCTAGACTAGTATCGGCGCATACTGCACGCCTTAATTCTAGCAAAAACTGATTTTTAAGGTTCGATTTAAACACATACTACCACAAAACTCCACAAAACGCAATCATAAGCTCTTTACATCAGCTTTTTGGAAACGCGCCGAAAGTAAAAAACAAAAAGATGCCCTATTGGTACAATCCAGCACCGCATGCATCTTAGTGGTTACATTTTATCATTTATTCTACTTAATTACAAGCAGCTTGCGTGACTTGGTTATCAGGATCAAGCGCCTTATCTTATTAGCACGCAACAACTCAACCTTAATTCTTCCGACAGCCTGTTTCGTGGTAGCCTCATATCTTAACAGAGAAATTATACTTTTATCCGACTGATTGTCCGCCTTACGCAGCAACCCCTGCATAGTACGTGGTCCATTCTTGCGTGGGTGTTCAATTTCCCACAGCTGTCCTTTAACTTCTATATCAGGTGTCGTGTTTGTCCCGCGCTTTACAAAGCGGACGTTACTCTTCAAATATTCCGCCATCAATCCTGCTACAATCTGCTCCTCATCCGACGGCTTCGGCTTAATATCGGTTGGTGTTATCACCTCGTAAACTTTTTGTTTCATATCGTCAATTCTAACATACGAGGCGTAGTCGAGAAAAGTAAGTAAGCTTATTTTTTCAACCCAGCCTATAGGGTGCTTACTTCAATACCTTTTTCAAAAACGCACCTGTCGACGACTTCGCGTTCTTCGCCACTTGCTCTGGTGTACCTTCAGCTACGATCTGCCCACCATTCACGCCACCTTCTGGCCCTAGATCTATAATCCAGTCCGCGGTCTTAATCACGTCCAAATTATGTTCGATTATAATCATCGAGTTCCCGCCCGTCATCAGGCCGCTAAGCAGCTCAAGTAGCTTCTGTACGTCATCACTATGCAATCCTGTCGTAGGTTCATCGAGTATATATAGTGTCTTATTAGTGTTCGGCCGCGCCAATTCCGTCGCAAGCTTAATTCTCTGCGCCTCACCACCAGACAATGTCGTCGCTGGCTGACCTAAACCAATATAGCCTAATCCCGCCCGCTGCAGAGTCTGCAACTTCTTTGCAATCGCTGGGAAATTGATGAAGAACTCTGCCGCTTCGTCCACTGTCATCGCAAGAACATCAGCGATACTCTTGCCCTTAAACTTCACCTCCAAAGCTTCTCGGTTGTATCGCTTCCCCTTACACTCCTCGCACTCAACAAAGATATCCGGCAAGAAATGCATCTCAATCTTTATCACACCATCACCCTGACAACGCTCACAGCGTCCGCCCTTCACGTTGAAACTAAACCGTCCCGCCTTATAGCCACGCATCTCAGCCTCTGGTAGGCCTGCAAATAACTCTCGCACATAATTCCAAACACCCGTATAGGTTGCAGGGTTCGACCGTGGCGTTCGTCCAATCGGACTCTGGTCGATCACAATCGCTTTATCGAGATTATCTAGACCCGTGATCTTATCATGCGCACCCGCTACCGTCTGCGCTCGATGCAGCTGCGCCTGTAGCTCATTCGCCAGGATGTCATTCACTAAAGTTGACTTGCCCGACCCGGATACACCCGTCACTGCCGTCATCACGCCAAGCGGAAACTTCACATTAAGATTCTTCAGATTATTCTCACGTGCACCCCAGACCTCAACGAACTTCTCGCCAATTGACCGTCGCTTCTTCGGCACTACTATCTTCTTCTCACCAGACAAGTACTGCCCCGTCAAACTCTTCTTATTCTTCTCTACCTCATCTGGCGTGCCGACTGCCACCACCTTACCGCCATGTCGTCCCGCCCGCGGACCAATATCTACCAGATAATCCGCTTCACGAATTGTATCCTCGTCATGCTCCACCACCAAGACCGAATTACCAATATCACGTAATCGCTTTAGTGCATCAATTAGCTTCTCGTTGTCTCGTTGGTGTAACCCTATCGATGGCTCATCTAAAACATACAGAACACCCTGCAAGCCAGAGCCAATCTGAGTCGACAGCCTAATCCTCTGCGCCTCACCACCAGACAAGGTGTTCGCCGCTCGCGCTAATTCAATATAGCCTAAGCCAACATTCTGCATAAAGCCCACGCGTGAAATAATTTCTTTAAGTACGGGCTCCGCAATTAGCCGCTGTGTCTCATCAATATCGTTCGGTAGCTTCTTAAATAGCTCAATTACTGTATCGACATCCATGTTACATATGTCCATAATATTCAGCTTGCCAATCCTGACCGCCAACACCACCGCCTTCAATCGATTGCCTTGGCAAGTCACACACTTCTCTGTCCGCATAAATCGCTCAATATCTTTACGCATAAAGTCGCTATCCGTCTCTCGATATCGTCGCTCCAAGTTCGGGATTACACCCTCATATGTCGACTCATAAGTCGCCCCATCACCCCACTTGCCATGGCCACCCACAGTCATAGAATACTTATCGTCTCCTGTGCCATATAGGATTTTATAAATCACCTCATCGTCCATATCCTTGACGGGCGTCTTTATGTCGAAGCCATGTTTTGCGCCCACCGCCACCAGCTTCTTCAACCACCACGAATCTTGATTGATACGATTAAATGGCCTAATCGCACCCTCGCCTAATGTTAGGTTTTTATTCAAAACTAATTCTGGATCAACTTCTAGGCGCACACCCAAGCCAGTACAAGTCTCGCATGCGCCCTGTGGCGAGTTGAAACTAAACAACCGCGGTTCCAAGTTCGGTATCTCAACATCTGGATGTTCTGGGCAGGCATATCGCTGCGACAATGTAATCATTCTGTTGTCCTCATCCGGGAACATCAACTGAATCATACCGCCACCTATATCCAGTGCCTGCTCCACCGACTGACTCACTCGCGCACTTAATTCTTTATCCATCGTTAAGCGATCAACCACAATCTCGATCGTATGTTTCTTCATTTTCTCTAAAGCAGGAAACTCATCCAGAGCATAGATGATCCCATCAATTCGCGCCCGCACATAACCCTTGCTCATATATTGCTCGGGGATATGTTGGAACTCACCTTTCTTCGCCTGAACAATCGGCGCCAAGATAATCATCTTCGTGCCAACTGGCGTCTCTAGTACTTCATCCGTAATGTTCTCCACGCTTCGCTTCGTCACTGTCCTATCACACACAGGGCAATGCGGCACGCCCGCTCGCGCAAACAGCAGTCGTAAATAATCATAGACCTCCGTCACAGTCGCCACAGTCGAACGCGGATTACGTGAAGTCGATTTCTGATCAATCGAAATCGCTGGGCTTAGACCTGTGATATGGTCCACTTCTGGCTTATCCATAATGCCTAAGAACTGCCTAGCATAGCTCGAAAGCGACTCAACATAGCGTCGCTGACCCTCTGCGTAAATCGTGTCAAATGCCAGACTCGACTTGCCCGACCCCGAGACACCAGTAATCACCACGAATTTGTCACGTGGAATGTCCACATCGATATTCTTCAGGTTGTGTTGCTTTGCACCCCTGATCGAAATTACATTCTCCATTCATGTATCCTACCACAAATCACCCCAAAAATCAACTCCTGATAGGGTAGCGCTATCTAGTTAGTATTATCTAAGCAATAGTACAACCCAGACCCCAAGTAAGTCATTATCGACACCGTGCGACCCTGCGCGCGATCCACTACATTACTGACGCCTGGCCTGCAGGTAGCGCCATAAATCAACCAAATATCACCGCTACTCTCGCCAAATCGCGCATAGCGGATACTGTCCGCGCGCCCCGCCATTAAATCTTGCAAAAAGAATGGTCTATTATAGGTCATCGACGCGTATGCTCCTGGGAACGCTGTCTGATTACCACTATTTAGTAATCGCAAGTTAAAACCAAATCCACCTCGCATCAAGATATAGTCTGCAAAGAAGTCGTCTTCTTCGTCTATCAGGCCAGTCGATGCGTCGATAGCGAGCAACGGCAATACGCCGTTATGATCAGCCTGAAACGCCTCTAGCGACTCCAGAACTCGACTCACAGCCGCCCTCTGCTCTGCTGTCGCGCCCGCGTTCAGAATCTGGTTGATATCTAGCTCGCCTAGCCCGTCCAGGTCATCTCCTGTTAGTTCTAGATACTCACTTGGCGCCACAATCGTAATGCTTCGATCATGTCGACTATCTAGTGTCAGGCTAACTACAATCTCCATATCCTCTATCGAACCCTGAATTGTCATTCCTGTAAAACGTCGCGTCCGCGTATTGATCTCTAGTGTGATTGTTGGGAAGTTCTCTATTTCCTCTTGTAGTGTCCGCTCCGCCTCTTCACGCTCCACGGTCGTCATCTCATTAAAGCCCCCAATAGCATCGTCTAGCATCTCAAAGAGGTATTCAGCCAAACCATCCTGGAAGTTATCCGCACAGCCCACAAATCCTCGCACAACATCGCTATCACGCACTTTCTCTAGAAACGTGACATAATCAGCCAGCACATTCGATGGTGATACATTATATGTCACTACGCCACTACGCCTACTCTCACGCTCAAATCGCACGATGGTTGTCAGCATATCAAAGATCTCACGACCTGCTCCTCGGCTTTCTCGTGTCGCCTCAATCTGGTTCTGGATACAGTACTGCAAGTTCTCAGTCTCACTGCCCGTAAAATCACTTATAGTCTGGTTCGGTATCATCAGCCAGGTGTTATTAAATCTCGCAATCTCTTCAGGCCACGCCACATCCGCGCCATCTGGTGCTACAGCTGACACAATTTGCTGCACAATCTGCAGGTAGTCCGCTCGCATAAAGATATTCTCATTCACATAAGTCATGTAGAAAGTGCCGCCAAATTCTCGCGATCCGTCTAATGCCTCGACCTCCGCTATTGTCGGTCGTACATATAGACCAATACTCGTCTCGCTATTCCTGCCTGCGACATCCATACGTGTGTGTATATTAAATCGCGCACTAATCTCATCGTCATCATTAAAGTTGGAGACCGCAACCGTACCCTCTACTCGTACATCGTTGTCCTGCAGCAGGTTAACAAGCGCATCACCAATTAGTTTGTCGTCATTATTTTGCACCACAAACCAAGCCGAAGCTCCTACGCCTAACGCCACAACCAAAGCCGCGCCACCGATCACCAGCTTCTTTGTTAAAGACATCCCATCCTTTATCACGCTTTTACCACCAAATGCTGGTACTGGGTCGTTCGGCACCACTGCTGGGTCATTGGACCCAGAAAACACGCCGCCGCTCATACTTGGCTCTGGGGCAGGTGCCGCTGGAGCAATCACTGGCGTCGACTCAGGGATCGAGTCTGGCATTGTAATCGGCTCCACTGTTAGCGCAGGTGTTGGCAACGCTTCCGGTGCCGGAACAACGGGAGTTTCCGTAGCAGTCAAGGCTTGCCCTGTCGCAGGAGCTTCCGTTACTCCTAGTTCTGTAGCTTTATTTTCTTCATCCATCTAGAACCCCCTTCCTCTCAAAATCCAATCCCAGTTCTGGCTTGTGCTAGTTGTATTGCTCGGCGTGGAGTGCAAAGCGAACAAGCTCGACGCCACCATCAAGACTATAGCCCCTATAGCTATGCCTAAATTAATCTTCTTGAAAGTATTCATCATTGTCATTTTACCACCTGCAATCACACCCAGGAAGTACGCCGCCACACCATTGATCCCTGCTGCCATCAAGGTCGGTACAAATGTCCCGAGCCAATATCGTCGTTGCAAGGCTGAAGCCATTCGCTCACCCATACCTTCAATCCCAAGCGAGAATATAGCGATAAATATCGTAGCCACTGCCAAGAAACAATTTATCAAAACCACCCCCCACAGCACCTTTGACGCAATCGAAAAGTTTTTCTTCACCGCCTCGCTATCAGTCGCTTTCTGCACTAAGATTAGCGATATAATCGCCAACGTCAACGATGCGATCGCGAACGATATCCAAACCAACATGTCTGGCGCACCCCGCACAATCAAACCAAAAGGCGATACTAAAGTCGGCTCAACTCGCGCAAACATCGCGATGCTTGTTGCCACACTTAGTCCCGCAAAGAAACAGGCGCCTACCAGCGCCGCCGTCAAACACCTCACCAATCCCTTTTGTGTCATTACACTCCCTCCATGATTTACCATATTATATCTTAAATGAGATATAATGTATATATGAAGCCAACCAAGAAGCAGCAACAGATTCTCGATTATATCGACCATTTCCGTAGCGAACAAGGTCATGCTCCAACCTATCGCGAGATCATGTTCGGCTTAGGGTACTCTTCGGTAGCCACCGTCGCCGAACACATCAAGAACCTCACTAATAAAGGCCTTTTAGTCAAAGAAGATTTCGCACCTCGTTCTGTCGCCGTCCCACGCGAAAGCATCATCGAGGTCGACTTCGTCAACGAAATCTCCAAACGTCGCGGCGATGGTCGAGATAAAGAAGCCGACACCCTCCAAAAAGCCTGGCAAATACTTACCGACTAGGCTAACCGTAGGGGCAAACCATGTTTTTCCACCTTGTAAAAGGGCAGCTCCCATGATATAGTAGCCTTATATGGGTCCTTGGAATACAATAATCGTTCAGCCAATCTTTAACCTGCTTCTTGCGGTTTATCAGCTGGTTGGTGACTTTGGTGTGGCAATTATCATCTTTACACTACTTGTTAAATTGGCAATGTGGCCACTCATGAAGCGCCAGCTTCATCAGACCCGCCTCATGCGCAAGATTCAGCCAGAACTCGCTGAGATCAAAAAGCGCTGCAAAGGCAATCGTCAGCTAGAAGGTCTTCAGATGATGGAGCTCTACAAGCGCAATAATGTCAAGCCATTCGCTTCTATTCTCACTTTAGTCCTTCAAATTCCAATTTTTATTGCTATCTTCGGCGTTATACGTAACGCGCTAGCTAGCCCCGAAGCTGTCGAGCAATTCGCCTACGGTTTCACCCGAGACTGGTCAAGGGTTTACGAACTAATCCATAACTTTGAAGGCTTCTATCCTCGTCTCTTTGGTATAGTTGACCTCAGCGTTTCGCCATTCCCTGTGGCTACCGCCAGCTCCATCATTCTACTTGTCTTAGTCGTTGCTTCTGGCGCTTTGCAGTTCATCATGACCCGTCAGCAAATGCCAAAGCGCAACTCTAAGCGCACCCTCAAGCAAATCATGTCAGACGCCGCCAACGGCAAGGAAGCCGATCAAACCGAGATTAACGCTATTGTCCAGGGCCGCATGGCATTCCTCATGCCAGCCATGATGATCTTTATCATGGTGCAACTTCCAGGCGCTATTGTCCTCTACTTCTTTACCTCAAACTTAGTCGCTGTCCTCCAGCAGAAACGTGCCCTCTCAAAAGACCTCGACACCATGGAGCACATGGCAGAAAAGAAGGTCCTAAAAGAACTCCGCGACCTCCAAGAAGGCGAAGTTGTCAAAAAGCAAGGCGAGAAAACCATCACCCGTGTCAGTATTTCCGACGATAAAAAGCCCAAGAAAAAGAAAGGTAAGAAATGAACCGAGAAGAATCAATCCGTTTCGCCACCAAGTTCCTAGAAGACATGATCTCGTTCTTTGGTGTTAACGCTGCTATCCGCTCCACCTCCGAAGACGACGTTATCCACTTAGCCGTACCATCAACCTCTCTTAACGCTGTCCTTATCGGTCGCAATGCCGAGACTCTACGCGGACTTCAGAATCTCGTCTCAGCCGCTCTCGCGCAGAAAGAAGCCGCTCTGACTCGCGTCAACATCGACGTCGCTGGCTACAAAGAGCAGCGCGCCGCCCACATCGAAACTCGCGCTAAAGACTGGGTAGAGCGCGTTCGTCGTGAGGGTCGCATCGAACTCGACCTCAATGCTGCTGACCGTCGCATCGTCCATAAATACGTCGAGGACATTTCAGACGTCGAGGGTCACTCTGAAGGCGTCGGCCGCGAACGCAAACTAATCCTCGAGCATAAGCCCGAGTAATCTTTCGAGTCGTTGCTGGAACTCTTCCTGGGGCATTTTTTCTCGGAAGTCAGCCGAATATAACATCACTAGCGCATCTACTTGTGGCAATTCGCCCTGCTTTTGTAGCCACAGCCTAACGATCTCATAGGTTCGACGACGTATTCGATTTCGACCTACCGCAGACTTCAAGACCTTCTTGCTAACGACCACACCAAAACGTGTCCCTTTCCTGGTATTCTTCGCCCACACCAACGAAATCTTGTCGCCACGTTCAGTTTTGCCGTTTTTTAGGGTTGCCTGAACACCACCCCTTGAGTGGAAGCGGTATTTAGAGTTTAGCACCCGCCCTCACTTCTCTTAAACCGATAGCTTCTTGCGTCCCTTTGCTCGTCGGCGTGCTAGAGTCTTGCGTCCCTTTGCTGTCGCCATCCGTACCAAAAAGCCATGCGTAGTATGTCGTTGTCGCTTATGCGGTTGATGTGTTCGCTTTGGCATTATATACTTCTTTCTTTTACGTTCTTTATATTGTCTATCATACCAAACTTTTCCACAAAAATCAACCTGTTATCCACAAGCCAATAGGTGGGCACCGTTACCATGTGGAAAACTCCGCCCCTGTCCCTGATTTCAATAGTCAAATAACATTCAGAAAACTTTCACAAACTTCTCAAAACCTGTGGATAACTCGACCAACACCTGCTATCATATTAGTATATGGAGGAAAGATGGCAAGCCGCTAAGTCTGCACTCGCTAGACATGACGGCATCAACGAGATCACGTTCAAGACATTCTTTAGTCGTCTTGAGTTTGTCAGCGTCGATAGCGGCCGCCTAACTCTCAGCGCTCCTAACGCCTTTATCACCCGGCAACTCACCAGTAAATACGCCCCTATCATCAAAAGCGCGCTTCAATCAGCCAACCTCGGCCACGAGATAGTCGAATATATTATCGCTGGCGTTAGTGACGAGCAAAAAATCGAGCGCCGCCGCAAAAACACCACAGTTAATACTGCCGACCTCACAACTGGTCTCGCCACCAAGCCTAGCGGGTTCAAGCAACACACCACCAACCTAAACCCCAAATACCTCTTCGACAACTTCGTCGTAGGTGATAATAACGACCTAGTCTTCGCTGCCTGCAAGGCTGTCGTAGCCAACCCTGGCACCATGTACAACCCACTCTACATCTATGGTGGCGTCGGTCTCGGCAAAACCCATCTCATCCAGGCTGTCGGTAACGAAATCCTCCGCGAAAACCCAGAGTTCCGCATACTCTATATCTCAATCGAAACCTTCTATAAAGACTTCGTCGCCAGTCTCCAGAAAAAACTCTCTGGCTTCACCGAAAAATATCGTGAGAACGACGTTCTTATTATTGACGACATGCAGTTCTTGGAGGGCAAGGAAAAAAGTCAAACTGAATTCTTCCACACTTTTAACGCCTTACAACAAAACAACAAGCAAATCATTATCAGCTCCGACCGCCCACCGTCTAGTATCCCCGACCTCGCTGATCGCCTCGAGTCTCGCTGCCGTCAGGGTATGATCATCGACGTCCGTCCTCCCGACTTTGAAACCCGCTGCGCCATCCTGAACGCCAAAGCTGAAGCTGGCAGACTCAACCTCTCACCTGAAGTAATAGAGTTTATCGCCGAGAAGCACACCGCCAACATCCGCGAACTCGAAGGCGCCCTCAACTTCGCCAACCTCCTTCAAATGAGTCTCGGCTCTCGATTCTCGCTCGAACGGCTTAAAAACGAACTCCTCCAAAACGCTTGTTCTGTCCGCCCTCGCACCAATCCAGAGGCCATCATTAAAGCCACCGCCACTCACTTCCATCTCACCGCTCAGGAAATCACTAGCGACAGCCGCCAGAAGCACGTTCTCCTACCACGTCAAATCGCCATGTACATCATGAAAACCGACCTGTCACTCTCTTTTCCTCAAATCTCCCGCTCCCTAGGTCGCAAAGACCATACTACCGCAATGAACGGTGTTCGCAAAATCAACAAAATGATCACCACCGACCATACCCTAAGAGATCATATCACTAGAATCCAAGAGGTAGTTAATGCATAATAACTACAACCCACATGTGGAAACCTATGTGGAGAACCGCAGCAGCACACAGACCAAACACCACCACAACCACGAAGAACTCACAGACTTAAACACAGCACCCACAGCAAGCAGAAATCATAACCCACTAACACACAGCCAGATCAACCATAACACACAGTCTATCCACAACCTCATCTCATCTGGAGTCAACCAATTTATCCACACAATCCACAGCACTAATAGTAATAATAACTTAATAATAAGAAGGGGATAAAATGCACCTATTAATCAATAAGAATAAATTATCAAAAGTTTTAAATAACATGTCAAGAATTGCAGGTTCTCGTAATCAGCTACCAATCCTCAACAACATACTCTTAAGAGCTGATGACGGCAAGCTCACTCTTATCGCTAACAACCTAGAGCTAGCCGTTGTCGAGACCTTAGAGGCTAAGGTTAAAAAGGCTGGTGTCATTACTGTCCCAGCTAAGCCTCTAGCCGAATTCATAAATAATCTCCCAGATGTCGAACTAGACCTTTCCGCCACTAACGCTAAACTAAAAGTATCTAGTCAAGGCTATAACGCTACTTTTAATGGTATGGATGCCGAAGAATTCCCTGAAATACCCGAGCTCGAAGAAGACGCCCTGTCATTCTCGCTCTCGGCGGGCGATTTCCGTCACAGCTTGCAGCGCGTCATTGGCGCTACCTCCAATGATTTTGCTCGCCCCGCACTTACTGGCGTCTGTTTCAGTTCTTTTGATAAAAGGCTCTTAATCGCTGCTACCGACGGCTATCGTCTGGCTGAGATTGAGTTGTTATCAAAGTTTAACGACGAAATCCGTGTGATTGTCCCAGCTTCAGCTATCCAGGAGATCCTCGGCACCACTGACGAAAAAGATATCAGTATCAAGGTCGGCGAGAGCCAGATCCAGTTTCTGTTGCCGTCTGGTACACAAATCACCTCAAACCTAATCTCTGGTAGCTACCCAGACTACCGCCAGCTTATCCCAGAGGTTGGTGAAGACACCGCCGTTGTTGAGCGCGAGGAACTCCTCCGCCTCCTTAAGGTAGCGCAAGTTTTTGCTCGAGTTGTCGATAATACCGCTGTCCTAAAGACGGTCGGCGAGAAGAGTCAACTAGAAGTGGTTGCAGTCGAGTCTGAACTTGGTTCGAATTTATCCGAAATGTCGGCTGCCATCAGCGGTAAAGATGTTAGTATGGCGTTTAATATTCGCTTTTTGATCGATGCTCTTAGTGTCTTCTCTACTTCAGAGGTAATACTTGACTTTTCGGATAGCAAGCTGATTATCCGAGGCAATGATTCGTCTAGCCTCATCTATATCGTGATGCCGCGGAAAGCGTAGGGTTTAAATGCAGATTGTCTCGTCAGTCCGCCTCAAAGATTTTCGTTCTCATAGCGACTTCACCTTAGATCTTGCAGACGACGTAACATTGATTGTTGGTAAGAATGGCACTGGTAAGACTTCTATACTTGAGGCTATCTATTTGCTTTGTGTCGGTACGAGCTTTAAGTCAACCGATCGAGATATGATTAAGGAGGGGCGGGAGGAGTTGGTTGCTGAGCTTAAAAAGACTGATGGCGTTATTCGTCGCGCTGTAGTCAAAGATAAAGAAAAGCAGTTTAAGGTCGGTGAAGAAAAATCGAAGCGCCTACCCGCTAAGCATCGTTATCCTGTGGTCCTCTTTGAGCCAGATGACCTTAATCTCATACATCGCTCCCCTTCTTCGCGTCGCGACTACTTCGACCGCTTCTTTGCTGGCCTCGACCCCAACTTCGCTCGCGCCACTGGTCGCTATAAGAAAGCTCTCCAGCAGCGCAATCGCCTATTAAGGTCTGGATTCGCTACCCGTGAGAATTTGTACGCCTGGGACACCATTCTAGCCTCCTATGGCGCTGAAATACTCACTAAGCGCGCCTTTGGCGCCAGCAGCATTAATCAGCGCCTAGAAGCCGTCTATAACACGATTTCCGATATTCCCGCTAGCATCCAACTCAAATATGCTGGTAGAGTTATTGAAGCTCAGGAATACCTGAGTGTTCTTGAAGCGAATTTTACTAAAGATGTCGCGGTTGGCGTCACTACTTTTGGCCCGCATCGCGACGACTTCGTCTACCTATTCAACAATAAGCCCGCCGACGGCACCGCCTCACGTGGCGAAAACCGCACTATAATAATTTCACAAAAGTTCATCGAAGCCGAAGAGCAAAACGATTCGCAGAACCTCTCACCTATCATCCTGCTCGACGACGTCTTCTCCGAGCTTGACGCCAAGCGTCAAACTGCCCTCATGTCCAACTTCGCGGGCCACCAAATCATCATCACCTCAGTCGCAGCACCACCTAGACTTAAGCCATTAGTCGACTTATCTAGTGTTTAATCTATTGGGTCTCCACTGCTGTCAAAGAATGATAGTGATGCGCGGAACATGGATCCTTCGATATCAACCCTAGCCCGGAATACCTCTTCAGTATTTGCGACTAGACGGAAATATGTGATGTCATCGTTTGCTACATCGTACTCTATGCTCCCACGCTCAACACTTAGGCGCGTGATGTCTGGGCGCCTTTCCAAAAAGAACTCTCGCACTGAAGTGAAGATTATGTTCGACTGCTGTGAAGAGAAGCCGATTTCAATAAAAGTCCCAAAACCCAAAAGATGCGCCCCAATAAATGGCTCTTCTGGTGGCTGGTCGATCTCTCTAAATGTGTCGCCAGAGATGGGGTCGTAGACCTCAGTGTCAACATTTTGTCCTATTAAAGTTGTCGACCTTGATGAGACTACTACAATAAATATGACCAAGCCAATAAGGGTAATCACTCCCAGTGCGATAATTATTTTCTTTCCAGCTGGGCTCCTCAATAGTGTATGTATTTCCATATTACCTCGTTACTGCCTGTAGATTAAATTTATTCATACCTGCCGCAATCACTTCTCTTGGGTCCCAGAGTCGGTTTTGGTCGCGATTACCAGCCGAGTCAGCGATTAGCCACATACCAGTCTCTGTCACGCCACGAATGGCAATAAAGTGTCCGTGCACAGTATATGGAGCTGCTCCGCTACCGAACCTACCACCGCCCGTACTGTGAATTAGCCAACCTTGCCTCAGATACTGATTAATTATTTCTATAATTCGGTTGTTGTCAGTGTTTTGACCTAAGCCATATTCACTGCCTAAATGCTTATGTTGTAGTCCAAAGTGTCGTGCTAGCACTCCTGTAACCGTATGGTAGCTACCCTGACCACAAGCAAATTGATTGTGTATATTTGGGATATTGATAATTTCTATTGGATTAACCTCTCTATTTAGGAGAGCGGTCGCCATCATTGCAAACGACACCAGCCCACAACCGCCACGGCCTATTGTGCTACCACAATGACCATATGGTATATTAGCCCAGAGCGGGTCATTTTGGCTAAAGTGAGGAAAGCCAACCCCAGACCACACCGAAACACCACCCACGCAGTTGCCACCACCAAACTGCATCGACATTGGGGTTATGCCCATAGCTTCCTGTGCAAAGTTGAGCCGTCGGTTAAATCCAGTGATGGCGGTTGGGGTGGTAGCTTCATTTAGGTCGCTAAGATTAGAGGGTGACACAGTGTTATGGCAGCCTCCAGCATGATTCAAGCAGGTGTCGCCAACAGTACAGAATGAAGCGCAGGGCGTCAGGAAGTGTCTGTTAATCAGCCATGTTGCCTCTTCAAGCGACATAGCGTTGAGACCGCTCGGACCAAAGGTGTGGCCGCCACGGTTGAGATTCTCTAGCTCCCAGGCCAAGAATCTGAGCTGTAGTTCTAGGGAGGTGACAGGCAAGTTATTTTGATCGGCAAAGTTCTGTAGGGCTTGCACGCGTCCCAGCGAGGTCCATTGTACAATACCGAAGCCGCCCACGAAGGTCTTGTTGCCGTTGGCGTCAATTGCTCTAAACCCTTCCATAGCGTTTGCTTGGCTGTTACCAACACCAGCTTCAAAAAGGAGCGGGTTAATATTTCTGGATTCGGCCTGTAAGTTACCGACAATAGCCGCCGCCGCCGTGTGGTTGTAGCCAAGCTCCATCAGGAAGCCCAACGCTAGACCCGCATTGTCACCACTTGCTCCCATATTCACACCGGCCTGTGCATTAGATATGAATTGCCGGAGAGCGGTATTTATAGTTTGGGCAAACAGATTGGAGCCAGCCCCTACTGTTGGCGTGATACCATCCGTGGCGTCAACATAGTTCCCAGGCTCATCTCTCGATAAAACCGTTCCTGCCCAGTCCGCTACGGCTACCCTGTCATTCTCTTGTGCGAATTGTCTAAAAAGGGCATTATTGCTATCAAACTGTGTAGGGTTGTTAACATTATAATTAGTAACAAACATCACCTGCCTACTCCCAGTTTGCTCTAGGACAGCCTCTATGTCTGTAGTTGTTAAGTTCGGCGAGTAGCTTCCGAGCGCGAACACGACCACTCGCCTTAAATCCAGTTCTTCCAGCGACTGAACACCTTGAGTAAAAGTCTGACCGCTTACAGCCGTCACATGTATGCCGTCTATCAAGCGAACGAGGTCGGTGGAACTAGTAGAAGCCACCGAATCTCCAACTAAAGTCACCTCTCGGCCATTCACATTTAACGATCCCAGCATGCCACCTGGTGGGCAAGGCATATCATCTGGATCATAGAAGAGAATTCCGCTCTCTGCCCAGAAGTCCTCATTACGCACTGACATAGCCATTTGCGGCAACAGTAATGTCATAGCTAGCGACAGCACTGCCAGACACCAGCGCATCAAAATCTTTCGTGACTGTCGAGTCACGCTACTACTCCGTAACCGCTCATACGTCGTCGCATCTCAGTGCCTGCTACTCGTGTACCTTCCTGTGTATTTGCAAGAACTCTCTGATAGCTAGTCTGTTCTGGTACTTCTAGTTGATTTGGCGCCCATCCACCATAATGTGTGTGCCAAATATTAGGCGCGCTTGCGATCTTGTCGTGTATAGTTTGCGGTGTGCTAAATAGGTCTTCTGCGAATGCGATCGTATCGCGCACCCACTCAATTGGCCAACCCATATTGCGCGCTAAAACACCCTCTGGCGACATATCCATCGTCGGCCATATGTGCTTATCAAAGAATGCTGTAACTGGGTTGACCCCAAGCCCCCCCATTCCTTCGTAAATACCGGCGTCCACAATGTACTGGTTAAGCCAGCGGTATCGGGTTTCCCAGGTCGGCAAACAGCCATCACAGTAAACCCTACCGTCCACCCAGCCGCTATTAAAGGCCTCTATCTGGTTAGCTGCGTCCATCATTCCCCAGATACTTCCTGCGATCGGGATACCGTTCATCCAGTTACGCGGTGCTGCTTCTCCCGCTATTTGCTGCATGATATTTGCATCATGCACGCCTGGGTCGGTCGGCCTGTGTACGCCAAACGCTATCATGCGCGCCAAGTCACTTTCGGGATTCACTACCTCCAGTCCTGTTGAGTCGGTCTTAACATTCGTAATCTGATATGTGTTACCGTTGCATGCGCAACTTTCTTCGCTAGGAGAGCACCATCTCCATCCGCTTGGCGTATTGATTGAGCATCGCATATTTGGATCTTGGAGCGACCAGCTACGATCGTCAAGGTGAGTCCCAGACCGATTTAGAGTGTCATTCCACACCGAATAAGATACGTCTATCCTCCCTTCACCAAACGAACACTCTAAGCCAGAGCGGCAAGTGAACGCCGTCCTCCAAAAGACGTATTCAGGATCGTAGTCCACGATACGCAAGTCATTAACTCGTAACGGATTGCCAAACGGGTCGCACGCAACGGCGTTGACTGGTCGGTCAGCCGCACCCGGGATAGGCCTCCCGTCGGCGTCTATAGCGTCAGGGATGCCGTCAGGGTACAGTGAAGATAGCTGAGGACAGTTCCCGAGCTGTCGCTGGAACGCAAGCCTACTGTTGGCCTCCGCATTAAACTGCCATGGCATCTGACTCACTCGCGCCATACCTCCTAGGCTCGACATCTGGTTGAATAGCGAGAATGCACCACCACTTGTCGCTGCAAAACCTGAGAAATTAAAGGCAAGACTACCTAGGAATGTATGCCTACTCGTTACATCAAAGGGGCTCCTGTCTGCTCTTTCTAGTTCCGCCCACTCCGCTAATACCACCTGGGTCTCCTGGAAGTAGGCAAAGGCTCGCTCCTGTGTTGCCACCACGCCACCATTTCCTTGGTGCATCCCTTGCATGTAGCGCCCGCCAACACTTGCAATCATATTTCCGAAGTCCTCTCCTCCTACATCGGTAGCTATCTGCGTGACCCACATTCTTGCCAGCATGCTAACGATGCCACCAATCGCCGCGCTACCACCCACTGCTATTGCCAGGCCAATTGCTGTGTTTATAGCCGCATCAGCGGCGACACGACCCAGCACCTTAGCTAATTTAGCCACCTGTCCAACTACTGGAATAAAAGCGATAATTATGGTAGCCACTTCAGCAATCGCGCTAAATGCTGCACTTGCGAACATCATTGCTGTACAAGCCGCTATCGACGTACCTGAAAGCGCCAACCAACCAGCCATCTGCTCAGCGTGGAAGCGTAAAGCGCTCGGGTCTTGGCTAGACGGTTGTGCTCCGCCCACTAGGATATGTGTCAGACCTGCTGATTCAGTAGCAGACAATGGCCTTCCTCCATGCAGAACAGTCTCTTCGCCCGTAGTGCCAACAGCATTTCCGCTTGAGTCCACCGTGACTTCGCCTGTCATGGTAGTAGTCACTTGGCGCTCTGTTAGTGCTGTCCCGAATGCGTTATAGCTGTCATCTCCATGCCCTGCCATCACTTTTTGTCCTGCTTCAAACCATGCTGCCACTACCTGTAGTGCTTGCGCAAACTGCTGCGCTGCCATAACCATTGATACCGCTGAGATCCCTATAGCAATCGCGCAGGGGATAACGACTGCACCCGTTATTAATGCTGCTACTCCTACACGACCAGCCGCTTTACGTGCCCTCGCCTCAATATCGGCTGTTATGCGTGATCTAGCCGCCGCCTCTCCTTGTGCTCTGGCGGAAGGCGCATCAACCTCATCAATTCGCACGTTATTGGTTTGGCCATCTGCCCCAGTCTGCTGCTCCGTTCCAGTCGTTGCCGACTGTATGATATCACCCCTTCTCACAGCATCTTCCGCGGTGATAATCCGTCCTTGGGCTTCCCGAAAGTTTGCATTGCCCTCATTTCTGCCTATGAAGTCTGCGAACAGATTGCGCGTCAGGGCATTTCGATTTAAGAATCTGGCAGCCGGCGTAGTGAACCATCCCGCCACCCTACCCCGCCAAGTTCGCGACCCACGGTTGAATCCATTCCTAATATTTGGGTGCTCTTGTATCAATCTCATAAACTGTGCATCGCCGTCAGCCACACGCGTAAAGTTTAGATTTCCGTCTGGACCAGGAGGATTTAGGCGCCCAGTATCTAAGTTTAATGCCGATTGTAGCTCTATGTTATCTCCCACTCGCACCAACCTTAGGCCCTCCGGCTCCATTCCCCGGTTCATTTGGGCTAGCCGGCGCGGTGACATTGTGTTGCGCTTCGTGAACGTACTGATCGCCTGCGTGTTGTCGCGCCCAATCACTCTGCGGAGCAACCGTTGTCCGCGCTGGTCTGCCACAGTCGGGAAAGAATTGCGTAGGTCTACCATGTTTTCGATCAAGTGAATAGGCAGTAGGCTTGAAACTGTTAGCATTAAGAACGCAATTAAGCCAGTCGTGCTACCTATAGCAATAAGTGGCTTCCTGCTAGTATTGCCTTTTCCGCGGAACATACTCGCCACTCTGCCCATTGGCGTAGCTTTTGCTGCCGCTGCCGCTGTGCCACCTGCTGCCCCACCGGCAACTCCACCATTGTATGTAGGGGTATGCCCCGCCCCTCTCTTCTCGGCTACGTCGCTGCTGCTGCTTGTCGTTTTGTCATTTATTTTTGGCGCTGACTGACTCGCAGACTTTTCAGCGCTAGCGAAATCACTCGCTGCATCCTTAGTGCGTTGACCACGAACATCGCTAGGAGATTTACCTGCGGCTTCATCACCGTAGATACCCCCATAGCCCTTGTTCGGTATAACCTTCGCCATAATTTATATCATTATGACACGCCCATCCGCCTACGTCAATAGGCGCCCCGACTAAGAGCGCCTATTTTTTGATTATGCTTTTCGCTGCAGCCAACACTAATTCCAGCTCCCCATCATATGCCAGATATTTAGGATTTGGCGGAAGGTGTCGAGAGTAGCTTCTTCGGCCAAGACTTGCTCCATGGTAGTGAAGTCATTTACTGCGAACATTACTCCCCATAAGGAATGCACTAGCTCAGACGAGAATTGCTTTATATGCTCGAGGCTTTCTTGTTCCACTCTCCACCAACCGTAGCTGTCATAGACGGCTACTTCTATACCAGACCAGCCATCATGAATCACGATGCCCCAATGTCCTTCTGTGTTAGTTCGTAGCTCTACGAAGAGTCCGCCTCGGTTCCACCATTGCAGTTCGTTAACGAACATGAAGTTGAAGCCTCTTTCCTCCATCGCTATATTATAGGCGCGCATGGAAGTAGTCTCGTTCGGGTTTACCAATCCTGACGGCATTAGTTGGGTTAGCGGCTGTTCAATGCGCCCTCGTCTTGGGTGCGCATTCAGTGCTTCCTGGTGGGCCAGAGTTCGCATATCACGGCGTGTGGTTGTCATTCTTCGAAAGACCACAACATCCGCAACTTCGTCGAAGCTGGATACTTCACCTAATACAGTGAGCACATCCCATATCCGTATTGCAAGTGCCCTGTCTATGCCGTTGTCTCGCATATTGAAGCTGCTAATAGCACCTTCTGAGACATTTGCGTTTCTGTCTGCGTTATAGACGACTAATCTGTATTGCTCTGTGTCGACTGCTACGATGAAACGTCCATCCGTGAACTCCAACGGTCTTGCACTAATTAGGCGGAACTCGCTACCTTCATTCTGGGCTTGCTGGATAAATTGGTCGAAACCAATGAAGCCATCAGCCGAGAAGTCGCGCTCCCAGTTAGGGAGCAAAGAACCGCGGACGATACCTGTCTGACCGCCTGTGTTTGTCGAGTCTTCGTCGCCATCGGGCGATGTTGGCGCATTTGGCGCCGGTGTGCTTGGTGTTGCCGCGTTAAGGTTTGGGGTGTATGGAATATCTTTCTCATCCCCTCCGCACGCTGCGAGTAACGCAACAATTGCCAGCAAAGTGGTAATAAGGAAAATCTTTTTCATGATAATTCCTCCCTTTCGGATAGTTTATTTGGGAATACTTGCGTGACTGCTTCCGTTAGTCAATCACATTTCTGTTATCGTCGTGGAAAGTTAGCGTTGCCTGAAACATCGAGCCCTCGATACCGACCCTCACTCGGAACGCTTGTCCTGTGTCCGCAATCAGCCTAAACCAGGTATGGTCTTCATTCATCACGTCATACGCTATACTTTCCCTCTCTAAACTCAACCGCGTAATTTCAGGATAGTAGCGGTCAGTAAAGAAATCTTGCACACCCGAAAAAATCAGATGTTGCTGTTGGGATGTAAAGCCTATGTCGTTGAAAAAGCCGAAGCCCAGCAGATGCACAAAGCCAAGTGACTCTGACTCTCTACCCTCCATCACACCGAAGCTATCCCCAGAAATCGGGTCTTGCACTTCGGTTACGCCTCCTCCACTCGTTATCGGGCTAAAAGGTTGCGGTTGTGCCGCGCCCGCTTGTGGGTTGCACGCTGCCAGCAGCGCAGTTGCCATTATTAGTATGGCGATAGTAAGGATTTTCTTCATGATAAAGCCTCCTCTTTCACATAATCATTTTAATGATACACCCCAGGGTATTTCCCCCTGGGTTCCTATGCCTTCATTATATCACACTTATGCCTAAAAGTCAACTACAGCGCCCTCTCAGGCGCTCGGTATCTATACATCTATAATTTTGGTAGTCCGGATAGGATTCGAACCTACAACCTTATCCTTAGGACGGATCTGCTCTTCCAGTTGAGCTACCAGACCACTTCATATATTATACCACTTATCCACCCCAATCAGAAACGCAAAACCTAGCGCGGCGCCCTCAGCAGCACAAATCCGTCGTCTCGCATCACCATCTGCCATCCTTCACTCTCCAGCTCGCGCACAATTTTATCATCTTCGTTCAAAATCGCGCAGCGGATATTATGTCGCTCAAACTCTCCTCTGCGAAATTCTCTGTCTTTGTAAACCCTCAAATAGTCCGCCATATAATTCCGCCCATTATGCACCCACGATGGCATTCGCCCGTCTATGTAGATCGGATACTCTGGTAGTTGCCAGATCAGATATCCACCGATATTATAGGTGTTAAAAATATTACCTTCACACGGAACATTTCTGATATAGGCGACAATCTCACTCGGTCGCGCGCTGAATCGCGCCGACTGTGGCGCCGTATTAATAATCCCGAGACCCACAGTCAGTGTCGCGATACCTATCCAAACTCCGTTCATAAAACGCCTCAGCTTCTGATTGTTTTTCAGTTGCTTCCGATACGGCGCCAGCCCTAAATCCAGCCTGTCTGTCATTGGGCCAAAAGCTACCAATATAAACAACGGCCAATGTCGCACCGATGACACCGCCGCCAAGAAAAAGATGTTCTCCACTGACATTATCCGCTTCACCCATTGCCACTTCCCTCCCGGCGCGTCTTGCTGCGCTAATAATCCGTAGCCCAAGATGAATAGTATCATAATCGGCACCATCGTAGTTGGCATACCTGGCTGCCATTCCGCAATCGTACCCGACAGCGACGAGTCGCCTAGCGTCATCAATATCTCGCGATAAACATGGTATCCATAAAAATTCACCAAAGTTGCCAGCGCACTTAAGACCAGTAGCCCAATTATCCAACGCATCTCGACTAACCGTCGCGTTATACTAAGGACCCTGCCTTTTACGAAAACCACACCATCACTAAACAGCGCTTCATAAAAAATCTTGTAACCAAAATAGCCCAGCCCCACCATAAACGAACCATGTAAGTTCCCCCATGTCATAAATAGTAGCGGTATCAGTATCCGTCGCCACGAGGGCTGGTTGAGCGGTTTCGCCAATAGCCAGATCAAGGCTGCGAGTAATAGCACCGAGAATGTTATTGCCCCCACTCGGATGAACGGCAGCATCGCAACCGCTCCGCACAACAGCAACCACGGGCTGATTTTCGGATTCTTTACCAGCGCCGCTCGCCAAATTATAAAGAAAGCCAGAGTATAAATCCCAGCGTAAAGTATCGCTACAAGTACAAACCCATTCAGCCCCAGCCCGTCACCAAAGTCATAGACAAAGGAAAGTATTACGTCACTTACTGCCGCATGATTCACCCACGGGAAATCACTCGCTGTATAGGTGAATGGTTCGGTCATCGTAATCCCATTCTCGCGGAAGTGCCAGCCCGACCTCAGCCGCCAGCCAAAATCCGGGTCTAGCGTCATCACGCATCGCGCGAACGCTACTCCAAAAATTAATAAAAACACCAGCCAATACTGATGTTTAAGTGTGCTAATAAGTTTTTTCATAGGTACTTAAATCTGGCGGAGGGAGAGGGATTCGAACCCTCGCTGCAAGTTTCCCCACACTAACGATTTAGCAAACCGTCCCCTTCAGCCACTTGGGTATCCCTCCGACTTCTCCACTATATCACTTTATCCCCCTAAAATCAACGCGAAAGCTCGCACTCTACTACCTTGTTCGCGCCGCCACGATTTTCCGCACATCCTTCGCGCCCGCTGCCTTCAATAATCTCGCGCACTCCGCCAATGTCGCCCCAGTTGTCGTGATGTCATCATATATAATCACCGCATCAAAATCAGCTAGCTTTCCAGCACCCTTATCGCTTACTTCATAAGCCATTTTCGCCTGCTGAATCCGCACTTTCCGCTCCTCGCCAGTCTGCACACTACCACTCTTTCGTCGTAGTAGCGGACTGTATGACCACCCTTTCAGCTTTGCCAATTCTCGCGCCACCATCTCCGCATGTGCCACCCCTCGTTCTTTACGGTGTTTTGCGAGTGTCGGTACTGGCGTGATCACTACTCGCTCAGCTCTGACTTCTGGTATCGTATCTGCCAGCAGCCTTGCTACCACCAGCGCTAAATGCCGCGCGCTATTCTGCTTCAGGCTTGTCGCAAGTAGCCCAATTGGCTGATCGTAAAATCCAAACGCGAACGAATCTTTCGTTCCGCAACCTGAACACAGCCAGCCCTTTTGGTAGTTGCCGCATATTATACAACAATTCTCCAGATCCTTCTCTAGTTCTTGTATGCAGTTCTCGCACATCGCTCTCCCCACCCGCCCGCAACGCGCGCAGTATAATGGCAGCAATAAGTTTAGCAGGCTCGAGATTTTCATAAAACAATTATATCTGTTTGACCTCTATCAAAATAATGTTTAAGGTTAAAAATACGGTGAAACTATTGACACGCCCCTAAAACCCGTATAATATAAGAATATAAGTTTAAGTGGAGGAGAAATGGCTCGCAATGAGGATAGTGACCTTCTAGATGCAGAAGCCTTGGAGGCAGCGTTTTCAGACGGTGGAGAAGACGTAGCTACTGAGACTGTAGTCGAGGAAGTCCAAACAGACGGGTGGGAAGACGCCGAGGGCGACGAGAACGTGCCCGGGCAGCTAGCCGTCGATGTTTACGAAACTGTCGACAAGCTAGTCATTAAGACCCGTGTAGCGGGTATCGACAAGCAAAACCTAGACGTTAGCTTGTCTGAAGATCTAGTACTTACCATCTCGGGTATGCTTTCAAGCAACGAGGACGCGCAAGCGATGAACTACTTTGCACAGGAGTGCTACTGGGGTGAAGTCGCGCGGTCGATCAAAATGCCAGAGACTGTCAAGATCAAAGAAGACAGCGTTGAAGCTAGTGTCGATAACGGTGTGTTAACTATCTGCTTCGAGAAGCAGGTCCCAACCACCACTAAAGTACCAGTTCAGTACAAGAAATAAGTCAGACGACACGAATCCCGCCAAGCATAACCTGGCGGGATTTCGGCGCTCCGTAGGAGTGAACTGCATTCGCCTATCTATCTATGACACTGTAATAGCAGGTGCTCAATCGGCGCGAATCGGTCAGTATAAACCGCATCAATCTCACGATCTAGTGGCGCTATTCCCATCTCTGGCTTCTCTTGTCTCGATAGCAGTAGTACTGTATTAGCTAGTCGTTCTGGCGCTACATCTTCTCTTATCAGGTATCTATGCGCGAATGCCGATGCGTATGCCCCGTATACCGCGTCGAATAGTTGCCCGCACCCACCAGTCTCTGCCGCTATTAAGTTTACTGCCACTACTCCGTCGTCTACTAGCATCTTTCGTACCGCCTCACCGAACTCTCTTGTCACGAACTGCCAGGGCATCGCAATATCATGCGAGACTCCGACCAGAATAAAGTCATACTTCTCACCGTTCCCACCCCTATTCACAAAACCTCGCGCATCCTCGCCGTACACGTTCATATTAGACCAATCTTCTACATTAAAGTATCGCTGCGCTATGTTGAATAACTCTGGATCAATCTCCACCACGTCAATTTGAGCGTTCGGGAAGTGTCGCGCGAAGTAATCCGGCAAGGTAAAGGCTCCTCCACCCAAGATCAGTACGCGGAACTCATCGTCAACACCGTGCAATCGCCGCATCACAGCTGACATCTGTTGCTTATACCAAAACACTAATTCGTCCGAACCATCCAGGTAAATTGCCGACTGCGCTCCCCTTGGCCCTGCTATCAGCGTCCGCACTTCTCGTCCGTCCGACCAAGTCCCTTCTCGTATAATATAACGCGCCGCCGCTGTATCGATCACTATTCCATCTCGCGCTGGATGAGCTATCGAGACCACAGCCGCCACTATTGTTATTGCGCTCACTACAAGCCGCGGTTTCAGTAGTTCTTTCGGTGCTACTAGCCAGCTTGCTGCCACTGTCAGCACAATCAATACCAGCAGAATTGTATATCCACCAATTAGACCGAACAAGATAAACCCAGTCGCGAATGTCCCAAGAATACTACCCACTGCATTCGCCGTCGATAGTCCCGCCACCGCATTGCCTGTCGTTTTGGTCGAGCTGACCGCTAGCTTCGCGAGATATGGGCTAGTCATACCTAGCAGCAAGCTAGGCGCCCCGAAGAGAAAAGTCGCCACAAACAGCCCCTGCCATCTCGCATCGCGGAAGAATATCAGCCCCAGCTCAATTATCGAGCTACCGGCTATCAGCACAAAGATGATGCTTGCCGCCACCGCAAAGAGTAGCCAGACAATATCCAAATCCTCTTTCCTCTTGTCTGCCAGTCGTCCACCCAGCCAGTAGCCGAGCGCCAACGCCGCCATAATAATACCTAGCACATTGGTCCAGACAAAAATCGACGTTCCGATTGTCGGCGCCAACATCCTTGCCGCCACCAGCTCGAACGTCATCAGCACAAACCCCGTCGTAAACGCGACTGTCCTGTATGCTATTGTTTCCCTGTCCTTCATTATCAAATTATACCATAGTCACCCATAGCAAAATCCCTGGAACACCCAGGGATTTTTAGAGTCAGTTTTTTCTTTCTTAGAAACCTGCGGTATTGACGCCAATCGCACCTAGGACGATTCGGATAATCACGTTTGCCAAGAGGGCAACTACTAGACCGATAACCGCATAAAGAATTGTGTTCTTCGCGCTTGCAACCTTCTTCTCATCGCCACCGCTGGTTACGTACTTGATGCCACCGATAACGATGAAGGCAACTGCCAACGCTGCGACCAACCAAACCAAAACGTTCATGATAAGACCCGCTACATCACCAGGGTCGTTAAGATTGGCAGCATTAACGCCCGTACCTGGAACAGTCCAGTTTGACATACCTACGGCAAAACGATCAAACATTAGTTACTCCTTATTATTTCAATATATCTCGATTATAGCAGTGTACTCTGGCGATGTCAAGAGGGTTCTGGCACTTTCCCACTAGAGGCAATAAGCTTTTGAATACTCTGAGCGAACAGGCCTAGTAGAACAGATCCAGCACCCATTCAGTCATGAAGGTCGCGAGCAAGGCTATAATCAAGCCAAATATCGCAAACAGCAGTGTATTCCGCCCTCTTACCATTTTTGCCTGGTCACCATTAGCCGACACTATCTGTATGCCACCCACTACGACAAAAATCACCGCCACCGCCGCACCGAACCATATCAACATATTCATGATGTTCTGTGCTGTCTCATTCACTGCCGCTTCACCACCACCAGCCTCAACGGAACAGAGCGGATGTCCAGGGTTGTATGCACACACCTCCGCCATACCGTCAGCGCCCATAGCACTCTCTGTTAGTAGACCGCTAGCCATCGCCACGCCTATTACTACTAGTACTGCTAATACACCTGCTACTGTTAGCCTTAAGGTGTGCGTCGTTCTTTGTTTTGTTCTTGTTGTCATCTCTCGCCTTTCTTTTTGTGTTAGTTAAACGTTGGATCTTGTCCTGTTACTGCAGTGAAGATTAACCCTACCGCAAAGCTTGCAAATAGCATCACTACCGCGCCGATTAATGCAAATACAATTGTGTTTTTTGCCTTAGCCATTGCCTGCGGGTCTCCTGCTGACGTGGAGTACTTAACGCCACCCCATGCCACCATCATGACGGCCACAATTACAGCCAGCCTCATTATGCCCTCTGTTGCGCTAACCCAAACCGCCTGTGTGTCAGCTCCTCCGGCTCCAGGTAATGGTTGACCCGTAGCTGGGTCAAACTGAATACTGCCGCCCGAGCCGAGTAGCGTGTCATTCACAAATCGCACTATACCGCTAGCGCTAAGCGCGATCGCAACACCCACCAAAGCATTAGCTATAGTTGTTTTGCCTTTCGCTACCTTACCTGTGTCTCCGCCGCTGAACACTATATTAAAGCCACCATATAACACAAAGAACACCGCCGCATAGGCGATAATACCCAATATGATGTCTGCAATGTTAAATGCGAGTCTCCAAATGAAAGTCGACAGTGCAATTTCATCGGACGCCGTAACAGCGCCATCGGTCATCACTGGCCTACAAAGTGACCCGCCAACTCCCTGTGTCAATCCAGCATACCATGGCCTTAAAAAGAAGAACGACCCAGCGTCAACGGTGCCGCTACCGCAATTCGCCACAGCTGACTGGTTCGCGAGAGTTAGGTTGCCTAGCAACGAACCGCTAAATACCAACGCCGCTGCCAAAACAACTTTCGCCAGACCAGTCCGTATGCGAGCCGTCATCAGAAGCCGCTCCCTGGCAATAACCACGCCAGAAACAGTCGAAATATCGCCCAGACGGCCAAGCCAATCACGATGTTGAATATCATCCTCTTCGCTCCCGCCACACTCTCGGCGTTGTCACGTGCCTGCGTGTAGCGCAGCGCCGCAAAGACGATACCAGCAATCGCCGCAATGATCACTCCGCCTGTCAATATATTCAATACTAGGTTTAGAATCTCAAATATCCCTGCTCCGCCTGGACCACAGTTAACACGGATTATCGCACCCGTACACGCATCACTAGACGCAAATGTACCAGCTAGACGATAAATGATATTATTCATACAGTCACATTATAACACATCTTCGATAAAATCAAGGCCCGCCTCATATAGAGCTTGCGCTTATTTACTAATATAGGCATAACTATTGATTTTTGGGGTCAAGTATGCTATAATTAAGTAAGTAATTCATGCGATTTATCAAAATTATAAGTGTGGGTTGCGATAACAATATGAAAAAGCGATTTCTTTCGTTATTTATTTTTATTGCCTCGGTCTTTGCGGGGGGCTTTTTGCTGTCTGCTACTGCCAACGCCGTCCCAACCCTGCCGGTCCCTAATGATCCTACTCCACCCATTGAAACTCCTGTCGAGCCCACCCCTGACCCTACACCAAACCCAAATCCAGATCCGACTCCTACTCCAGATCCATCTGATCCAGACTATGACGGTGAGACCGAAGAAAACGAGGACGCCCCTCCTGTCAACCACTGTGTCGACCAAATGGGTGCCATGGCATGGATCGTTTGTGGCGCTATCAATATAATCGCCACTGGTACCGATGCCGCCATGAGCATTCTCTCCTCACTCCTCACTATCAGTATGGGGCCCGAAGTCTTTGATTCGCCTCTGTTTTACATCTGGCAGTTCGTACGTAATATTTCTAATATCCTCTTTGTCATTATGTTCCTCATCATGATCTTTTCTCACTTTACCCAGTGGAATATCGCGAACTACGCCCTTCGCCGCGCTCTGCCGCGTCTCGCTGTTGTCGCGATTCTCGTCAACCTGTCATTCTATATCTCAGTCGCGGCTGTTAACCTCTCAGATATCGTTGGTGTGAGTCTGGTTGGTCTATTCGACTCCATCATTGAGAACGCCGCCGCCTCTGGCACTATGACTTTTGCTGACATCCCGACCTGGCAAGGAATCACTTCTCTTGCGATCGGTGGTGTTGCGGCTGGTGCTGGCTTCCTCGCCCTCCTGTATTTCGGCCCTACTCTTATCTTTATCCTCCTCCCTGTCTTGCTGTCCGCTGTCGTCGCCATCCTTGCCGCTCTATTTACTATGGCAGCCCGCCAGGCTCTGATTTTCCTCCTCGTCATGCTCTCGCCTTTAGCCTTTGTTTCTCTACTCCTCTCAAGCACTGAACATCTATTTAGTATGTGGAAGAAATTCTTCCTTCAAATGCTAATCATCTTCCCGATGTTTGCCTTCCTCTTCGGCGCCTCTCGCCTTGCTGGCTGGGCGATCATCTCTACTGCTACTGGCGCTCTCCAGGTAGTTCTCGGTATGGCAGTAATGGCCGTGCCTCTCGCTATGACCCCTGCCCTTCTTCGCATGTCTGGCACTGTACTTAACAAAGTTAATGACCTCGCCCGCCGACCGTTTGCTCCTGCTCAGTCTTCCCTAGCTGGTTACGCCAAAGAAAAAGAAATGATCAATCGCGCCCGCCGCATCAATCAAGGTATGGGTAAAACCTATAATCCTAGCGCTAAGCTCGCTGCCTTCATGGAGAAGCAGCGCGCCCTTCGTGGTGAGGACTTCAACCAGCAGAGCGGCATGCTTAAGAACCGTATCGGCGCTTATGTCGACGACTATGTACAGGAGCACGAGCTCGTGAAAGGTAACCGACAATTCAAGCACCGTCTGGGCGAAAACGCAAAACAAGCTGGTGTTGATGAGACTCTGGCTTCTGTCGCGAAATACCGCCGCGCCAATGTCTTAAGTGAAGCTTCTGGTTGGACTAACGACACAGACCATATCGCAGCTACTGCTCGACAACGACGCCTCGGCAAGATTTCAAGCGCCGGCACCGATGCATGGATGCAGCAATGGACTGAAGAACAACGTAATTCCGAGAATAACTTCAATGATGAGATCTACAGGACTGGACGACTCGGTGATGCGTACCATGCTAGCGAGCGATATGAAGCCCTTAAAGCTACAAATGGCTATGCCCCCACTGAAGAAGAACAGAAGAAGATCGACGACTACAACCGCTTCGTTCGCCCAATTGAAGGCACTGCCTATCGCACTGATGATGCTAAGGCTATTGCCGAAGGCAAGATCATGCGCGACCGCTCTGTTTCTCGTGCCATGGAGACACGCAATATGCTCTCTCGTCGCACCTATAAGGCCTACCATACTCTATTTAGCGACACCAAGCTCACTGACGATATCCGTCGCTCGCTTGTAGACTCGTTCCAAGAACACGACTGGGACAAGATGGAAGCAGCCATTGATGTCATGGCAGTCCGCGGCGACTACAATCTCATCATGGATGAAATCAGGAATGCCACCAGCGCGGGTCACCTATTTGACTCGACTATCCAGGCCGATATCGCGAGCGAAGGCAATAAGCGCCTCATGGATACCTTGGTTAAGTTCAAGTCTGAGGCCGCACCACTTGCTATGTACTGTAAGAGCATGAATATTCGTCGCGGTAAGTGGGGTAATTTCGAGGGCGAGATTCGCGATATCATGGAAAACAACCTCAACCTCAACCGTGACCAAGCCATTGACTTCTACTTCGAAGGCAAGGCTACAAAGAACTTCGACGCATATAGCGTAAAGATGGCCGAAGAGCAAAACGTATCACCAGATGCGATAACACTTAAACAGGTTAGTGACAGAATCCGTTCCGAGAAAGAAGCCGACTTCAAGGCGGTCAATATTATCGAGTGGGTAGCGGATAAAGGCGACTTGGGTATGGCAAAGCTTCTCGGCAACATCTCTTCACCTGGCACATGGAAGACTCAAGATCGCACGGTCTGGGAGTTCTTACCTGATCTCGTGAAGCGGGCTGCCGATGCTGGCAATGATGTTGACCACTTGACCAACGGTGCCAATATCGCCGGTGTGCCGATCAAGTACTTGCGTAGCGCCGCGACTTCGGGTGAGATTGATGGTGAGGTTCTCGCCAATCTCAACAAGATGATTGTAGGTCGTGAAACAGAAGAAGGCTATAAGGTTAACGTAGAGTCGCTCGCTTCCTATTTTGGTGATATGTCGGCGAAGCAGTTCGCTGGTCTTAAGGCCGGTCAAGCTGAAGCTGTCAACGACGCTCTCATGGGCAAGGGCGCATACAAAGCTGGCAACATCAGCCCAGCACTCCTCAAACTACTAAATAACGCTATCTATGATGTAGCGAACGGCAACAGCACTCTACGTCAGGAAATGAATACCGACATTCGCGCCAAGTTCCATGTCGACAAGCAGGCGGACCGCAAGGACAAACGAGAAGGCTCCGACGAATATCTGTTTGAAGGTGACGCATCACGACCAAATATCTCTAGGATTTCTGACCTCGAGCCAACCCAGCTTGAGATGTTTGTTGCGATGCAGAGGAACTCAACCGAACTTGTCAAGAACTTCTTCAATCGCTCCGAACTCGTAGAGAAGCTGAACGACTACTATTTAGCCGAAAACGGCAATGTGACAGGATCGTGGAATACAGATAATGTCGCTGATGAAATCCAAAGTATTGTCGATCGCCTCTCAGATTCGGATAAGCTATCATTGGATGCTGATATGAAATGGAAACTTGGTATTGGCCACAGCCCTCGCCCGTAGTATTGTAAAACATAAGGAGTATGATATATTATGAGTATGGAAAGAGTTGAGTGGGAAGCCAGCGAATATACCATCGGTAGGCGCGGCACATCGTTCTATATTGCGTTTACTCTGGCAGTTCTAAGTCTCGGCGCTCTAGCGGTTTTGATTCGGTCATGGACTTTCTTGGCTGTTATCGTTGTTGCGGCAGTCGCTCTTATAGTCCACACTATGTCCAAGCCGCCTATCGTTAAATATTCTATCAGTAAAGATCTAGTCAAAATCAACGACCGCGAGTACGCTCTGGCTGACTTCAAGAGCTATAGCTTATCTGGCACTGGCGCCAAGCCGACTAGTATCATCTTCATCCCGAAAAAGCGCTTTGGCACCCAGACCGAGCTCCAGCTCCCGAAGGACTTCGACATCAAAAAGGTCCAGAAGCTTCTGGAGGCCAAACTCCCAGAAGTCGCCAGCGATGTCGGCCTACTAGATACCATCTCAAGCAAGATTCGCGGGCAATGATACCGCATTAATTAGGCGACTGTCTTTTTCTAAAGAAAACCGAAGCGGTGTCTTGACTCGCTAAAACGCTTGTGGTAAACTAAAGTTAAACGAGAGAAAGGGTGGAAATGGACGAAGAAGCAGAACTAGAGCGCGCATTGGCTGGTATCGCTAACGCTGGCATGGAAGAAGGGCACCATGAGGAGAAGAAGCACGAAGATGCTCCTGCTCCAAAAGAAGCTCCAAAGACAGAGCCCACGCATGTGTCATCAACACCAAGTGGCGATTTGGGTCGTGTTAAGAACGATGTCCTAGCGGACCTCCGACCAATCATCGGTTCAGTTAAGCTACCAGCTGAAGAGAAGTTTGAGTTAACTATGCGTGTCTACGATGTCACCAAGGACGGCGGCATGCTCGAAGTTGCCTACGAGGCCACCAAGGGTATCGCTGACGACGGCAAAAAAGCCGACTCTCTCCTCCGCGTTATCAACGAGATCGACCAAACATCAAAATAAGTCAGACGACAACCAAAAGCCCGCCCCTAAGGCGGGCTTTAAGTCTTCGCTAGCTTCGTCACAATTATATCGTAATATCGTATATAATATGCCTATGCATCTCAGTGAGCTAGTTAATGATTTTGTCGAATTTGTCGAGGTGGAGCGTGGTCGCGCCCAAAAGACCGCCGAGAACTACGATCACTACCTGCAGCGCTTCCTTGAGTTTGCTGGCGACATCAAGCCTAGCGAGATCACTCTCGAAACCATCCGTAAGTATCGCCTCTGGCTCAACCGCTACGAAGACGAAAAGAAGCGCAAGCTCACATTACGCACCCAGAGCTACTATCTCATTGCGTTACGCTCCTTCCTTAAATATCTAGCCCGCCGCGAGATCAAATCTCTCGATGCCGCCCATATCGACCTGCCTAAAGTTACCAAGCCTCAAGTCTCCTTCCTCCATGTCGATGAAGTCGAACAGATCATTGCCGCCATTCCGCCCGAATCCAAATCCTACGAGCGTGACGTCGCTATGATTGCCCTCCTCTTCTCTGCCGGTCTTCGCGTCTCTGAGTTAGTTAGCGTCAACCGCGACCAGATCAACCTCGAGAAGCGCGAATTTATTGTCCGCGGCAAGGGCCAAAAGGATCGCCCCGTCTACATTTCTAACCAGGCCGCCGAAGCAATCGCCTTATACCTTGACTCACGCACAGACGACTCGCCCGCTCTCTTCGTCAATCAGTCGCGTAATGCCGGTGCCGACGATGAGCTTCGCCTCACTCCTCGCTCCGTTCAGCGCCTAGTCGAGAAGTATTCCAAGCTCGCTGGCATCACCAAGAAAGTCTCACCTCATACCATGCGCCACTCTTTTGCTACCGACCTTCTTATGAATGGCGCCGATATCCGCTCCGTTCAGGGCTTACTCGGTCACGCCAACATCGCCACCACTCAGGTCTATACCCATCTCACCGACCACCACCTCAAGGAGATTCACGAGCAGTTCCATTCCGACGAAGCTGAAGGCTAGCCGCGATAATCTGTCGTCCGCAAAAATCACAAACGACTTAAATGTCAACAGCAAAAAAGTATTGACATTAGCATATATAGCGTTCTATACTTAGTCCATAACACTAGATTTAGCGTTCTAAGCATAACCACACTAAATCTAGGGTTAAATATTAAATAACTAACAAACAAACATTAGGAGGTAAAATGTTTAAGTCAGTTAGGAAGCGCGACGGTAAAGTCGTTAAGTTTAACCCAGAGAAAATCGTCGGTGCTCTCGCCAAAGCTGCAGCAGTCACCGAGGAGTTCGATCTAAAAAAAGCCGAAGAGCTCGGCGCCAAAGTCCTAAAGCGGGCCGAAGACACCATCACAGCCAAGATCCCAAACGTCGAAGACCTACAGGATCTAGTCGAAGAGGTATTGCTCGAAAGCAAGTTCAAGAAGACCGCTAAAGAATACATCACATTCCGCCAAGAGCGGAACTACGTCCGTAATGCCAAGACCAAGCTAATGCAAACCTACAAGACTATCGCCATCGCTAAGGCTAACGAGGACAGCGATGTCAAACGCGGCAACGCTAACGTTGACGGCGACTCCGCTATGGGCAAGATGCTCCAGTTCGGCGCCGAGGGCTCCAAGGAGTTTGCTAAAATGTTCCTGATGAAACCTGAATTCGCCCGCGCCCATGATAACGGCGAGATCCACATTCACGACATGGATTTCTGGGCAACCGGTACTCTTACTTGCTGCCAGTCCGACCCGATTAAGATGTTCAAGGACGGCTTCAACACCGGTCATGGTCACCTCCGCAAGCCTAAGTCGATCGGTTCTTACGCCGCACTCGCTGCTATTCTCCTTCAGGCTAATCAGAATGAGCAGCACGGTGGTCAGTCTATCCCGAACTTCGACTACGCTATGGCCGAGGGTGTCAACTACACCTACCAGAAAAGCGTCAAGCATAATATCATTAAGTACAATAACTACACTGGTAAAAACATCCCCCTAGACGAAAAGGCTATCGCTAAGCTCATTTTTAACAAGAAGATCAAAGATATCCCAGACGTAATCTTCGACGAAGCTACTTTCGATACCGAGCACCAAACCAAGCAAGCTATGGAGGGCTTCGTCCATAACCTTAACACTATGCATAGTCGCGCTGGTGCCCAAGTTCCATTCACCAGTATCAACTTCGGCACCGACACCACCGAGGCTGGCCGTCTAGTCTCTCGCGCCTTCCTCGAAGCTACCATGAACGGGCTCGGCAAGGGTGAGACTCCAATCTTCCCTATTTCTGTCTTTAAGGTCAAGGAGGGGGTCAACTATAATCCGAAAGATCCTAACTACGACCTTTTCCGTCGTGCTATGGAGGTGTCCGCTAAGCGCCTCTTCCCAAACTTCGCCTTCCTCGACGCGCCATTCAACCTTCAGTTTTACAAACAGGGCGACTACGATTCAGAGGTCACCTACATGGGCTGTCGCACACGCGTCTTTTCTAGCGTCTTCCCAGAATCGAATGGCAAGGTTTGCGGTCGCGGCAACTGCTCCTTTGCAACTGTCAACCTCCCCCGCCTTGCTCTCAAAAACGGCACAGCTACAGGCATACGCAAAGAAGCTGACTGGGATAAGTTCTACAAGGATCTCGATGCTGCCATCGATCTAGCCGCTGGCGTAATGCTCGAGCGTTTTGACTTCCAGGCAAACCAAACTGTCAAAAACTTCCCATTCTTGATGGGCCAGGGCAACTGGTTTGGTTCAGAAAAACTCGGCCCGAACGACAAGCTCCGCGACGTCATCAAGCATGGCACTCTCAGCCTCGGCTTCATCGGTCTTGCTGAAGCTCTCGTCGCCATGGAGGGCAAGCATCATGGCGAAGACCAGGATATGCAAGAGACTGCGGTCGAAGTCATTGGTCACATGCGCGATCGTATCGATGCTCTCGCCCAGAAGCACAAGCTCAACTTCTCCCTCCTCGCTACCCCAGCCGAAGGTATTGCTGGCCGCTTTACTGCCATCGACCGTAAAGAGTTTGGCGAGATTAAGGGCGTCACTGATCGCGACTTCTACACCAACTCCTATCATGTGCCAGTCTATCACAATATCGCTGCTTTCGATAAGATCGACAAAGAAGCTCCATTCCACGCCCTCTGTAATGCTGGGCACATCACCTATGTTGAGCTAGATGGCGACGTTAGCCAGAACATCGACGCTTTCGAGACCATTATCCGCTACATGAAAGACTCTGGTCTCGGCTATGGCTCAATCAACCATCCAGTCGACCGCGATCCAGTTTGTGGTTTCTCTGGCGTGATTCCTGGCGATACCTGCCCATCATGTAATCGCGTCGACTGGACAGACGGCGTCGGATTCGAACGACTTCGCCGCATCACTGGCTATCTGGCAGGCAGCCTCGAACGCTTCAATGACGCCAAGAAGTCTGAGGAAAAAGCTCGCGTTAAGCATAAAGTTCAGCAGACTGTCGATAAGAATAACCAGCCCAAGGCACTCGGAAAGGCGTAGTCAATGAGGGGTAGTAGTCCTAAGGCAGTAAAGGCTATTCCTACCGCAAGGTCTACTAGCCCCATTAAGCTAAGATTAGCCGGCCCGATAACCCATGACTCTATCGTCGATGGCGACGGCTTGCGGGCTGTAGTTTTCTTTCAGGGCTGTGGTCGTAAATGCGAAGGCTGTCATAATCCTGAATCCTGGGACTTCAATTCTGGTATCGAGGTCGACACGAATTACGTCAAATCGAAGTTGCTGGGCCTGAGGGGCCAAAACGGACTGACTTTGAGTGGCGGCGAGCCAATGTGGCAAGCCGAAGCCGCCCTTGAGATCGCCCGTTTCGCGAAAGAAGAAATGGGCTGGGACGTCTGGGCTTTTTCTGGCTTTCGCCACGATGATATTAAAGCAGGTCGTGACCGCGCCACGCCCGCGATGTGGGAGCTAGTTAAGGAGCTTGACGTGCTGATCGATGGTCCATTTATACTTAAGAAGCGTGACCTCACGCTGAAGTTTCGTGGCAGTAAAAACCAGCGTCTTCTTCGTCTCGATAATGGCAAGATTGTGAGTATCGAGTGAGTACAGACGTAAAGCCAGAACGGTTATTCTTAGACTACAACGCTGGCGCCCCATTACTCCCAGAAGCTCGTGCTGCTATGCTTCAAACTGCGCATCTATGCGGCAACCCGAATGGCATGCACGAAGAGTCCCGTCACGCCTCTATGGTCATCGAACGCGCCCGCGACCAGGTCGCGAAACTAGTTAGCGCCAAGCCTAACGAAATCTTTTTCTTCCCTAGCGCCAGTCTCGCCAATTATTTTCTCGTCACTAGCTTCAAGCATGTTTTAACTTCGCCTTTTGAGCATCCGAGCATTCTAAAAGCTATAGAGGGAGTAACTTCAGCCCAACCAGAGCTAACTTCCCACCTCATCGCCAGCAACGAAACGGGCGAGATTTACGATGTCGAACGCTTCTTTGCGCGACACCCTGACGCCAAAAAGCATTCCGACATGTCTCAGGCTGTAGGCAAAATCCCTATCAATCTGGGCGCGCTCTCGCGTGATATCGGGCTCGACTTTGCCACGATATCGTCACAAAAGATCGGTGGCGGCAAGGGGGCAGCTGCTCTCTACGCCCGTCAGGGTAAGCTCCCTCTCAGTCTCATCAAGAAGCTCTTCGCCCTCGGCACTCCAAACGCTAGCGCCATAGCTAGCTCCGGCGCTGCTGCTGAAAAAGCCTACAGCACAGTCGTCCGCTTCGAGTCTAAGATTAAGCCGCTCCGCGACCAACTGCGATCTCGTATCCAAAGCGATATCTCAAATGTTGTTATTAATACGCCAAGCAACTCTCTACCGAACACCCTGAACGTCTCCTTCCCCGGCGCTGAAGGCGAAAGCATCATGTTGCTACTCGACCATTCTGGGGTCGCCGTCTCAACTGGCTCCGCCTGCACTACTTCAGATAGTGCGCCTAGTCATGTGCTTATGTCTTTGTACAAGGATCTTTCTCGTGATCAAGCTGCCGAAATCGCCCATAGCTCAATTCGCTTCAGCTTCCCACCCGATGCGCCAGCTGATTCCGTCGACCGCATCATGCATGTCTTGCCAGACATTATCACAAAACTAAGAGGTATATCATGAGTAATATCCCATGGGCCTATAGCGACACAGTCAAGGACCACTTCCTCGAGCCTCGCAACTTCCTTATGGGTGACGAAAAGAAGTTTCCCTATAACGCCAAAGGCTCAGTTGGCAACAAAGTCTGTGGCGACGAAATGACTATGTATCTAATTATCGAAGACGATATAATTCAAGATGTTCGCTGGAAGACTTACGGCTGCGCCAGCGCTATCGCCTCTACCTCCGCCCTTTCTGAGCTCGCCAAGGACAAGAAGTTGGACGATGCCCTGAAGATAACAGCCAAAGAAGTCGCTGACTACCTCGGTGGTCTTCCAGATCGTAAGTTCCATTGCTCCGTTCTTGGCGCCGAAGCAATCGCCGAAGCCATCAAAGACTATCGCGCCAAATAAGCCCGACGACTATAATTATATCTAGAGCAGATCTTCGTAGTAAGCTTGCAATCTCAAGAATATCTGATATAATAATGGTAACTTAGGCTAAATAGGGCTCTGTCTTGTTTGTGTGAAGTGAAAAACGGCGAATAAAGAAAGGAATTATGAGCCAAAATCTATTTGTAGGTAATCTTGCGTTTGCAACGCGAGATGACGAATTGCGCGAGTTCTTCGCCCAGATCGGCGAAGTAACAGGTGCGCGTGTCATCACTGAGCGCGACAGCGGTCGAAGCAAAGGCTTCGGTTTCGTAGAGTTTGCTGACGAAGCGAACAACCAGAAGGCTATTGATGAGCTAAATGGTAAAGAGCTCGACGGTCGACCAATCAACATCTCAATCGCAGCACCAAAGGGTGAAGGCGGTGGTGATCGACCACGACGCGACTTCAACCGAGGCGGTGGTCACGGTGGTGGCAACCGAGGCGGTTATGGTGGTAATCGCGGTGGCGGCGGTCGCAACTTCCGCGATACTGGCAACAGCATCCGCGGCTTCTAATTAAGCCTACATAAAAACCAGCCAGTTTAAATTACTGGCTGGTTTTCTTCTCGTCCTATTACTCTGCTGACGGCTGCTTCTTGTTGATCATAGCATGAAAGACCTTCATGTTGTCATAGACATTCTCATCAATCTTTTGGTGACCAATCTTCTCGGCTGCTCGGACGACATCCATGACGTTATCTGTAATCTTATAGATTGAGCGGTCGCCTTTCGAGATCATTTTATTCGCCTCTAGTCGCGTCACCATGAACTTCTCTAGTGGTCGCCAGTATGTTTTACCTATCAAGAACATCGGCATCTTTGGCATTTTGCCGCACTGCATTAGGGTCAAAATGTCGTAGAATTCATCCAAAGTACCAAAACCACCTGGATAAAACACATAAACTTTCGCCGCCATCGTCAACATCACCTTGCGCGCGAAAAAGTAGCGAAACTCCAAATTATCTGTCGTATAGGGATTTAATGTCTGTTCGTGCGGGAGTTCAATATTTAGGCCAAGCGCCCGCCCACCATACTCATAGGCGCCATGACTTGCCGCTGCCATAATCCCATGACCACCGCCTGTCACTACTGGGTGCCCGTGCTGTGCTAGTAGTCCGCCCATATTGCGTGCCGACTTGTAGTATGGACTCTTCTCGCTAAGTCGCGCCGAGCCAAAGATACTCACACCCTGCGGGAATGAGCGCAACTTCGCGAGCCCTTGCAATAGGTCCTCCGCGTAAGCCAAGCTCCTCTCCACATCAATCTTTGTGAGCTCGCCTTCGCGCTCTTTCATTTCTTTACACCATTTTTTCAATAAATCTTCCATAGCCTAATTATACCATAACCCTTTATGGTACGCTGTTCCTAGCGCCTGGCAAGCTAGAATCGATCAGACCAGCTGGAAGATCCTGGAGTAGAGACCCATGCCCAGCATCCAGAGCATGAGTATCGGGCTGGTACGGAGTCTATGTCTAATATCTCGGCTGTATTTGACATCGATCTTACCGTCATCTACTAGCTGCCCAATCTGCCTGTGAACGCCAGTCAGTTGCTTCATCTTAGCTCGAGTAGGTGTAGTGCAGGTGCTCTTATTGGGGCGGATATTATAGATATGAGTTGCATGCGGGCAGATTCTGATGTTTGCTTGTCGGGCCGCACCAAACAAGCGTAGCTTGGGTGCTATGTCCTCCCATATTGCGTTCTCGTCAAAACTGATGTCGTTATCTTTGAACAAGCTATTGCGCCAACAAATAGACCACATAGCCCCATCTTTGCTTTTGCCAATTTGGTGATGCTTGTCGGCGTGTCTTGTTTTTGGTAATAGAACTTGCTTAAGCACTATCCGACCTTTGCCACTCCACCAGTAGCGATAAAAGCCCATAAGTAATATCTCAGTATTAGGATGCTTACTGATTGACTCGCTGATGTTCTCTAGAGATTCCGGGTCACTCAGCTGGTCGTCGGCATCGAGGAATATAAAGTACCTACCCTTGGACCGCTCCATCCCGACGTTGCGAGCAGCCCCTGGCCCCCATTTGCCTTTTTGAGTTTGGCAGAGCTTTATGTCGAGGTGAGGGTGCTGTTTTATGAAGTCGGTGATAACAGCTTCAGATCTGTCTGTTGAGCGGTCGTTAATAATAATACACTCAAAATCATCGAAAGTCTGTTCAGCAACACTATCAAGCGCAGACTGAACGAACTCTTCCGCATTATGCACAGGTATGATTATAGTAAATAGCTTTGGCACCTTATATCTTCTCGACGCTCGGGATTCCTAGCACTGCCAGACCTTCTTCTAGCACATTGATGTATCCTTCGACCAATTTTTTACGTAGTTGTTCTTTCTCGCCACCTGCCACTTTGTTATTCTCATAGAATCGGCTAAACTTTTGCGCTAACTTATATAAGTAGGTACAAACTCGGTGTGGTGCCAATTCATCTACCGCACGCCCCAAAGCATCCTTCCATTCTAGTAGTGCCAGCAGTAATCGTCGCTCGTATTCGTCTAGGCTCTCATTGTCCGCTAGCTCTACTGCTCCATCAAAAACTCCCCCACTCTTGCGTAAGATCGACTTCGCGCGGGCAAGAGAATATTGCAAATACGGCCCACTATCACCCTGCAAGCTCACACTCTCCTTCACATCAAAAGTCAGATTTCCCGGCTCGACCTTCGTCTTCAGGAATGCGTACTTCGCCGCGCCTAGTGCCACCGCCTCGTTCGGCTCACCAGTGACCGCTTGTTGTTCTGACCCGACCATATCTAGCACATCCACTGCGCGGAGGAAATTCCCTTTTCGCGAACTCATTTTTACACCACCAGCCAAAGTAACATTACCATGTACGATATGCTTCGTTCGTAGCGCTAGCTCTGGCGCGAATTGCTCAATCGATTTCAGCACCACTTTCATGTATTCCGTAATATCAGCGCCCGTAATCACTACCGACTTATCGAACTTATAGTCGTCCCATTTCTTAAAGATCAGCCCCACATCCTTCGCCTCATAAGTTGGCAGCCCATTATTATTGATAAACACGCGGGTATGCAAGCCATACGGCTCTCCACGGAAGATCACCGCCCCATCACTCTCCTCGTACCCGCCATCTTTGATCTGCTCACGCACGGTTGTTAGGCCCAGTCCAGCCGTCACTGATTCTGGGTAATATTTCTCGAACTCTACACCGACCCTCGCGTAAAACGCATCAAAATACTCGTAGCTCCAGGCTCGGCACTGCCAGTAAACTTTTGCCATTGCCGACTCTTCATCCTTCGTCGCTGTCACTTCATAAATCGCCTTATTTAGCGCCACGATCTCATTTTTTGATGCTTCCGACTCTTCGTATGCGTTTGTACCCTCGACATAGCGCGCCGCAATCCAGTCCATTCGCGCCGCAATCTCGCCGCTCGGAAGTTGATCAACTTCAAATCCGCCCAGCTGCTTCTCGATCGCCCACATAGTCTTTGCCACATGTAGCCCGACATCACCACCAAAGTTCACTCGATGCACCTCGCCGCCCGCCTTCTCAACCAAGTTCGAAATCGCATCACCCACAATCGACGTATACAGATGACCGACATGTAGAACCTTGAACGGGTTCGGGTCTGAAAACTCCGTCACCACCACCTTGTCCTTATATGTGTCGCACTCGTAGAACGCATCGTGATTTTCAGCACTCTCATTAAGTGACCCTACCAATTCCGAATCCACCAAAGTGAAATTCAGGAATCCTGGCCCCGCCACTTCTGCCTTCACGTCTTGCTTGGCCAGCAGTTCCACCAGTTTCTCGCCCATTACGCGCGGATTTATTCCAGCCTGTTTCGCAATTCTCATTGCCACATTAGTCTCAAAGTCAGCATGCTCACTCGATAAAATCTCTGGCCGCACATCAATCCCATATTCAGCATTGATGATCGCACCTAGTTGTTTTGCAAGCTTTTCCATGTTACATATTATACCCCAAAACCCACAGAGGCACAACTCTGAGGTCGCCCGTGTTATAATGATAACCATGAAGCGTCACAATATCATCCTATTCTCTACAGTTGGCGTACTAGCTTGGGTGTTAGTTATTTACTCTGCATCAGGCTTCGTCTTTCAGCCGCGTGAGACTGCAGAAGTCAGTCAGGAAAGGGCTAACCCTGACAGTACTTGCACCGACAACAAAGACCCCGCACCAGACGTGGACATCAGTGATACTACTGAGAGTGATGACCCGATAGCCGAAGCGCCTCCATCAACCCCAGAACCAAATCCACGCCCACCCGCGTCAGGCGATTCCAGTCCAGCTACCAATAGTGCTGGCCTCCTTCGCCTTGCCAATCGCGATAATTATCTCGGTAACTACACGCCCATCGACCTCATTACTGGCGTCCAGGGCTTTCGTTATCGTCAGATTATGGATGCGGACCTTCGCGCTATGATTAACTCTGCCTCCCAGGATAGCGTGTCTTTGACTATCTCTTCGGCCTTTCGCTCGCGAGCGCACCAAACTACATTATGGAATAACGGCGTAGCAAATCACGGTTTGGAGTGGGCAAATCGCTGGATAGCCCGCCCAGGGCATTCCGAGCATCAGCTAGGTCTTGCTATCGATTTCGCCCCAGTAGCTATGGCGTTCGGCCAATCACCCGCAGGTATTTGGGTGCGGCAGAACTCTTGGCGTTATGGTTTCATCTTACGCTATACCGAGGAGAACCAGCACATCACTGGCTTCAATTATGAACCGTGGCATTTCCGCTACATCGGCCGAGCAAACGCCCGACTCTACCACGAAACCGGTGCCCGCAGCCTCGAAGAGTTCGTTAGCGCTTTGTAGGGTCCGCAATCTGCCGCCCGCAGCAGCAGTGAAGTAGATTTATAGATGAAAATATGATATAACAATCCTATGAAACGAGTATATGCGATCGACACAACCAAACAAATCAGCCAGACAGCCATCGTGGAAGGCTGGGTCAATTCGCGCCGCAATCATGGCGGGCTCATTTTTATCGATTTACGCGATCATACTGGTATTGTTCAACTTGTCTTTCAACCTAACGATGCGACCATGTTTGCCCTTGCTGATGAGCTCCGCGACGAGTTTGTTGTTCGCGTAGCAGGTCGTATTGTTGAGCGCGACGCCGCTCTCATCAACGACAAAATCCCCACTGGCAGCGTTGAGATTGTCGCCGAGAGCCTCACCATCTTAAACCGCGCTGAGACTCTGCCATTTCAGCCTTTTGCCGATACCCAAACCAACGAAGAGCTCCGCCTCAAATACCGCTTCCTCGACCTTCGTCGCCCAAAGATGCAACACATGCTCCGTCGTCGTGCCGAGATGTTCAGCCAAATTCGTAGCTACATGGAGAGCAATGAGTTCATTGAAGTCACCACACCAATTCTCGCGAACTCCAGTCCTGAGGGCGCTCGTGACTTCCTGATCCCTAGTCGACTCCACGAGGGTAAGTTCTATGCCCTACCGCAAGCCCCGCAGCAATTCAAGCAACTATTGATGGTCGGTGGCGTCCCCCGCTACTACCAGCTCGCCGCCTGTTTCCGTGATGAAGACCCGCGCGCCGACCGGCTCTACGGCGAGTTTTATCAGCTCGACACCGAGATGAGCTTCGTCGAGGACGGCGAAACCGTCCGTTCTATGTTCGACCCACTAATCAAGAAGCTAACAGTCGATTTCGCGGGCAAGAAGTTGCTAAACGAAGACGTCCCGCGCATCCCGTACAGCGAGGCTATGGATACATATGGCTCGGACAAGCCCGACTTGCGCTATGATATGAAGTTGATCAACCTCACCGATATTTTTGCCGAGACCGAGTTCGCTGTTTTTAAAAGCGCCGAAGCCATCAAAGCCATTCGCGTTGAAGGCGGAGCTTCACTTAGTCGCAAGCAGATCGAAGAATTCGAAGCTATCGCCAAAGACGCTGGCGCTCACGGTCTCGCCTACATCTCGCTAGTTGATGGCGAGTTCAAGGGTCCAATCGTCAAGTTCTTAAGCGAAACCGAGCTAGAAGCCATGCAGCAAGCGACCGAGCTCAAAGAGGGAGATACTCTCTTCTTCTCAGCCGCTGATCGTAAGCTTGCGAACAAAGTCTTGGGCCGTCTCCGCATCGCCTTTGCCGAACACTTTGATCTCGTCGACCCAAATGTTGTCGCACTCTGTTGGATTGTCGATTTCCCATTCTTCGAGCTAGACGAACGAGAGGGTCGCAAGCGTGTCGACTTCGGGCACAACCCATTCAGCATGCCAAAGGGCGGTATGGAGACGCTAAACAACGCCAAGACAGACGAAGACAAGCTCGCCATCATCGCCGACCAGTATGACATGGTGATGAACGGCTACGAAATCTGCTCAGGCGGCGTCCGCAACCACAACCCAGAAGTCCTCTACAAAGTCTTTTCTCTGCTTGGCTTCGACCAGGCTTATGTCGAAGAAAAGTTTGGCGCTATGTTGAACGCCTTCAAGTTTGGTGCCCCACCACATGCTGGCTGTGCCTTTGGTGTCGATCGCATGTTTATGGAGCTAATGAGCGAGAATAACATCCGCGAGATCGTTGCCTTCCCTAAGAACGGCTCTGGTGTTGACCTCATGATGAACTCACCTTCTGCCGTCGACCCCTCCCAGCTCAAAGAGCTCGGTCTCTAAGTCTCTCTACTAGCGGAGCATTCAGGTTAGCTATACGCATCAATCCAGCTTGTGCTATAATGTGCTTATGGTAACGGAGTTCTTATCGCTTTGGGTCGCCGTGTCTTTCGTTGTTGGCGCCATCTTTGGTAGTTTTATTTGCTGTCAGGTGCGTCGCGTCATCATTAGCGAGAAGCTTCATGGCTTCCGCAAGTTCCAGCAGGAAGGCTCGCGTTGCGAAAAGTGCAAAAAGCCCCTTAGCTGGTGGGAGATGATCCCCGTCTTTTCTTGGCTCTTCCTCCGCGGTAAGTGCAGAACTTGCAACTCACGTATAGGCGCTATCGAACTCTTTGCTGAGCTCGGTCTCGGCCTTGCGTTTGCTGTTACCACCTGGACCTTCCTCGACCGCTGGGCCAGCGTATCGGGCCTTGAAGCTTGGCAGGTCATCAGCTTATTCGTCTTTCTCGTCCTTTCCATTGGGCTTCTCGCCATCTTCGTCTTCGACTTCCTGACGGGTGAGATGCCAGTCCGCTCCCTTTACTTTGCAATCGCTTGTGCCGTTATTTTTGGCGCTGTAGATTGGGCTAATATGCTCTCATCAAACACATTTACCCTCGCCGCTCCACTTCTCACTGTCGCCAGTGTCGCTGTTCTGTCTGGGTTCTACTTCGTCCTTTCGGTCGCCCCTGCTCGCCATAGTCTCGCACGCAAGAAGAGAGAACATCTCGTCGGTGACGGCGACTGGCTTGTCGCATTACCTCTCGCTATCGTCCTCGCTCATCCTCTACTTGCCGTCGCTACGCTATTCTTAGCTAATATTATTGGCGCTCTTATCGCCATTCCATTCATGGTTACTAAGAGGTGGAAATCTACCACCCGCATTCCCTTCGCCCCGCTCTTAATCATCGCTTTCTTTATCATTTTCTTTGCTCGCGATTTTGTTTTCAAAATGTTTATGGTAATATAATAGTATGAAGAGGGTGCCGGAGGTTAAGGACAATATGCGAAATCATAAAAAAGGCTTTACCATCATTGAAGTATTGATGTTCTTGGCCATTACTGCACTTTTGGTTTCCGGTATGTTCATTGGCACGGGTGCCAACCTCGCCCGCGAACGCTACAACGATGGCGTCGCTGGTATTGAAGAGTTCTTGGCTCATCAGTTTATGCTTGTCCAGAACCCTGAGCGACCTGTTAATAATGTCAATGCTACTAACGACCTCGCTTGTGTAGCTCGTACCACTGGTGGCACTGCTCTGCCTATGAGCAGCGTCAATACCTCTAACATTCACACTATTGGTCACATTGGAGTTATCCCTGCGGTTAACTTGCCTCCAAATGCCACTGCCGAACACCGCGGTCGCTCCGACTGCCTCATCTATGGACGAATTATTGAGTTCTTCACGGTCAACGGCGAACAGCACATCACCGCTACACCGATTGTTGGTCGCGATCTCGAGGCCTTTGCAATCGCCAATAACGACGTTGACTTCCGAGCTAACCTCCTCCAGTGGACTGACCTAGAGCTACTAGAGCAGACTCGCATTGGTCGCGCTGATGACACTCGTAACTGCTTCGTTGACGGGCACTTCCAGTCTGAGCTCTGTCCGAACACCGCTCATTTTGTGCCAAACTGGGGGACTACCCTAGCTGGTTTTACCCGTACTCCGGGCACAGGTGATGATGTCCAGTATCGAGACAACATCCAAGACCCAGCTCAGGGCGCCATTCTGATTCTCCGCATGCCAGTCTCTGGTTCAATCCGCACATTTATTACAACTGGCGGCGATTCGCGCAATTCTCAGGACCTCGGCGTTCCAGGCAGCCCCTTTATTGATCTCGCAAACTCTACTCAGAGTCGCTTCTTCTGTGTCATTCCAGACGGCAGCGGTATCTGGACACCAACTCTACGCGTTATCCGTGTCCAGCAGAATGTCGGCAATATTACTGCGGTCACCACTCTACCAACCGATTTCACAGCGGACGATGAGGGAGTGTTGATCCAATGTCGTCAGTAAAGCGCCGCACCCTGCGTGGCGACACCATTGTTGAGGTGTTGTTTGCGGTCGCTATTTTCGGCGTTGTAGCTATGGTCGCTATTCAGATGATGAATCGCGGTATCGCAATCGCCCAGACTGCTATTGAGTCGCAGCAAGCTCGTAACGAAATGGACGCTCAGGCTGCCGCCATTAATTTCATTCATAACGGCTTCCTAGCAGAGCGCGGTCTCCCTGAAGGCATCCGTCAATTCGAGGATCTTTGGGATCGTCTCGTCGCCTCACCTCGCCTCAGCGCCCCACTCCTGCATCCAGCCGATTCTTCTTGCGAGTTCATTATGACCAGCTCTAGCCAGGCTGCAGGCGCCTTTGTCGTCAATACGCGCGCCCTCCAGCACCGTGTTCGTCCAGACGGCAGCCCTAACCCTAACTACAATGTCGGCAATATTATTCGTCGTCACACCCAGAATCCTTTCATCGTTGCTCCTATCTATCCGCGCATCGTTTATAGCGGTACTGGTCAACATCAGATAGCTACTGTCGAGGGCCTTCAAGTCTTTGCTGTTCAGAGCGCTAATCTCATTAATGGTCAGCCAGAATTCTTTGACTTTCATATTCGTGCTTGCTGGCGCCCAGCTGGCGCCCCCACCGATAGTCGACTTTCTACCATCGTCCGCATGCTTAACCCGAGGGTCGTCGAATGATAAACCCCATTCAACGTCTTCGCGGCTTCAAGAAAAAAGGCTTCACGATTGTCGAGCTCTTGCTCGCCATGACCTTTGTTGCTATCTTGCTCGTCGCCATAACCGTTCTCGTTATGAATATCCAGGGCATCTATCGCCGTGGCATTGCCATGCGTGAAGTCAATGCCACCAGCCGATCAATCATTGACGATATCACTCGCGCTATTAGCTCAGCACCATCTTTCAGTGAAGGTGGGTCGCACGCTGTCACCTTCCGTAACGGTGCTAATACCGAGGGCGGCACTTTCTGTACTGGTTTTTACTCTTATATCTGGCGGCATGCTAACTTTGTCCCGAGACTTGGTTCAGCGCAGGGCGCAGTTCAGTTCGACGGTAGTCGCGACTATCGTCTAATCAAGATTCGCGACGTCGGACGCCGCCTTTGCAACCAGGCTGCCTTAAACGGCGTATCTGGCATGAGCTGCAATAGCAACCCACATATGACCTGTAATGTCACAGGATCTCCAAATATCACTTTGGCTGCCTTTAGTCTCAGCGACCCTGTTGAGATGATCTCGTCTGGTGGTCTTGAGCTCGCCCTCTTCTCTTTCGACATCTTCGAGCCTGCTCGTTCTAGTGTTACAGGTCAGGTATTTTACGCTGGCTCTTTTGTGCTCGGTACACCACGAGGTGCCAGCGCTGCTGCGATGGGCGGACTTGTGAGTGCCAGTGTCTGTACACCTCCAGCTCAGGCGGTCGATTTTAACTTTCAGTATTGTTCAATTAATAAATTTAACTTTGCCGCCTCATCGCTTGGCGCCATTGGAGAGAGGTGATATAATATGCTTATGACAACAAAGGGTATTAAGAAAAAAGGTGCAGTTTCTCTGTACATCGTTTTATTCGCGACACTACTAGTGACTGTGATCGCTCTCGGCTTCACTCGTATCATGATGAATGAGCGTCGCCAAGTTTCCGACACTGACCTCAGTCAAACCGCCTACGACAGCGCCATGACTGGCATAGAAGATGCGCGCCTCGCCGTTATTCGCTACAACGAGTGCCTCACCACTGGTAACCCTTTCCCTGCTGGTAATAATACTCGATCTTGCGCTGACATCATCTCTGTCATGCGCACGGGCCAGCCAGTCACTGGCACCATTAACGTTTGCGATCAGGTTTCTTTCATTCTCGGTCGCCCAGGTATCAACGAAACCCCAATCCACGAGGGTGGCTTCACAGGCGATGGCACTTTCGAGCAGACCGACCAAGCCTACACTTGCGTCCGTATCAGCGATGACACCATCAACTTCTTAAGTCAGCTTGATGCTCAGACGCGTTCTCGCCTCATTCCTCTACGTACTGGTGGTATTCCATTTAATCAGGTCGTCATCTCATGGAGCCGCGCTCGTAACTTCGCCCCAGGCGCAAATCCTATCGCCAGCCTCTCGAGCGTGACTAGCGGGCAACCACCTATCTCTTTCCCAGCTTCTTGGCCAGCAGATGCTCCGCCAGTTCTTTCAGCTAGTATTATGCAGTCAGGCTCTAACTTCAACCTCAGCAGTTTCGAAACTGCCCAAAGCGGCAACACCAATCGTGCTGCCATGATGTTGGTCCCTGTTTCTAGTGGCGGCATCGCCAACAACACCATTACCGCAGCCCAGGTCACTGCTACCAACAATCAGACTCTCAACAACCCATTCCCAGTCAACTGTGTCTCAAACTTCGGCTTCTCTGGCGGCTACTCTTGCTCGGTCACTATTAATCTCCCTGCCCCAATCGGCGGCGGAGCCCGCCATGATGGCACGTCATTCCTTCAGCTCGAAAGCATCTTTCCTATCACCACTCACGACTTCCAGGTCACGGTTCGCGACACCAACCAAGCTGGTTCTCCTATCGTCCCACTAGTCGGCGTACAGGTCGCAGTCGACAGTACTGGCCGCAACTCAGATGCTCTTCGTCGTATCGAGGGCCGTATCGAAGTTGTCGATACCGCCTTCCCGTTCCCAGAGTGGACAGTTCAGCTTAATGGTGAGACGGGAGCTTCTTTCTGTAAGAACTTCATCGTCACTATCAACAACTGGGTCACGGGTCAAGACGTCTTCAATAACGCCAATTGTTAATCGAACCCCTTGACATCAATATAATGCTTAAGTTAAAATAAACGCATGAGCATGGAGATGATAGCAGGGGTCAGGAGCTTAAAGCGCTCCGCGAGTGCCATGCTATTAGTAGCGAGCATCATATTTATGATCGGTATCCTAGCTAACACCCTCCGCCCCACCCAGGCCACAGACCAATCAGCAGACATCACAGCTAGAGTAGGTGGTGGCTCGGTCTCTCTTACTTTCAGTAATGCTGGTGGATGTACTAACTTCAATCTAGCCACCAGCACA
>WQUV01000002.1 GCA_009781895.1 Candidatus Saccharimonadota bacterium
CCAATTAGCTCGTCAATAAAATTACTAAACTGATCTTGACCGTTTTGGTTTTGCTCGTCCATAATCGCTCCTCTTTACCTATAATCATAAGCAATACGCAAGCATAAGTCAATAGGAATCGACACTTTTGTCGAACCACTGGTCAACTGGGAAGGTGACGGTTGTGGTATAGCGACCGTCAATGCTGGAGATCTCTATAGTGAGTGGGGCAGGGTCACCCTCTCTCGGGTGACGGAAAACATGCTCTATAGTATATCGATCGCGCCTAGTCCAGCCGGGCGGCACGTCAAGCTGAATGTCGTCGCTAGAAAGAGAGACATGGACTGTGTCGCTAGACTCCAGGCCTGTCAGGATGCTGCAGTTCTGGTCCTGATTGCAGGTCGCGAGCAAGACGAAGTCGCCCTGACCAACTTCGTCAGAGGGGTCTTCTTCGTCATCAGAGCCTGGACTCTGACTACCTGGAGGAGTGTTGTTGCCAGGCTGAGAGGGGGGTCGGACTGGTGGTTGCTCGTTGGCTTCTCGGTCAGCTTCGTACTCTCTCTCGGCGCGAGCTTCTGCCTCGGCGCGTTCGCGCTCTAGCTGCTCGTTGCGGGCGATCAATTCTTCCTGACGAGCGGTAGCAGCCTCACGGATACTGTGAACTTGACCGCGGACCACCATGACAATACCGATGCCAAGCGGGATATTAATAGCAGGGATAATCAGCCAAATCCATGCCGCCTTACCCGTCTTTGTCTTCATGTATATATTATATCATAACCGCGCAAGATGATGAGGTGCTTGCGCAGTTATAGGCTAATCTTAGTGGATTATTAGTCCGCAGCCATAGCGATGTTTGAGTCGTACTTCAACATCATCTTCTCGAGTAGCATGGCATGGTTCTTTTCGTCTGAGATGATCTCTTTTAAGATATCCTGATCGGCTTTGTCCATGATCTTTGGCATGATAGCGTAGTATCCCTCAATTGCCTCGGCTTCGTCAGCTAGTAGTTTCGCAATCTCTGAGGCCAGAGCAAAATTTTCGTTATTCATTATTTCCTCCTTTTGGACATTATAACACACCAAACACTCCAGCAAGAATACCCCTCGAAAATAGAAGGATTTGTGGTATAATAGTTGATATGGAGAAAATTCGTAACTTCTGTATCATCGCGCACATTGACCATGGCAAATCGACACTGGCCGATCGAATGATGGAGATTTCAGGCACAGTAAATAAACGCGAGATGAAAGCGCAACTACTTGATAGCATGGAGCTAGAGCGCGAGAAGGGGATCACGATCAAGCTAACGCCCGTTCGTATGAAATGGCAAGATTACGACCTAAACCTTATTGATACCCCTGGACATGTTGATTTCTCGTATGAAGTATCGCGAAGCCTGCAGGCGGTCGAGGGTGCGATCTTGGTAGTCGACGCCAGCCAAGGCGTGCAGGCGCAGACTCTAGCAAACGTCTACTTAGCGATGGACGCGGGTCTGACAATTATTCCAATACTAAATAAAGTAGACCTGCCAGCTGCTGATGTGCCGCGCGTAAGTCGTGAGGTTTGCAGCCTGTTGGGTTGCGACGAGAGTGAAATCATTCCGATTTCGGCGAAGTCGGGTCTAAATGTAGAGCAGGTTCTCGATTCGGTGGTCGAGAAAGTGCCAGCACCAAAAGGCGATTCAAAAGCGCCACTAAGGGCGCTGATCTTTGACAGCTACTACGACGACTATCGTGGCGTCGTGCTATATGTGCGGGCGGTGGATGGTAGTCTAACAAAAGGCGACAAGATCTGGATGATGGCGGCCGAGAAGGGCGGGATAGCGCTCGAAGTTGGCAGTCTGAATCCCGGCATGACACCTGGCGCAACCCTAAGCACGGGCGAGATTGGCTATATCGTAACTAACCTAAAGACGACGCGAGACGCAAGGGTTGGCGACACAGTGTCGCTCGCAAAATATTTCGCGAAAGAGGGCAGGTGAGTAAATTGATTTTTGCGACGAGTAACGCGAGAAAAGTCGCCGAAGCTAGCCTGGTGGCCGAACGACACGGTGTGATACTAGAGAGCCGAGCGTTAGAAGTTGAAGAGATCCAAGACCGCGACCCACTAGAAGTGAGTAGGACGAAGGTAAAAGCGGCCTTCGTTGCCGCTGGCGCCCCAGTCGTTGTAAACGATTCGAGCTGGAGTATACCTGCACTGAATGGATTTCCAGGAGCATACATGCGCGACGTGACACGATGGTTCGTGGCAGACGACTGGTTGAAACTGATGGCAAAACGGGGAGACAGAACAATAGTATTGACTGAAAGCACATTGTTCTTTGACGGCGAAACAACGAAGATCTTCCAACGTCAGCAAAAAGGGAGATTCCTGGAAGAGGCGCGAGGCAAAAAGAATGTCTCAATTGAAGAAGTGGTGAGTTTGGTCGAAGATGGCAGGACGATGGCAGAAATAACTGAAGTCGGCGAAGACCGAGGTAGCGCGACTATGGACACGTGGGAGGAGTTTTTCACGTGGTATAAAGATGAGTATATAGATGGAGAGCGATAATGTATAACGGAAAGCCAATCGAGCCGTTACCAGGGTATAAAGAGGTTTTGCCGTTTGTTTATGCTGGGTTTTTCACTAGCAGCAACGAACAGTTCAAGGACCTAAAAGAAGCGGTGGAGCGGCTGGCGTTGTCGGATTCGGCCTTACAGTTCTTGCCAGAAAACTCGCCCGTCTTAGGGCAGGGGCTTAGGATAGGATTCCTTGGACTTCTGCACCTCGATATTATCAAAGAGCGCCTGGAGCGAGAGTTTGATTTAGATCTAATTGTGACCAATCCGAGCACCGACTACAAAGTAACCTTGACGGATGGTGAAGAATTGGACATAAAATCGGCCTCGGAGCTACCTGACCGAACGAAAATACTAGAGATTCGTGAACCATTTGCGGCAGGCGAGATCATCGTGCCTAAACAGCTGACTGGCGCAGTTATTGACTTGGTGGTAAAACGACGCGGCATAGTAAAGAATCTCTCGTACCTCGAAGCTGGGCATGATGCACAGTGCCTAATGACGTTCGAGGCGCCAATAGCAAACCTACTAACTGACTTTTATGATCGACTGAAATCTTCGACTAGCGGCTACGGGACTTTTAGCTATGAACTAGCAGACTATCGAGCGGGTGATCTAGTGCGGGTCGACTTTTACGTAGCTGGCGAAATAGTGGATGCGCTGAGTGTGATGGCGCATAGAACAGAAGCCGAAACGATTGGGCGTGAAGTAACGAAGAAGCTGAAAGAAGCTATCCCGCGACAGAACTTTGAAGTAGCGCTACAAGCAGGGATTGGTCACAAATTCATCGCGCGTGAAACACTAGGAGCTTTCCGTAAAGACGTGACGACTGGACTCTATGGTGGCGACGTGACCCGAAAGAAAAAAGTGCTCGAAAAACAGAAAAAGGGTAAAGCTCGCATGAAGCGATTCGGTAAAGTCGATATCCCGAGTGAAGCTTTCACTCTCATGCTTAAGCGTTAGCTTTCGACACCTATCCCCTTGATATGCTAGACTATAGCCATACACTACGGCATTGACTGAAAGAACCTTAAAAAAAGGAGGCAATAGACATGACCGCTATGCAGAGACTACTACAGACGGCGCGGATTTACGCCTGCGCCTATGATCCGGAACACCCAAAGATTCGAGCAGAGTTCATGATTGCGGCAATAGCCGACGTATCGACTGGAGTTTGCGCTAGACTTACCGCTTATGTTGACGATGAGATGCCGGAATTCTGGATGAAACTTCGAGTCTACATGGCTGGCTATTACAATAAAGATAGCTACAACGAGATCGTACGAAGAATCCAAGAGACGACATTCGGGTCGAAATTATCGCACGTGAAGCCGGACCGCTTAATGCAACAGTTAATTAAGGCGTCTGATAGGAGCTGGCAGAACCACCGTAAAGTCGTAAAGTCACCGACGCCAGTAGACTACCTGCTAGCTGAGATCTTGATGTATTCAGGCGACATGGACATCTTGGACATGACACTATTAGACTTTGACGTCGAGCGCAACGAGCTGGTTCCCTACCTAATGGGGTCATCGCGCCATATCACGAACGAATACATGGATACCGGTCTACAGACGCGCGCCTTTGATAGCTTCGAAGGCTATTCTGAGTGGAGAACGAATAGCGCCAAAGGCGCCAAGAAAAAGACCAAGGTCGAAGTGCAGCCGAAGCTCGCCGACAGCATAGCTGATGTTGAGCGACTAATGCATGAACGCGTAATTGGTCAGAGGAAAGCTATTGATTCGGTGATCCGTGCGTTGAAAATCGAAAGGTCAGGACTAAAAGACCCAAAACAACCAGTCGCAGTGCTATTGTTTGCTGGGCCGACTGGCGTCGGCAAGACTGAAATAACAAGAGCTTTAGCCGAGATCACGAAACGACCAATGCGGCGCCTTGACATGAGTGAGTACCAGGAGTCACATTCAGTGATGCGCCTGTTTGGCGCGCCGCCGAGCTATGTAGGATACGATGACGGCGGGCAGTTAACGAAGTTTATCAGCGACAACCCGAACGGCATTGTAGTTTTTGATGAAGCGGAAAAGGCACACCCAGACGTGCTAAATGCGGTTCTACAAATTGCAGAAGAAGGCACACTAACCGACGGCCGAGGCAAAATAGTGTCGTTCGCGGATGCGATAGTTTTTATCACAACGAATATCGGTGCAGTGGAAGCGGCGCGCCAAGAAATCGGCTTTAGCGCAGGTGAGACGTCGCGTGAACATGCATTCAAGAAAGCGCTAGAAAAGTTTTTTAAGCCAGAGTTTCGCGGTCGCTTGACAGGCACTGTAATCTTCGAACCACTGACAGCTGGCGACGCACTAAAGATTGCTGAACTAGAGCAAGAAAAAGTAGCGAGACTGTTACTGGAAAATCGCAACATTGAACTGCGTTTTAGACCGCTCGTACAAGAGTATATTGTACAACAAAGCAAAATCCTCCAATACGGCGCGCGCGACATTAAAACAACGGTTAGAACACTGATCTCTGCTGCACTAAGTGACTTTATCGTTGAGAATGACCTACCTGACGGATCTATCGTTATAATAGGCGTTGACGATGATAAAACAATCACTTTTAACACCCCCCCCCCATACTAATGCCGAGAGAAGCTAAGCGCCGAAGATGCTCACACTATGACTTTGTGTGGGCATTCTTACTTGTAAAGACACCCCTAGTGGTCTATAATTAAAGCATGAGCAAGACGGCGGGTGGCAGAAAACACGAAACTGGCGATAAAGAATACGAAAAGATCAAATAATGTCGAAGTTGCGCTTGCTGTACATCTATACGTTTTTGCATTATGCAGGGAGTTCGATTGGCGGGCTATTCTCAGCAGTGCTGCTTTATACACTCGGGTTTTCGTTGTCGCATGTATTGGTTTTCTATGGTCTACACTGGGGGGTGATGGGGCTGATAACGCCCTTGACGCCAGTAATTGTCGCGAAGATTGGCTACTTCCGAGCTGAAGCCTGTGCGGCCATAGCGATCTTGTCGGCAAATATAATCTTAACCACCATCCCAATGGAGCACGCAAACTTCGCTATCTTCGGGTTGCTACTAGTGCTTTATGGTGTCGGTGGAGCGCTGACGGTGCCGATTCAATTTACAATGAAAGTGCGCTTCATACCAGAAGAAAAGCGAGGCACCACCAACGGTCAGCTATTTGCTCTTCGAGCAGTAGCCGTAATGTGCGGGTCACTCTTAGTGGGGTTCTTCTTATCACATACCTTCGTGATGATCACAGCGATTGCAGGCGCGCTTCTAGCATCGCTGATACCGCTGGGCATGATGTTCGCAGGCACACGAAGACCACCAACCAAATACTCCTACAAGGCCACCCTGAAAGCTATAAATAGTAAACAACTCCGTCCGTTCATACCAGTTCTTGCGATACGATCATTCATGCATGTAGAACGAGTACTGGTCCCGCTCTATATCTTCTTGGTAGTAGGTGATATCTTCGTCTTGGCGCTTTATATCGTGCTTGCGACCTTAGTCGAGATGGTAGTGATGATGACTTTTGGTGGGCGCTACGACAAAAACCGCCGCCGAACATTCCGTACAGCTGCGGGCTTTCGTTCGCTGGCATCGATATCGCTTTGCTTCCGGCCACTAGTAGAGAGAGTGCCAATTTTTGGTCAGATCTATAGCCGGATTGCGGGACGATCATATGACAACATCTTCTTGACCTACAACCAACGCATCATCAATAAGTCGAAGCTTGACGCCACAACAGCATCATCGGCACTAGAAACAATACTGTGTTGGACAGAACTAGTAGTCTGCCTGGTGTTTGCCGCAATGGCCTTGACGATCGGTACTGATATCTTCTTTGTGATATTCGGCGCCTCGGTCTTTGCGGCGTGGTCAATCTATTATCGACTAAGGAAAGTTTAGCTATTCAAACTGAAGAGCGTCGTTACCAGCGAAGCCAATATATTCTAGGTCGCCAGCTGACCCAGGTGGAAGCCCAGGACGCTCAGGGACGACAGTCTGACCAGCCGCCTCTTCGTCGTTAGGCGCAGACAGCGGACCATAAGACTGCGATACCATAAACTCACGCTCTTCGGCCTCGGTGACATTATTTGTTGAAGCTAAACCAATACCAATGGCGATAAGCGCAACAACCGCGACAATTGGGAAAAGCCAAGGTCTGGCCTGACTCCACACAGCTCTAAGCGGGCTGAGACGCTCTGACTCGGACTCCCTAGGCGATCCCTTAGACATAAATACCTCCTAAACTATATTTTCAGTATAACACATAAATCCAACAGGGATATGGTATAATACCTCTATGAGTTTAAAGATTGGGATCGTAGGGCTGCCGAATGTCGGGAAGTCGACACTATTCAACGCACTAACTAATGCAAAAGTATTAGCGGCGAATTATCCGTTTGCGACGATTGAGCCAAATAGCGGGATGGTGGCCGTACCAGACGAAAGATTAGTCAAACTAGCCGAGATGTACGAGACAGAGAAAATCGTCCCAGCACAAGTCGAGTTTGTCGATATCGCTGGCCTAGTGAAGGGTGCAAGCGAAGGCGAGGGTTTGGGTAATCAATTCTTAGCGCATATTCGCGAGTGTCATGCGATATGTCACGTAGTGCGAGCGTTCGAAGATCCAGATGTGATTGCGACAGGGACTAACCCCAAAGAAGATATCGAGATCATTAATCTAGAACTGCAGCTAGCCGACGACGACACGATCGCGAAGATGAAGGCGAAGAAGGGATTCAAGGAGAGTGACCTAGACGAGGTGCCGCTACTAACCCGCAAGCCTATAATTTATATGTTCAATGTTGACGAGAAGTCACTAAATGATGAAGCGCGGCAAAAGGATCTAGCGGCGATTGCGGATAGCGTCACGACAGGAGCGCAAGCGATCTTTGTCAATGCGCGGATTGAGTCGGAGTTGGCGGACCTCGACGCAGAGATGAAAACCGAGTTCTTGGCCGAGTACAATATCATACATTCAGGGCTTGAGAAGTTGATTAGGGCAGCCTATGATACCTTAGGACTACAGAGCTTCCTGACAGCTGGTAAAAAAGAAGTGCGAGCTTGGACAGTACGCAAGGGCGCGACCGCACCACAAGCGGCTGGCGTAATTCATACTGATTTTGAGCGCGGCTTCATAGCGGCGAGCGTGGCGAAGTATGCGGACCTAGTTGAGCTAGGTAGCGAAAAAGCCGTGAAAGAGGCCGGTAAGCTCGCGACAGTCGGCAAAGACTACGTGATGCAACCAGATGACGTGGTTGAGTTTAAGTTTAATGTATAAACAAAAAGCCCCAACTTCACACTAGTAAAAGTATGTAGCTGGAGTTAAGAGATCTTACTGGCAAGTAAGCCAGCCTCTTTTAGGAGGCGACGAGCTTTCTGGCGACAGGCGATTTTGTCGTTGAGATTAAGCATCTGGTCTGCGACGTATCCGCGGTGAGGGGAGGAGCGATAGAGTCCAGCTTTAAGTAGTCGCTTGTTCTCGAGTATGGCCTGCTCGATGATATCAGCCATCTTTAGTAGTTCGGCGGCTTTCTGGTGGAGTGCGGAAATGCGCCTAGCGGCGCGGTTTTTCTGGTGCTGTCTAAGCATAGACTTGAGAGCGGTAAACATATGAGTCCCCTTTTAGCATGCGCTCGTAAGATTAAGGTTCTATAGTAGTCGGCGTGACTATACCCTCCATATTATATCACACTAACGCTTAAAAAGCAAGCTAGGGGCTATTTTATGCGGGTAGCGACGGCATCTGGGTCAGCGTCAAACTCGAATTCATCAGATAGCGGACGACCCAAGAGACGCTCAAAGATATCAGCAACGGTGAGTATCCCACGAACCCTTTTTCGGCGATCGATAACAATCAGCATAAAGGTATTGGTGCGAGCGAAAATGGCAAGAATATCGTCGAGGGTGTTATCTGCGCGGGCGAAGTAAACCTTGGGTCGCATGATGTCGCGAGCGGGGAGAGTATCGGTAATACTGAGACTAGTGAGGCGACGGAGGTTAAGGATACCGACAATATCGTTTTGGTCTTTGTCGTAGACGGGGAAGCGGCGAAAATGAAGACGGGAGAGCTCGTCGACCTTAACTGGTGTCAACTTCTCGCTAGACTTAATCATGTGGACCTCCTCAAGGGGGGTCATAATATCGCTAGCTTTAAATTCGGAAAACTGGAGAGCGCCGACTAAAAGATTCTTTTCCTCGACTGAGATCACACCATCGCTCGCGGTCTGGACCAAGCGAAGAATCTCGTCTTTGCTGCCAATGGTCGGATTGATGAAGTCGTCTTTGACGCCAGCGAAGAAACGGAGGACAACGTGGAGGTACTTGATGATATTCAATAGCTCGGGCTCGGCATGACGGTAGAGCTGAGTAACGAGATTTGACCAGGTGCGGATATTACGGACAACTGGCAGAGTAATAGCGGCAAGTACGGTGACAAAGATTGCCGGCCCAAAGCCATATTCAAAATGAGCGACAACCGCAAAGCCAATAATGACGAGAAAGACCAGAAAGTCGCGAAGTACGAAGAGGGAGGGGAGCATCCTCTCACGGAAGATGGCTTTTTTGGCTTGCGAATCACCGGCTTTGGCGCGGCGATCAAGCTCGAAACTGCTGAGGATCGAGTGGGTGGGACGGATAGCAACAAGACACATTGCTACGAAATAAAGCGCTAGTAGAACAAATATCATAACTACAATATATCACAAAATGCTAATTCTGCGACAGGAACGGTTCTGGCTACCACCAAGCTGGCATTCCGTAATATGCTATGCTATCATAGTAGTTAGAAAAGGAGACATATGGCATTTGAGCAACTGAAAATGTTGGGTGAACTGAAGAAGGCGCAGAAGGCGCTAGCGAATGAAATTATTGAGGTGGAGACAGGTGACGGCGCTGTCGTGGTGCAAGTAAATGGCGAACTAAAGATTAAGAAGATCGAACTCGATAAAGACAAAATTGACTTTGATGACATGCGCGAGCTAGAGCGCTGGCTAGAGAAGGCGATCGCTGAGGCCTACACTCGGGCACAGCAGATCGCACAAGAGAAAATGACACCACTCATGGGCAAGCTGGGTCTGGGTAACGGATAAACCCTGGGCTAAATAATACACTGTCATCATGGCGCAACATTTACTACCTAAAGCATTCCTCGGATTAATAGAGGCGTTCGGCAAGATACCGGGCGTTGGGGCGCGGACTGCCGAGCGCTATGCCTACTTTATATGGAAGTCTGACCCGCGAACCGCCCATGTTCTAGCCGAGAACCTAAGTGGACTACATGAGTCGGTAAAGGTCTGCCCGAAAACATTTGCCTTGATATCAGAAGGAGAAGACGAAAGTCACCTATATAGCGATTCTAGCCGAGACAAAACTCAAGTTCTGGTGGTTGAAGAACCCCTAGACATTATCGCGATGGAGAAAACTGGCGGTTATAATGGCACCTACCACTGTTTGGGCGGAGTGATCTCGCCGATCGACAACATATCACCAGAACAACTAAAGATTGGCGAGCTACTGCAGCGGATTCAGGACGATGAGGTAAGGGAAGTAATTATCGCGACCAATGCCAGTATTGAAGGCGAGAGTACGGCGATTTATCTTGCAAAACTGATTCGCGAAAAGAGCCATGAAGCCAAAGTGAGTCGATTGGCGCGCGGGATTCCGATTGGTGTGGACTTGGAATACGCCGACTCCCTGACCTTATCGCAGGCGCTGAAGGGTCGAACTGAGATCTAGATACGGAAACAGCTTTTGCTATCTCGGATCTGACAGATATGATATAATGAATACGTAACATAATGAGTAAGATTTTAGACTTTGCGGGTAGGCATACGCGGATTACAGTGATTCAGGCTGAAAACCCTGACGCTGACAGTCTGGGGTCGGCTTTAGCGCTGGAAGAAATACTACCAAACAGTGAGGTCTCACTATACTGTCCAGTGCAGATACCGAAGTACTTGCGCTACCTGCCTGGCTGGGATAGGGTAGTGGACGAGTTTGACTTTTCTGCTGACGCGGCAATCATCGTGGATACCGCGGCAAAAGTACTATTGTCAAAACTACTAGAGAAACCAGCTATCGCTGATTTTCTTCAGCACAAGCCAATACTGGTGATTGACCACCATGAGACCGAGCCAGACCTACCGTTTGAGTTCGAAGGCATTATTGCGTCGGTCGAAAGCACGACGAGGTTGATATTTGAAGATGTCGGCAAGACAAATATAACGGCAATAGCAGCTCAGCACCTACTAGCAGGGCTGATGAGCGATACGCTAGGGCTATCGACAGCAGATTCTAGAGCAGAGAGTTTTCGTCTGGCCGCGGATCTGATTGACTGCGGAGCGAACGTCTATGACCTAGAGCAAGAGCGCTTCCGCCTAATGAAGAAATCACAACGAATCCTAAGCTACAAGGCAGACCTGATTAAGCGAGTGGAGTATCATCTAGGCGGACGGCTTGCGACTGTACTGATTCCGTTTGACGATATTCAGCAGTACTCTGACGAATACAACCCGAATGTGCTAATTCTAGATGAGCTAAGAATGGTAGAAGGAGTAGAGGTGGCGATCGCATTAAAGACCTACCCAGATGGCAAGCTTACTGGCAAGCTCCGCGCCAGCCTACCAATTGCAGAGGAGCTGGCCGCAGCCTTTGGTGGTGGCGGGCACTCTTATGCAGCAGGTTTTCGGGTCTACGAAGATTACAATACATTTCTACCCGAACTAATCCAGAAAACTGCCGACCTCTTAGATGGCAACGCAGGGCGAGAGGGGAGCTAGAAGATGAAAGTTCTAAAATCACGATTCACAAACACCACCACTTACCAACTTAGGTACATATTACTGTATATCATTATTGGCGCTTTGCTGATAGGCGCGATTGTGGCGATGCCTATACTGACTGGCATGAGACTATCAGAGGCTGAACGAGCCAGTGCTTTGATATCGATGAACTACAGTCCGTCATTAATCAACTTCCCATACCATCTACTTCAAGGACTATCGATACATCTACTTGGGCTAACACCTCTAGCTATCAAATTGCCATCAATAGTACTAGGAGTGGTCACAGCGATCCTGTTGACGCTACTACTAAATCGCTGGTTCCGCAACTTAGCCGCCTTTACGTCGGCAGCATTAATTGTCTCGAGTGTGGCATTCCTCGGTCTGACGACTAGTGGGACACCAGATATACTCTATGTATTATTCCCAGCACTAATGCTTTGGCTAGGGTCTCAGATCATCGACGAGAAGCCGCGAGTCATAACGGTCGTGGCGCTGACGATCACAGCTGGAGTCTCTTTACTTATACCATATATGGTATATTTCAACATAGGCATGTTGGTGCTACTTCTAGCACACCCGCACCTAAGATTCAGCTTCAAGCAAATCAAACCGCTGGCGATCGTCGCGGCGACAGCAGCAGTAGTAGCTGTAGTGGCGCCGCTATTCTTCCTGACAGACAGCTTTAATATCTGGGCGCTAGTTGGGCCTAGCGCGAACATGGCGCAGAACGCTACGAACGCCTGGTGGCAGATGGTAGGCTTTAGCGAGCCTCTGTCTTGGTTCGCATTGCCGGTCCTAGCACTGTCGCTAATTGGCGTCTATGCCACCATCCTTGACTTTCACATTGCGCGGAACCACACGGTATTTGTACTACTAGCGATAGTAATTGCAGCATCACTATTCTTCCCACCACTATTCACGATCGTAATCCTACTGATGACAATTCTGGTCGGCAACGGTCTGGGGTTCTTGATCCGCACCTGGAAAGGCATCTTCCCACAAAATATCTACGCAACACTAGTAGGGCTAGTGCCACTTGGCGCATTCTGTCTGCTGGTCGCAGCAGGAAGCATCAACTTCTTCTATATCGCGCCCAGAACGATCTCAGGCGTACACTACTCGGCAAATACTGATCTCCAGCTACTGACTGACAATATTGAGCCAGGAGACGTGTTACTACTAAATCAAGATACGGAGTTCTACGACCGAGCTTTCCCAGACAACTACGTAGTTGAGAACACTAATATTGGTGCGCCGCGGATTATTTCAGACCATCCTCTAGAAACGTCGCGACGACTAGAGCGGATTGTGACGAATTCGTCGACCACATCGAGTGCTCGATTTTTTATATACAGATAGGCATATTTTATCTGATTTGATTTCTGAGTTATCGCTTGTGCTTACAGTAAAACTTTGATATAATAGGAGCTATGAGGAGGCTAGGGGCTTTAAGAATCTTAATGTTGGGCTGGGAATTGCCACCTCACAATAGTGGCGGATTAGGGGTTGCTTGCTTCCATATGGCGAGCGCGCTCGCCAAGCAGGGCGGGAAGATCTCGTTTGTCCTACCATATGATGCGGAGCACGACTGTGGCTTTATGAACATATTAGCTGCGACCCACCTTGACCCAATTGAACGATTTGGTGGTTGCGCCTATGAACACCTTGACCTAGATGCACCAGCTTTTGTGGCGCCTGATGGCGGGTTTTCAATCCGTGATGTCCAAACAAAGTATGTCGAGTTTGTGAAGAAACACATGGAGGACCACAAGTACGATGTGATCCATGCACATGACTGGCTGACACTAGAAGCAGGAATGGCCGCGAAGCGAAAATTTGGTGTGCCGCTGATTGCCCATATCCACGCGACCGAGTTTGACCGCTCGGGCGGCTCGATGGGCAACCCAATTATTCATGAAATTGAACGTGAGGGACTAGTCATGGCTGATCGTATCTTGGCGGTCTCGGAGCTGACCAGACAGCTAATCCATGAGAGGTACGACATTCCTCTAGACAAGATCGAAGTAGCTCATAACGGCTTTGACCCAGAGGAGTGGGGGCCATACGATTACGACCCATCAAGACTAGCTTATATCGAGCAGAAGAAATCAGAAGGTCACACAGTCGTTGCGACGATTTCACGGCTGACGATTCAGAAAGGACTAGTGCATCTACTTAGATCATTTGCGCGAGCGCTAGAATACAACCCGAAGATGCTATTAGTGGTGGCGGGCGACGGCGACCAGCGCGACGAACTCCTAGAACTATCAGCTGACCTCGGCGTGATGCAGAAAGTCTTATTTACAGGCTTCATACGAGGCCGAGAAATCCGCGATGTTTACTCAAGCGCGGATATTTTTGTTATGAGTAGCCGATCAGAGCCGTTTGGGCTGACGGCATTCGAGGCGGCGCATCATGGTAGCGCCGTAGTCCTGACCAACCAGTCGGGTGTGGCCGAAGTGCTCTGGAATGTGATGAAATACGACTTCTGGGACGAGCACCGCTTGGCCGATATCTTGGTTAACATATCGCAGTCGGAGGGCTTAAAGGAAGAGCTCCAAGAGCACATTAGGAGAGAGTATACCAAGCTGCCATGGTCCAAGGTAGCCGAGAGGATACTCGGGTCATATCGCAATACAATCAGAGGCGCGGCAGTACTGAATAAAAAACGAACAAGGAGGGCAGTATGAGCCAGACGAAACAAGCACCAGACCGAACGATTGTGCTATATATGCACATTCACCAACCGTGGCGTGTGCGACCGTATTCTTTGTTTGAGGTGGGGCGAGACCATAACTACTACGGTCCAGATAATGAACGAGTGTTCAAAAAGGTAGCGGAGAAATCATACCGACCAATGCTAGACCTGTTAGATAAGCTACTAAAGAAGCACCCGAACTTTGCGTTCTCGCTATCAATCACAGGGACATTTATTGAGCAGGCAGAGCTGTGGGGCCAAGATGTGATTGAGAGGCTACAGGCTCTGGTAAAGACAGGTCGAGTAGAGATTGTAGCGGAGACCTACCACCATTCGCTAGCGTTTTTCTATGACGAGGCGGAGTTTGAGCGACAAGTTGAAATGCACCAGAGGAAGATCAAGGAACTATTTGACGTGGAGTCGACGTCGTTCCGTAATACAGAGCTAGCATACAATGATGCCCTAGCAGAGAAGGTCGGTCAAATGGGCTTCAAGACAGTGGTGGCAGAGGGCTGGGACAAAGTCCTTGGCTGGCGCGGGCCAGGTTACGTCTATAATGCGAAATCATCTACTCCTCTGAGGCTGCTACTGAAGAACTATCGCCTGTCAGACGACATCGCGTTCAGGTTCTCCAATAAGCAGTGGAGCGAACATCCACTCTCGGCGCAAAAATATCTGAAGTGGGCAAAGGACGCCACGGTTGAAGCGCCGCTCGTAAACCTATTCATGGATTTCGAAACCTTTGGTGAACACCAATGGGCAGACACAGGGATCTTTACGTTTTTTGAGAAGTTTGTTGAGATGTGGATAAAGATCGACGGACATTTTGCAACAGTGAGTGAAGCAGCATTTACGCATGAGCCGCAAGACGTCGTCTCTATGCCAGAGACAGTGACTTGGGCGGACAGCGAACGAGACTTGACGGCCTGGGTGGGTAATTCCATGCAGCGCGAAAGCTTGCAGCACCTATATTCATTACTGCCCGCCATAATGAGGAGGAATGACAGCAAGTTGCTGGCAGATTTCAGGAATCTATCAACGTCAGACCATTCATACTACATGTGTACGAAATATTGGAGTGACGGCGATGTACACGCCTACTTCTCAGCCTACGATTCGCCTTATGACGCATTCTTGTTTGTGTCAAATGCAGTGCGCGACCTCGAATACCGCATGAAAACATAGATGATTTCATGCTTGACATGACGCCCTAATAAGATATAATGAGGGTAAACATAAAGGGGAGTATGCCAGACAAACAACTTCGTCGTCTGAAGACACTACTGCAAGAAGCGGAGACGAATCTTGCGGCGGCTCGCGAACTACTCTCGAGTGTGCTTTCTGAAGAAGGCGAAGTGATGGCGCCAGCAGCTCCTAGCGCATCGCTGGAGGGCAAGGTGGTAGAGGGGATCTTTGACGGTCAAGTGATGATCGGGCCAGATAACCGTAACTACCCAGTACCGTCGAACTATGCTTCGAAGTCGAAGCTGGTTGAAGGCGATGTCCTAAAGCTAACTATCACTCCTGAGGGCAACTTCCTGTATAAGCAGATCGATCCAGTAGCGCGACGTAATGCCGTAGGTATACTAAAGATGAGAGACGGTGTGTATTTTGTCGATGTTGAAGGCAAGGACTTCCGGGTCTTGCTCGCGAGTGTGACATTCTTCCGACTCAAGGTCGGTGAGCGAGTAGCGGTAATCGTACCAAGCGAGAATGCCGATGCCTCATGGGCAGCGGTTGAGATGGCGCTATAGAACTAGATATGTACTAAAAGTCAAGTTCACGGGCGGTAGTCGCGCATTTCCTTGCGGCAAGTGCGGTAAGCGGGGCAGTGCTTGGCAACCTCAGCCCAGAAAGCAGGAGAGTGGTTCATATGAACAATGTGACAAAGCTCATGGATGATGACATAGTCAATTAGGTGGTCAGGTAAACGAACAAGGCCGATATTAAGCGAGATAGTACCGCTAGAGCTCCTAGAGCCCCAGCGAGTGCGCATATGGCCCAAGCGGATGCCGTCACGCTGGATGTTATAGTTGATACCAGTCTGCTTGACGAGGTCGATGGTGCGAGCGGGGAGGATGCGCTTGGCTTTGGCGCGGAGGTCGTTCTGTTGCTCCGCGACTAACCGCTCTTTCATAGTCAAGGTCGTCTTCTTGACCTCACGCTTGACCGTGACACGAGATTTTGGCTTAACGCCTAGCCAGTAGAACATTATTTACCGGTCAATTTCTCGAGGACGGATCGGACCTGAGTAGAGAAGACGTGCTTACCGCTGATAAATAGAGCGCGTTCCTGTGGTTGCGGTAGCTCAATCTCCTTTACGGCCGAAGTATAGATGTCAGATTTCAGGCCTTCGTCCTTCATGCGTTCGGTGAAGCGACGCTTCAGGGTTGGCTGATCAACCTGGAGCCAGACGATAGTGGTCTTGTAGCCAGCGCGCTCAGCCATGACGCGCCACTTCTGACGCTCAGCGAAAGTCTCACCGCCGACTGCTAGCAGTGGATAACCAGAAGACATAAAAGTACGAAGCATCATGTGCGCAACCTTACGGGCGAGCTTACCCTCGACCTCCGAATAGTCTGGTTTGCGCTTTAGGTCGTGCCGAATCGCTTCGACATCAACTAGCGGCGCCTTAAATAAGACACTGAACTGCTCCGCAAAGGTCGATTTTCCACTCCCAATCGGGCCTGCGATGATCAAAAAATGTGGCTTCGCCATAAACCCTCCGTTTTGATTATTATATCACAAAACCTATGATATAATACAAGAGTTAGGGGCGTGGTCTAATGGTTACGATAGAGGTCTCCAAAACCTTTGATTGCAGTTCGATTCTGCACGCCCCTGCCAAGCATAAACTTAATTTAATAGATTATAATGGAAGACATATTGACGAACCTTGGGCTAAGTTTGCCTCCGCCAGCACGCTGGTGGGTGCCAGAATGGAAAGAGCACGGCTGTCGGTTCTGGGAAGAAGCGGAGGTCACGGAGCTGATATCTGTGTGGCAAATACCAATATATGAGTGCGTCCCCAGGAGTAATGCTGGATTGATAATTGGCGCCAGCATCGCTGGCGCTACTCTAGGTGTGCTACTAATAGTGGGAGCCGTACTGCTCATCGTAAAGAGAAACAGCAAGAACAAAAAACGCCGGCAAAGCAAGAAGTGACACCTATATCATGCGCCAAACTAAAGAAAACCTTGCTTATCTAGAAGAAATAATTGACCTGGACTGGTATCTCGAATACGACCAAAATCTAGGCAAAGGTGTGAAGCTATACTACGCACTCAATAAGCTAGCTTACAGGGTTTTTCATTCCAAGGACGGCTTTATGCACTTCCGAGTCTCAAAGAATGGCGAGTACAATGAGAGCGACGTGATGTACCAAGTAGACAAGATCGCCAGCTTAATAAAGCCTGGCGACAGCATACTGGAGCTGGGCTTCGGGCAGGGCGCAAACCTGTTTGCCTTAGCCGAAGACTACAAAGATGTTGACTTTACTGGAGTGGACCTCTTCCCGACCTATAAGAAGAACTCTCACGAAAACGTTAAGCTACTCAAGCAGAACTACGAAGACCTGTCGAGATTTAGCGATGAGAGCTTTGACGTGGTCTTCGCCATAGAAACCCTAGTGCACTCCTCGCATAAAGAGAAGATTTTTAAGCAAGTAAATCGCATCCTGAAACCAGGTGGGTACTTTATAGTCTACGATTACGCAAGTGTTAAAGACGTTAATGAAAGCGACGAATACACCAAGAAAGCCCTGACCTTAATCGCTAAAGGGGGCGCGTCAGCAGAGATAGAGTCGTTCGACAGCTGGAAGAAAGCTTTTGCAAAAAATGGATTTATCGAAGAGTCCAATGCTGACCTATCGAAAGAAGTGTTGCCAGACCTTAAAAGGTTGAAGCATGAAGCTTATCGACTACTGCGCCGTAAAAGACTGGCGAAGACTGCATTTAAGATACTCCCCAAGAGATTCTTAGGAAATGTGATTGTTGGCTACCTCGGCTATGATAGTTGCAAGGAAAAGCTAGGCTACTATATGGAGTTTATCTACAAAAAACCATAGACAATCAATAGCTGACAGACTTCCTGTGGTGAAGGCTTATAGCGCTAAAATACGAAAGATAATAATTGCGCCCCAATAAAGAGGGCGATAAGTATGTAAATTAAGTAACGCCACTTCTGTTTACCGACATTAGCGATAGCTACAACCAAAATTCCCGCCACAGCAAGCATCAAAATAAAGTCTAGTAGAGCCCTGAAGAAAATGCCCCATTCCCCAAGATAGGATATTAACGTGAGAAGGCTTGGGATAATGGCGACACCTATCAAAGCCAGGAATAGCATAGCGATGCGGACGGTGTTACGGTGTTCATCGAGATTCTTCTTCATGCCGTAATTATAACACGCTAACGCTAGTCGACTCGTTGGATTCATGGTAAAATATTTAGTATGAAGAAAGTCGCAATCAATAAACAGAATAAGTTGACGGATACTATCCTTGGATTCTTTCGCGGGATGGCGTTTGGGGTGTCGACGATTGTGCCGGGGGTGAGCACAGGGACGATTGCGATTATTTTGGGCTTTTACGACAAGTTACTCGACGCGATTAACGAGCTGCATAAGAACCCTGTGAAGTCGCTGAAGTTCTTGGTGCCGCTAGGTATCGGCGCGGTGATTGGCGTACTGCTATTTAGCGGGCTGATTAGTTGGCTACTCTCGACGGTGCCATTTCCGACCATGCTGTTTTTCATCGGCTTGATTGCGGGGATTATACCGATTATCTTTAACAAAGTTAAGTCGACCCAGAAAAAACAATTACGCTCCGACTGGAAAGCCCTACTAATGATAGCAATACCGATTGCACTGCTGGTGGTAGTAACGCACATCCGACCAGAGGGTGAGGTGGATCCAGCAGAGATGATGGCAGGTGTCGGCTGGCCGATGATGATGTACTTATTGCTGGCTGGTGTCATCGGGGCGGCGGCGCTGATCGTGCCAGGGACGAGTGGGTCGTTCGTACTACTATTGATGGGGATTTATCACTTGGCAACCTTCGCTTTATCGCAACTGGGTGTCTGGGTGCGAGACCCGAGTGACACGGCTCTACTGTTGGAGATTATGCGAGTGGTGATGCCGCTAGGCATTGGCATACTTATTGGCGCGTTTTCGATGGCGCGGGCGATTGGCTATCTACTCGAAAAGCACACGCATATAGTATTCTCGATAATTCTAGGCTTGGTGATTGGGTCGATTTACGCGCTATTTGGCGAACCAATTCTCTGGCAAGCAGGCCTGACACCGCTAGTGGGTCTGGCGGGCGTAGTGATGATGGGCGTTGGTGCTTTTGCTTCATATAAGCTAGGTCAAACTAAGATTTAAGTAGCCAAGAAGCCTCAGATACAGGGATAGCCCTGTGAGGCTTCTTACTTGCTAAGGATTTTATCTACCAAGCCATAATCGACAGCGTCGTCGGCAGAGAGCCAGTAGTCGCGGTCGGTGTCACGTTCGATGGTCTTAAATGGCTTACCAGTATTCTGGCTTAAGATCTCGTTGAGACGCTTTTTAAGGGCGATTGACTCGCGGAGGGAGATTTCTTGGTCGGAGACTTTACCCTCAGTGCCACTAGATGGTTGATGCACCATGATGCGGGCGTTTGGAAGAGCGAAACGCTTTCCTTCCGTGCCAGCCGAGAGCAGTAGGGCGCCCATTGAGGCAGAGAGGCCGACAGCGATGGTCTGGACGTCAGGCTTGACGAGATTCATGGTGTCGAGTATAGCAAGACCATCATAGACGCTACCGCCAGGAGTGTTAATGTAGAACTTAATATCGGCATTTGGATCCTCGTGTTCGAGAAAGAGGAGCTGAGCGACGACCAGATTAGCGATGGGGCGCGTGACAGCCTCGCCCAAGAAGACGACGCGGTCCTTTAGGAGTCGTGAATAGATATCGTAGGCTCGCTCGCCGTCTGGGGTGGTCTCGAGTACGGTCGGCACTAGATAGCTTTTTGGTTGTTTATCCATAAGCTTATTATATCATATTTTGCGGTGTTTCACAAGGGATACTAGATGACACCGAGGTCTTGGAGGGCGCGACGATAGACTTTGACGGCGCGCTTAGCCTGCTCGAAACCGACTGAGAACTTACGAGTGTGGGCGATTTCGTTGCGGAGCTTGTGGGCGTACCAGACGGCGTTGATGTTGGAGATGCTGGAGTTTGCAGACTTGAGGCGATCGGCCATGGTCTTGCCTTCAAACCCGAGTTCGCGGAGGACTTCGTCGAGCATTTTGTCCATCTCAAAAACTGTGTCGTTCCAAGACTTCGGCTGGAGCTTGTCCAGGCCGTTCTCGATCTCGAGGAAGTCAGCTTGATACTTGGCGGTGTCGATCTTGACGACCTTATGTGATGTGAGACTGATGGCGGCGAATACCAGGACGCCGACAATTAAAATGGCTGCCAAAAGAAAGGCAAGATTCGTTGTCATATAGGGTCATTATAGCATATTCAGCTTCAGTAATCCAGCTGCTGGCTCTGCCGTATTGACTTATACGAGACAATATGGTATCATGACAGCAACCATTAGGAGTACGTCGTGGGATACTCCCGAACATTTGCAATATAGTTAGCGAGTAAAAACGACTACACTCCAGAAGGAGGCTGTCCAATGAATACAGCCCAATCTATATATCAGGGAAGGCGCCTGGTACGAGGCAATCGAAACCTACATAAGAGGTCTGAGTGGCCCACAGCTGGCACGCATGACAATACACCAATTTGCGCTCTTCAATGACCTGCTGGTCGGAGAGCCAGGAGCCTACGTAAACAGCGGCATGATCTCACCGACGATGCTCGAGTTCTTGAGCGACGCGAAACGAGACCTGCTGTCCCACCCGAGTGCGCCATACATGATGAAATGCATGGACGAATACCTCTTAAAAATACTAGAACTTATCAAAACAGAGTAACCCTCGCTGTACACTATACAGAAAAGACCCCGCCTAAATACTGGCGGGGGCACTACTTGACATCTAGGCGCTAATATGATATAATGTGGAGGGTAGCTTGGAGCGGACACAACTAATGCCCCCCCCCAAGCAATAATCTACTACCGGGCGAGCAACTTTAGAATTCGTGTGAACGGACTATTTTTCGCTTGCCTGAAATCCGCCCCATAGGGGCTATCTCAAGGAGGAGAGAGTATGAACAACAACAAGACCACCATCAGAGGCGTGGAGATTACCGTAAGGGTAGACGAAGTCATCATCGAGCCCGATGCAACAATGTTGCTTGCGGCTAACACAGTAAGGAATGCTGGTTCGTGCCGGCGCGGCGGGCCGCCATTTGGCGACAAAACAACCGTAATTGGCGTCATAGAAGCGGTGGCTGGGTACTCAATGAAGAGGTGCTGCTTGCCTGACGAGCGGCTACAGCAACTGGAAGACGCTATTGGCAAGATATGTGACATGAGCTATTGGCGCAGCCTCGATGCTGAAATGAAAGTTGACTTGGGCAAACTAATCGCCCACATCAACGACAGGCGGGTTACAACGCTTAGTCAAGCATTGGTTGCAGAAATCCGTAGTATCCTAACAACCTGCAGCTACGACGACGAAGACAACGACTGCCTGGACGAAATCCTGCGGCTACTGATAGGGCGAACTCCTGGCGACCCTGACTTGAAGCTGGTGAGCGTTAATTATGCTGCGCTTGACGCATTCTTGTCCAAGATGTCAGGGAAAGAGCTGGCGAAGCTGCGAGGTTGCCACCTTGCCGAGATAAATGATGCATTCATCGGCAGAGACGGCGCATATCAGGCGGGTATCGTCACGCCTGTAGTGATAGAGTGTCTTGAAGAGGCAATTGACGACCTCATCAACAATCACCGCGACTTAATGCCTGAGATGGACGAAAGCATCTCGACCGCATTGGACCTGGAAAGAAAATACGCCGAGCTGCAATAGCAGGGTCGGCCCGAAACACACGAATAATAAATCCCTCGAAGCAATGCTATCGAGGGCTCTTTATTGCCTAGAGTGAACGAATGGCTTTGATGACGCCATAAATGTCATCAATGGTGGCGCCGCGAGAAAGGTCAGAAACGGGACGGTTGAAGCCCTGGAGGATAGGGCCGATGGCGATGGCGCCGCCGAATTGTTGCATGGACTTATAGAGTATATTGCCGGAGTTAAGGTCAGGGCAAATCAAGACATTGGCGCGACCCGCAACAGGAGAGTCTGGGGCTTTTTTACTGCCGACAACTGGGTTAACCGCGGCATCGAGCTGCATTTCGCCATCAATTAGGAGGTCGGGATTGGCGGCCTTGATGTTGGCTATGGCTTCGCGGGCGATGTCGATAGTGGCGTCTTTACCGCCAGAGCCCAAGGTCGAGAAACTAAGTACCGCCGCCCGAATGTCGTCCTCGAGAACCTTCTTAGCAGACTCTACTGTGGCGGTAATGATGTCGGTGAGCTGAGCGGCATCGGGGTGCTTGCAGGTGGCGCAGTCAGCGAGGGCGAACACCCGCCCATCCGACATCTCCATGAAGAATACGCTAGAGAAAGCCTTGAAGCGGGGTCTCATGCCAATAATATCTCGGGCCGATAGAATAACATCGCGCGAAGTATAGTCGATACCAGCAATAATGGCGTCGGCTTTGTCGTCCTTGACCATTTGCATAGCTTTAGTTAGAGCCTCAGGTGTACCATCAAGCATGACCGCCTCGCAGAGCTTGGCTTTCTCGGCAAGCTTGACGGCGGCTTTGATATTAGCATTATTGCCTTCGGGGAAAACTATTTTCATATCAACGTCCTACTTTACCTTATCGTGGAAAGTGCGATTGATGATGTCTAACTGCTTGTCCTTAGGGAGCTTAAGGAAGTCGACGGCGTAGCCAGAGACACGAACGACAATGGTGCCGTAATTAAACTTCTCGGGGTTTTCATAAGCTTCGAGCAGGCGCTCCTTAGAGACGACATTGACGTTGCAGTGGTATAGATTAGCCTCAGTCATAGTGTCGAGGATCTCGACTAGCTGACCAGCGGTATTGCCTAGGGCTTGCGGGACTACAGTGATGGTGAGCGAGACGCCATCAAGGCAATCGGCGAATGGGATTTTGGCGAGGCTGGCCATAGAGGCGATGATGCCAGCTTTGTCCTGGCCGTTTGATGGGTTGGCGCCAGGTGCAAATGGCTCACGTGGAGCGCGGCCGACGCGCTCGCCATCTTTACCGTTGAGCAACGCTCCATCAGGTAGCGCACCAGTCGCGGCGCCATAGGCGACATTAGCGGTGATGGTGAGGAGCGAGAGGGTCGGGAAGGCTTGGCGATAGATTTTGCCGTCTTCGTAGTGGCGCATTAACTCGGTCTTGATGGCGCGGACGATCTTTAGCGCGATGTCATCGGCGCGGTCGTCGTTATTGCCGAAGCGAGGGAAGTCATCTGAATCGATCTTGAAGTCGACGACAACACCGCTTTCGATAACTGGCTCGACCCTGGCGTGCTTGATAGCGGAAAAAGCGTCAACGACATGGGACAATCCAGCCACACCAAAGCCCATGGTGCGAAAAACTTCAGTGTCATAGAGCGCCATTTCGAGGCTCTCATAAAAGTTGCGGTCACAGGAATAGTGAATGATATTGAGGGCGGCTATATACTCCTGGATGACGAACTTGAGCATTGGCAGGAAGTGGTCGTTCCAGACTAGGTCGAATTCGAGGCGGTCGGAATAGGCTGGGTTGGCGACGATCGACTGCGCCCAAGCTGGCTTGCTGACAAAGATCGACTCGCCCGAGAACTCTTCGAGACCGCCGTTCAGGCCAGCCAAGAAAACCTTACCAAGATTGAAACGAGCGCCGAAGAGCTGGCAGGTCTCTTTGCCTTTCTGGCTCTTGATCATAGGGCTTACGCAACAGCCAATAGTGGCGTCATTAGATTTGAACTCTTCGCGAATTAGACGGTCGTTTTCGAACTGAATGGTGGAGGTATCAGTGGAGACTTTAGCGATATATTCCTTCCACGCCTTTGGGAGATCATCGTCCCAGAGGACAGTGAGGTTGGGTTCGGGCGCGGGACCGAGGTTGTTGATGGTTTGCACTAGACGATAGGAGGTCTTGGTGACAAGGGTTTTACGTTTCTTGCCGTCCTCATCGGCGAGCATGCCGCCTAGCGTCAGAGTAGCCCATATTGGGTTGCCAGCATACATCTCGTCAAAGGCTGGGTGACGGAGGAAGCGAATGACGCGAAGCTTGATGACGAAGTCATCAATGATTTCTTGGATTTCACGCTCTTTGATTTTACCTGCTTTAAGATCGCGCTCGGCATAGATATCGAGGAAAGAATCGATACGACCAACACTCATGGCGGCACCATCTTGCTGCTTACAGGCAGCAAGATAAGAGAGATAGAGCCAGAGGACGGCTTCTTTAAAACTGGTTGCGGGCTTTGAGATATCGTATCCGTACCTCTGCGCCATGACTTTAAGGTCGGCTAGAGCTTTGATTTGCGAGCTGACTTCCTGGCGAAGCTGCATGACGTCGTCAAGGGCGCCGCTATCAATCTTGTCCGCGAGTTCTAGCGAGTCGACCTGTTTTTGCTGCATGAGGTAATCGATACCATAGAGAGCGACTCGGCGATAGTCGCCGATCAGGCGACCGCGAGATGAGTTATCGGGTAAAGCAGAGAGAATATGAGAGGAGCGGAGCTTACGAATCTGTGGGGTGTAGAGGTCGAACACGGCGTCATTATGAGTCTGAAAAAGAGCGAAGACCTCATTGTCTACGCTAGGGCTAGTACGAAGACCATGAGCCTCGAGGGCACCGCGGATATTGCGGATACCCTCACGATACATGACGGGGCGCTTGAAGAGGGCGTCAGTTTGAAGGCCGACAATGAGATTGTCGTCTTCGGAGATGAATCCAGGCTTGAAAGCGTCGACGTCAGCATTAACCGAGGTTTCGGCCTCGTAAATATTTTGCTGGCGCTGGCGCTCTTCTTCATCCTGGACAGTCTTCCAGAGACGCTTGGTGCGAGCAGTGGCAGATTCTAAGAAATCAGCATGGTCTTTGTATTCGGTGTAATTATGCTCGATAAAATCAAAGACGTTGACATTACCAAATTCGCTCCAGTCGCCAGCCTTAAAGCCCTGCCACTCTGGCCATTCTGAGACGCCTCGCATATTACCTCCTTGTAGTAAGTATTACTATTTTAGCAGATCCTTAGCAACTAAAAAAGAGTGATTTGGTCAGACTTAAGCGTCTCTTGCACATCAATCAAGCGTTGGTTATTGCTGCCGCGCCAAGGCAGGGAGATGTCGCGTTCGCTTAAGATGAAAGGGCCATCGACCAAGATGTCTATCTGCTTAAGATACTCGTGCCATTGATTCTCGGCGCTGGCTTTTTCGATGATATGCTCGAACGTGAGCCCAGTGTAAGCCCAGATATTAAACTTGGGGTTTTGCTTTTTTAGGCGCTTAATTAACTCGATACAGGCAGGCGCCTGATAGATCGGGTCGCCACCACAAAGAGTGAGTCGACCCCAGCTAAACCTGTGCTTTTTCATGTCGCTAATGATCTCGTCGATGTCAACAAAGTAAGACCCAGGAGCGTCAGGGCAGAAGCTCCAAGTTTCTGGATTATGACAGCCCTTGCAGTGTAAGTAGCAACCCTGAGTGTAGATAGCATAGCGAATACCGAGGCCGTCAGCAGTGGACTCAGGGAAGACAGTCGAGAGGTGGAACTTCATGCGTTAATTTATAGGTGCTCTTTGATCTTACTGACGATGACGGGGAGGATATTAGGCAGTTCAGATTTCTCGTCGTCAGTGAGGCGGGAAAGGACAAAGTCAGCATCGCCCATAGTTTGACGCATGTCGCTACCGGTGCCAATGCGAATACGCTTAACTTTGTCGCCGAAGTGGTCAATGATACTAGAGAGGCCATTATTACCGCCACCCGAGCCGCCCTCGCGGAAGCGGACGTCGCCATAGGGGAGGGTGAAATCGTCGCAAACCACAAGGATGTCTTCTTTTGCTATCTTATAGAAATGAGCTACCGCTTGCGCTACTTCTCCCGACTTATTGTAGAAAGCCTGAGGCTTCAGCAGAAAAACCTTTTCGCCGCTGATTTCAGCTTCGGCAATTTGGGCGTTCCATTTTGGCTTATCGGCCCATTCTGTGCTTTGTGTGATGGCAAGAAAATCAAGGGCGATAAAGCCGAGATTATGACGAGTCCAAAGATATTCGGCGCCAGGATTGCCTAGGCCGACTATTAGCTTCATCTCTTACCCTTTTTGCTACTAGCGAGACGGCGATTAGTGTGCCCACTAGAGCCGCGAGTCGCACCCTTGCCTTTATAGCGAGATTCGTGACCGCCACCGTCACGGAAACTGAACTTGATTGGCGTACCGAAGAACGGAAAAGCGGCGCGGAGTTCGTTCTCGAGATAGCGCTGATAGGAGAAATGGATTTTTGATAGATTTGAGCCGTATATGACAAACCAAGGCGGGCGAGTGTCGGTTTGAGTGCAATAACGAGGGCGCGGCAGAGGAGGGCGGCCTGTCGGTGGGCTCTTTTGGACGGCATCGAAAAGGACGCGATTGAGATCAGAGGTCTTTATCGTGGTACGGCGGGATTCGTCAATCTTGAGGGCAAGTTCGAGGATCTTCGCGACGTTTTTGCCAGTTTTAGCACTAACTAGCACTACTGGCGAGAATGGGGCAAATTTATATTCGCGTGATAGACGATTTAACAATCTGTCAGATGTCAGCCCAACCGAACCTTCTTCTCGGGCAGGGAGTTCATCAATCCCGTCGTTACGGGTCTCCGACTCCTCATTCTCGGTCGCAACCTCCGAAAGTTCCTCGACAGAAGATTCGGACGGGCCGCCGGTAGACAAGTCCCACTTGTTTACCACAAGAATCAGACCCTTGCCAGCTTCGATGATTTCGCCAGCGAGTGTGCAGTCGAAGGCAACGAAAGGGTCAGTGGCGTCGAGGACGAGGACGCAGATGTCGGATTCGAGAATAGCGCTCATAGTGCGCATGACAGAGAACTTCTCTACGCCAACTTCTTGCTTGCCACGACGACGAACTCCAGCGGTGTCGAGGATCTCAAAGTCACGGCCGTAAAAGCGAAGGTCGGTGCGATTGACATCGCGTGTAGTTCCAGCACGGGCGCTCGCAATCGCTTGCTGCTTGTTGGCGATAGTGTTGAATAATGATGATTTGCCGACATTTGGGCGGCCAATTAGGGCAAGTTTGACGACCCCTCCGGGTGCCTCTCCCGCTTCATCTCCTCGGACAGGGAGTTCATCAATCCCGTCGTTACGGGTCTCCGACTCCTCATTCTCGGTCGCAACCTCCGAAAGTTCCTCGAGAGATAATTCGGGAGCGACACCCGTATCGGCGCCAACTAGCTCAGCGATGGCTTCTCGTAGATGCGGAATCCCGACATTGTGTTCGGCGGAGACTTTGACGATGTCTTTGATGCCGAGGCGGCGAAATTCGTTCTCATCCAGCGAGCCGCCAAGGTCGGACTTATTGAGGAGGAGTATGACTTTCTTGCCAGACTTGAGGGCTTTCTTGGCGATTTTTTTGTCGTTGTCGTCTGGGAAGAGAGTGGAGTCAAGGGCAAGAAGGATTAGGTCGGCTACCAGAATGGCGTCGTCGATTTGATCCTGGATGGTTGCCTCGAAGTCGTCTTCGGGGTCCTTGAGACCAGCGGTGTCGACTAGTATGACTTCTTTGTTGCCGACTGAAAGACGACGCATAACACTGTCGCGAGTAGTGCCTGGGTCATAGGCGACGATAGCCTCGCGACTACGGGTTAGGCGATTGAAAAGCGCGCTCTTGCCAGCATTGGTCTGTCCGACAATGGCGACAATTGGGAGGCGCTTTTTAGTGTTACTCATATTGTTACTATTCTACCACATTTTGCGAGATTATGATATAATATAATGGATTTGGCGGGAAGCCCACCGTAACACGTGAGAATTACCAGACTGCCCAGAGACTGGTGCTTTTATATTGACTTTTTAGCATTACTGTGATATAGTAGTGGTATAGTTTGATAGCACCTTTACAGCTTGATTGTTAGAGCGGTAGCTATCTTTTCTTTTACACCAACATATGAAAACAGGAGGAGAAGTATGATTTTAAGCTCAGGAAAAGACGAAAAGCGGAGGCACATACGGCCCATGCCCAGCACCAACCCCGAACTGCTACAAAGCAACCTCAGAAGCAAGACGGAGGTGCTAAAAACGACAAAGCGGCTGGATTTCCAAATACCCAGAACAGGCACTGGGTATGGCGGTGTATACCAATGTCAAATAACTTTTACCAACAAGGTAGTGACCATCACGAACAATGCACCACCAGCAGACCGCTATGGGGAGACCATAAGAGATTTTCTGCACGACTACATGCTTTTGCACTTAAGCGATAGCCCTACGCTGGCAGTAGCGTCCAGATGGAGGCAGTCTCCAAGCGAGACCTCTATATGGCTACAGCCAGAGAACATGACAACGGCAAGAGAAGAATGCGCCGCCCCAGTATCTATGAATGGGATTGTTAAACACATCCTAAACGCCATGGTGGTCTTCTCTACAAATGCCACAGAGCTGGCTGATAAAGCAACAGAGAAGCTCAATGACATTGAAAATCGAAAAGCATCTTGATGATGTTTGTCGGAGAAAGCAACAATCAGGTATAAAGAACGGCCCACCGCTAATGGTGGGCCTTATCCTTTTGGAGATTATGACTGCTTGAGGCTATTTGAAAATATTATGGAAGTGAAAAAGCCAGCGAGGGTGGGCTTCGCTGGCTTTTTCACCCTTTAAATCACCTTTTAGGCCTACCACCGTAGAGCATGACCCACCTCATCATCTATGGGGTCTGCCGTTTAAAGGGGTTGTCCTGATATCAAGTGGTCTCAAAAAGTGGAGGTAAGATTACTTTTTAGCTCTAGGAGCCCAAGGAGGCTTGATAGCAGGCAACAACTTTAGGAGTAAAGACCAAGCATAACCGGCGGGTATACCGCCTTAAGAGTCTTTACTTTATCCTAAAATATGTTATAGTTTATTTAGGTGCGGGTTATAAGAGGTCTATTACGACTACTCCTTAACACATCACCATTATAGCACACGATAGGTCATAAGTCAATACTTTTTGGTGCTTTTTTGATAAAAACAACAAGCAGACAACAAAGACTGTGCTTATGCTAATATTACAGAGGGAGAATTAGGGTGACTAGATGCTTGACGACATCTGAAAATGATTATCTTCGTCATTTTACTGAGGGTGCTACTCTATACATACGGGGAGCACTACCCGAGATACGCAACTTCACGGTAGCCATCGTTGGCACACGCAAACCCACCGAATATGGTGCGAGAACGGCCTACAAGACTGCCTATGAGCTAGTGAGACAAGGGGTGACGGTGATCTCTGGGCTGGCGCTCGGGATTGACGCGGCGGCGCACAGAGGTGCGCTAGACGGAGCAACCTTAGCTACTTCTAATACAGGCTTTGTGCCGACCATAGCGGTGCTCGCTAGCGGCGTGAACAACGTCACACCAAGACAAAATCAAGGACTAAGCGAGCAGATCCTAAGCGCTGGAGGAGCTATCTTAAGTGAGTACCCAGACGAAAAGCCTAACTCAGTGAAAGCCTGGCAGCTACTAGCCAGAAATCGTATCGTCTCTGGGCTGGCGGACGCCGTGATTATAGTTGAGGCGGCCGCAAGATCTGGGACTTCGTCCACCGCTCGACACGCAATGAAACAAGGTCGCCCAGTATTTATAGTGCCAGGAAGGCTAACAGATGTGATGAGCGCTGGGTGCCTCGAACTGCTAGAAGAACACCCAGATAAAGTCAGGATATTTACCACTGTAAACAAGCTCTTAGGGGCTACTAGACTAAACGACCACGAAGTAAAAGTAGCTTCGGCTAGCCTAGAACCTTCCTGTATCACGACGAAAGCGAAGGATATGATTAGGGCTGGCTCGACATCGACAGAGATAGCTAAGAGGTTAGAGATAGGGGCAGCGGAGTTAGCTCAGATACAAACTGAGCTGGAACTCTTTGGCTAGCCTGACGGACTACTCCTCGGTGGAGGCAGGGCTCTCGCGTGGTGTGGGAGCATCAGGTGTAAAGAGCTTGGCGCGGAGCTTTTTCTCGGCCTCTGCGGCAACCTTAGGATTGTCCTTGAGGTATTGCTTAGCAGCTTCACGACCTTGTCCGATGGTTTCGCCGTTATATTTATAGAACGAGCCGCTTTTATCGATGATCTCACGAGCGGTTGCAAGGTCGAGGAGGTCGCCAGCGTGAGAAATACCTTCGTTGTACATAATGTCGAACTCAGCGATACGGAAAGGTGGTGCGATTTTATTCTTGACGACCTTAATCTTAGTACGATTGCCGACGATGTCGTCGCCAGATTTGAGCTGACCAATGCGACGAATATCGAGACGAAGAGAAGCATAGAACTTGAGGGCATTGCCGCCAGTAGTGGTCTCTGGGTTGCCAAACATCACGCCAATCTTCATGCGGATCTGGTTAATAAAGATTACGGTGCAGCGAGTGCGGTTTATGACAGAGGTGAGCTTGCGCATAGCCTGGCTCATCAAGCGAGCATGGAGACCCATATTAGAGTCACCCATGTCGCCATCAATCTCGGCTTGCGGAGTCAAGGCAGCGACCGAGTCAACGATGATAATATCTACAGCGCCAGAGCGAACTAAGGTCTCGCAGATTTCGAGAGCTTGTTCGCCGCTGTCTGGCTGGCTAAATACGAGCTTGTCGGTGTCAATACCGACTTTACGAGCGTAGGAAGGGTCAAAGGCGTGCTCGGCATCAATAAAAGCAGCTGAGCCGCCGGCTTTTTGGACTTCGGAGACGGCATGCATAGCGAGAGTGGTCTTACCCGAGCTCTCTGGCCCGTAAATCTCGATAATGCGCCCCTTCGGGTAGCCACCACCAAGGGCAAGGTCAAGCGATAGCGTGCCAGACGGGATTAGCTCAACATCCGCGCGACTATTCTCGCCTAACTTCATGATAGAACCATCACCGAACTGCTTGGTGATTTGCTCCATTGCGAGCTCTAACGCCTTGCTCTTGCCGTCCGCACTAGCCTGAGTAGCCGCTGCTTTCTCCGCTTTCTTTGCCATAACCTCTCCTTTGTTAATTCTAGTATAACACAAGTGTAGCGGGTGAAAAATTTCTTGCAAGCATAAGAACAAACGATTATGCTTACTTCTGACCACTGAGGCGACTAAGGCAGGTGATTTCATAGAAAAATCACGTCTTTTTGCCACTTTTTTCTAAAATGTGACATAAAAGCATTCGCAACTTTACTTTTAAGCATAAATATGACATAATAATAGAAGCTGTATACAAACAACCATATTCAGACTGAGACTAAAGGAGGAGGTAAATATGCAATGAACCTAGACAAGATAAATCGTAGTGCGATTAAAACAAGCTCGAGAATTGTCCGCCCCAGGAGTTGGTGGAGGCAGAATAGAGAAGTATTCATGAAAATAGGATTCCGCAATATAAGCGGTGCACCACTGGAGAATATTGCTGTAGCAATAATCCTGCCGCCGGAAGTAGAGATTGTAGACAATCAGATTATGGTGGTGAGTCGCGACAAGCCCGAAGGCGTAATGCTGTCATACGGTGCTTCGTCCACCTGCATGGACCTCGGCGGATACCCGCCAATTAACGCAAAAGGACGAGGTGTGGGCGTGCTCATATACCGAGCGCGACTTGACCTAAAAACTCTGACGGAGGGCGCAAATACATTGGACATTCTACATGATTTTACTGGACATAAGATAGGTGGGGTACCCACTAAGAAGTCACGAGAATATACCAACATAAGGGTCACAAAACAACAAGGGATCGTATCCTCTCGATACATCATACACTACGACAAGTAAGCATAAGCCGCTCCGCTCTTGGAGCGGCTTTACTTTTAGACATAAGTGTGATATAATATGGAGGGTATGGCGCCGACCGACTGGCGCTAGAAAACTTTAAAAATATGACTGGAGGAATAACCCATGCAAAAGCGCGTCGTCATTGGTCCGCACGATGAAGTAAAGATTCGTGACTGGGCCAAGAAGCACGGTATTACACTTGCGGAGGCTAAGCCGTTTCGGGATACGGCAAAGAGACTTTGTATAGCAATAGAGCTTATGCCAAACAGTATAGGCTACGACCACAACCACGAAGAGACGAGGGCTGTATTGTCCGTAGGAAGTAAGCCTAATGAGGACAAGATTGGCCTACTGGAATACGACTGCGGGAAGGATTGCTCAGAGGGCTACTTTGTAACACCCTGGGACCTGGAGCCCACTATACTTCACTAAATACAGGCGATTCTGGTCGCACAGCGACAACAACATTCGCATAGAGGAGGAGTAAAACATGATTTTCGAAGCAACCTTGAAAGAAATCATTATGGCACTGGAGGCGGGCGACTGCGAGAAAGTGCAGAAGGAGATAGTCCCGAGACTTGCCAAAATATTACCGATGTTCCCAGAAAAGATCCATGACATACGTAACCTCGTTAGGGTTGGTGATGATAGCGAGCGTCATGCAGCTATCCTCATCCTATCAGATCGAAGCATTCTACAGACAGTGATCGCTCGCTTCCATGGCGACTCAGTAAGAACAGCACTGGCAGATGCGTTCATTACTGACCCTCACCCATGGTGCGCTGGTAATGCAGTGCTTGCCATGCGTGGGGTGTATTCCATAAAATACGAAAACAGCTATGTGCAGATGAATGTAGTACTGCAAGAGGTGTTCGGTGCCAGGATCCAAGCTGAGCAGCAACGTATAGCAGAACTAAACGAAGACGATCTAACAGAAGTTGATGGCTTATGGTCGACAGCCGCCCTGGCGCGGGACATACCAGACCTGTTTAAGTGGCCAGTAGTTAATCTTCTGGCGGAAATGTTTGATGTTTACCTCTAGGTCATAATAGCATTACCACCCTGATACTCGGGGTGGCTTTTTGCTTGGCGATTGACTATAAGCCATAAACATGATATAATTGCAAGGAAGATACCAAATACCTGTGGTTTTAAGGCCACAAATTTTATAAAAGGAGGGTTTGGTATGAGAAAAAAGAACTTTAACAACAATGGTCCAGTCAGGGTTAGTGAAAACGACTTCGCTAAGTACAAGCGAATAGTCTTTACTGACAACATGACTAACAAAACTCGCTTCGACCAGCTCTATTACCTCTGGATTGATGAAAAGAATCCAGATGGGCTGCGCCGCTTAGCGCTAAGGGACATGCTGCGACAAAGTTACATCATGGACGCGGACGTGGCAAGATGCCATTACGCAGTGGCAGACTCAATGCGTCGCTTGCTCAGAATTGGCAACAAAGAACACCGGGAAGACCTGTATTGGTTGCTATTCAACCGCCCAAAATTACTAAGGGAAATGCTTGGCGAATTCTGCTACAACCTGAAGAACGACCTAGCTCCACACGAGTTAGTCGGACACGGTAACGGGCAAATAGATGAGCTGATTGAGTTCCTGCTGGGGCTGGTTGACGAGGGTCATGCCCGCGAACTACTATCCCACCACAGCGCGAGCCGCTTAGGGGCTGATGAGAGCTACTTGTTAGCTCCGATATTAGTCAAGCTCTGGTCGCCAAAGACCAAAATGCCGCAAGCTGTAAGAGATGAGATATGGCAGAGGATCGTCGCAGCAACGCAGGCAGAGATGAAGAAACACATGGCAGCAGTTTCAGCAGCTGGCCATGTAAATGACATGAGTTTGACGCTATCGCTCACGCCGAACGGTCTCGAGATGGCGAAAGGGTTAGTTGAGCTCGTAATAGATCAATCATACGTCAAGGGAAACGGCTTCAAGGCTATCTACCCATGCCTCTGGCTACTGGAAAATGAGATACCGGATGTCGTGAAATACATGAGTCTGGGCCAAATTGTCCGCATAGCCATACAGTTAGAAGACGAGGAGCTGGCGTTAAGGTTTGCACGCCGGCATATCCATGCGGTTGATTCGCGTGATCTAAAAACATTCAAGAACCAAGAGGGCTTAGTATTCCTGCGCTGGCTAAGAGGCTTGATGGAGGTGGCTACGCCAGGGGATGAAGATTTGCGCGAAGATATCAACGGTATATTGATGCATCTTGGTAAGCAAGTCGACTAATGGACTATTTGTGTGCGCCCCGCTAGACTGTTCTGGCGGGGTTTTCACTTTAGCGCGAGGTTGGTATAATATAGGGGTGAAGAAGATTATTTTTAGTGACTACGAGGGAACGATTCTAGCTCGAGATGGCAGTACCGCAAAGAACGCTCAGGCAATAGACCGCTGGCGGGCGGCGGGCAAAAAGTTTGTGATCGCAACGGGGCAAGGGTTTGCAGCGCCAAATGAAGTCTTGGTTCAGTTTGACTATATTATTACAGATGGTGGGCGCGAAATCAGAGACGCAAACTGGGAGCTATTATACCAGGAGGCGATTGGGGCGCGAGCAAGCAAAACAAAAGCAATAGAAGTGGTATTAGCGCGAGAACAAATAACACCAGACGATGCCGTGACAATTGGCGACGGCCCAAATGATGTTGAGATGATCGAGAAATATGACGGCTATGCGATTCACGGCACATTTGCTGACGAAATGACAAACGACAAGACAGCTAAGAGCGTTGCGATGATGATTGATGAGCTGCTTGAGCTGGCTGAACGTAATCCTTGACTAATATACATAAGAGTGATATAATCTAAAAACAACGAGGAGGATCATCGCCCACCCCTCGTATTTCTTTTTTAGAAAATCTGGGCGCGAAGCTTAAAAGCAAAGATTTCGCAGCCCCATAGAGGAGGAGGGTGGCATGAATCAGGAAAAGATGAGAGTATTCGATCAACTACCTATTAGGTATGTGGGCGTGGAGCTGACTTGGTTGATAGCTAAAGAAGCTAATCCGAGCAGCTTGGATGGGGAGTTCGTAAAGCGGGCGGCCGAACAGAGCAAGACGCTCGGTGACTTTTTCAACGTGACTGGCAGAGTTGCCTTTCGTGAGGCGTTCTATGAGTACCTGTCAAAGCTGGATGGAGTCATGTCGTCCCTCGAAGCGACTGTAAGAGATTTGAATTTGACCTAAGAGACAAAGGAGACGGAAAGATGGATTTAAATTTAGTGGGAAAAGTAAGTACGGCCGAAGACCTGAGCGCGATAAAGATCGCTGATATCGGCAAGAATACAGTGGAAGAGATCAGCCTCAAGGTCACTGCTGGCCAACAAATGAACGGACTGGTCCGTCGGAACCTGTACTTCCGCAGCTGTACCACAATGGAAGAATACTTTGAGCTATTTCGCGCGCGAAGCTCGAAAGCTAACCCGTTCCGCGATGCGTTCTTCAAAGAGTTCTACCGTAAACTGAAGCAGGCGATCGCCAAACAAGAGCGCGCTACCCGAGTGAAGTTGGCATTATTGACTAACAACACCGGTAGCAAGCAAGTAGCAGTATCGTAAATCTTTGCAGACAAAAAGCACCGACAGCTTTCGCTAGTAGGTGCTTTTTCATTGCTATGCTATAATCATAGTATGAAAAAAGGTTTTACAGCCCTAGAGCTAGTGATTGCGATTGCGTTCGTGGGGGCAGCGGTAGTATTCTTCTTTATGCAGCGGGCGACGATTCAAGCTTTTGCGCGAGACGACCACAACAAAACAGCGGTCAATGCGATCTACTACGCACTAGAGGACGTGCATCATTTCGTATTTGGCTACTACCCAGAAGTCTTGACCGAGGAGACACTGCGTGGCGCTGACCCGCGATTTATGGTAGACCATGCGGGTAACTTCATCGGCAATATTGGCTCGCATTTATTCTACGAGCCAGAGAACTGCGTCGAAGGACGATGTTCGAGCTTCATTATCCGAGCGGAGCTTGAGCGTGAGACAGATTTTGTGCGTCGGTCGCGACACTAATAGCTAGCCAAGGTGTTTTTTAGCGCGACCAGTCACCACGCGACCGCGCGGGGTGCGCTCAAGGAAACCAATTTGCATGAGGTAGGGCTCATAGTAATCTTCGATAGTGGAAGCTTCGTCGCCAGTTAGGGCGGCGAGAGTTTTGATGCCAACAGGGCGCTCGCCGTAGTGGTCGAGGATAGTGCGAAGTAGGCTACGATCTGCGATATCGAGACCTAGACGATCGATCTGGAGGAGCTCTAGAGATTGCTCGGCGATAGCTACGTCAATCTTGCCGTTATTGTTGAGTTCAGCATAGTCGCGGACGCGCTTCAGAAGGCGGTTTGCAATACGCGGAGTGAGGCGAGCGCGCGACGACAGCATAGTCGCGGCTTCGTCAGTGATAGTGAGGTCGAGAATGCGAGATGAGCGCGTTATAATCTCCTTGATGTGAGGTTCGCTGTAATATTCGAGACGATAGACTAAGCCAAATCGATCACGGAGCGGGTTAGCCAGGGCACCAGCCCGAGTGGTAGCACCAATTAAGGTGAAGCGAGGGAGGGAAAGACGAACAGAGCGAACGGCTGGGCCTTTGCCGATCATGATGTCGATCACATAATCTTCCATCGCGGAGTAGAGCGTCTCCTCGACCTGGCGGCTGAGACGATGGATCTCGTCGATAAAGAGGACATCGCCATCTTGGAGGCTGGTCAGAACACTCGCGAGATCACCAGGACGGCTGATACCAGGGCCAGAGGCGACTTTGAAGTTTGGTTTTTGCTCCTCGCCTTTCTTCTTGGTGTTTGCGGCCATTTCATTAGCGATAACACCAGCGAGGGTGGTCTTGCCGAGTCCAGGTGGACCAAACAACAGAACGTGATCGATAGGTTCGTTGCGTTGCTTGGCGGCATCAATCGCTAGCTGTAGGCTGGTCTTAAGGCTCTCTTGACCAATGTATTCGCTGAGACGTTGCGGTCGGAGGGTGTTCTCGAACTTCTGCTGCTCATCAGGCATATCGCCGTCATCGCTACTGCCCCTCGCGTCTACAATCCTCTCAACTGCCATATGGGTTCAGTATAACAGGTTTAAGGGTAGGTGGCTAGTCTTCAAAGGGGAGATTGGGCTGGTCGTCGATCTGATTACGATCGGGAGCGCGGTAGGCACACCAAACACCGATAGCTTCGCGACATTCCCAGTCTTCCATTTCTGCTGTGCAGTGTTCGAAAACGAGGTTGCGACAGTCATCAAAAGAGGGAATGACACCCTCCTCTTCAAGCACGTGGCGAAGGTGATAGTAGCGCAAAAAGCTCTCGTGCCAGTTTTGGCTTATTCGGTCGCTATCCCAGCGCTGGACAAAGAATAGAGAATGCAGCAAGAAAGCCACCACGATAATGGATATTATATTCATTACGAAGAGGATTATTATGGCTAGCTTGGTTTTGTCGTATTTCGGGGCTGGATTTCTGCTCTGGGTTCTCATGTCCCTATTTTAGCATGAGCGTTTTTAAGTGTCTAGTCGATGCGAGTAGCGAAGATGATGTGGCGGCGATCATAGGTGCCGAGACTGGGGTCGTAGGAGCCAGCGCAAGTCATGAGAGTGAGAGTGCTAGCAGGAGCATGAATGAGACTAGTCATCGTGATGAGATGCGGGCAGTTCGCGGCGCGATAGGTCGCTATACCTGGGAGGTTATTGACATTGCCAGCGCGCAGACAGCGATAACGAAAATCGAGATGAGAACGAGCGATACTAGCACGGAAAGTCTCGGTGCCGCTCGAGGTAATGACCTGAATTAACGCACCATCTCGTATATTACCGAGACTTGCGAAGATATTCTGTGAATTATGACCGTAAATGAAGCGGGCGCCGTTGGTCGAGATATTGGCGACGCGACCGCTAGCGCTGGTCGGGGTGATGTGGAGTTCGGAAGCAGTGTGGTTGACGATACAGTTGTCGACACCGAGGCTCGCGATGACGATTCTCTCGGCGCAAAGAGCAGGCTGGGGTTGTGGAGTCGGCAAGGGGGGTGAGGAAGTTAAGTCGCCTAGCCCACCTCCCTGGATGCGCTGCTCGTCGTGTTCGATTGCAGGCTCTATAAGCTCTTCGGGCGCTTCTGTATCTGTAAGATATTCTATTGTATGGTAAGCGGCATCGGCAGCGAGAAAAGAGTGGGTTAGTATAGCCACAGCTGGCGCGAAAGCCAGGCAGAAACTAAAAATGACGCCCAAGGCGCCTCGCTTATTGATACTCATGTGTCAATATTATATCATAAGAACGATAAAAATGCAAGTTTTGGATTGTTGCCCGCGAGAATAGCATTGGCGATCGAAGTGAGATCCCGTATAGCTAGCGCCCTTTCAGAGCTAGGGGCAATCTTAACTACCCCTGAAGAGGCGATCATTTGCGCCAGGACATTCAGAACTTCTAGCGCTAATTCGGGTTTTTTGTCGACAGCTGCGGCCATTTCGACGATGTTTAGCTTAGCGGTGTCGAGAGCTTTTTTTGAGGGACTCTTAGTAGCAGGGAGGTAAAAAACAGCAGAACGAGAGAGAATGGTCGGGAGGATTTGGGCGCGCGGTGAGGCGAGTAGGACGAAGTGTTGGCGAGCTTCTTCGAGGGTCTTAAGTAGGGCATTAGAGGCATTAGCGTTAAGAAGCTCGGCGTTTTTGACTATGAGGAAGTTGGGGCTTTCGTCAGTAGAGGCGGCGAGGGCGATGTTTAGGCGTACGAGTTCCTGCGAGACGTCGACGGTAATGCCAGATTTTTTGGCGTCTTTTTCGAAAATCATGGTGCGGGGTGAGGCAGGGAACTGCTTAGCCATCAACTCGGGATCGCCGAAGAAAATAGTACAGGAGAATCGCCCGGCGATATCTTTGAGGTTGGCATTGCTATCTAGAAACATATTTCGCGAACTCCGCTGGGGCCTTGGACTTAAATGTCTTGCGTTCGGAATTCGGCAGGGTTAGCTCAAGCTCGGAAGCGTGGAGCATGACGCGCTTGGCTTTCTTGCCGCCATAGACTTCGTCGCCAACGATCGGGTGGTTGAGGTAGGCGAGATGAACGCGAAGCTGGTGAGTGCGCCCCGTGGTGGGTTTAAGCTCAAGCAAAGAGTAGAGCTTCATCGGCGCGACTTTGGTAGTTTTGACGTGGGTTTGGGCGGATTTACCGTTGGCGCTGACGAGAAAGGTGGTCGGCTTACGGAAATTACGGGCGATTGGTAGATCTAGTACGACCTCGGCTTGTTTTGGCTCGCCCTCGACGACCGCGAGGTAGGTTTTCTTGGCTTTGCGCTCGGCGAATTGTTTCTGGAGGAACTTTTCGGCGGTCGGATTCTTGGCGAGGATCATCACACCAGAGGTGCCGCGGTCGAGACGATGGACGATGCCGCGACGATTACTTGAACCAGCGCGAGGCCCTGCTATCACCTCAGAGTCAGGAGTAGCCTCGCGAGCCCAATCCATGCGGTCAATTAGCCATGAAGCAACAGTTTCTTCGTCGTTAGCCTCGCCTTTTGAGTGGGATAAGACCCCGGATGGTTTGTCGATGACGATAACGTCGTCGTCTTCGTGAATGATGGTGAGATTAAGGGTAGATTCCTTCTCAGCGACTTTTGCGAGGTCGATTTTGATGTCGTCATCGTATTCGCGGCTAGGTTTTTCGGCTTTTTCGCCATCCACCTCAACTAGGCCGCTCTCGATCTTGAGTTTGGCGCTACCACGACTGATATTGAAACGTTCAGCGACCAAGACGTCGAGGCGCTTACGAGGGAATGTGCGAACAAGAGCTACGTCTTTGCCGCGGTCTTCGTCGACCTTGACGAATTGGAGGCGGGCGTTTGGCGCGATCTTCTTGACTTGGTCTTTGGCGGATTTCTCGATGTCACTTGCTTGATCTTGCGAGACATCAACTGCCCAGTAAGTGACGGGAGCGCCCTTTTCGTGCTCAAACTTGAACTCGGTAATGTTGTCGACTTGGCGGAGAGCGGTAAGGTTGATGTCGTCAACGATTTGCTCAGCGAGCTCGTCAAATCGCCAGAGAAAATCAATCGCGTTCTTCTTCGTCCATTTCATATAACTATGTTTACCAATCTGTTTTTTGTAACCACAATCGTCTTCTTGATAGGGGTGGAGCCGATGAACTGCTTGACTCTTACATCGTTTTCTGCTATACTTTGGAGGGTTTCCTGCGTGACTTGGTCGGCAGGAACTTTTACTTTGCTCCTGACCTTGCCATTAATCTGGATAACGACTTCGACTTCTGTGTCAACGAGGTCTTTTTCGTCGTAGGTCGGGAACTCGGCAGTGTCCAGCTGTTTACCTGTCAGCTGATGATAGAGCTCGTGCGAGATGTGGGGCGCGAAAGAACTAAGGAGGAGACAGAAGTCGGCCATGGTTTCTTTGTCGGGGCCATGCTTCGAGAGGTCGTTAAGGCCGCCCATTAATGCGGCGACTGCGGTATTGAAGTGCATACCGTCGAGGTCGTCACGAACTTTCTTGACGGTCTTGGCGCGCACGCGCCTTAGCTCGGCAGCCCACCCTTCGGCAGGAATAGCCTTTACTGTCTCAGAATCAGACTTCTGGGCCTGCTGACATAAGTTCCAGACACGGACGAGGAAGCGGTAGGTGCCGGCGACGCCTTCGGGGTTCCATGGGGTGGTTTGGTCGAACGGGGCGAGGAAGGCGATAGCGAGGCGAAGAGCGTCGGCGCCATAGCCGTCATTGATGACAGAAGTTGGGTTAATAACATTGCCGAGAGACTTCGACATTTTGCGGCCATCGGAGGCGAGAATGATGCCTTGACCGCGACGCGCGGCGTAGGGCTCGGGGGTCGGGACAAGTTTGTGGTCATAGAAGAACTGATGCCAGAAGCGAGAGTAGAGCAAGTGGAGGGTGGTATGCTCCATGCCGCCGAGGTAGAGGTCGACTTCGCCCCAGTACTTGAGCTTTTTCGGATCGGCGAAGGCTTGGTCGTTATGGGCATCGAAATAGCGGAGCCAGTACCAACTAGAGCCAGCCCAGTTTGGCATGGTGTCGGTTTCGCGTTTGGCGGGCTTTTGGCATTTCGGGCATGGGACGTTTACCCAGTCAGGGACGCTCGCAAGGACACTTTCGCCAGTATCAGACGGTTCGTAGCTATCGACTTTTGGCAAGACGACAGGAAGGTCTTTGTCGGGGACTGGGACGGCACCACAATCAGCGCAATGAATGATCGGGATAGGTTCGCCCCAGTAGCGCTGACGGCTAAAGATCCAATCGCGAAGCTTGAAGCTAGTCTTACGCGAAGCTGCGCCCATAGACTCGAGCTTTGCGATGATTTTTTCGCTGGCGTCTGATGACAGGAGGCCGTCAAATTCGCCAGAATTGATCATGGTACCACAATCGGTATGGCAAATCATCTTGCCGTCGAGCCAGTCAGTGATGATATCTAGAGGATCATGAGGTGTGAGACTAGAGAGGTCAGAGCGAGGCGCCCAGACAGCCTCGATACCCTCGGCAGCCTCAATCTCGTCGAGTTCTGGCTGGTCGCGGTCGAGATCTTCGAGCTGGAAGTGGAGGTAGATGGTAGTGATGTCACGATTGATGTCTTTGTGTGCGGCATAGAAGCAAGAATGGCGACAGTAAGGCATTTCGCCCAAGTATTTGAGGTTTTTATAGCCAGTCTCCTCGGTGATTTCGCGGCGCGCGGCCTCCTCGGCGGTTTCGCCGTCTTCAATGCCGCCCTTTGGTAGTGTGCGCCAGCCGCGCTTGGTCCAGTTAATGGTTAGGTATTCGTCTTTCTCGGGGTGCTTGACTAGGCAGCTGACAGTCTGGCGCTTGGTGTTTTTCTTGCCAGCGCGGGGAGGGTCGACGGGATTCGCTTCTTCGGCGGCGACAACCTGGACGATAGGCAGAGAATACTTGCTGGCGAATTCGTGATCGCGCTCGTCGTGGGCGGGGACGGCCATAATCGCACCCTCGCCATAAGTCGCAAGGACGTAGTCGGCGATCCAGATTGGCATTTTATCGCCAGAAATGGGATTCGTTGCGTAAGCGCCAGTGAAGACGCCGGTTTTGTTTTTCTCTTCGGCACGGGCGATTTCGGATTTGGCGGCGACCATTTTCTTGTATGAATTGACTTCTGGCTTGGCGTCTTTGGTGGTGATCCGGTCTACAAGTGGGTGCTCTGGGGCCAAGACAAGGAACGAAGCGCCACAAATAGTGTCAGGGCGGGTGGTGAAGACTTTAATCTTATGTGTCGCCTCGCCAGATGTCTCAGATTCAGCTGGCGCGACTACAAACGAGATCTCAGCACCTTCACTTCGACCGATCCAATTTACCTGCTGGTCAGCGATGCGACTTGGGTAGTCGACATTTTCGAGACCTTCAATAAGGCGATCGGCATACTTTGTGATGCGGAGCATCCACTGCTTTAATTTCTTTTTCTCGACTAAAGTCTCGCAGCGTTCGTGGCGGCCACTAGAGAGGACTTCTTCGTTGGCGAGGCCGGTTTTGCAGCGCGGACACCAGTTGATAGAGGATTCTTCTTGATAGGCCATGTCATGCTTGTAGAATTGAAGGAAGAGCCACTGAGTCCACTTGTAATAGCCGGGGTCGGTAGTGTTGATGACGCGAGTCCAGTCGAAAGAGTAGCCAAGCGACTTGAACTGGTCGGTGAAAGTCGCTACATTGCGCTCGGTGGCCTCCTGTGGGGTGATATTGTTTTTGATGGCGTAGTTCTCGGTAGGTAGACCGAAGGCATCGAAGCCCATAGGGTACATGACGTTGTAGCCTTGAAGGCGCTTATAGCGCGCGATAATGTCGCCATAGGTGTATTCGCGGGTATGACCAAGGTGAAGACCATCGCCACTAGGATACGGGAACTCGGTGAGCATGACGAACTTCGGTTTCTTACCAAAATCGAGGGCGAGGTAGGGGTTCTTTGACCAATACTGTTGCCACTTCTGCTCTACCGCTCCCGGATCATATTTTTCCATGCTTATACTATACCATAAATAACGACTAAAATGAAAAGTCCCGCCAGGATAATTGATCTGGTGAGGTTTAAGAATTAATGGTTCACCTGCTTGTCGAACGCGGTGAGAACGCAATCGGCAGTTCGACGAAGTTCGTCAAGAGTATAGACAAGAGTATAGCAAATATGGTATAATAGCACTATAAACTAGCTTGATGGGAGAAATCATGCGATTGAATATAGAAAAGATTATTTTTGCTCTAGGAGCTGCCTTAGTGTTGGCGCTTGTGCCAGTGACGGTAGCAGCAAATACGTTTGGTGATAGCAGTGATCTGCAAAATCCACCAGCCTACGAAGATATGATCGGTGTGGAGCAGGCAGACGAAGAGACCGAAGAGGAAGAAGCTGAAGAAGACGAGAGCGGTGATTCACGCCTAATGCTAGTCGTTGGTGGTGTTGCGCTCGCGGTGGCAGTAATCGGCAGCGCGATCTATGCCTTTCGTAAGCCGAGAGGTATAGATGCTAATGCGGCGCGACCTAGTGTCGAGCTAAACACAGTAGAGACTGAAGAATCTGACGACGAAGCCTAGAGCGAGCTATTTAACCTCGGTGTAGCGGATAGTCTTGCCGTCTTTTTGATACTTGCGGGATTCGTTTCGCGCGATTTTCTTCGCAATCTCGGCCTCGAGATCGACATCAAGCATCTGCGAAAGACCCATCAAGTAGATCGCTACATCGGCTAGCTCTTCGCCGACATTGCCTCTTTGTCTACTGAAAGACTCGTAAGCTTCGGCCAGCTCGCCATGAAGCAGGCAGAACTCCATGCTGACATCAGTGACATTAAATCCTTTGTCGAGTTTGTTCTGATAGGCTAGTTTTTGCATATCTGACAGGGTCATATAACTAGAATTATAACATAATATGGGGTTGTATGGCGAGGAAAGCGTATGATATAATAACGTTAACACTATAAGGTAAGTGAGGTAGTATGAAACTAAATATCAAAAAGACAGCTCTAGCGCTAGGTGCGGTTTTGACGTTGGCTCTTGTGCCGGTATCGACATCGGCAATATATAACGCTGGCATGGAAGAGGGCACTTACAACCCACTATCACGCATCGGCGGTGATGACGGATACGAGGCGGTGATGGCGACAAACGAAACGATAATACCAATCAGCGATGAGGTTGATATGATCCCAATTAGCGGTGACTACCTCGACTTAGACGCTATCATGGACGAGCTAGCAAATATGGAGGCGATCAGCGGAGAGCTAGGTGCTACAGAGGAAGACAGCACGAACACAATTGCTATTCGGATTATGTTGGCGGGTGGTATAACAGCTATGGCGGTAGTGGTAGGTCTAGTGGTGATGGCACATAAAAAGTCTGCCTAATTGACTTGTAAGCATAAACGTGGTATAATGATAGTGCAAGACCTAGGAGAGGGCGGTGATGCCCTCTCTGTAACTTAAAAAGATTCTGAGAGGATGATGTGAGATGACAGGTACGATGGTACTCTTTACGCTGCAACAAAAACTGATGAAAGCCATACAAGACGAGGTGGCAACTGGTCCATTTAGTTCTAAGGGCGGCGCAATGTGCTTTCTTTTCTACCCCAAGAGAGGTGAAGCCTTAGAATACCTAACGGATGGCCATACGGAATTAGTGCGAACGTTAGGCGCGCAGGCAGCGATGATGCGCGATGAAGAAGGTGAATACCTGCTAATGACTGCGCCGATCGGCGCAGGCTGCAATCGACAAGGGCACCATATTAGACGCATTACAGCACTGGCTAATGACCAGGCGCACCGCGACAGTATGGCAGCATTCGACATCAAGAATTCGCTTGGCACGCACGATGCAGTACAGAACTTTGACTGGATGCGGATCTACGTAGCAACCTGTTTTGATGAGGGCTTTGAGGGCGGGTCTGGTGTCTACGATTTCTGCACGCCAGCTGTACAGCCCGTGCTGCAAAAGTTTGCCAGGTCGCTATTTCGAGCAAAGGACGACCAATACTTACTGTCGATACCAGAGCTAGACGGGAAATAGCAATCACTACGATGAATCGTAAAACCGCACTGACGCATTTTGCGTTGGGGCGGTTTTTAATTGGTTTGCGCTTTTAGGCTTTCAGAGGTAGTAAGATTGACTTTTTAGCATAACTGTGATATAATGTGGGCATATGTTGGTGCGGGCAAAGAAAGCCCCCCCCCAACGCTGGGTAAAAGCCTGGGAATTCGTAAGAGGGTGTGAAAACTTTTATAATTTAGTTACTTATAATCCTAAATATTCTAGAGAAGGAGTGGTATGAATGCCATTTGTAAAACCGCGTACGATCGACATTAGTCGCAACCATCAAGTAATATGCTGGGCAAACCTCAAAGAAGCCCGCGCTATGGGTGAAGACAGAGCTCTCGTCATTATGGCGAGTGGGCTCGGCAAAACTATCACCGCGATTGTGGACGCTAAAGAGTTCATCGCAGAGCACGGAGGAAGAGTGTTAGTCCTGTGCCACCGTAACGACATTCTCGAGCAACTGAACGGAGAATTCCAAGCAATACTTGGTAATGAGTATAGCTACGGTCTCTACAACGGCAACGAGAAAAGAAACACAGTCTGCGGCAATGAGGATGGCGAAAAGGTAGACTTTCTGTTTGCCAGCTTCCAAACTATGGCCGACGATATGCGACGGAAAGAGTTTGCAAGAGATGAATTCACTTATATAATTGTGGATGAGGCTCATCATGCTCCCGCCCGCACATTCTACCAGACCTTAAAATACTTCACGCCCAAGTTCCTATTAGGGTTAACAGCTACACCTGACCGCAAGGACAAGGCGAATCTGAACGCTATTTTCGGCAGAACTGTTTATGAAAAACGGTTTGCTGAAGCAATAGCAGAGAGACTACTGGTACGCCCGATACATATATTAAATAACTATTTCCTAAATCAATTTTTTTGGCTGGCGAATATGATCCTCTAGTTTTATAATCGTCTAAAAATATATTTTCAATTTTCATTTAATTGCCTCCCACTAAACATATTTTGTATCTTGGTTTCTATCAATAATATTATGAGCGTGTTTCATTTCATCGGGAGTATTAATATATATTATTTTATATTTGCCCGAGGTTAAACCATTAACGTAGTCGTGGCCTACCTCGAGAATATGCACTAACCCCCAATACAACCATTTTCCGTTTATATTTTCTACCAAAAAGTTTCTAACTGGCGGTCTATGATAGATCCTTATATTTGGCTTGTTTTTAAACTCGAAAATTATGTTTTCAAAATCTTTAGCCAAATATGGTTTTACAATATGATTTTCGTATTCCAATTCTTTTGGAAAACCTTGCTCTCTTGTTATTTGTAAAGTGTCGTTAGTTTCTATAAATGATCCCATTTTTTTATATCCTCCTTTTTTATTCTATACCATAAGCCGTAGCGTCAAATATTTTTTTGACTAGCTCTTTTTGATCCGCATTATATGGGTTAATTACTTTAAAACCAACGGGTAAATCAAGTGATTTATTCGATAACTTATTATTAAAACTTAATATTTTTTCCGCAAAAGTCATTTGTAATCACCTCATAAAATGATTGTACTATATTTTAGCCTCTTTTTATAGCTTACTAGCAACAAAAAAGAGATTTAGCTTATGACTAATCTCTAGTGTTATAAGCCGAGTGCTTATAGCTTAAATTTAACAGCGAAACCTCCTACAAAGTAGTAAAAAGTTCGTGTAAGTACAAAATGGCAGGGCTAGAATATGCCGAACTGGAACCAAACCCTCCTAACACAATAAGCGCTGGCAATGGCAAGCCGAGTCGTTACACTGATGCGCAACTTATTGAAATGCTACAGAAGAAAGCCCTGGAGCTAGGGAAACCCCAACCATGGCTGAAATTAATGCTGACTCATCACTCCCGAGCACCGAAGTCTGGATGAGGCGGTGGGGGTCTTGGTCTGCAGCATGTAAGGCTGCTGGGCTGAAGCCTAACAAGTAACTAATCGAAGAACGCCAGCGAGCAATCGCTGGCTTTTTCATTGTCTGAAACTTGCTATTCGGGTTTGGTGGAGGAGTTTTGTTCACGCCATTTGGCGATTTCGGCGTGGTGTCCGGAGAGGAGGATTTCGGGGACGCGGAGCTCTTCGCCGCTTGGAGTGGTGAAGACTTCGGGGCGGGTGTATTGGGGATATTCGAGGTTGTCGCCGTCGGAAAAGCTCTCGATTTCGGCAGACTGCTCACCGCCGAGAACGCCAGGAAGGAGGCGAACAATTGAGTCGATGATGGTCATGGCTGGGAGTTCACCGCCAGTCAGGACGTAATCACCTACGGAGACCTGCTGGTCGACGACGCTCATAATGCGTTCGTCGAAGCCTTCGTAGTGGCCACAGATTAGAATATAATTATCGCTAGAATCGGCAGATGCGCGAACAAGTGGCTGCGACCAAGTGGTGCCGCGAGGAGACATCAGTAAGACTTTAGCGTCGCCAATGAGAGATTTCGCGTGCTCGACTGCGGCATAAAGCGGCTCGATCTTCAGCAGCATACCATCGCCACCGCCGTACACGGTGTCGTCGACTTGCTTGCGGGGGCCGATGCCGAACTCGCGGAGATCAACGATATGAAACTCGGCGGCGCCGATCTCCGAAGCCTTCCACATCATACTCTGCCCGAGGACCTTGTCGAACATCTCGGGGAAGAGGGTGATGACGGCGAACTTTTTCATGATTTAAGCTTTCGCGAGAGCGTCCATAGTGGCTTTGAGGCGCGCAATAGATTCGTCCTTGCCGAGAACGGCGAAGGTGCGTGGCAGTTCTGGTGAGAATGGCGCAAACGACACGGCGATACGGAGGAGAGAGAAGAGTTCAGCGGGCTTGCGGGCAGTCTCGGTTAGGAGCTCGTTTAGAGCCTCCTGCAAGGCATCGGTGTTCCAGTCGATGGCCTCGAGCTTTAGGATGGCGACTTCGAGCAGATTGACCTGCTCGTCGCGGGTGAGCTTTGAGATGAATTTGTTCTCAGTAATCATTGCGAGGTCGATCTCAGGACGAGCAAAGAAATATTCGGTTAGAGCAGGGATGTCGCCGAGGGTTTTGAGACGCTCCTGGACGGCCTCGAGGACCTCCATGCGGCGCTCGTCGGTGGATTTCTTGCCATTCTCACCCCAAAAGTCTTTCGCGTAATCGAATAGCTTAGCGATATCAAGGCGACGTATCCATTGGCCGTTAAGCCAAAGTAGGCGCTTTTCGTCAAAGCGGGCTCCAGCGCGCTGGACGCGAGAGAGCTCGAACTTATCGACCATGTCGTCTAGGCTAAAAATATCTGTTGTCGTGCCATCGTTCCAGCCTAGCATGACGAGGAAGTTCAGCATCGCCTCTGGCAAGAAGCCTTCATTGCGGTATTCCTGGACGGACTTCGCTCCATCGCGCTTGCCGAGCTTTTTATTGCCAGCTGGCGCCATGACGTGTGGCATATGAACAAAGATCGGAGGCTTTAAACCGAAGGCGTCATAAAGCGCCAGATAATTACCCATCGAGCTCAAGTATTCGACGCCACGTGTAACGTGAGTGCACTCCATCTCGGAGTCGTCGACAATGTGGGCGAAATTGTAGGTTGGGAGACCGTCAGCCTTAATCAGCACAAAGTCGTCGAGAGTCTCTGCGCCAGCCTCGAGGTCACCCATGATCTTGTCGTGGTAGTACTTGCGTTCGATCTTGGTCTGCTTGAAGCGAAGCGGCTTACCGCAGCCTGGTGCCCATTTGGGTGGGTTCTCGGGGCGATAATTACGATAGAGGAAGGCCTGCTTTTTAGCCTGGGCGTCGGCGCGAAGTTGATCAACTTCGGCGGGCGTGTAGGGGTCGGCATAGGCCATGCCTTTCTTAATGAGCTTTTCGGCCCATTTAATATAATGGTCGCGACGCTCGGTCTGACGATACGGAGCGAATGGACCGCCGATATCAACACCCTCGTCCCAGCTGAGTCCGAGCCACTTAAGTGTGTCGAGTAGGACTTCTTCGGCATCGGCGACGAAGCGATTTTGGTCGGTGTCCTCAATACGGAGAACAAAAGTTCCCTTGTTTTGCTTTGCTAGCAAATAAGGGAAAAGAGCAGAGCGGATATTGCCAATATGGACGTAGCCAGTAGGGCTGGGAGCGAAACGAGTGCGTACTTTCATGGGGTGATTATACATCATTTTGAGTTTTTTCGCAAACGACGTTGTGCTGTTGGTGATGTTTGAGCTACAATAATATTATGCTCGCCCGAGCGACTCAAAGAAAGGTGGCTGTGGACAAAACAAAACGACTCAAGATAATAATAGGCGCACTGGTGGTTATGCAAGTGGTTATGTTGATGTGGGCAGCAGGTCTTACGGCTTGGGTGCGTACTGGATACGAAAACGAGAGGACTTTGTCGTCAGACGCACATCGAATGCGTGTACACTTGATAGAAGCAGGGATTTTAGACGTTGATGGGCAGACATTAGTGGCGCGTTGTCCGTGGGAGCGATCAGAGGAGAACCCGGAAGCTATCTGCTCGCAGGAGTGGCGTGCAGTAATAGACCCAGACTACGAGGACTAGCTTGGGTTGCGGAAGCTGTGGATATAAGGTATAATGATATTAATGGAAGTTTTACTTGGGCTGATTTTGCTGTGTTCGATTTTGATCTTAATAAGAGTCTGTACGGTTTCCCCCCTTATAATCTTGCGTCGCAGAGTCTTGGTTGATACATCAATCTTAATGGATGGGCGAGTCTTGGGTGTGGCGCGGACAGGCTTAGTCGGTGATTATTTGCTAGTAATGGACAGTACGCTGAAAGAAATGCAGCTTTTGGCTGACGGCAGCGACAGCGAGAAGCGAACCAGGGCGCGAGCAGGAATGGCGACACTAGAAAAGCTAAAAGAGATTCCTGACCTCAAGCTTCGAATTATCTCAGCACCAGCAAATATAAAGAAAGTTGATGATGCGCTACTAGTAGTGGCAAAGAGGCGACGAGCGATGATTATGACCAACGATTTCAACCTCGGTCAGGTGGCGCATGCAGAAGGAATCAAGACAATCAATATGAATGACTTAGGGCAGAACCTACGAGTCGAGCATCTACCAGGCGAGAAAGTGACCTTAAGTCTATCACAAAAAGGAAGCGGGGCGCGGCAGGCGGTCGGCTACCTGGACGACGGGACAATGGTCGTGGTTGATGACGCCGAGGACTATGTCGGCGAACGAGTGGAGGTTGAAGTGACAAGATTCTTCCAAACGCAGGCGGGGCGAATGATGTTTGCGAAACTGATCGGCAAGTCAAATGGCGCTACAAATGGCAATGGAGGAAAGAATGGCAACGGAAACGGGCGTAGCAAGCGAAGTTCATGATGTGATTATCATCGGTGCAGGGCCGGCGGGGCTGTCAGCAGCGCTATCGTTGGCGCGCGAACATTTCTCGGTGCTAGTATTAGAGAGGGAAGCGATCGGCGGAAACCTACTAAAGATTGCCGACCTTGAGAACTATGCAGGATTCAAAGGATCGGGAGCGGAGCTGTCGCGAACAATGAAGGAGCAGGCGCGGAAATCTGGTGCGGTGATTGACTATGGAGACGTCTTAGATGTGTCTCGGGCGACAAGTTCCGAGCCAGGAACAGCCCTGACTACCTCAGAAATTATCGTCCGAGACACCGATAATACATACTGGGCTAAAGCAGCTATAATCGCGAACGGTATGAAAGCGAGAGATCTGGAGATTAAGGGGTTGAAGGCGCCTGTGTTTACTTGCGCAACTTGTGATGGGCCACTCTACAAGGACAAGAAACTAGCGGTAATTGGTGGTGGCGACAGCGCCTTTCAGACAGCGATATTTCTGGCGAGCTTCGCCGAACACGTATCTATCGTGTCGAGGTCGGCTCCGCGAGCTAGCGAAGTCTTACGGAAGCGCGTGTCGCAGAGCTCGAATGTCACCGTACTAGATGAGACAATGCCAACAGCCGAACTGCTAGACAGAGAGCTAGGGGTAGTAGCAGTATTTGCAGAGATCGGTAGCGATCGAAATGAGCTACCCAAGATTGCGCCAGAGCTCATGGAAGCGCCGAATGTGCTGTTCGCTGGCGATTGCCGACCAGGAGCTAGGCGACAAGTAGTGTCGGCAGCAGCGGATGGAGCTGAAGTAGCAGAGAAGATCCGCGTTTTCTTGACCAGCTGATAGCCTAGCTAAATCCTTGATAAACGTTATCGCCTTTGGTATGATATTAGTATGAAGAAGTTCTTACGGAGGTTGACACGTAAACAAAAACAGATTCTGCTAGCGGTGGGTGCGGTTGTGTTAGTAGCAGGGTCTGTTGTCGGCGGCATGCTGGCAGCGCGACAAATTACGCATGATCCAGAGCCAGAGACCGAACAGCAAGAGGAAGAAGAAAAACCAGCCGAACACGGATACTTTGCGCCACTAACTGGCCTAGAGCTAGATGCGCCATTCCCCGCAGACTCGCCAGTAATGTCGGTAATTATCCCGAATAGCACAGTATTCCGCACCCAGTCGGGCTTAGTGCAGGCAGAGATCGTCTACGAAGCGATCGCTAACTCTGGGGTGCCACGGCTCTTGGCGCTATTTCAGGTGAATCAGCCTACGGTAATCGGTCCAGTGCGCAGCATGCGACCACACTACATCGACTGGGCAGCACCCTATCAGGCAGCGCTCGGCAACTCGGGGGCAGCGGGCTATGTGCTGAACTTGATGGCAAGCCACCGCAACATTGGAGACGGAGTCGCGCAGAGCGGGACTTACTACCGCGAAGACCGCCAAGGTCGCCCTGCTGAATACACCCTATATACGAGCTTCGCACGGCTGCTTGCCGCAAGTCAAGCGCGAGGCTGGACAACATCGAACTTCACAGCGTGGTCGAGAAGTGACGAACCAACTCCTGGGCAGAACCTAAATGCGAATCGCATTGAGTTCTCGCTGGGAGCAGCAATCAATAACGTAGCCTATGAGTGGCACGCAGAGAGTGGCACTTGGCGACGACAGGTGGGTGGACGCCCGCATATGGACCGAGAGCATGGACAGATCGCGCCGAGCGTAGTGATAGCGATGAGAGTACAGTCGACGAGGGTTAGCGCAGACATAGAGGAGATCACGACAACTGGTTCAGGTGACGTATTCGTATTCCAGAACGGGCAGGTGGTACCAGGGAGATGGAGAAAAGACAGCCAAACGGCGCCGCTCCGCTTCTACGACATGAGAGGCGACGAAATAGTGCTGGCGCGCGGGCAAACATGGATTACTGCGGTGCCAAATAACAACCCAATAAACTTTAGGTAAAGGAGAGCTTAATGAACCCAGATGACCCGAACAATACAGGAGAAAGCAGCTACTCACCCCTGGGCTCGACAGGTGATGCGGCGAGCGGCGGGTACGCATACGGGAGTGCGGACGTCGTAAATAACGCGGACTATCTGAGCGACATCTCGGTAGCAGCACCACCAAAGCAAAGTGTCTGGCCGAAACGGATTGCGATTGCGCTAGGAGCAGTAGCAGCCCTGGTAGCTGTGATATGGATAGTAATGAATGCCGCTAGCGACCCCAGGCCTGGGATCGCGACGGATGCACAACTGGCTTACGCGCGAGCCGAGACGCTGATGACCTTATCAGTGAACCACCGCAATGCCTTTAATAGCACAGAGCTCCGAGCAGTAGCAACCGAACTAGAGATGATCCTAGGCAGCTTCCGAAGTAACTTGACGGTGATCATGACAGCGAACGGTGTGAGTAGGCCGCGTGCACCAGCGGCCGAAGAAGCCTTTTTGGAGGAGTCTACTCAAACACTACAGGATGCGCGCATCCTAATGACACTAGAGCGCACATGGGTTACCATCATGACATACGAACTAGAGATGCTACGAGCGCGCTTGATGCAAATAGAGGGTAGCCTAGTGATTATTGACCACCGACAGTTTATGGAGGGGGCGAACCATGAAATTGAAGGCGTACGCACACGTATCGGCAATGTACCCATAAACTAGCTGGTCCTAACTAGCTCTAGGCCCTAGGAGAGGGGGCTTGTATGTTTGTGCTATACTAGAGGTGTGAATAATGCGGTAAAAGAGGAGATAAAGGCGCGACTACCCGTTGAGGACGTGATTAGTCGATATCTTGAGCTAAAGCGAGCGGGTCGTAACCTTAAGGCGCTTTCACCTTTTACCAACGAACGAACACCGAGCTTTATGGTGAGCCCAGAGCGCAACGTATGGCATGACTACTCCAGCGGCAAAGGAGGTGATATCTTCTCTTTTGTGATGGAAGTCGAAGGCGTAGGATTCATTGACGCGATGAAGATGTGCGCTGGCTGGGCAGGAGTCAATCTTGATCTATATGAAAGCAAGAGCGACCGAGAGCTAGCTGGCAAAACCAAGCGGCTAAAAGAAGTACTAGAACTTTCAGCGAAGTATTACCAGCATGCGCTAACACAGAACCCACCAGTAATTGACTATGCATTCTACAAGCGCAATTTAAATAAAGATAGTGTGAAGAACTTTCGAATTGGCTATGCGCCAGCAACTGGTGACGCTCTGATTAAGTTTTTAGCGAGTCGCGGCGTGTCTGAGCAAGAGCTGAGCGACGCGGGGTTGCTGAACCGACGGCGGACAGATATCTTTCGTGAGCGGCTAGTGATTCCATTGTCGGACCAGAATGGCAACGTGATGGGGTTTGTCGGACGAATCATTGACGACAAGCTTAAAGACACGCCGAAATACCTGAACTCGCCCGAAACTTTACTGTACAACAAAAGCCGACATATATTTGGACTACATCAGGCGAAAAGAGCAATTATAGCTAGTGGTTACGCGATTTTGGTTGAGGGCAATATGGATGTAGTCTCGAGCCATCAGGCAGGCGTGCCAGAAGCAGTGGCAACAGCGGGGACAGCAATGACAGCAGAGCACCTAAAGGCGCTGGCACGATTTAGTAAGGATATCCGGATTGCTTATGATGGTGATGCGGCAGGGCTAAAGGCGACGGAGCGGGCGATTATTTTAGCGAGCGGGATTGGCGTACACTTGCGCGTGATTGCTGATTACGGCGCCAAAGACCCCGACGATTTAATCCAGCAAGACCCAAAGCTCTGGCAAGAAGCGGTACTAAAGCCGCAACCAGCAATGGAATGGCTGATGGGCGAGTATGCGAAACGCTTTGATGTCGAGAGTGGGGCGGGGAAGCGTGAGTATGCGGACGCAATGCTGCAGATTATCAACAGCGTGCCAGACGAAGTAGAGCGAGAAACTTATAGGCAGAGCCTAGCAGAGAGACTGAAAGTAGACGAAAAGATGCTAGCGAAGAAGGCGCAGGCGCTGATAAAGCCCGTGCGGCGCAAAATAATACAGGTGAAGAAAACACAAGTCAGCGCCCCGCAAGCTATTGAGGAGTTCTTGTCGCTGTACGCATGGATAGCCTCGGAGACTATAGATACCGACTCTAAGACTGGAGCGACTTTGGTCGCCTCAGATCTTCCGTTGATGGCTCACGATATTGGCGACGCCCTAGCAAGCCACGACATAAAATTGGTGAATCACATAAAGTCTGGTAAAACGCTTGACGTTAAAGACGATGTGCTGTATACTAGGTTCAGCGAGCTGGTTCTGCGCGCAGAAAGTCGTTATGATGGCTGGAGCATAGATAGACTCCATCAAGAAATGCGGATGCTGACCAGTAAAGTACAAGTAGAAATGTTAAGCACTCGACGCGCCGAGATAATGGAAGCGATAGAGATAGCAGAAACAGAAGAGGACGAAGAGACGCTAGAGCTTCTGCTAGTAGAGCAGCTAGCAATAGACCGTCAAATCGTCGAAATAAAAGCAACGAAATAAAGAAAAGGTGAAATGGAAGAAGAGCAAAACCTGAACCTAAGCGACCTAGCTGATGTCGAAGAATTAGATCAGGCGGAAATCGAGGCAGACCTCGAGACTGTAGCAGAAGATGTCGAAGGCTTCGCTGATGATTCGATTAAGATTTATCTGAAAGAGATCGGCAGCACGCCACTCCTGTCACTGGACGAAGAAGAGAAGCTTTCAGCAAAGATCCTCGCAAACCGACCGCGACTGATTGAACTAGAGAAAAAACGCTCAGAGTTTGAGTCGCTGCAGACGAAGATTTCTCGTTCGGAGATGGCGCTAGCCGAATGGAAGCGTCGCCCAGAGGGTTCGAAAGGGCGAGCGGAAGGCGTCTCGCGCAACACGAAGCGACTCGAAGAGCTAAAAGCAGACGTCAAACAGAAGAGACTAACTATCCGCGAGGAGAACGAAATTAAACGACTAGCCGCTCCGAGCGACCATATGGTGACGGCGAACATGCGACTAGTGGTATCGATAGCGAAACGATACCTGAATCGTGGCCTAGACTTCCAAGACCTGATTCAGGAGGGCGGAATCGGTTTGATGCGAGCGGTGAACAAGTTTGATCCGACAAGAGGCTTTCGCTTCTCGACGTATGCAACATGGTGGGTGCGACAAAGCATCACTCGGGCGATTGCCGACCAGTCGCGAACAGTGCGCGTACCAGTGCATATGGTTGATACAATCAACCGCTTGGCACGAGCAACCAAGAAACTCTCGGCAAAACTAAATCGCGAACCGACCCTAGAAGAACTGTCAGATGAGCTAGATATGGAAAAAGGAAAGATCGAGCAGATCCTAAAAATTCGTCAAGAATCGACCTCGCTTGACGCAACGATCTCGCGCGGATCAGGTAGTGGCGATGAGGACTCGGTACTAGCTGACTTCATCGAAGATACAACCCAGCTAACACCCGAAGAGTCAACTGATAAAACCTTGATGCTACAACAGATCGCAAAGGCACTCGACGTATTGTCTGATCGTGAGCGTAAGATTATCCAGATGCGCTACGGTATCGGCGGCGAAAAGGTGCATACCCTAGAAGAGGTCGGTGCTGAGTTCTCGGTGACGCGTGAACGTATCCGCCAGATTGAGGCAAAAGCTTTGATTCGTCTTCGCAAACACAAAGACAGTGTGGGGCTGGCTAACTTCATCTCGAACTAATTAGGGGTGACTCTTAGCTCTCGTGGGTCTGTCTTGGGCAGACCCATAGCTAGTGCGGCACGAGCGATCATGACGGCGTTGTCAGTGGAAAGGGAGAGGTCAGGAAGGAGAAGCTTGTCGCCAAAGAGTTCGCCTGCTCGTTCGCGGAGGCGCCCGTTCGCCGCAACCCCGCCAGAGATGATGATCTGTTGAGGCGAGAACTCTTGGTCAGCTTTCTCCAGGGCATTTAATAAAATCTTGACCGCTGATTCCTGGAAGGTGTAGGCGAGTTGGTTCTTCTGGTCATCAGAGAGGAGGTCTGCGATCTCTTCGCTTGGCATGCGGAAATCGCCACCAGCAAGCTCTTGAGCGCGTCTCAAGAACGCCGTCTTGAGGCCAGAGAATGAGAACTCGTAAGGGTTGTCGAGTTTAGGGAAAGGCAGAAGCTGTACGTCATGAGCTCCCAGCGCCGCAGCTGCTGCCTTGCTAATGCTTGGTCCACCTGGATAGGGTAATCCTAGGATCTTGGCGGCTTTATCAAAAGCTTCGCCAACCGCATCGTCACGTGTTTCGCCAAGGATCTCATACTCGGTGTGTGACTTGAGGCTGTATATAGTGGTATGACCACCAGAAACGACGAGGGCGAGGAGCGGGAAGCGCATCGCGCTTGGCTCGACGCCGTAAATGTGAGCATAGACGTGATCAACGGCTACCAGGGGAATGCCGAGAGTCTCGGCAATAGTACGGGCAGTCATGGCGCCAATCATTAGACCGCCGATGAGGCCAGGACGATTAGCTATAGCAATAGCTTCTACCTGTCGAGCTAAGTCAGCGAATGTCTCCGACTCGCCCTCCAGCTTAGCTTGCACCAGCGCCAGCTTAATGGTGGGCAGAATTACTCGTAAATGCTCGCGCGCGGCGATTTCAGGAAAGACACCGCCGAACTCTTTATGGATGTCGATCTGAGAAGCAATCACATTTGACAAGATCTGCTCGCCGTCAATCACAGCGGCAGCAGTTTCGTCGCATGTACTCTCAATCCCCAGGACTTTCATACATTTATTATACCACATTTTGCATGACTTGCTCTCAAGGTAAATATTTGATATAATGTATCTACGCCGCCTTAGCTCAGCTGGTAGAGCAACGGTTTTGTAAACCGTAGGTCGTCGGTTCGAGCCCGACAGGCGGCTCCATTTCGTACTTATCAAAAGTAGAGCTGGCGCCATAGCTCAGCTGGATAGAGCAGAGGACTTCTAAGCCTAAGGTCGCAGGTTCGAATCCTGCTGGCGCTGCCAAGAATTAGATAGCAAGATATCGCCGAAAGGCGGGCTTTTCATTCAGCGTGATGGAAGCGAGTGGTGGATTCAGGAAGAAGGTGATTAGGGTGAGTAGGAGTTAGGGTTAGCGTCCCCATGCGGATAGCGGCGTCGAGATGGATGATCTCGGCGGGGTCCTGGTGGATGGTGATGCGGACCTGTCCATCTATAATCTCCCAGAGTCCGTAACGACCATAGCTTTCGCCGTCAGCTGAGGTGCGTCGCTCATAAAAGCGGTTACTGTCAGCGAATTCGATTTGCTGAAGAGAGCTGTCGAGATCCGCAGGTTTCCAGACACCGGATAGATTCTGATCTGAGAGTGTATTGCGATTTAGAAAGAGGACAACAGTAATCGCGACGAAGACGGTCGCGCCGATAACCTTAAGGAGGGCCTTATATCTTATGGCGGCATTCCGTAGGCGCTCAAGCATTCTCTTGCGAGCGTAATCCTCGTAAACTTGCTCGTCTAGCTCTCTATGGAGTAGAACACCAGTATTATCATCCATAGGCGCTGGAGTCGAACCTGACTCTGACGCACTGTCTGAGCCTGGGGTTATAGTTGACTGTTCGTCCATATATCATATTATAGCATAGTGAAAAACGCGCCTGTATAGGCGCGTTTTTCTTTAGAGTTACCGCTATTACTTAACGATCTTTGTAACAACACCAGCACCGACTGTTCGGCCACCTTCGCGGATAGCGAAGTTGTCGTTGTTGTTCATCGCAATTGGGGCGAGCAACTTAACCTTGAAGGTTAGGGTGTCACCAGGCATAACGATTTCTTTGTCAGCTGGGAGCTCAACCTCACCAGTAACGTCAGTAGTTCGGAAGTAGAACTGTGGCTTGTAACCCTTTGAGAATGGAGTGTGGCGACCGCCTTCTTCCTTCTTGAGGATGTAAACCTCAGCCTCGAACTCTGTATGTGGAGCAACTGTACCAGGAGCAGCAAGCACCTGACCACGCTCGATGTCATCACGCTCAACGCCTCGGAGGAGGAGACCAGCGTTGTCGCCTGCGCGACCTTCGTCTAGAATCTTCTTGAAGGCTTCGATGCCTGTGACAACTGTTTTCTGGGTGTCGCGGATACCAACGATTTCAACTTCGTCGTTAATCTTGACGATACCCTGCTCGATACGACCAGTAGCAACTGTACCACGACCCTTAATTGAGAACACGTCCTCAACTGGCATTAGGAATGGCTTGTCGATTTCTCGCTTTGGTTCCTCAACATAGCTGTCGAGAGCTGCAACGAGCTCCATGATAGCGTCTTCATAAGCTGCATCACCCTCTAGAGCCTTAGCAGCAGAACCCTTAATGATTGGCACGTTGTCGCCATCGTAACCATTCTTTGATAGAAGCTCGCGGATATCCATCTCGACTAGCTCTACTAGCTCTGGATCTGCGAGGTCCATTTTATTCATAAAGACAACGATCTTTGGAACGTTAACCTGGCGAGCCAAGAGAACGTGCTCTCGTGTCTGTGGTAGCGGACCATCGTTCGCCGCAACAACTAGAATCGCACCGTCAACCTGAGCAGCACCAGTGATCATGTTCTTAACGTAGTCGGCGTGACCAGGCATGTCGACGTGCGCGTAGTGGCGGTTTTCGCTCTCGTACTCTTGGTGAGAGGTCGCAATAGTAATACCACGAGCCTTCTCCTCTGGTGCGTTATCGATCTGATTGTAGTCGATCGCTTTGTTAACTTCGCTAGGAAGCTTCTTTGCTAGGACGTGAGTTAGGGCCGCAGTTAGAGTGGTTTTACCGTGGTCAACGTGACCCATGGTACCGACGTTAACATGAGGCTTGCTCCTGTCAAAATTTGCCATTTATTTCTCCTTACTTTTTCGGGCACTAATGAATACCAGCCCAATTTAATAATATAATATACGAATACGGGGTAAAAATCAAGGGGTTTTCGCTAAAAATCCGCTAGATTGTACGGATCTGAATAGTGTCAGTGCCACCGACGACGTTCTGCTGACGGCCAGACAAGACAACAATGGTCATTTCTTCGCCATCGGTGCCAACCCTACCTTCTGAACGTAGACGCTCCATGTAATTTAGGCCGTAATCAAATTCGTAGTCTGCGACATAGCTTTCGACCGCATAGCACATCGAGAGCTGATTGGCGACCCTCGGGTCACTAGTGACGCTGATGATGCGACAGCTTGGGCGGTTAGCGCTAGCCAGCCAGGCGGTGAAGCCAGTCTTAGTCTCAGCGACAAGAGCATCAGCCTCGATACTCTCGGCAAGCTTAACGCCTTGACGACAAATTCGCTCAACTGGCAGCTCGGTCTCGGGCTTAAGCCATTCGACTGCGTTATACTCCTGAGTGTATTCAATAATATCGCGGAGAGCGTTGATAGTTTCGAGGGGGTACTTGCCCGCGGCGGTTTCTTCAGAGAGCATAACAGCATCAGCGCCCATAATCACAGCCGAAGCAACGTTGTCGGCCTCAGCACGAGTCGGAATGGGGTTGTCAAACATAGTACCCATGGTCTGAGTTGCCACAATAACTTGAGTGCCGTACCTGCGGCAGAAGTGAACTAGCTTACGCTGAATAGTCGGGACGGCTGGCATACCAACCTCATACGCCATGTCACCTCGAGCAACCATGACAACATCGGCTTCGCGTGCGATAGCGTCCATTGCAGAGTCGCTAATAACGGCCTGCTTGGTTTCGATCTTAGCGATAATCTTAATGGAGTCTGGGTAGCCAGCTTCTTTCAGGAGGCGACGCGCCTCGACCAGATTGTCGGCGTTCTGGATGAAAGAGAAGGCAACAAAATCGAAGTCCTTGTCAGCGCCGTAACGCATGTCTTCGATGTCTTTCTCAGGGAAGACGTCGTCGCCGAAATCAGTGTCAGGGAGGTTGATGCCTTTTTTACGCTTGACCTCGCCATCATTCTCGACCTGAACCTTAATAGAAGTTGGGCTCGATACTTCGGTAACGATAGTCTTAACTTTGCCATCGTAGATCCAGGCAACTTCGCCGACTTTGACTTTTTCAGCCAGGTTATACTGGACAGGGAGAAGGAGAGAGCCGTCATGCTCGGCATCCTTAAGCGCGTAATCTAGCGTCAAGATGTCGCCAGTCTTAACAAAGAGACTGTCGTCCTTGATGTCGCCGAGGCGAATCTTTGGTCCCTGGAGGTCCTGAACGATAGCGACACGACGACCTAAGCGCTCAGCGGCGGCGCGTATATCACGTATGGCAGCGGTTTTCTCTTCGTGATTACCATGCGAGAAGTTGAGTCGACAGATGTCTGTGCCAGCCGCGATGACCTTTTCGAGCATAGCGACACCGTCTTCTTCGTTCCAGGTGGCTGGACCGATTGTTGACATGATTTTTGTTCTTCTGAAAGTTTTCTCCATTTAGCCCCCTTGCTTGTTCCTTATATATATCATGAAAATACAAGATTGCCAAGAGGTGATATATGCAGGCTTTCAGTTAGAATTCAGGCTGAGACGTTATAATGTAAATATGAAAATATTGCTAGTTGAAGATAAACAAAAGATTGCTGACGCGATCGCGCGCGGGTTAAGGCGTGAGACTTTTGCGGTAGACGTATGCTATGATGGTGCGGCCGGGCTGGCAGCAGCCTTGGGAGATGAGAGCTACGACCTAATCATTGTCGACCGAATGCTTCCAGAAGTAGAGGGGCTAGAGATCGTTCGACAGGTGCGAGCAGCAAAAATCCAAGTTCCAATTCTTGTCTTGACTGCGAAGGGGCAGCCGCAAAACAGAGTTGATGGGCTGAATGCGGGGGCCGACGATTATCTAGTCAAGCCGTTCTCGTTCCAGGAGTTGGTGGCGCGTGTTAAAGCTTTGATGCGACGACCAAACGAACTACATCAGACAGTAATCAAGTTTGGAGACCTAACCTTTAACAGTATCAGTTACGAAGTGCGACGAGGAAGGAAGAAAATAAAACTAACCAGCACAGAATTGGCATTGCTGGAATGGCTAATGCGTAAACCCAAAGCGATCCACTCGAAAGACACCTTAGCAACACACGTCTGGGACTTTGAGTCGGATATCCTGCCAAACACAGTTGAGGCTTATATCAGCTCATTGAGACGCAAAATTGATAAGCCATTCCCGTCCAAGAAGAAATTACTATTCACCTATCGCGGTCTTGGCTATTCACTGGGCGAAGACGCGTAAGCATGAAAGGTCTAAAGCGTGCGATCATAAAGCTAACCCTACTTTATACGGTAATTCTACTAGCACTGTCGACGAGCTTTAGCACTGTAACCTACATAAATATGGCACAAGGGCTGGGGCGGAGAACGCAGGTTCCAACTGGCGTGGTCTACTGGGCAGACTACTCGACCCGGATCGAAGAGTTTATCCGTGACCGCGATGCGCTAGTGCGACGTGATGCGCTAGAGAGACTAGTGATACTTAACCTTGGTGTGGCAGCACTGGGGGCGGTGGCATGTTATTTTCTCGCCCTGTGGACACTGAAGCCAATTGAAGAGACATACAAGAAACAAAGGCGATTTATAGCAGGCGCAAGCCACGAGCTAAGAACACCACTTACGGCGATGCGAGTCGAGAATGAAGTAACGTTATCTGATCCGAAGGTGAGTAGAGAAGACTTAAGGCAGCAAGTTGAGAGTAATCTAGAGGAGATCGAGAAGCTACAGAGACTAACAAACGCACTATTAGAGATGGATAGCAAGAAGACATTAGACCGCGATCAGGTTGTAGAGCAAATAACTAATATCTTTATTGATAACGCGGTCAAGTACGACCCAGAACAACGCCAACCCAAGATCGTAAAGACTAAGAGCCGGATTGACGTGATTGATCGTGGCCCAGGGATAACAGAAGAGGAGATGCCTCTGATATTTGACCGCTTCTATCGAGGAAGAGGCGAGAGGTCTCGAGCTACCGAAGGCTATGGGCTGGGCTTAAGTATAGCGCGAGAGCTAGCAGAAGAGATTGATGCAAGCATCGTAGCTAAGAACAACCCAAAAGGAGAAGGCGGTTGCACCTTCTCCTTGGTCTTTAGCTAAACTAAATTATTTAGCAGCTACTGCCTTGGCTTCTGGAGCCTTGGCACCCTTGCCCGCGATCTTATCGTGGAAAGCAGCGAGTGTTAGCTCCATGTATGGACCAACGTAAATGATACCGAAACCGAAAGTAATCATTACGAATAGTAGCCACGGGATGAACGAGAGATAGAGGACGAAGAGGTCCATTTTGTGACCGTTCATCATTTCCATAGACTTCTTCTGAGCTTCGCCAGCTGACATACCCTTGTTGTCGGCGAGGATGTAGAACATCTGTGAGTAGCTAAGCATCTTGATGAAACCTGGGACGATGAAGAGGAGAGTCCAGAGGAAGATGAAGACGATGTAACGAATGTAAGCTTCGAGCGTACGGCCGAAGTTGTTGTCTTTGAAGCCTAGGAGGAGGTCTTCGATCTTTGGCGCGCCGCCCTTGCGGATACCCTTTAAGAAGATAACGGCCATAGCATAGCTAACTGCACCACCAAGCACGACGGAGACGAGAGATCCCCAGCCGGTTGCGCCAGTAATGGCAAATACTAGCATTGGCAAAAAGATAATCAAGAAGAAAGAAAATACATTTCCCTTTATGACCTCTTTTGCGCGTGTTTTTAATTCGACTCGATTCATGAGCACCCTTTCGTTATTATTAATTATATTGTATACATATTTCTCAATAAATACAATAGGGGCTAATAAGGTAAGCATGGGCGCTTCTCGGCGGACCAGGGTGTGATATACTGGGGGCATGCAAGGGGCGTTATACAGGAGGTATCGGAGCTTGAGCTTTGCCGACATAGTCGGACAGACGACAGTAGTGTCGGCGCTCGAGAAGTCACTGGCGACTGGCTCGCTGCACCATGCTTATCTTTTCTCTGGCGCGCGAGGTACGGGGAAGACTTCGGTGGCGCGAATATTAGCACATGCGGCAAACGACTTCAAATATGAACTAGAGACAATACACCCAGATATTATTGAGATTGATGCGGCGTCTAATACTGGCGTAGATAACATCCGAGAACTAATTGAGCGAGCGGCACTATCGCCGACAGCTGGACGCTATAAAGTTTACATTATTGATGAAGTGCACATGCTCTCGAAGTCGGCATTCAACGCGCTTTTAAAAACGCTGGAGGAGCCGCCAGCATCGGTGATCTTTATCTTAGCAACGACCGACCCAGAGAAGGTGCCGATGACGATCTTGTCACGAGTCCAGCACCTAAAGTTTGGCCTAGCTTCTACAGAAGTGATCTCTCAGCATTTAAGAGGCGTAGCGGACAAGGAGAAAATAAAGATCGCCGACTCAGCGCTGGAGTTCTTGGCGGAAAGTAGCGGCGGGAGTTTTCGCGATGCGATGTCGCTATTAGAACAGGCGTATGTAGTATGCGGGGGGAAGACCGAGATCAAGCGTGAGGCGCTGGAGAAAGCTTTTGGCGCACCCAGCAACGAGATGCTTACAGAATTGTTGCGCAACTTCGTAACAGGGGGAAAAGAGCAAGTTGCGCAACTTCTAGAGCGCGGGATTGATAATAAAAAATCATTTATCGAAGGGTTGGCGCGGCAGATTTTGCGGGCACCAACGGTTGAGACACTAGCTCTGCTGGATGACCTAATTAACACTCTGAAGAATCCAGCTATCGACCCAAATTTACAGATTAGATTGGTGTTCCTGAAACACCTTACTGCCTCACCTTTCGCAGCAACAACTATCGAGACAGGGGCAGCCTTAAAATCCGACATTGCCGCGTCGGCTCCGCTAGTCTATCCAGAACCAGGCCAGCAAGCAGAGATTTCGGTCCACGAACCTAAAATCGCCAAATCAGCTCCAGCATCAGAACTAGAGCCAAAAGAGGTCACGCCAGAAGCTGAAGAGATTGAGATTATAGATGGGAAGGGACTGGGGTGGCCAGAAGCGCTAGAGGAAATCAAACGATCCGATATCGGACTATGGGCCGTGCTGGCAAAACGACAAGTAAAAGTGTCGAGTAAGGCAGTGTTAGTATATGCTGAAAAGCCATTATGGGCGGATAAGCTGGAGAAGGCAGATAATTTTGCAAAGATTTCGCGCCTGATTGCGCCGAAAGCGCTACGAATCACATTAGATAAAGCCCCACCGAGCGAAGAGGCGAAGAAAGTCTCGGCAAAACTTGGAATGGACGCGAGCGAACTAAGAGAAGTGGAGGTGCCAGATGGAATCTGATCGAAAAGAAGGTGGTCGCGTGCCCCCACAGAATATTGACGCTGAAAAAAGCTTGCTGGGCGCAACTCTACTACTAGAAGACAACATTGCATTAGCTCTAGAGGAAGTGACGGCGGAAGATTTCTATGTGCCAGCGCACGGGATCATCTTTCAGGCTATGCATAATCTCTATAACACCCATCAGAAAATTGACTTACTGACACTAAAAAATGCCTTGACACGCAGCAAGCAACTGAAAGAAGTGGGCGGAGCGAGCTTCCTCGCGACCCTGACACAGCATGTGCCGACCGCAAGCCATGCTGACGCATACGCGAAGATTGTGGCAGATACGGCAGCGCGTCGACGAATGATTCAGTCGGCGACTGAGATCTTAAACATGGCGTTTGACGATGTCGATACAGTAGATAACTTGATCGATAAAGGTGGGCATTTATTGTATTCAGCGGCGGGCCGAACAAGTAAAGCAGATGACATTGCGTGGCTACCAGAGCTTTTGGACCAGTCATTTAACCAGATTGAAAGAATGTACAAGAATAAGGATTCTCTGACAGGGCTAAAGACAGGGTTTCGCGATCTTGACAATAAGACAGCAGGTCTACATGGGTCAGACCTAGTAATTTTGGCGGCACGCCCAGCGATGGGTAAGACGACTTTTGCGACAAACCTAGCCTATAATGTGAGCACGATAAATAAAAAGGGCGTCTTAATCTTCTCGCTTGAGATGGCGAAGGAACAGATTGTTCTACGTATGATTGCCGACGCGGCGGGCGTAGATGGATTCTCGTTGCGTACTGGGCGACTGAGCGAAGACGACTTCCTCCGAGTAAGCGAGGCGATGGGTGAGATGGCGGAGGCGAATATCGGCATCATCGACTCGACTGGGATGAATCCAACTCAGATGCGAACCAAGGCGCGAAAGGCTGTGCATGACAATAACGTCGGCATGGTAGTGATCGACTACTTGCAGCTAATGGAGGGCTCAGCAGTAGGCAAGATGAATGGGCGCGTACAAGAGGTTTCTGAGATCTCGCGAGAGCTAAAGAAAATGGCAAGAGAGCTAAATGTGCCAGTGATCGCACTGTCGCAGCTGAACCGCTCGGTGGAGACGCGTGACAGCAAGATCCCGATGTTAGCTGACCTCCGTGAATCAGGCTCGATTGAGCAAGATGCCGACATTGTGATGTTCTTGCACCGTGAATCTTACTACAACAAGGATACGGAGCGGCAGAATATCACCGATCTAGTGATCGCAAAACACCGTAATGGTCCAGTCGGCTCGATTGAGTTGTACTTTGACCCAGAGCATCTAAGATTTATGTCGCTCGACAAACAGCATGAATAGGGCTATACTGAAGATATGTGGATCATAAGAACTCTAGTTGGTAAGATAATTAGTGGCGTGGTGCTAGCGCTGTTGGTATTTGGAGTGTTTATAGGCGTACTTGGGGGACATGACTCCGTAACCTACCGCGAAGATGTGGCGATTGTACTGGGGGCGGGGTTCGACTGTACCGGCAACGCTAATAACTGGCCAGAGCCACGCGAAGCGCTGCAAGGGCGACTACATCAGGCGGCGTACTGGTGGCACAACCATGAAAACAACGATGTGGCGCGGATTATTGTAACAGGCGGCAACCCACGCGATCGACGCTGCATGACAGAGGCCTACGCGATGCAGCACTACCTCAGTCGTCAAGGCGTACCAGGTCGAGCGATTATTTTGGAGGAGAACGCGCTATCAACAGTGGAGAATATGGAGTTCTCACACCAACTTATGCAGCAGCACGGATTCCGTACAGCAGTGATTATCACAAGTCGGTCACATATGTTCCGAGCGCGACAGGCAGCGACGCGAGCAGGTATACTTAACGCGACCACGCTACACTCATCTGAGCGAATGAGTCAATGGCCGCTGATCTATGCGAGAGAGATACCAGCACTTCTGTGGTTTTGGTTTACGCCATCACGAACGACAACGGAATCGATAGTATGATTGCACGATTGTCAGGCAGGATAGTCGAGAAAACCGACATATCGGCAATAATCGACGTCCAAGGTGTAGGCTATGAGGTGTTCGTAGCGATGGTTGACTATGAGGCGCTGATACTGAATGAATCTGTCACTCTATACACATACCATGCAACGAAGGAGACTAGCGAAGAATTATTTGGCTTTTCGTCGCTGGTTGGTAAACGATTGTTTGAGATGCTGCTGACCGTGCAAGGGGTCGGGCCAAAAGCGGCGATGGCAATACTTTCTATCGCAGACTTTGAGAGTGTCCGAAACGCGATTGCCCAGAATGACTCTGGATTCATCTCGCAGGCGAGTGGCGTTGGCAAGAAGACGGCGGAGCGCGTGGCGCTCGACTTGCATGACAAAGTGGGCGAGGCAACCGCGCCGTCAGGTGGCAAAGTCGGTGCGATGACGCACAAGATGGCGCGCGATGACGCGATGGAGGCTCTCATGGCGCTCGGCTATTCGTTGGCGGACGCTACAGAGCGACTAGCGGAAGTACCGAACGACCTTTCGACCGAAGAGCGTATCAAGAAAGCTCTGGCGGGCTAAAGCAAGGACCCCCCCAACTGACTATTAAATAACTAGCTGGGGGAGCGTGAGCAGATTAGATACCGACAGTTTTCTTGACGTCGGCGCCGAGGGCGTTGAGGCGGCGGACGATGTCTGCATAGCCACGATTAATCATGTAGACATTGCGGAGAATCGAGCGGCCAGGGGCAGCGAGCATAGCTAGCAGGAGCACCATAGCAGGGCGAAGCGCTGGCGGGGTCATCATATTTGCAGGGCGGAAGTGGGTTGGACCAGTGATATAAACGCGGTGAGCATCAAGGAGCTCAACTTTAACGCCGACACGATCGAGTTCTGAGAGGTAGACAGCACGATTCTCGAAAACCCAGTCGTGGATAAGGGTGCGGCCGTGAGCTTTCGCGGCGATGAGGGCGACGAAGGGGAGGTTGTCGATGTTTAGACCAGGGAAAGGCATAGGAGTGATCTTGTCGATAGGGGCCGCAAGCTGTGATTTCTTAAGGCGAAGATCGACTAGGCGAGAACGGCCGTTGGCACTTAGGTACTCAGGAGAAAGATCAAACTTAGCGCCCATAGTACGGAGGATTTGAAGTTCAATCTCGACGAATTCGATGGGTACGCGCTTGACGGTGATAGATGAATCCGTGACGATACCAGCCGCGATGAAAGTCATGGCTTCGATCGGGTCCTCGGATGGGGCGTACTCGATGTCTTTCTTGAGGTTTTTCTTGCCATAAATAGTTAAAGTCGTAGTTCCGATACCCTCGAACTTAACGCCGAGCTTCTCGAAGAAGAAGCAGACATCCTGACACATGTAGTTGGGGCTGGCGTTCTTGATGACGGTCTTGGCTGGGGTTTGGGCAGCAGCAATGATGGCATTCTCGGTGGTGGTGTCGCCACGCTCGGTTAGGACGATAATCTGGTCACGCGGGTTGTTATTAGCGATAGTAGCTGAATAGAATCCATTATCGCAGCGCGTGTCAACATCGAGGCCGAAATGAGATAGAGCCTGCAAGTGTGGCTCAACAGTGCGCTCGCCAAGAGTGCAGCCTCCAGCGAACGGGATACGGAACTCTTTGAAGCGATGAAGGAAAGTCGACATCATCATCAGAGCAGAACGAGTCCTTCGTGCGGTTTCGAGATCCATCTTGTCGAGGTTGAAAGTGCGAGGTGGGGTTAATTTGAGGTCTTTACGATGGTTCTTCCACTCAATATGGAAGCCAATGCTCTCCATAACCTCAATAATACGCATGCACTCCTCAACCCGACTGATGCCCTTGATAAGGGTAGTGCCGCGATTAGCGAGGCTGGCACAGAGGACACCAAGAGAGGCATTTTTGCTGGCAAGTACTGAAATACTGCCTTTAAGCTCATTGCCGCCATTGACGACAAAGCTCGCGATCTCACTGTCGTTAACGGTAAGAATCGGTTGGTGCAAGACCTGGCCGAGCTGATTGATGGTATCAAGCGTAATATTACGTGCGCCATTCTCGATGCGTGCTACGGCAGACTGGGAAGTACCGAGCCTGCTCGCAAGCTCAGACTGAGTCCAGCCGTGTCGGATGCGCAGACTCTCTACGAGCTTGCCCACCTGTTGCTTGTAATCGGATTTTGCCATAAAAGCCTTCAGAAAACCATGGTTTTCTGCCTTTCCTTAATGATTAATGATTATTATTGTATACACCATATTGTATCATATGGTATGTATAAAGGCAAGCTTTTGCGAAAACTTGCCTTTTTGTACGGATATTATGCAATAGATGCTATTTTTGTCTCTCTCGATAAGATAGACTCTCGGTATCAACAGAAACGACATCGCCCTCCTTGATGAATGCTGGCACCTTGATGACAAGGCCAGTCTCAAGCTCGGCGTCCTTCATGACGGATGATGTAGTATCGCCCTTAACGACGTTCTCGGTGCGAACGACCTCAAGCCACATGTTCTTAGGTAGGACATTGCCGACGATAGCGCCGTTGAAGAACTGGAGGTCAAGCTCGGCACTTTCTTTCATGAAACCTTTGGCATCGCCTATGGTCTCTAGTGGGACCTGGTACTGCTCGTAAGTTTCTGGATCCATGAAAAAGAAGTCGTCGCCATCAGCATAGAGGTACTGCACCTTACGGCTGAGTACTTCAGCTGGTTCGATCTTGTCCTGGCCCTTAAAAGTCTTTGGTATGACGGCGCCTGTCAAGAGGTTCTTTAGCTTAACATTGACGATGGAGCCGCCACGACCGACGACTTTTTGTGAATATTCGATCACCTTGAATGGCGCGCCGTCTAACTGTATGACGGTGCCTTTTTTGAGTTCAGTTGGAGAGTACATCTTAACCCTCCGCTACAAAAGCTAGAAGACCAAGGTGGCGCGCACGCTTGATGGCAACTGCTAGCTGTCGCTGCTGCTTCGCTGAAAGACCAGTCTTGCTGATCGCCTCAATACGACCGAAAGCATCGGTGTAGCGAGTTAGTTGCTTAGGATTTCGATAATCGAAATAAGTTTTCTTATCTGCCTTATATTTTCTCATTTTATGCCTCTTTCTTATGAATTAGAATGGAATGTCATCCAGGTTGATGGTGTTGTCGATGTCAGCTGGTGCTACATCACTGGTCTTCTTGCCTTTACCAGATGAAGCGCCACTTGAGAAGCCGCCTTCGTCTGATGGAGTAGAGAAGCTGCTGCTTTCGCCGCCCTCATTGCGACGGCCAGCGAAAGTCCAGTTGTCAGCAATAAACTCTGGAGACGCGCCAGTAGAGCCGTCCTGCTTGCTGTAGGTGTTAATAACTAGGTTTTGGCCAGACACAATGACGCTTGAGCCCTTGTCGAGGAACTTAGCGGCATTGCCCGCGCGGACGCCAAAAATCGAAGCGCGGAAAAAGGTGGTCTGCTGGTTGTCTGGAGCGCCTTTTTTGTAGGTGGAAACTGCAACATTTAGCTCTGTAACATCTAGCCCACTCGGTGTTTTCTTGAGCTCAGGCTTACGTGTGAGGTTACCTGAAATAACAATATTGCAAAATCCCGCCATTATGCTTCCTCCTTGGAGTCTTTAGCTTCTTTTTTCTCTGATTCGCGCGCCGCTCGGGCCTCGATGACCTTTGGGTCGCTCGCCACGACTAGGTGGCGGATAACCTCGCTCATCAGAACTAGAGCTCGGTCGAGCTTAGCTACAGATGACGGATCGAGCTGAACGTCGTAGTAATAAAAAATAGCGCTGTCGTTTTTGGCAATTTGGTATGCCAATTTCTTGCGCCCTTCTTCGGTTTTACTTGTAATAGCGCCACCGAGGTCGGCGATGGTCTTTTCGACTCGCTCGATTGCTGGTGACAGATTGAGTTCCAAATCTGGGTGGAACAGGATTGATAATTCGTATTCGCGCATTGCTTCCTTTCTATAAAGCTGGTTTATATCCGACGATCTCCGCCGGCTTGGCTAATAACCCCCTTATTCTATCATAAAAAGCTAAGCGATACAAGGGGTAGACTGAGCCTAAACTTGATCTTGGGCTTGCAATTTGACCTTTTAACATAACTATGATATAATCTATGATGGAGGAGAGTTTGAAGCTCCGCTCTCTTTTCTATACTTAAGAGGAGTTAATTTGAATTTTAAAAAGGGGGAAGACAAATGACAAAGAAGCAAAAAGGTTTCAGTTTTGTCGTTGCAGCATGCGCGGTGATAGCCATACTGACACTCATCTTTATGGTCCAGCCGAATGCAGGCGACTGGCTGGCAGGGACAAACCCGAACTCTGCGACCGATTTTAGTCCAACAGTACCGCCAAGACCACCAACACCCAGCAACTCTGGTATGGATCCAGACTTCGAACGGTTCCTTAGGAACGAACGGATCGAGTCTGCGGCCAACCTACTGGTAGGCAATGTGATTCGCTTCGGTACACCGTTACCGACTGATCCGCCTCACCAAGGTGACTGTCGTTGCGAAGGGTGTGAAACCTTTCCAGAAATACTCGCGCTGGCGCAAGCCAGGGTCGACGTATTACCAGACCGCTGGGTATTGCCAGAAACTATCTACATTGAGCTGACAGGCGAGAATCGCGTCAGGCTTAATGACGAGCAAATGAGCAATCTGCGGGATGTATTCTGTAATCTGACTCATGGATCTGGGATACTGCCGAATTACCTGAGAGGATTGCCGCCACATATTATCGCGGCTACCATGGGTAATATTGGTGCTGCGAGTAGCTTTCAAAACCATACCGACAGAGAGAACGGCCATTTTGGCATCTTTCAGCTGGGCCCAGAGCTATTCGAGGCTTACGTGGTCTGGAGCAGCAAAGGTCGGATAGATGGTGTAGTGGAGGCATGGCCACAAGTCTGGAATCAGACGGCTTTCTTCTGGGACGTACTTAATGGCTGGGGTTATGAGACCTATATTAGCCAGGATTATTCGCAGACGATAGCTGACCTGCTGGCGTCAGAAACGGTCAGAGAGGCAACTATAATCCTGAACTCAGGCCGAAGCGAAGATCCATTAGACAGGGAAGGCGGCTTCTTTCAGGGCTTTAACCTGGAGCGGCGGATAGAGTGGGCAGAGCAGATTTACGCTCAGATACTATTTGTCAGACCAGACAACCGACCAAACTGACGCCGAAGTCGCACTTCCCCCAAAGTAGCTATAAGTCCCCCTATTTACAGGGGGACTTCGTCATGACTGTGGAAAAACACTTGACTTTTTAACGTAAGTATGATAAAATGTAGACAGATTGGGTAAGATTACGATAAATCGAACCCAAAGTATCATTAGTATGCGAAGATAACCCACTAACGGCTTAAAGAGCCGCTATTCCACTCAGAGGAGGATGTTGCATGAGGAAAGAAAATGACAGAAAGAGCCATGCACCAAAAGGTAGAAAGCCGCCCCTGCTGACACGGGCAAAGAAGACCATGCAAAGAACCCTGCGAGAGTGGGGGAGATGGCTAAGTCCACTCAGCACAGCTATCGTAAATATAGCCCGCTGGCTTATCCAAAGACTATGGAGCGAGCTTCTGCAGCCAAAAACAAATGAATCTGCCAACAAGAAGATGCCAAGCGTCTCAATCATCGACATAAGTGAATATGAGACAGTATACGATGAAGGGACTGGCGAGCGCAGAACTCAGAAGAAGCAACCGGCACCAGAGAAAGCCTGGCGAAAATGGGCAGCCTTTACGGCTAGCAGCCTGAGCAAGGTATTGCTGTTTGCGATACTATTTGTAGTCGGCATACCATTAAGCCTTGGGGCAGCAATGCTGATTACAGTAGCATTCGCGGCCTTCTCTTACCTGCGCAGCCTACTATGGCGTAGAAGCTACAGTGCTGCCATGCTAACAGCGACGCTATTTGGCGTTGTGATAGTGCATGGCTGGTTCCTGTCGCCCACCTCAACACCGCCAAGCCTTGAGGCGCTAAACGAGAGCACATTCAGTGTTATGGCGGGAGAGCTACCTGGGCAAGCTGAAACACCTGAGCTACTGCCATACAGTGGCCATACAGTGGCGGCAAGACCTCAATTAGTGCTTGCGAACGACTACTCAACGGTAGAAGAGCCCACAGAAGAAGCCGTAGCAGCCGAACCTCGCCTGGTAGTGCCTGGTGATATAGTCATCAGAAGCGCCACGCTTAATGCAGCCCAACGCCACAACCTGGAGACAACCGTACAATGGTGGCTGGATGCAGGCTATGACCTTGCATGGGCTGCGGCGATGGGGCAAACCAACTATGTTGAGGGGTCATTAAACCCGAATCCGACTGGCAACCCAGGTTTCTGGGGGTGGTTTCAAATCAAGATGTTTGAAGCAGACGGCAGCGGCAACATGACCCAGATCTATCGCGCTTTCCACATGAATTACGTGGATCGAGCGACGATTAGGGTTCAAAACCAGTTTATCCGTGATATGTTGGAGGCGAATCCGACAAATGGAATAAACTGGGCGCGCGCTTTATCAGAAAGCTGGGGAGCAACTGACGCCAATGGGCGACAGCTTAGAAACCTCGGTGGTCTGCGGGCTGATATGTTAGCAGCTACAGCTGATAACGACCCGTTAGCAACCACCGACGCTGGAGCGATGGCTCGATTATTTAACGAGCGATTCCTGGTAGGTGGATTCATGGAGCGCCGCATTGCGGTGGCTGACGAGATCTACACCCAGCTCCGTGCCGCTAACCCCGACATCAGGTAATTAGGTAATGTCTTTCGCAATACACAAGAACCCCCACTCGTAATTATTCGAGTGGGGATTTCTGCTATCGCCTTTTTCTTTAAGACGCTTAGTCGATGACTTCGACGCCCATAGAACGGGCAGAGCCTGCGACAACCTTGATGGCTGCTTCGACGTCATTAGCGTTAAGCTGGGCCATTTTGGCTTCAGCGATCTCTTTGAGCTGGGCCTTGGTGATTTTGCCGACCTTCTCAAGGTTTGGCTTGCCTGAACCCTTCTGGATGTTGATCTTTTCACGGATCATGTCGTCGACTGGGCGACCGAGGCAGTTCCAGGTGAAAGTTCGGTCATCATAAACCTGAATATGGACGATGACGTCTTTGCCGTTGAACTCCTTAGTTGCATCATTAAATGGGTTGATGAAGTCCATCATATTTAGGCCCCACTGACCGAGAGTAGAGCCGACTGGAGGACCAGCTGTGGCGCGACCACCAGGGACGCGGAGCTTTAAGTTACCAATAATCTTTTTTGCCATAAATACATTCAGAAAACCTAGGTTTTCTGCCTTTCCTTTAGTTGCATCCTGTAGTCCAGAGTGGATCTGGTTAGTCGGATGATGTTAAATCTATGTGCGTAACCTGCACATTATAGCAGGAAGTAGCACCGAATACAAGAGGAGACTTGATTTTTAAGCATAAATGTGGTATAATACGGAGGGTATACAGGAGTATACCTCCCTACACAAAAGACGTAAAGAATAGCGTAGAACTTTTACAGCTTACTTAAACTGAAATTATATTTTCCGAAAGGGGCAGATCAATATGCCGAGTAAGGCTATACTAACACCAACGCAAGAGCTTTACCAGAAGATCTTTGGCGAGCTACCCAAGCGTGACATAATTGAGGCTGACATGCCTGCGCTCTATGAAGTTCTTGACACGCTAACTGACCGAGACAAACGTGTTATTGAGATGTGTTTTGGCTTAGGCTAAGAAAAGATGGCGAGAGCAGCTATCGGCAAGGAGTTAAATGTAACTCCGGCTTGGGTAACACAACTCAAAGCAAAGGTAATAAAAAAGCTACAGAATGAAAATCGTGCTAAGAAGATCAAGCCTTTGTTCTACTCATATGAAGAAATGAGAGCTGAAATCACAAGGCGCGACGAGCAGATTTACGAACTGACAAATACCTTGAGGTAAACTAAAGGTGAGAATACTGAGCTTCGCAAGAAAAATAGAGAGTTAGGAGAGGGACCAGTTGATGCGAAAATGTTCCCCGATCTAAAGCTGATAGAAGTCTTGGATTTGGATATCGAGGAGATGGACTTGTCAGTTAGGTCATATAATTGCCTGAAAAGAGCCGGGCTCAATACTGTCAGAGATGTCGTCCTGCGACATAAGAAGGATGGACTCACAAAAATCCGAAGGATATGCAAACGCTCAATCGAAGAAGTTGTAGCCGAGCTCACAGAGTTGGGTATACTGCTAGACCGACCAGACGAATATTATTTATAAGTAAGCATTATTAAGCCGCCCTGGCACTATGCTTTGGGCGGTTTTTCTCTTCGCATATGAGTAAGACTAAAGATTAGCAGGGCGAGACTGGTGACTAGCCAGATGGAGCCGAAAATAAGAAAGAACGGGAATAAGACACAACCCAAGCCAGCTCCATCGCTCGCCACACAGCTGATATCGATGAGCAACATAAAGAGTGAAGGCATTACGAAAAGAGCGAAAATGACGGCTCGGATTGCATGCTCGGTTTTACGTTTGATGGGTCTTCTTTTACGGATCAGCCAAAAGACGAAAGACAACAGCAGGTACACCAAGACAGGCCCAAGAGCCCAAGCCAGTGCGGCGAGATATGAAAAGAGGTTCATCGTAAAAGGCATTATCTCCATAATAGCATAACCTAGACAGGAATAGAAGCTAGGGGATTATGAGAGCTTCTCGACCTGGAGGGCGTCGAGCTCGGCTTGGGTTTCGCGGCCGAACATCGAGAGCATAACCTTGATTTTACCCTTATCTTCGTCAATTTCGGAGACAGAGCCGTCGAAGCCGCGGAATGGACCGTCTTTGACGCGGACGATTTCGCCGATTTCGTATTTCACTGCAAACTTTGGATCCTCGGCGCCAATGCGACGCTTGATGGCGTCAACTTCGCGCGGGCTGACAGGTGATGGATGGGTGCCAGTACCGATAAATCCAGTGGCACCTGGGACGTTTCGGACAGCGTACCAAGACTCGTCAGAGAGCTTCATTTCGACCAGGACGTATCCGTTGAAGATCTTGCGGTCAGCGACGCGGCGCTTGCCGTTTTTGATCTCGATTTGCTTTTCTTTCGGGACAATAGCGTCAAAAATTAGATCTTTGTACTGAGGGTTTTCGATGAGAACACGGATGCCGTCAGCAACCTTGTCCTCATGGCCAGAATAGGTCGAGACTGCGTACCACGCTCGTGAGTCGTCATAATTAAATCTGTTTGCCATATATTTTATCTCTTAGCTCTCCTTAGCCTATTAACCTTTGAAATACCATACCCCAGAATGTATCTAGTAGCGCAATAAAGATGAAGAAAATCAACGCGTAGATGACGACCGCGAAGGTCATCTTCCAGGCCGCTTTGCGATTTGGGAACCGCATCAAGCGGAGCTCGCGGAAACTGGCCGCGACATAGCGCCCGAACCGAACGAACGGTGAGAGTAGTTTGCGGAATACCCCTCTTTTCTTGCTTTCGGTGACCTCGGTCTTGCTGGCCTTTTTGTCAACTTTGGCTGGCTTTTCGGCTTTTATGACTTTTGCGGCTGTGTTTGCCTTCGCCTTTGGTTTGTCGGCCGCGGGCTTGGGTTTAGGTTTAGTTTCTGCAACCTTCGCGCTCTTCTTGCGCTTTTCTTGCTTCTTCATTTCGCTCCTATTAAAAAAGTCTGACGAGCAGACTGTCAATAGTATATCAGCCCGACTTTAGCAAGTCAACCCCTAGAGCAAAAAGCCCTCCAGGGGAGGGCTTAACTACTGATGTTTTACTTCTAATACGCTCTGATTCGCCTGACACTCCAATCTACAGCAAAGATGCCGTCTGGAGCCCAGCGATCGACAAACTGCAAGGCCTCCATGTCGGCGGTGTATTCGCTGAGTCGATTGAAATGCTCGGACCTACTGGCCTCATTCAGGACGTGCGGGGTAGGGGTCGTGAGGTTACGACGAATCTCGGCGAGAGCCTCGGTGGGGTCTTCGCCATAGAGGTCGGTGTTGAATAAGAAGGCGCCGTTACCGCGCTGGTCGTCGTCGGCAAAGAGATACTCGAAGTGGACCATATGGATTGCTTCATGCATGATGATGAAGGTGAGAAACCAGCGATCAAAATCGCAACTTGCGGCAGAATCGAGGCTGGATTCGCGGATTACGATCTCGCGATTAGTGCGAGAAGCAAAGGCGGTCCATGATTGCGGCATGTCGCGATCTGGAATTGCGCGGACAGTGTAGGGGTCTTGGATGTCATTTTGATAGGCGAGCTCGTCAACTACAGCCTGCAAGACACCGACCTGCTCACTACGACTAAGGTCACCAAAGAGCGCGATGTCGAGAAGGTGACGCATAGCGTTCATGAACTCAGAAAGCTGGAAAGGGTTAGGAGCAGGGACGGGAGTCTCATCGAGCCTGATTGGTATCAGGACTGGCTCGCCCATAGGTTGGGGAGCGGGCAGGATGATGGGGTCCTCGGGAACTATGATCAACACTGGCTCTGGCAAGGGGTCTTGGTCGACCCAGTTAGTTGTGGGCTGGGCGGTAGCCAGCGCCACTTGACTGGTCTGGATAGACGCAGGGAGCATCACGCTCGCGAACAGCAGAGTAATAATTGCAACAAGCAGCAGAACAGGTGGAATAAAAGGGGATAGTTTCTTCATAGGCTTCTCCTCCATATACGATAGATTTAGGTTAAGCTGGAGCAATAGTAAGATATGAGAAATAAAACTTCAGATACTAATGTCCCAGCGCAAATGCGCTATAATTACCTGTTATTATATCATAGTAATGCTTAAAAGTCAATAATATGAGCCCGGATTATGAGGCGGTGCGTATAAGTGTCGATTGCGTCAGAGAACTCGCCATAGCAGGTCATCAGAACAAGCTCATGGTTATGGTCTTGAGCGGCAAGAACGTGACGCATGCTGATGTCGTCACGATGGAGAATCTCGATAGAGTGGACCTGATAGGTTACCCTCCCTATTATATCAGAAACTAGCGATGTTGTCAAGTGGTCGCCAATAGAAACACGATAAAGGTCAGAGAAAACACCGTCAGAATGACCGACCAAAAAGACGACGCCAGGCTGGTCAACGGCGGAGCTTTGAGTGAACCAGCCGACTTCTCGGTCGGGGACGGCGATGCGGCGGCTTTCTGGCTCGAAACCAACGGGTACGACAAGGGCGTCCAGGTCAATAGTGGTGATAACGAGGTTGGCGGGCTCGGTGCTGGCGCGGAAAATGGCGGCGGATGGGCGAAAATCGCGTACCAAGAAGAACGCAAAAGCGACAATAGTGGCGCCGAATGCGGCTGGGATCAAAAAACGCTGCGCTCGCAAAATACCTCCTCTTATATAAAGGATACTATGAGGGGAAAGCATAAGCAAGACTTGAAAAATAAATTATTTTATAAAAAGACTCTTGACAATTTTGGGCGTGGTGTCTATACTAGAATTAGTTTAAGTTGAAGGAGAGGCAGATGCAACCAGAGGGCGAAAATCGTGAAATTGTAGCGCGCGCAGTTGACAGCGTCTTGAAGGGGACCGACCAACAGCGCGAACGTGATGTAGCAAGAAAGCGCGGTGGCCTAAAAGTTGATCGAGCGACTTTGGATGAAGTCGGACGAGAACTCGGCGTAACACGTGAACGTGTCCGACAGATAGAAAAATCGGTTTTTGTGCGGCTGAAGCTCTATGCGGAAAGCGGCAAATTGGAGGCTTTAGCAGCCGCAGAAAAAGTGATTTTACGAGAGCTAACTCAGACACGCATCATGCAGGTCGAGAAGCTAGCTACGAAGATGTTTGGGCAAAAATGCAGCCGAAAGGACGTCTCGGCGCTTGTGCTTTTGGCACGAGTTTCAGGCAAATTGACCCTAATTGACAATAACGATAAGTACTTTGCAAGTATAGCGTTAGCAGAAAGCGGCACGAGTAGAGAATGGACTGCACACATCGACGCGGTGGCTACTGCCATTGCTAAATATGGCAAACCATTGACATTGGCAGAGCTAGACAAGCAGCTGGATAAAGACAACTTGGGCTTTCAGCACCCTGACCATTTGGAGGCAGTGCTGGAAAGCTCGCGACTGGTCGCGGAGTTTAACGGTGTCTGGGGTTTAGCGAAATGGCCCGAAGTCAACCCGCGTAATATCCGAGATAAGATCTTTGCGGTGCTGTCAAAGCTGAATGAGCCGACCCATTTCAACACCATTGCTGAGCAGATCAACAGCGACAAATTCAACAAGAAGCCTGCGACACCGCAGGCGATTCATAACGAGCTAATCCGCGATGACCGCTTTGTCTTGGTGGGGCGAGGGATTTATGCGCTGGCTGACTGGGGCTTCAAGAAAGGCACCGTGACCGATGTGATTAAGCAAGCGCTAAAAGAGAGTGGCGGCGAGATGCACCGTGATGACATTCTGGAGGCAGTCTTAAGGGTGCGACAAGTAAAGACCACCACTGTAACTCTGGCCCTACAGAATAGAAGCGACTTCGTGAAGCTCGGGAAGACCCTGTACGGTCTTGCAGAAGCAGGGTCAGCGAAAAAGTAAGGGTTTAGCCCTAGTTTTTACGTATTACATATGATATAATGACAGGGATATGGGGGAGTTTTTCGGATGGATTAGCTGGCCATTGCTACTCGTTGCAGTAGCTGTGGTTTTTGTTGTGTTGGCGCAAAAGAACTTCAAAAAAGCGACAGCGATTCAGCAGGGAAGTGTCGATAACGTACTACTTTTACTCGAGATACCTAAGGACAACGACAAAAAAGAACTAGCAGCAGAGCAGCTTTTTGCGGCGTTGCATGGTATTTTGCGCGACGAGAAAGAATTAGCGAGCAATGCGCAAGAGCATTTAAGCTTTGAGATTGTCAGCCATAACGGCATGATCCAGTTCTTCGTATGGTGCCCGCGACCACTTCGAAGCTTTGTTGAGGGGCAGATTTATTCGCAGTATCCGACTGTCCAGATCAAGGCAGTGGATGAGGACTACCTGTCTCACCAGAGAGACCACTCTATCGTTGCGACTACCGACCTAGTGCTAACAGAGAACCAGGCTCTACCAATCAAGACTTTTGACACCTTTGATGTGGACCCGCTAGCAGGTATCACGGGTACGCTAGCGAAGCTAGAGAACACTGGTGAAGAGCTGTGGATCCAAATACTGGTGAGGCCAATCAATGACGACTGGCATAAGAAGTCAAAAGAATGGATCGATAGCGTCAAGAATCCGCCAAAACTAGGGTTTTTCAATCTCCTACTAGACTTCAAGTGGATAGCGGGGGTGTTTTCGGCACTCTGGACACCGCCAGAGAGTGGGTCAATTACCGAGCCAGCGATAAAAGCAACTGAACTGTCAGATCGCGACAAGGCACGGATCTCGGCAGCAGAGGAGAAGATGGGGCGACTTGGCTACGCGCTAAAGATTCGTCTAGCTTACCTCGGAGAAGAGAAAGAAAATGCACGACTAAATCTACAGGCGCTAACAGGTAGCTTCAAGCAGTTTAACACGCCGATCTTGAATGGCTTCAAGTCGACAGGAATTGATTTTAGCGGCAACCTAACTGGATACCGAATGCGAGCATTTGACGACGACGGCTTTGTCTTAAATATCAAGGAGCTGGCAAGCCTCTACCATCTACCAAATACCAGTGTTGAGACACCAAATATCGTCTGGGCAACGACACGAGTGGCTGAACCGCCAGCGAAACTACCGCTAGTAACTGGCAACCCCGAGATTGACTGTGATATTTCAGCCTTTGGGCTTACTAACTTCCGTGGCGTAAATCATCAGTTCGGGATGTGGCGTCGCGACCGTAATCGTCACATATACATAATCGGTCAGACAGGAGCGGGTAAGTCTGGTCTTCTCGAGCTATTTGCACTATCAGATATTTTCTATGATCAAGGCTATGCGATCATTGATCCGCATGGTGACTTCGCGATTAATAACTTGAAGTTTATCCCAGAACATCGGATGAAAGATGTGATCTACTTCAATCCAGCCGACAAAGACTTCCCGATCGCTTTCAACCCGCTTGAAGTAACAGACGAAGAGCGCAAGCCAAATATCTCGTCTGAGGTGATTGGGGTACTTAAGCGTATGTTCGGCGAAAGCTGGGGGCCGCGACTCGAGCATATCTTGAGATATACGCTACTAGCGTTGCTTGATAGGCCAGAGACTACGCTATTAGACGTTTCGAGAATGCTAACAAGTGCAAGTTTTCGCAAGGAAACCCTAGAATATTGTAAAGACGTGACCGTCTTGCAGTTCTGGAAGCAAGAGTTTGGCCAGTGGAGCGAAAAGCAGGTAAACGAAAGTGTGGCACCGATCCTAAACAAGGTGGGTGCATTCACAGCGAACCCGATTATACGTAATATTATTGGTCAGCCGAAAAGCAGCTTTGATATGCGAAAGATTATGGATGAGGGTAAGATTTTGGTTGTTAACCTATCTAAGGGTATGATTGGCGAAGACAACGCTGGTATCCTTGGCGCCTTTCTAGTGACAAAGGTGCAGCTTGCGGCGATGAGTCGAGCCGATATTGACCGAGTCGAGGATCGACGACCGTTCTTCCTCTATGTGGACGAATTCCAAAACTTTGCGACCGACAGCTTTGCTGTGATCCTATCAGAGGCGCGTAAATACGGCTTAAACCTGACTGTCGCGAACCAGTACATTGCCCAGATGAGCGACTCGGTGCGAGACGCGGTGTTTGGTAACGTCGGGTCTATGATCTCATTCCGTGTGTCTGCAGAAGATGCGGAGTTCCTAGCAAGGCAGTTTGAACCAGAATTTACCTCCTCTGACCTCTTGGCGATGAATAACCGCAACTTCGTTATCAATATGATCATCAAGGGAGAGAAGGCGAGGGCATTCAGCGCGACAACACTAAATATCCCGCCAACACCAGAAAACGGAGTATTTGACAAGATCATAGATCACTCACGAGGGCAGTATGCTCGTACGCGTAAAGAGGTTGAGCAGGAGATTGCGGGCATCATGGGTGGGGCAGAGACCTATATGGAAGAATTACGAGAAGAGAACCGAACAAAAACCGAACGTGCTGAAGCCGAGCAGAAAACCTGGATTAAAAGCACTAAGACTAAAATGGCTTTCAAGCCAGCTGATGTGTCAAAGCCCGAACGTGCTGACAAGCCCGAAAAGAAGCCATTTGTGCGAACACCGGAATCAGAATTCCGTAAAATGAAATTGTCGCCAAATGCGGTTAAGGGTGAAAAAACTTCTGGCCTAAAAGATATTGGCGAGATGATAAAGATTGACCATAAGAAAAAGTAGTAGCACCTACCTAGACGCGACATATAGGCATACCACTAAAACGGCTAAGAAGTCGCAGCTAAGCAGGTTAGCCAAGGTCTTTGGGGTGCAATTCTTAAATCCGCGAGCATGGGAAGTATGCGGAAGAAGGATACTTAGACTAAGACCTTAGTAAATCAAGTGGGGAGGACGAATGGGCACTCACAATAGGGCGATATGCGTAATGTCGCACAATATATCTTTTGCGACATTACGCTAGTGGTTATGCTGTGAGGGTCAGCTTTTAGTGGTTTCGCTGGTTGTTTTTTGCCTAGCTTTGCTTTTGGATTTTTGTTCTACTCTACCCTACCTTTTATAGGCTTTGCTGCGAGTAGAGCACGCTGTCGTACTGAATGCTGGCTAAAATCGTCTCAAGATTAACCGAACAAAAACCGAACGCTCTGGAGGGTAGTCACACCCGAACAGTGAGGGTAACAGACTACTGGTAGAATGCCCTTCTTGAGATACGGATATCGATATATATAGCAGCTTCGATCTCGCCATCGAGCCAGCGGTCAAAGACATAGATGGCATCGGCAGCAGTGGCAGTAGCAAGACGCTCAGTAGAACAGCGTAGGCGAATGAACTGGGTGATAATCTCGCCTTCTCCGCCCTCTACCTGCCTACTCATGACGAGATTGAATTCGCGCAAGAAACCTCGGGGGACTATCACCTCCTCTACCCGAAATCCCCTCTCCCCTACTAGCTGAACTACCTCAGCAGCAAGAGCGATGACTTCCCTGTTGTCCTCGGGTCCGAGATTGTTTTCATCATGAAAGTTGATGGCGATAGAAGTCTCCTCTGGTGGAGGTGCTACTTCTGCCACCTCCTCCCCTGCTCTGATAGCCTGCAATAACGCAAGCCCACCGACTACTACAACCCAAGAGGTAACAATAGCGACCATAGCATAGAGGGTGAGATTAGGGTGTTTAGCTCCCCTACTGGATCTAGGTGCTACCTCTGGCCTAGAGGTTGACTTATAGGTAGAATAATTCTTCATTTACCACCTCTGCCCAGCAAGAGGTCAGCGAGCTGGTCGGCGGCATCATAGCGACCAAGCTTATGAAGATTTGCGCCGAGAGTGCGACGGGTCTTAGGGTCATTTAAGAGAGCCTCGACCACAAGAGGTAGCTTATTCTCGTGGAGGAGGTCGCCGTCATGGCTGATGGCGGCCTTGTTCTTGACTAGAATATCGATGTTCTTCTGCTGGTGTCCGCCTGGCAAGGTGGACTTAGCGATAAAAATGACAGCGCGGGAAGCTGCGGCGAGCTCGGCAATGGCGGTGGCACCAGAGCGTGAGACGACGACGTCGGCAGATGAGACGATCTTAGAAAGGTCGTAAGCATCGGTCATAAAGCGATAAGTGGTGACACCTAGGTCGTTAAGCTCCTGCTCGGTCTCTCCGCTCTCAGACTGACCGATAAAGGCGGTAATGGCGACTTTTCGTCCGAAATGCTTAGCCAGCTTGATAGCTTCGAGGTTGAGGCGATGAGCACCCAGACCACCCCCTAGGATGACGAGGCTAGGAACACCGGGTTTAGCGGGGCTGGGGGTGCCAGTCTTCTGAATGCGGCGACTCTGGAGCCAGGCAGTATCGATGGGTACACCAGTGTAGATTACGTTCTTGGGTGGATTGTCGCTGGCTGGTGGTAGTCCAAGGGCTACAAACTTGGCAGACTTGGCGAGCAGACGGTTAGCGAGACCGAGGTCAGCGTCAGATTCATGGATGATATATGGGATACGGAGAGCGCGCGCGGCAAGCCCAGCTGGGACGCTGACGAAGCCACCTTTAAGGAAGATGATATCAGGCTTACGAATGAGTAACCGGCAAAAGCTCTGGATAATGCCAAAAATGAAACGGAAGATATCGAAGAAATTACGGATACGGTCGCGGAATGGAGTTTTGACTAGCACGTAGCGGCGATATTTGCCGCTAGTAGCCTTGCGAATACGCGTCTTATGATTACCAGAGGTCTGGATGCGAGCTTTGGCCGCGGGGAGCATTTTTTTGTCGGTCCAAATCTCGAGCTTGGCGTTCGGAGATTTCTTAAGAATGGCGTCACGTACAGCAAAGAGTGGAGTAAGATGTCCGCCAGAGCCACCACCAACAAGGAGGATTTTCACTCTTCCCTCCTGGTGTATTTCGACATCTGAAAGACTAACCCAAGCATAGCGGCCGAAGCGAGCATACTAGTGCCGCCAGAGCTGATAAATGGCAGATTGACACCAGTCAGCGGAATGAGGGCGGTGAGGGCCATGATGTTAATAAGGGCCTGTCCGACGATCCAAGCAAAGGCACCTATGACGACCAAACGATCAAAGTCACTGTCGAGGCGATTATGAATATAGAAGAACCGCCAGGCCAGTAGTCCATATAATATAAGTACGATGAGACTGCCGATCATGCCGAAGACCTCGCCGATGGCGGCAAAAACTGCGTCTGAGAGAGGCTCGGGCAGGTAGCTAGTGGCCTGGACGGCATTGCCTGCCCCGACACCAAGCACACCACCAGAGCCGATGGCGATCATAGCCTGGCGAAGCTGCCAGGCGTCGTCAGAGTGGTTCTCTAAAATGGCGACGGGGCTTCTGACGGTGTCGAGATAAGTATTAACGCGTCGCATGCGGAAAGGTGTGACGACCGACATAAAGACGACGAGAGCGACTCCAAGGGCAGCGAGAATGGCAACATAGCGAATCTTGAGGCCAGCAAGTAGCCACATGACGAGAGTGATACTGGCAATAGTAAGACCAGAGCCGAGGTCGTTCTGAGCAATGACGACGAGGATAAGCGAGAAGCCAGATATAGCAGAGACCCAAATGGCAGTCTTCAGATTATTGACGCCTTCGGTTTCGTTGCGCTTAGCGAAAAACATAGCGAGAAAGACCGTAAGGGCCAGCTTGAGGAGCTCGGCGGGCTGAATAGTCATACCACCGATTCGCATCCAACGACAGGCGCCACGGCTACAGTGAACGAGCGGGCCGCTGACACCGCCGCTACTGAGAGCAGCGATAGAAAGTACAACATTAAGGGCGAGGGCGCCGATCAAAAGGTAGAAAGCGAACTTGAGCCAGAAGCTTTTGACTGGTAGCTTGAGGGCGACAAAAAATCCAATAAGCCCCATGACAACAGCACGGATCTGATCCCAGAAGAAAAAGAAGCCATCGTCAAAGCCAGCCCAGCCAGCGTTATTGAGATAGGCAGCGCGGCGAACACCGACTGTAACGGACATGACGATTCCGAAAGTCATTAGCCCGAGCATGACAGCCAGCAACCAGTAGTCTGGGCGATGGGCGCGACGAACTGGTTCAGACCGCTTAGTCTTGGCTGGTGAGAGGTTGAGGAGTTTAGCGCCCCGCGACATAGAGTAAGATCCCGAATGTTGCCATAACCGCTGCTAGCACCCACATACGCATGACGATCTTGGCCTCGGGCCAACCAGAAGCTTCCAGGTGCCAGTGGAGGGGCGAAGCAAGGAAGAGTTTTTTCTTACGAATGAGCTTGCTGGCGTTCTGCAAGATGACTGAACCAGACTCAAGGACAAAAATGAAACCAACGAAGGGTACGAGCAAGAAGGCATCAGTCATCATGGCGACCACAGCAAGGGCCGTACCATAAGCGAAGCTGCCGACATCGCCCATCATGAAACGAGCAGGTGTGACATTAAACCAGAGATAAGAAAGCAAGACACCGACCATAGTGCCGCAGAAGACAGCTATACCAAAGCGACCGCCAATTAGAGCGATGATACCAAACGAAGCAAAGGCGATGGCGAGAAGACCACCTGAGAGACCGTCACGGCCATCGGTAATGTTAACAGAATTAGCGATGGAGGTTACGGCAAAAGCGAAGAGCGGAATTATGAACAGACCGATATTGAAGTCCCCAAGGAAAGGAACGAAGACTGAACTCCAACCCATACGGCTATAGAACCACCAGCCGAGGAATACGCCGATAGCTATAGTGAAAAAGAGCTTAGCGCGAGCGTCGAGGCCAGCAGTCCCCCGCCCTGCGCTCCAGATGTTAATGATGTCATCGAGCATGCCAAGCGTACCACCCATGAGAAGGCCGAGGGTGGCGAGATAGGTCTGGGAGCGCGTCCAGTTGAAGAGCAGAGTGAGAATGGCGACTGCGGCCACACCAATGACGCCAGCCATGGTTGGGAAGCGGCGCTCGATTTGTTTCTTGGCTTTAATCGAAGCAATGACGGGCATTTCGCGGCCCAAAAGGTCGACTTTGCGTTCGCGCTTCCACCACTTGTACTTATAGGCGAGAGTGGTATAGAAAGGAGTTAGGCAAGTAGCAAGCATCCAGCCACCGACAGTGAAAACCAGGACACGAATAATGGCATTTTCCATACTACTAATATACCACACCTCTCCAGTAAGGCATAAGCTCAGCAAGGAGGTCGCGCCAGATCATCTTGGCGCCTGAACCAGAGCCAAGGAGGCCAGGGCCGCCATAGCGGACTCCGACGATAAGGTCTGGCATCATCCCCTCCTCCTCTACGCAGAAGCCGAAGAACGACCCAGTGAGACGGTCGTCGAAATAGCCACCAGCAGGATTGACGACTTGGGCAGTACCAGTCTTACCACCGCAATACATCTCGGTGAACGGTGGGCGGCGAGCGGCCTGGAAGAGATTGAATGAGGTGTGGAGGGACTCACGGAGCTCGCGACTGATTGTGTCGGTGACGATGTTCTGGTCAAGGACTTCTCCGCCTTGTCCCTGGATAATAGTTGGGCGGAAGAGCGTGCCGCCATTAACCATGGCGGAATATGCGTTGGCAATCTGAAGCATCGACATTGAAGTGCACTGTCCAAAAGTCATATTGGCAAAGCAGTGATTGATGGCGAAGCGGGCGGCCGACTCGGGGCGACTAACGAAACCAGCGGATTCTGGCAATTCGATACCCGTGCGGCGACCAAAGCCAAGACGGCTAAACATGTCATAGAGATGCTGACGTCCAGTTTGATTGAGTTCGCCGCCACCCATACGACGAAGCATTTCGACCGAGCCAGTGTTAAACGACCAATCCATGGCTTCCTGAAAGGTCTGAACGGCGCCAGAATGGCGGTCGTCAGCATTACGGACCAGCATGCCATCGATGGTTTGCTGACGATGATTAATGAATGTATCAGTTGGGCGTAAGACACCAAGACTGAGAGCGGCAGCGAAAGTAGGAGTCTTCATGACACTAGCTGGCTCGTAAGCGTCAATGAGGACAGGGTTAGTGAAGCGGCTAGTATCGTAACGCTGAAAATTGGCAGGGTCGAAACCGTCGCGGCTAGCCATAGCCAGCACTTCGCCGTTTGAGGCGCGTTTAACAATGATGTCGACGAATTCGGCGCTATGGTAGGCTGCCCAGCGCCGAGCGGCGCCCTCAGCCATTACCTGAATGTTTCGGTCGATGGTGAGACGAACTGGCTGACCGTCTTCAGGAGGGATAAGGATCTGATCAGTAGCGACAGTAAGCGGAACGTTGCGAAGATCGGTGATAGCGCGGCGAGTGCCGTCGGTGCCGGTGAGCTGATTATTAAAGGCGCCCTCGACACCATAGAGTCCGACACCCTCATGATTGACAAAGCCGAGAATGCGCGAACCGAGCGTGCCCTCAGGATAGACACGACGAGTGCCCTCCTCGAAGCCAATGCCTGTGACGCCACCAGAGCGGATCTCCTCTGCTATGGCGCGCGGGACATTGCGAGCCAGAATGACATAACGGCTGCGACGAGCGTCCATGGCTTCGTCAAAGCGGGCGCCAGCCTGAATGGTACGCTCGATGACAGCTCGCGTCTCGGCGCGATTCTCGACCATGGCAAAGTCGACGAAGACGAGATAAACCTGCTCGTTAAGGACGGCCGGAACGTTAACGTTGCCATCGCGCCAATAGATAGTGCCGCGAGCGGCGTGCAAGGTCCATTGACGGGTCTGGTTTTGCTCGGCGGCGATCACGAACTGCTCGTGATTAATGACTTGCATACCGAAAAGCCGCCCAGCAATCGCGATGAGGGCGATACCAGTGGCGATGGCTAGAAATTTGACTCGTCGCTCAATGGACTTATCCATAAGTATAGTATAACATAAGCCCATCGGAGACACCTACGGTTTCTCCGCCTATTCCCCTTAGTTGTATCTGGCCTGCAAGGTGACTGCTCGATACAACTAGGAGAGTTCTTCAGTGTGGTCGACAGCGATAACGATAGCACCTTTAGGGGTGCAAGTGTCGGTTCTATATAATTTGGTGACCATATCGAAATACTTACCGTCCGCGAAGTATTCAGCAGAACCTGATAATCTTAGCCCCCCCCCAATTCTTGTCGAAGGAGGTTAGTACGACTCGAGGGTTATGCTTGATGTTATTGACCGTATTGGCCATTTCGTTGTGCGAGACTAGCAACCTGTCTTCACCTAAGACTTTGATGTCAGCTACGACAGCCAAGTTTGGTGAGCCGTCTGGACGGACGGTTGCGATATGAGTGCTGTTGCCATCGATTAGCGACTTCTTATCAAATAGATTCATGTCTATATGATATCATAAAACCAAAAGCCCCGCACCTAAGTGCGGGAAAGTGATCTGGTTCTAGATTTTGATTTTAGCGAGAGGACATATGATTGGCTAGGTCGGAAGAATTAATCGTACTGAGCGAAGTGCTGCGAGCATTTTCGAGGACGAGCTCGGCTCGTCGTTGCGTGAGTTCGTTGATGACCTGCTCTTGCTCGGAGATTTCGTAGTCGAACTTGGAAACCTGAGCGCCTAGAACGAGACTGAAGACACCCAGTATAAGGACAGCTCCAACCGCAATCACGGAGAGAAAGATCATGTTATTTTGTGGCTCTACTATAGCTGCTCCGCCGCCACGGACACCGTTTTTGCCGACGCCATAAGCACGTGAGAAGTTGGTGCGGGCAAAGTCCCTGCTGTCGCTTTCGCGATAAAAATTATTCTTAAACGTTCGCATTGATGTTGACGCCTTTAGGCGACTTCCTATAATTTGTTTTGATGTTTGTTTGTGTTTTGTTGCTTGATGAAATTCCGCTTTGCTCATGACCCGAGGTGTCCAAAGGACCCCGGCGCGAAAGCAACACGCGCTGGTGTCCTATTGGACGTTGCCATTGCTGGCAGTCATAAACAAAAGTCGGCTAGCCTCGCTGTTCGCGGCGTACCGAAATTGTAGCGGTCTCTGATGCAAATTTGACAAAGATTTGTCGTGGCATAAGTGCCTCCTTTTATTTTTGTTGTTTGTTTTACGTGTGTAAATGCAGCTGCACTACACTCGCGCGGCGAAGCGCATCTTTGCAGATCGCGCTCGCGGGTTATTCTCTAGTTCTTGAACACCACTCGTGTAGAGCTTTTTGCTGACGTTTAGGCGGCTCTCTAGACCCCTACCTGCTTCATCAGCGAGCCATTGCTTGACGATACGATCCTCAAGGCTATGGAAGGTAATGATGCTAAGACGCCCCCCGGGTTTTAGTAAATCCGGTAGCATCGGCAAAGTCCGCTCCAGCAGCCCTAGCTCATCGTTAACTTCAATGCGTATGGCCTGAAAATACTGTGTCGCAGGATGATGACGCGAGTGTGGCGATTTCGCCTTGATCAAATCGGCAAGTTCTTTCGTGGTATTAAAAGGTCGGGCATGAGTAATCTCCCTCGCGATTTTTGCCGCAAGGCCATTCTTAACTTCACCGTATTTAACAAAGAGTTCAACTAGATTTCGTTCGCTGTATGTATTGACTACGTTTTTGGCAGTCAAATCCTGCGTTCTGTCCATTCGCATGTCCAGCTCGCCTTCATACATAAACGAAAATCCGCGCTCACCCTCGTCTAACTGTGGTGATGAAACCCCAAGGTCCGCCAGAATCATATCAAATCGTCTTTTCTCCACAAAAAGCGCTGACACGGCTGTCAAAAAATCCATGTGTAAAAGCGTAGCACCTTTGGCCTTTAAATCGCCTAATGTTGCGATGGCCATTTGGTCACGATCCACTAATACGGACTCCTTGAACATACCTGTCTGCTCCAAAATCTCTCTAGAGTGTCCGCCAAATCCAGCTGTCAAGTCTAGTAGGCTCTCGCCAGGCTTCGGCTGCAACACATCAAGTACTTCGCCCAGCATGACTGGTTTATGTCTTGGTTGTTCCATTTTTTTATTGTATCACATAGTCTAGGCATCTGATAACCAAGCGTTTTTGTTTTATTTTTGTTTTGATAGCGTCGTTTCGTTATGCTTGATCGACCTTGGTCAACCTTGCGTAAAGCTGAGAGACTTATATAAACGACGTTAAAGGGTTTGGGAGGTTACAACTTGAAAAGTTGTAAGGTAAGGTGCTTACGCTAGAGTTTAATCGAGGTGCGTGGTCTTGTTTTTCTTTCCCTCGTCGCTTTTGCTACCAGATGTCTAGACTAAGTGTTCTGTTAATGTGCTTGTGTTTGTTTTGGTCTGTATGCTCTTAGTCTACAATGCTTACTTTAGGAATGCAAGTACTTTTTAATACTTTTTAATTTATGCAAATACTTTTCCACAAGTACCTCAAAATACAAGAGGTGTAAGTAGGTAGCCCAGGCTGTGGATAAGTCTATTCTCCCCTGTTAGTCTGGCTTCAGGTGCGAGTTTTCCACTCTTGGTTTTTTGTATATATAATGCTGTAATATACGAACAAGAAACCGAACGGAGTAGCGCTACTTGGGCTTGATAATACTGTGAAAATGTTTTATAAAAACCGAACGATAGAGGTAATGTGAGCAACCCCCTGCTCTATCGCAAGTCAGGGGATTGCTGGGTCTTATTGCTCTACGGCGTCGTCGGCCCTGTCGTCAAGGAGCTTCTTACCTTTGACTTCATAGCGCTTGCCGGTAGTGGCGGAGATGTAGTAGTTCTCGTCTACGAGATTAACAAGCATCGAGAGGTCAGATTCGTCGGCAATAATGATCTTGCCGTCTTCGGAGAGCATGAGTGGAAGCTGCATCTCATCAGCGAAGTCCATGATCTTCTCCTGAGAGACAGCGCCTGGCTCGGCGTTGTCGAGCTTCTTGACTAAGCCCTTCTTCTCTTTGAGCATTTCGGTGAGATCGAGGCCTTCGGCAAGAGACAGATTATAGGCCGCTGCAAGCTCATCGGCCTTGACAGGTGCAAGAGCGTGGACACCGACATCAAACTGGAATAGTCGCTCAAACTTACTCCTATTGATGGCGACCAGCTGCCAGCCATTTTTGCCATCATCAACGACTAATACTTCATTGCCATCAGGGATGCGGATACCGACCGAGGCGGAAAATGGTTCAAGTTTCTCGCCGCGGAGCTCCCAGGAACCCTTCTCAGAGAGGGCCTGCGTGCCAGAGAGAGCCTTGATGACATAGCAGTTCTTATTGTGCCCACCGTCGCCATAGTTAAACTTAGCGACAATACCTTTGACACGACGAAAATCATGCTCTTCGCCAGAGAAGTAGATAATGTCGGAATATTCTTTCTCTAGGAGATTTAGGAGAGTTGCGGCACGGTCGACCTCATCAATATCCATGACGAGAACAGCCTTGTCGTTGGTGTTCTTGTCTAGGCGCTGTACAGAGAGATTGTTATCGACACCCTTATTGACGAAAGCGACGAGATCCTCTAGGAAGAGTCGCTTGACGCCGACTTCGAGCTCGTTCGCCAGTCGTACCTTGTATGGTGTATAATTCTTGTTAAAAAAGAAAAGCTCGAGGGTGGCGCTCTTCATCCATTCCTCTGCCCTGTTTGCCCAGTTAAATAAATCAAATCCTCCGTCCATAACTATAGACTAGCAAAGTTCCCTTGAGATTTCAAGGGAACTTCATAATTTATGTATACAGATCTTACGCGACTTCGGTGATAGAGTACTTAACCGTACCCTTTGGCGCGCTGAACTCGACCTCATCACCAACTTTACAACCCATAAGAACAACACCCAGCGGGCTCTCAGCGCTAAGCTTATTGTGTAGCGGATCAGCTTCAACTGGATTAACAATCATGTATTCAGTGACTTTCTTGCCAGTCTTAACGGTTACCTTGGAGCCGAGAGCGACTTTACCGCCCTTCTTGATCTTGATGATAGTAGCATGTTCGAGAATACCCTCAATCTCGAGAACGCGGCTCTCGAGGACTTTTTGTGCTTCACGGGCAGCGTCGTATTCGGCGTTCTCTGAGAGGTCGCCGAAGCTACGAGCATAGGCCAGGTCCTCAGCGATTTGCGGGCGCTTAGCGATGAGTTCTCCAAGCTCGACTTTTAGTTCGTCTCGTTTTTCAGCTGTGATTTCTAGTTTCTTCACAATCCCCCTTATCTTATGTTAGCTAATAATGTAAGGCCGGCCTCGAAAAAGAGGTCTACTAAATTATACCAAGTGGAGAAATCAAGTCAAGTACTTAAGCTTATAGACACCCTAGCCTTACAGAGGTGAGGCTAAAAGTTCGCGAGATCAGGAAAGTTCGGCGAGCGCCTCACTAGATGTAACCAGCTTCGGTTCGCCTAGTCTTGGCTTTAGCTCAACCTTGCCTTGCTCGAGGGTCTTGTCACTAACGACAATACGGTAAGTGATGCCGAGGAGATCAGCATCAGCTAGCTTCTCGCCCACTCGGGCGTGCTTGCCGTCGCGATCATCCCAGAGGACTTCGATGCTAGCTTGTATAAAATCTGTGTAGAGTTCGGCAGCGGCTTTCTCTCCCTGCTCTCCTATACCAACAAGATAGACCTGGAATGGGGCGACGGATTCTGGCCAGACAAGACCGTGATTATCACTAAGCTTCTCAGCGAGAACACCCATGACACGAGTAATTCCGACGCCGTAAGAACCAAGGAAGATCGGCTGCTTTGTGCCGTCTTCTTTGGTAAATTCGACTTTCATCTCGTCGGCCTTGTCCGCGCCGAAATTAAAGATGTTGCCAACTTCGGCGCTTCTAACCTTTTCGAGCTTCGATTTGTCGAGGCCTAGTTCTTGAGCTGCTTCCTCGAGGACTTCTTCGTTTACGGCGATGCTCTTCTCGCGGTCGAGATAGAGCCAGTCCTCACCCGCATCACAAAGGGTCTGAAACTCGTGACTAAAGCGAGTAAAGGCGCCACCACTCGCGAAAGTGACAAAAGTATCATCACCCAGACCGAGGCGGTCGTAGATCTTAACATAGGCTTGCTTGACGCGTTCGTAATAGGCGTTTAGATCCTCGATGCTAGCATGCATTGAGTACATATCCTTCATGATGAATTCGCGGCCGCGCATGACGCCAGATTTGGCGCGGAGTTCGTTGCGAAGCTTGGTCTGAAACTGATAGACTGAGATCGGTAGGTCGCGATAGCTCGTCGCTTGACGGCCGATAGTCTCGAGGATTGGCTCCTCATGGCTCCAGGCGAGACCAACTTCAGTGTCGTCTTTGAGCTTTGACTTAAACCAGACATCGACAGCTTCGTTATCCCAGCGACCCGTCGACTCCCAGAGGTCGCGAGGCTGGAGACTAGACATCACTAGCTCGCCACCGCCGACAGCATTCATCTCCTCGCGGACGACCTGCTTGATCTTCTCTAGGACACGGAAGCCAATTGGCAGATAAGCATAGACACCTGCCATTTGACGGTCGACGTAGCCCGCCTTAGTTAATAGACGAGCGTTCTTACTTGGCTCCTCTGCTTCGCTTTGCTCGCTCTTACTGGTCTTAATCCAAAACTCTGATCGTTTCATATATATTCAGAAGACCTAAGTCTTCTACCTTTCCTATAGTTAATCTGCTCTACTGGAATGAACCTAGTCTCGCAGATAGTTGTTAAATTTTTAATCAATATACTTAGCGCATCTTTTTAATGTGTAGAGAAAAACCGCCAAAGCGGAGTCTGGAGGAAGAAGCTTGCTTGGTATTTCATATAGTATATTATATCACACACGTAAAATCATACTCACAAACTTCATTTCAATGAAGCTCTAGAAAGCTGGGATCTTGAAAGCGTTAGCTGGAGGTGGTGGAGCGACGGAAGGCGCGGTCACTGCACCGGAGGTTGAGACTGGTGGAGCAACCTTAGTGCCAGACTGCAACTGACCAGCTGACGCGGCACTGAGAGTTCCCGCAGGTGGGACGTGCATAATAGGCTTAATACCAGCGACTCCTGGCGGGACGATGGCATCGATCTCAGGCTTAATGGATTGAGCGGTTGGCTGACCGAAGCCAAGGATCGGACCAGACTGAGATGACGGTGAAGCCATTGGTGAGGCTGGGTCGAACTCTGGCGGGAGCGGGAGGCGGTTTTTGATCAAGCTCTGTAATTCAGCGACAGTTGGTACACCATTGATGGTTGAGGGTGGAGGTGGAGCGTCTGACGCGGCGGGTAGAACCGAGGTAGGTGCGGCAGCGACAGGTGCGGCGACTGGATTATTGGCGCCAGTGGCAAGTGGCTGAAGAGTTGGAGTGACTGGTACGGGCGGCGGGATAACAGTTGACTCGGTAGCGACGCCAGTAAGCTGGTCGACATAGCCGACAGGATTGGTGTGTTCTTCGATGATGCTAGCATTCGGAACAAAGATGTCGTCCTTCGGTATAGCGAGCTCGCTAGGAGGTGGGAGGGTGTTCGGATCACCATCTGGGGTGCCGCCAACAGCATCATAATGGGGGTCGCCCGAGACAGGAGGTAACTGTGCCCCAGCTAAAGCAGCGTTAAGAGCGTTCATATCGACAGTGGGGACGATATTGGCTGTCTCAGGAGCGATGACTGGGATCGCGGGTGGCGGTGGCAGTACAGGAGGCATAGGAGGCATTTGCGGGATAGGGATGGCGACATCAAGCGCTTCTTTCGTTGCAGGATGGATTTGAGCCTGAGTGATAACTGGGGTAGTTGGGTCGTTATCGTCATCGCCAAGATTCTCCATGACAGCGCGCTGATCAGCGCCGACCGACATGAGACGAGCGGCGAGGCTCATCATCGCAGGTGAAGTTTTGTCGTTCATGAATCGATCAGAGACGGAGACAAGTCCGGCCAGCAAGGCAGTAGCGACATCCTGGCTGATTTCGCGTCGATCGTTGAGCTGTTCGGCGATTTCGGTAACAGCCTCAGTCAAGGTGCCAACTTCGGCCTGCCAGATGATATCACCAAACTTCCTGGCCTGCTGAATGTCAGATTTCAAGACCACGCTTGCGACGCGTGCGCTATGCATGATCTTGGCGTGCTGAGTGAGGGCTTCGTCAAAATCGTCTGGGTTCTTGACGTCAAGGGCGATGACTAGGTCAACATTGAAGTCGCCACGGGTAAACTGCAGGTCTTGCTCGGTCAGCATGGTGCGATAAGGAGTGATGTAGATCTTGACGAAGTCACCTTCTACTTTGTAGCGGAGATGGTCGGCCTTTTCTTTATTGAGGGAGATGATGAAGTCCTGGAGGCTGTTGGTGTCGGTCTCGAAGACCTTCTCTGGACTCAGAAACTCGATACTCTCTGGGAGGGTGCCGCTGAAGATTGCGGTGGCGTTCTTGCCTGCGGCATCAAGCGCCATAGTAAGTGCCATGACATCGGTCAATTCCTCGATGCTGGGGTTCTTAGAGAGGGCGACGAGGATGTTCTGAGAATTATTAACGGCTTCGATAATCTCTTTGACGGTGACAGTGGTGCCAGCTTGATTGTTCTGAATTACGGGATTAACAGGTGCAGGTGGCTTGGGGGGGGCTTGTGGTCTTGCCGCTGGTGGCTTGGGTGGTTGGGGTGATTGTGTGTTTTGCATAGTAAGCTTATACCTATTGCTTGTATTGTATCACACTTATGCTAAGAAACAAACTTGGCAGAAAGTTTTTGCGCGCTATGCTATAATTAAAGAATATGGGTGTAAAAGAAGAAATTGATAAAGTGTGCGGCAAAGCTCGTCGGGCTGGTCTAGTTCAGTTCTTAAGCGAGCAAGGTGTGGTGGGTCTGGCGGTCGGTATCGTCCTTGGCACGGCGACAGCTGCGGTAGTGAATTCGTTTATCAATAACGTGATTATGCCGCCAGTTGGCCTGCTGCTCGGCTCGACTGATGGATTAAGAGGCCTAGCGATCGACATGACGGCGCGGTCAGGCGAGATTGTGCAATTACGCTATGGGGCGTTTTTGAATGACTTTATAAACTTTGCGGTAATTGTGACGGTGCTCTACTTTGTGATTAAGTGGCTAAAGGTCGAACTAAAGAAGAAGAACTAACAGACTTCAGCAAGCTAATTGACCAATGAGAAGACTGACGACTAAAGAAGTTGCTTGAGTTTCCAGGCGAAGAACTTGGGCTTATTGACTGGTAGTACCCAAACACCCATGCATTCTTCGACTTCCCCGCCCCACTTACGTTTGAAGGTGATCTTCGGATCGTCCTTGCCTGCCACGCCGAAGAAGTTAAAGCGTGGAATCTTCTGATGAATGGTGTCGCGGATCATAGCGTCAAGCAGGAAGTACATGCCGCCGAGTTCGAGAGAGCGCTCGGTATTACCGCCGAGGAAGTGGACGGTTTCGAGCTTCGAAAAAACAAATATGCCGCCGGTGATGGCAGGCGAAGCTCCTACTGCCAGATCGTCAGTAGGGGCAGCCTTGACTGCTCCCGAACTGGCGACAGGAGCTTCTACAACAACGAACCGGACGTTATAGCCTCTACTATGCTCGAAAGCACGATAGAAAGCTTGGAGATATTTGAGGTCGGCGGCGCTGAAGTGCTGACGGTCAGCAGAAGCCTGGAGGATTTCCTCTAGAATACTGAGCTCATCATAGGCGAGATCGCGGAGGACAAGACCATTTTTGGCTGAGCGACGAACCTCATAACGCATCTTGCGATCGAGGGAGCTTAAGAACTCATCGTAGCTTGCGGGGAGCGGGCGGGCGGCAATGGCGGCAATTCTGCCCTCTTTGCCGCGACGAAGTTTCTGCCAGCCAGCGGACTGCCAGTCTGAAGTAGCGCTACTTGGGAAGAAGGGGTCGAGGGAAATGAAGATTTTGTTTAGCCTGGTCGCTTCGGCGCGAAGCCCATCGGTCCAAGCTCTGATGACCTCTGGGGTTACCTCCCCCACTGGGCCGTAAAGGCAGTCGATACTGTTGCCATAAAGCCCGCAGAGACCAGCGAGAATGATCTTATCGCCTTTTTTGACAGCGTAAAACTTGGGCGCGGCGCCACGCTCGGCGCGGACAGCGGCGAAGTCAGAGCTCTGAAGGAAATTGTGGCCGTGCGCTGAGTAGGCAAAGGCCTCGAACTCCTTAGGGTCGAGCTCTGCGAACTTCAGCATAGGTTAATACCTGATAAGTGTTATGTGCTTAGTGAGGGTCTCGCTACCACGACGGACGACGAGCTCGACACGGTCGCCGATAGTGTATTCACCGAGGAGAGTAGCGAGATTACCATGAACGCCGACTTCGAAGCCACCGACGTGAGTGATGACGTCGCCTGGGCGGACACCAGCACGGTCAGCTGGACCACCTGGGACGACACTATTCTCACCATTAAGGAAAGCGCCACGACGGACTGGGAGGTCGTGTTCGGCAACGATACTTGCATCAACATCAGTGAAGCGAACACCGACAATGGCGCGCTCAACCCGACCTGTGGCGAGGAGGTTACGGAGCATGCCGCGAGTAGCACCAATTGGGATAGCAAAACCGAGACCGTTAGCGCCAGTTGAGACGGCCGTATTAATACCAATAACCTGACCGCCAGCATTGGCGAGCGGACCACCAGAATTACCAGAATTGATAGCGGCGTCAGTCTGGATCATGTCGGTAAGATTCTCGGCAGACATACCGTCGCTAGTAGTAGCTGAAACGCTACGCCCCACGCCAGAAACGATACCAGCAGTGACAGAGTTCTGGAAGCGACCGAGCGCGTAGCCGACCGCAATCACCGGCTGGCCAATACGAAGTTGACGGCTGTCGCCAAGAGTGGCAACTTCCCAGCCGCTGACGCCGTTGACCTTAAGAAAGGCGACATCATTGAGAGGGTCGACGCCGACGACTGTGACGTCTTGATGTAAAATGCCATCGTGGACGATAGCGACCGAACGAGCGTGTTCGACTACATGCTTATTGGTCAAGATATAGCCGTCGCTTGAGACGACAATGCCAGTACCAGCGCCTGAATAAGAACTGCCAATGCCAGCCCGAACAAGGACAGAGACGGTGACTTGCATGACGCTGTCCGCGACGGTCTCGATTGATTCGTGGTTAAAAATAGAGGCGTTACCGTCACGAATACTATCGCGACGCTGGAAGCTGGTGGTAGTGCGAGCAAACCAATCACGGATTGGTGTGCCCGGCGTGAAGTACGAGACGATAGCAAAAGAAGCGACAGCAAAGATAGCTAGGCCGATAACGGCGCCTAGGATGATGCTCTTGTCTCTATGCTTTTTAGACTCGACACATCGTAACTTTGGCACTGGTGGCGGCGGAATGATAGTCGCCTCCTCTGCCGGCTTTACGCTTCTGATGATTGGTTTTTTATCGTTGTCTTCCATATTCCCTCCTTAATGGGTAACTCCGCCCGAAAATGATACTAACATGACCACCTGAATTATAATTGCAGAAACGCCCGCCAAGACGACTTCGGCTCGTTCAATCTTACTGTCTTCCTGAAGGTGCTCGAGGTAAAGTGAGGTAAAGAGCGCAGCCAGCAGTGCGGTGATGGCGAACTGCGGCACTATGACGTCAGCGAAGAAGTATGCAACCTGCCAGAAATGAGAGATGTAGGCAAGAGTGGCGATGACAAAGGCGAAGCAAAGAGCTGGGAGCTCGATACTGCCGGCTTCGTTGTCTAGGGCGATCAGGAAGTGGCGAGCGGTGACATAGGCTATGATACTGGCGACCACAACCAGAACAATACTTGGAAGACTATAGAGGAGCTGGACGGCAACTACGAGACCCAAGAAAAGGGCGATGCCAGATTGTATCTTAGCGAACAAGAGGTCGTTGCGGGGCTTTATGACGCCCATCCAGAGGACATAAATGGTGACGATGGCGATAAGGACGATATAATTGGTGATATTAAGATAGGCCAGGAGGACGAAGGAGACATTAGCGATGATGTCGACGAGGTTGGCGCGGATGCTAAGCCAGAGGAAATAGGGACGGACGATGAAAGTGCGCCACTTACTGGCAGCGACAAGGATAAGAGATGGCCAAGGGATGCCGCTCAAGACCACAAGGCCAATCGCCGCAATCGCGAAGCCGATATTTAGCACAAGATGCAGAATATCGCTAAAAGCCGAACCTGACCCCCTGCTCTCTAAGAATTTTGCCATTACTGTTATTATATCATATGTTGCGGTAGCTAGACGAGCTCTTCGGCTTCGTCGACGGTTACGTCAATTCTGGGTGGAGGTGTCTTTCTTGGCCCAAGAGCGCTTGCAGTTTTTGGCTTGTTTTTGGAGGAAAGCCTGATTGATGTCGATACCCATGACGTTGGCGTAGGCGCAGAGGGTGATGAAAACATCGGCGACTTCGTCCTCTACTGTGTCGCTACCCTCCTTAGATAAGTCAATACTGTGGCCCAAATGTTTACGGGTGGCGTGGGCGAGTTCACCGACCTCTTCAGCGAGATAGATGATGCGGTCGCGCGGATCGGTCGAAGTCCAGCCATTTGCTTTGTACATTTCTTTGACGTATTCCTGAACGTCGGAGACACTGAAGTTGTCGCCGAGTTGCTGTAGATTCTTCTCCATATCAAATGCTGCCATGGCTTAATTATATCACGCGTTACACTTTGCGACGCCAGCGACGGAGGGATTCGATCGGCTTGGTGAGTAGATAGTAGCGGAGCGGGTTGATGACGAGATCGTGGGCGGGGACGTATTTAAGTTCCTGGACGCCGAAGCCGCGCTTGAAGACGCTGACACCGTAGAAGCGGTGCTTTATGTCATCTTCGTCGACTATCCCCCAGAAATTATAGCGAGTGATACCTCGGAGCTTGGCTTCACGAATAGCAAGGAGGTGGAGAAGTGGGGCGGCGGAATACTCCATGCCTTTCTTGGTCGAGACGCCGTAGAGGTAGGAGGCTTCGTTGCCGTAGAAGACCATGAAGTTCTCGGCCAGAACTTCGCCGTCCTTCTTGGCTATGAAGAGTTCGGCTTCGTTGTTTTTGGCTAGGACTTCGAATTGGGTCTTTAGGAACTTCTTGGAGAACGGGATATAGCCTTGGCGCTTGGCATGGTCGAGTTCGATCTTATGGAACTGGTCAATCTCGTCTGGATTCTTGCTGGCTATGAGTTCGAGGTCGGCTTTCTCGGCTTTACGGATAGCGCGGCGGGCTTTTTGGCGGAAGGTCGCCGTGATCTCCTCTTCGGTGCCAGAAATATCGAGAACACCAGCGTGCTCGACTGAGAGGTAGAATGGGGCTTTTTGAGCACCGAGCGAGGCCAATGCTTTACGAATTTCTGGGCTGTCTTCCCATTGCGGGCGGAAGCGGACAAAGTCACAGCCGAGGCGTTTGGCTTCGTTTCTCATGTCTTGGAAGACGGCTTGAAGTTGATCAACTTGGTTCTTACCTCTGTTTTGAAGTTGCGCTACTTCAAAAAGTGGTCCGCCAGCGATCATCAGGCCAGTGCCTTTTTTGGCGCGCTCAACGAAGCCACTGTAGACGCCGATGATTTTGCTGTCCTTGTAAATGGCGCGTCGGACAGTCCCCCGCCCCATTTCCTGATGGGCGGTGATGATGTCCCAGCTCTGGAGGAAGTTGGCCTCAGGGCGGCTAGTGACGAAGTCGTCCCAGGTCTTTTTGTCTTCGATAGTCTTGATTTCTACCATCCGCGCTTCCTTTTCTCATAGAGTGAGTACCATTTCAGGAGCTGGTATTTGAGGCCACGAATCGACAGATCTTGAGCTGGTACATAGTGGACGACTTCGCCGAAGCCGCGTTTGAAGGTAGTGAGCTTGGCGTAGCGGTGGTTGGGCTCACCCTCGGGTGCGATACCGAAGAGATTGTAGTATTTTAGCCCAAGGGCCTTGAGGTCGCGGATGATCTGCCACTGAATGGCGTAGGCGACTGGGATGTTGCGGGCTTGCTCTGCGCTCGCGGCTTCGAAGTAGTCGGCTTCGCCTAGCCCGAGTAAAATAATGGCGTAAGCGAGGACTTGATTGTCGACTTTGGCGCGGTAAAGGAGGGCCTGGTCGCCAAAAGCTTCGCGGAGATGAAGGAGTTCTTGGCGGCTAGGTGGGATGAAGCCCTGGCGCTCGGCAGTTTCGGCTTGCATCTTGGCGAAATCCTCCCAAGCTTGAGCCGAGGCGCTGTCACTAGACTTAATGCAGTCGACGATGAGATTTGGGTGGCGGTCGAGGTGGCGAATCTCATAGCGGGTTTGTTTACGCATGGCGGCGAGGAGCTCTTCTTCGCTATGACCAAGATCCATGATGACGGTATTCTCGGCATAGAGATGACGAGGTGAGGGCTTGAAGCCAGCTTCGCGCATTGTGGTGAGGTTCTCGTCGTTTGCGATAAGCTGAGGGCGGACGCGGACAAAGACGCAATTGGCGGATTTCGCGGCCTCATCAATAGCTTGAGCGAAAGACTTGACGTCTTTGATGACGGCACCGGCGATTTCAGCGTGACGGCCACGTTTGGCGTCCTTGATGACCATATGATTGCCTGCTACCTCAATCACTTCGTCACCACAGAGCCTGCGCCACTTGGCGAACTCTGCCCCCTGGAGGAAGTTACGATGCTCGAACTTATTTGCCATCACCTGCCCCACCGGCTTCCTTGATAATCTTGATGATCTCTTTCTTCTCTTTAGCGGTAAGGTCGATCGGTAAGTTGATCATTTTTTCGCCGACCTCGTAGGCGATTGGGGTTTTGGTCGGATCGAAATTAGTGACTTTACTGAAGAGGCGGCGGGGGCCGATAGCGGCATCCCACCAGATGTCGCTAAAGAAGTAGCCATTATTAGTGAGGGCTTTTAGGACTTGGTTGCGGTTTTCGACTAAGAGTGGGGTGCGACTCATCTTAGGCCCCGCTTGCAGCTGTTCTAGGACGAGTCTTGCCTGCCAGTTGGTGATAGTGACATGAGGCTGGACCTTACCCTCAGCGGATTTAGCGATAAGACCAGTATTTAGAGCAATCCAGGCGATAACTTTGCCACCAACTCGATAGAAAGTGCGGACTTTCCAGCCAACAACCGGATAAAGGCGGTCACTGCGACGGTAGCGGAGGCGCGGCATTTTAGTCGGGGTGTAGATTTTAGCATCGGTAAACTGGTTGCGAAGTACCAGCGCGGCGCCATGCTCCACGTCTACTGGCTTGCCGCGACCGAACGAGAAAAAGGTGGCGTCACCGACGGTGCCGACCTTGCGACCATCACTATAGTCAAGCCCGACGGAGTGTGCGAGGTCCTCTATGATCTTGATCTTAGCGAGCTTGCAGACCTTGTCGATGGTTTTGATGTCGGCAGTAAAGCCTAGGGTATTCTGGATGATGACGGCTTGGAGGCGGTGCTTCTTGGCGGTTTCTGCTAGAGTTTTTGCCGAAAAGTTAAAGGTCTGCTTGTCGATGTCGAGAAAGACGACTTTAGCACCAGTATCTTCGACGGCTTGAATGACAGAGTAACAGGTATAGGCATTGACGCCGATCTTAGCGCCAACGACTTTAGCGCCTAGTAAAGTTTTAAGGGCGACGGAGAGCGCCGAGCGACCATTGTAGTAAAGATAGCTTTTGCCGCCGTAAGTTGTGTCGAGGTAGGTAGTGAGAGCGATACGATCGGCAGTGCGGCCACGGATGGTATAGTGGCGCCAAGCCTGCTTGAAATTATAATTATATGCCCAGCCTAAAAACCTCATTCGGCAGCCTTTACCTTTTCCGCAATCTTGGTGGCAAGAGCAGCAGGGTTTGTGTAATATGGACTATGGCCCCAGCCTTCGATAACCTCGAATGTATTATTGGGTATGCCAGCGGCGATTTTACGGCCCTGCTTGAGCGGGGTGAACTTGTCTCTACTGCCCCAAATGATGTTAGTTGGAACGTTAACTTTTGAGAAATCGAAATCGCGATCGCTTTCGATCATGTTCTCGAGGGTGCATTTCATACCCTCGTTGGCTTTGGCGTAATCGCTGGCGCGAGCGAGGCGACGGACACAGGTGCGAATACCGCTGTCCTTACTCACAGCCCAGCCGAGCCAACGAGCGACGATCATAAAAGCGCGGGCTTTCCAGCTGCGATAATAGACGCCAGCTGAGTTTAATAGGATTAACTTCTTGGGCTTAAGCTTACGAGAGACGACGGCGTTCATCAGGATGCGGCCGCCGTTAGAGTGACCAAGCACGATAGCGTCGGGCGGGATAGTCTTACTAGCCCAATTGGCATAATCCTTGATAGTGTATTCTTTCTCCTCTGTTGTAGTGAGACCTGGGACGTTCAGGAAGTGAACCTTGATGTTGTGGCGGTCGCGGAGGTAGCCGAGGGTTTTTTGCCAGTTGTCGGTTGTGGTTGTCCAGCCATGGACTATGTATAGTTCGGGTTTTTTCTTGCTCATAAGAGGCCTTTCTTTTTACGTCTTTTAACGGCAGCAGGTTCGCGGCGGGCGAGATGGGCTTTGTCTTTGGGGTTCATGAGGAGTTTCTCGACTAACCACTCGAGATACTGTGAACCCTTGAAGACCACTAGTTCTGCACCTGTTAAGTTCTTCTTGAGATAGGCTAGAGCTTCACGAACGTCAGCGAATTGTTCTGTCTTCTGTCCTGCCTCTTTGAGCTTGGGATAAGTATATTTGGCGGTGCGGTGACCGACCAGCAAGACGTTCTCGGCGCCCACCGACAGGATGACTTCGGCGAGCTTCTCGTGCTCCTCCCTCTCTGCTCTGCCAAGCTGAACGATGTCGGAAATGACAAGCCACTTGCGATTCCAGCGGATTTTTTTGACCATACCTAACACACTTTGCATCGAGATGAGATGGGCATTATAGGAGCTGTCGATGAGCTTAGTGCCGTGGATACCCTCAAAGTAATTATTGCGACCAGGTGGCACGACGAAATCCTCAAGATTATAGATGACGGGAAGTTCTAGATAACCCATCAGGCGTTCGCAGAGTAGGCACTGAAGGCTGACTTCCTCAGGCATGGGTTGAGGGAACTTGAACTCGCCTTTGGTGGTGCGGAAAGTGGCGCTACTATAGGTGACATGATAGCTCTTGATTTCTTTAGTCTCAACGAAGTCCTTCTCTACTCGGACCAACTTGGTGCGGTCGATGATTTCGTGATCACGACCAGAGAAGATAGCGAGCTTGGTTGCATACTTGCTGATATTGACGAATTCGTCGTAGATAGCATCTATGGCGTGCTTGTACCTCCCTCGCTCGACTAGAGAATCGAAAAAGCTAGCGTGCGAAAGACCAATAGGGGTTGTCAGGACAACCTCAGGCTTAAGACGACTGGCGATGAGACCAGCTTCGCGTGGGCGCTCGGCGTCGACCTCAACGATATAAAACTTCTCCCTGCGCGTGAAGGTTGTAGAGCGCTTGATACAGGCAAAGATGAGATAGACCCAGCGGAAGCGGCTGCCGCGGATCGAGTCTAGCCCCAAGATATCAAAGGCAACTCCAAAAGCGGAGTTAGCATTGTGCGAGAAATGGGCTGGGAGATTTTGTGTGGCGAGTAGGTTTAGCATGGTGGTCTTCCCTACCGAGCCAGTAATCATGATTACGCGCGGATTCCAGCGACGGAAAGAGCGCATAGCAAAGAGCCAAAACCAGCGTGCTGCCACGAAGTATAGTCTACGCTTTAGTCTACCCATATAGATATATTATATCACGGCTTATCCCTGACTTAGCCAGCTTCGCAAGGATAAGATGAGGTCGTCCTGCAACGACTCTAGATTGGGCTTAGCCTTATAGTTGGCGATGGCAGAGTCTAGTAAATTGACGGTTATAGAGTCGAGGTTGGCTTCCGTAACATTACGCAGGTCGAGCATCTGATGCTCTTGGTCGAAAGCAGAATAATAGTCGCGGAATTTATAATTATTGCCATAGACGCCATCACTTAACATTAAGTGAGCGTTCGGAATCCGAAAGGCGTCAGCGACTACAACTCCGTGGAGAGACGAGGAAATGATGGTCTCGCACTCAGCGACCTGCTCCAGAAACTGCTGACAAAAGGCACTATCTTCTTGATTGCAGTTGACGACGTCGATCAACCTAACGTCAGGCAGCTCGAGAATCTTTTGGGCAGACGGAAGCTTCTTGTCGACATAATGTGGAATGAAGCCGTACTTGTATTTCTTGGGTCGAGCTGGAATAATCGTTGAGACAAGTAGGCCTGGGTCGCCAAGTGCACCCTGGAAGCCTAGTCGCTCTGCAGTCAACTTACCGCGAACCGCAAGGAGGTTATGGTTGGGTGCAGCGATGTGCGTACTATCTGGCAACATCAGTCCGGAGCCCCAGATAGTAACTGGAGTCTTAATAGTGAGCGCCCACTCCATGATAGAACCAATGCCGATAAATTCGGCTTGGTCGATAGACCCATGCTCAACATGGCTGACCCTGATATCTGGGTGGAGCATCTCTAGCAAATAGGGGGTAAGGATATCGCCAAAGTTACCCTTGAAATAGAATGTCTTGAGCTGCTTGCCTGCCATTAGCTACTCCACTACCGTAGATTTAATAATATCGAGAGGTGTCTCATTGAGGTTGAGGTCAAAGAAAGTAGCGTTGCGC
>WQUV01000003.1 GCA_009781895.1 Candidatus Saccharimonadota bacterium
AGTGTTCAGCCAGACCAGTCCATAAGTGTTTGTCCTGCTGGGTGGAGGTTGCCAACGGGCCAGGCAACGACTGGTGAGTTTACGCTACTTAACAATGCTATTAACGGTGGTTCAACCAGCACAGATCAGGGGCTAAGAGAGAATTGGTTAGCTATGCGGGCTGGTCAGCTGACGGGTGGCGGCACTCTTTCGGGCCAGGGTCATAGTAGTTGGCTTTGGTCTTCTAATGTCAGTACCTCGCTCAATTCGGTAAGCTTTTTCCATAGTGATTTCGATGGTGTGGTGCCAGTATCTGTTCAGAACAAAGGTATGGGGCTTGCCGTTAGGTGTGTGGCGGAGCCTGTGCTAGTCATGCAGGAGGTTACCTTAGACAACTGCCCCCTAGAGAGAACACTAGCTGCGGACGCAAGAGATGGAAGAACCTACTGGATACGAAGAATTCCTAACACTAGACAGGGTGGAGGAGATCTGTGTTGGATGGAGACCAATCTAGCCTATGCTGGTGGAGGAGATAATAGGTTTGGTGATGTAATGCCTATAGGTACAACACCTGGTACCCTTACTGCTGGTACTAGTGCCCCAGGCATACTTATCCCAGGTGTAACTGGTGTAGGGCAGGTATGTGGAGGAGATAATGCAGCGGCCTCATTTGGTCGAGGCTGCTTCTGGGAACCTTTAGGTTCTAACCCAACTACCTATCCACAACAGCCTAGTACATCTACTGCTGGCACAGGTCAATTCGGACTTCTTTATAACTGGTGCGCTGCTATGGGAGGGCAAACCGCCTGTGAGCCGGGGTGGGTGGCAGACCCTGCGGTTAATATTTGTCCGGCAGGGTGGAGGCTTCCTACAGGCCAGTCTACAACTGGAGAGTTTGCAATCCTCAACAACACTATAAATGCTGGCAATCTGTCATCAGATATAGGGCTTCGTATCAACTGGCTAGGTCAGTACGGTGGCAACTTCCTTAATGGTAGTTTCTCCAACCAGAGCTTCGTAGGCGGTGGCTTTTGGTCTTCTTCAGCTGGCACTTCTGTAACTTTTATGGCCTTATGGTTCGCTCCTAGCTTCCTAGACCCGGCACTCAGTATGGGTATGGGTACAGGTTTAGCCGTGAGATGTGTGAGGGAGTAGAGCGTATACGACTATACCATAAAGCCCGCAGTAGCTCTGCGGGCTTTATGGGAAAGATTATTTTGGTAGCACCAACAAGGATTGAACTTGTGACCTCAGGCTTATGAGTCCTGCGCTCTAACCAGCTGAGCTATGGTGCCGCGTATCCAATGGATTACGAGTATTAGTATACCACACTATTGCGACAATCACAACAGTGGTGGCAGGGTGATATCGCCCACCATATTAACATGACTAAACTCAATTGTCATGGTGAAGTTGCTGAGGTTAGGCGAGATGTTGGTGAGGTCGTATCTGATGCGGGTGATATGGCCATCACTAATATGGAAGACGGCGTGAATGTTGTCGGAGAATAGATGTTCGTCCAGACCGTCAAGGGCAGCGAGACCAGACGCAAAGATGAGGAACTGTACTTGTTCGCTAGTCATTCTCATGGTGTAGACGCCGTCACGTACTCTTGTGGGGTTGCCCGCTTTTAGCGATTCGATCTCGCCGACCAAATTAACCGGAAACTCGTAAGATGAATTGAAAGAGCTTTCACGATGCCATGGATTACTTGGGGCGTCTCTCGTAAATATGAGGCCGCTATTGAAGTCACGGTATCCCTCAATGTCTAGCACGGTGCCGAATATGCTGCCAGTGGTGCGGAAGCTTTGGGTCTGGTTGGTCTTATCTGTGAACCCTGTCATGTTGAGGGAGGTTCGGAGGTTAGTTCCTTGGATATTTTCCATAATTTCGATCTCCCAGGAGAATCGATAGTTTCTGATGTTTTCGGTGGACAAGCTGCTGATATCGTTGTATCCGTTGGCTTGGTCTGTATCCTGGTTGTTACTATCTGCGATAGTGGTTTCGTCGGTGTCGCTATTCAGAAAGAGGAATCCAGCATATACTGATGCTCCTACGAGAGTGATAGCTAGAAGACTAATGCCAATAGGGAGGAGCTTTGACTTGCGCGATGGTGTACCCAGCGGACCAGATGCCAATATCTGACCAGATGTAACTGGTGTTTGTACGGTAGGTGTCGGGCTCGGCGGGATTATTGGTTGATGAGGTGGCAGGGGTGGGGGTGTGGTTTGTGGTTGCGGCTCGAGCATTGGGTGGCTATCATCTGCTTGCATATGTTAATATTTTAGCATAAAGCTTGCTTATTTTCGAGTAGGCTCTACGAGACCCACATATTTATGGCAGGTGTTAATCTGGAGCGTAATGTGGTATAATGCGATAAATATTATTTTGGAATTGTAGCTGTGCAAGAAAACGTAAACATCTCAGATATAACTACCATGCGGATTGGCGGGAAGGCGCGCTATGTGGCAGAGATTGAAGATATCGCTGACCTTGAGGAGGCGATGGAGTTTGCGCGCGAGAAGGGTTTGTCGACTTTTACTTTGGGTAGTGGCGCGAACACGATTGGGCGTGACGAGGGCTTTGATGGTGTGGTTTTGCTATGCAAGATCCGTGGTTTTGAGATAATCAGGCAGACGAGCAAAGAAATTACGGTGAGGGTTGGTGGTGGCGAAGTTCTGGATGATATCGTGCGAATACTTTGTGAGCGTGGCTATACTGGAATGGAGGGTCTGACGAGCATTCCTGGGACGATGGGGGCAGCGCCGGTACAGAATGTCGGGGCTTATGGTCAGGAGATCTCGCAAATACTAGAGAGGGTTGAGTGTTATGATATGCGGGCGCGTGGCCGACGTGAGTTTAGCAAGGATGATTGCAAGATGGCGTATCGTAAGAGTATCTTTAATCACGGGGCGGATGCGGGGCGGTATTTTATCACTCATGTGGTGGTGAAGTTGAAGAAAGGTCAGATGAAGCCGCCGTTTTATACGAGCTTACAGAAGTATATTGAGGAAAATAACATCACAAGCTACTCGCCAGAGAGTATTCGATTTTGTGTAGCGCAGGTGCGCGAGACGAAGATGCCAGACCTCAGATTTGAGCCGAGTGCGGGGTCGTTTTTCAAGAATATTTATTTGAGTGATAAAGAAGCAGAGAGTGCGAGGGCGAAAGGAATCGAAGTTTGGCGTGAGGATGGGCAGAATATTATTCCGTCGGGCTGGTTGATCCAGAATGCTGGGCTTTCGGGCCGGACTTTCTATGGAGTGCGAGTGAGTGAGAAAGCGGCGTTGATTTTGATTAATGATGGGGCGAGAGGGTATTCGGACCTGGCGCGAGCGCGCGAGCGGATTGTTTGGGCGGTCGAAAAAAGGTTTGGCTATAGGCTGAAACAGGAGCCTGTGGAGATGGGATTCCCCGATAAGGAGTCTGAGAAGATATGAAATGGCTGGATGGGTCGGAGCTGGCTGGCTATATGCAGGCTGAGCAAGCGACTGAGGTTCGACGACTAAAAGGCGCGTGGGCGGAGAAGCGTGCGAAAGCAGCTTCTGAGGCAGGAATAGCCTTGACTGCCACAGAAGCTGCTTCGCGTACTCGGACCCCTAAACTACTCATATTACAAGACCACCCTAACAAGGTGAGCGAATTGTATGTGAATAAGAAGTTGCAGTATGCGGCGGACATTGGCGCGGAGGCGGAATATAAGATCGTCGAAACATCTGAGTTAGCAAATGAGATTCGAAAAGCGAACGCGGATAAGAATGTTCACGGAGTGATCGTGCAGTTGCCGTTGCTGGAATCGTCTGCCTATGAAGTGTTGAACGAGATTGCGCCAGAGAAAGATGTCGATGGACTGAATGAGAAAATCCAAGAGGAGGGTCGCGATATTTTCAAGAGTGCGACGGCGGAAGCGATAAATTACCTATTGGCTGGATATAATGTTGAGCTCGCAGGTAAGAAGATCGCGATAATTGGCTATGGGCGCTTGGTCGGCAAGCCTTTGAGTGAGATGTGGCGGGCGATGGGGCTAGATGTGACAGTATTCCGCAAGAAAGACACGGAACGACTACCAGAAGCTTTGCCAGAATTTGACGTGGTGGTGAGCGGGACTGGTGTGGCGGGGCTCGTGAAGTCAGAGATGCTAAAGCAAGGCGCGGCGGTAGTCGATGCGGGGACGGCGACAGATAAGAATGGTGTGAGTGGAGATTTTGAGCCAGCAGTGTTAGAGCGAGATGATTTGACTTTGACGCCGAAGGTTGGTGGAGTGGGGCCTGTTACCGTAGCGACACTATTTTCTCATCTATTAAGATCGGCTCGCGCTAGCCTGCCTAATCAGTAGCCACCGAGCTAGGAACAGCCTTGACTGCTTCGGAGACTATTAGCCGCTAAGGTTCTTGTGCTATAATCTGGTATATGATTATTAGAGTGCGGTATATTCTGTTAGTGGCGATATTGATTGGGTTCGGCTGGTTTATCTTCTGGCGTAATGTCGAGACAGAGATTGATGATGTGGCGCGTGGGGCGGAGTCGGCGTTAGGGCAGGAGACAGAAGAGCCTGAGGTGGATGTTGACGCGCAGATTGCTGAGGCGACTTCAGAGGCGGTCTCGGCGTGGGCTGGGAATCGGAATGTGGGCGTCCTAATCCGTAATATTGATACTGGCGAGACGTTGGTGAATATGCACTCGGATCGAGTATTCTTCGCGGCTAGCTTATATAAGCTGAAAGTGGTGACAGATAGTTTTGTGCGAGTGCAGGAGGGGCAGAATCCGCACGCGGCGCTGAATGGTGGGCGGAGTTGGGCGCAGTGTATGGATGTGTCTATTCGGATTAGCGATAACCCGTGTGCTGAGGCATTATGGCTAAGAACGGGTCAGGTACGAGATGAGATTATGAATGTCAGCGCAAATGATGTGTATCAGGAGTTGATGCGGATTTGGCGGGGCTCGGAGCTGTCGGCGGAGAATCGGGCTTTGTACCTCGACTCGATGTTGAACCAGCCTGACGATCAACGACTAGGGTTGCCGTTTGGGTTTTCGAGTGATGTGCGAGTTTATAATAAGGTTGGGTGGCTGGGTGATCGCTGGCATGATGCGGCAATTGTGGTGATTGATGGGCGACACTTTGCGGTGGTAGTGTTGACGCGCGGGGTTGGTGGGTCTTCGGTGGTGTCGGAATTGGGTGTGATTTTAGATAGGACGTTAAGAGGAGAATAATATGAATAAAGGTGTTTTCTATTGTGAGTTTAAGTTGAAAAAGGACGCGAGTGTGGTGGACTTCTTGGCAGCGTCGCGCGAGCTACGCGACGGCCACATATCGAAGCAGAAGGGCTATGTCTCGTGGCAACAGCTGCAGTCGGAAGACGGCGCGACTTGGGTCGATATCTTAACCTTCGAGTCGATGGTGGATGTGAAGGCGTTCGAGGTGAATGCAGCTGCGAATCCGAATGAGCTGGCGTTAAAATTCTACTCGTTCATAAATATGATGAGTTGCAAGGTGAGATACTTTACTGTGGAAGTTGATCACTAAAGTAGTTGCTAAGCATTGTATTTTATTGGTTTTTATGTTATGATCATATTCAGTTAGGTCAAGTAATTACTGACTAAGGCTCTTTAACATTCTTTTAGTTTTTGAGCCATGTGGCGACCAGTCGCAAGGGAGCGACTGCTAGCTAACCCAATGAGAGAGGAGAATTATAACTCATTAGTCCCTAGACATAACAGACAGGAGGAGTCTGAAATGAGCAATATAAAGATTCGTAGTCTTGGCAGTGGTGATTTCGCTCGATACGGTTTCGTAGTGGAAGGTAAGTATGATTTTACTGAGTTGCTAGCGGTGCTGGCAGCAAACACGGATTGCCCTACAGAAAGAGTAATCTACGAACCTGAGTGTAAAGCATTGCATGAGTTGCCTATTTATCGTCAGTTACGCGATAGCTTGTACGGCGACATGCCGCTGCAGTTAGGATACTGCAATGGTCATAATTTGCAGTTAGGCTGTTTGGAATATCATCGTGGTAGTGAGTTTATAATCGCGACGACACCAATTGTATTACTGGTAGCTGACCTTAGAGATATTATTGGTGGCGAGATTGACACTTCGGAAGTCCAAGCGTTCTGGGTGCCAGCTGGAACTGCCGTAATGCTATACGAAACTACGCTACACTATGCTCCATGCACGGCGCCTGGGGAAAGTGGATTCCGTGCGGTTATTGGTTTGCCGCAGGGCACTAATCTCATAATGCAAGAGCCTGACGAGATGACTGTCGAAGGTAGAGCATTGTATGCTACGAACAAATGGCTGTACGCCCACCCAGACTCGTCTGAGGCGAAGAGTGGCGCTTACGTTGGTCTGAAAGGACCAGATATTGTTTTACAGTATTAAAGGCTACAACTTCAAAGAGAGAAGGTAGAAGAATGAAAAACATTCCAACTGTAAAGATAGGGATTGTGGCGGTCAGTCGTGACTGCTTCCCGGTCCAACTATCTGAAAAGCGACGTGCCGCTTTGGTAGTCGCTTGTGGAACGTACGTACACGAATGCTTAACCACGGTGGAAAACGAGAACCACGTTACTAAAGCTCTTGCTGAGCTGCAGACTGCAGGCTGTAATGCGCTTGTTGTTTACCTGGGTAATTTCGGGCCAGAGGGCCCAGCAACAATGTTGGCGCAGAGATTTGATGGACCTGTAATGTTTGTGGCTGCCGCGGAAGAAAGTGCTGACGACCTAATGAATGGGCGTGGCGATGCTTATTGCGGCATGCTGAATGCGTCATATAGCCTTAGCCTGCGAGGGGTTAATGCATATATACCAGAATATCCTGTAGGTACAGCTAAGGAAGTTGCTGCTATGATCGCCGACTTCATTCCTGTTGCCAGGGTGGTAATTGGTATTAAAAAGCTGAAGATCTTTGGCTTTGGACCGCGACCATACGACTTCTTTGCGTGTAACGCACCAATTAAGCCACTCTTTAATCTTGGCGTAGAGGTGCAAGAAAACTCAGAACTGGATTTGTTTGCGCTCTACAGTTCGCTTGAAGGCGATGCGCGCATAGAAGGCATCGTAGACGATATGGCGGCCGAGCTTGGGTGTGGTAATAAGCATCCAGGCGTTTTGAACCGATTGGCGCGGCTTGAGCTTGCGCTATTAGACTGGGCAGGAAAAAATCAGGGTGCATCCGAGTTCTTTGCATTTGCTAATAAGTGTTGGCCCGCGTTTCAGACGCAATTTGGTTGCGTACCATGTTATGTAAATAGTAGGCTTACAGGGCGCGGTATACCCGTAGCTTGTGAAACTGATATTTACGGCGCGCTTTCTGAGTATATCTTGACCTGTGCGTCGGGGGTATTGCCGCCGACCTTGCTCGACATCAATAATACTGTCCCACATGGCTTGTATGAAGAAAGCAAAGCAGCGTTTGGCGGTCATGTCTTGACTAATCTGTTTATGGGCTTCCATTGCGGTAATACTCCAATAAGCCTCCTAAAAGAGGGCGCGGCAATGAAGCATCAGCTAATAATGAAGCGTTTACTTGAACCTGATAGCGACCCCGATATCACACGCGGCACACTTGAGGGTGTACTGAATGCTGGTGATATCACGTTATTCCGTTTGCAGTCAACAGCGGGTTGCGAATTGCGCTCCTACGTTGCACAAGGTAGTGTAATTGACGTGGATCCGAAAACATTCGGCGGTACAGGAATTATAGCGATTCCAGAAATGGCACGTTTCTACCGCCATGTTCTGGTTGCGAAACACTTCCCCCATCATGCGGGCATGGGTTATGGTAAGCTTGGTAAGACTCTGTTTGCGGCCATGAAGATGCTTGGCGTAGGTGACGTTGCATACAACCAGCCTGCAGGAAGCCTGTATCATGGCGAGAGCCCGTTCGCATAAAGCCTGAAGTAGAAGAAGCTGAAAGAATAATCCTAAAGCCCCCACCTGGGGGCTTTGGCACGTCAGGTCTACCAGGGATTGTGGTATAATGTCCCTATGGATGAGATTGTAAGTTTGTGCAAGCGGCGTGGTTTTATTTTTCCTGGGTCTGAGGTGTATGGTGGTTTGGCGGGTACTTGGGACTACGGACCGCTCGGCGCGATGCTGAAGCGCAATGTCGAAGCATCGTTTTGGCAGACTTTCGTCGATAGTCGGACGGACATGTATGGTGTCGATGCGACAATCATCATGAACCCGAAGGTTTGGGAGGCGTCTGGTCATGTGGCGACATTTGCTGATCCGTTGATTGAAGATACAGTAAATAATAAGCGGCATCGACTCGATCACTTGCTAGAAGACGCAGGTGTGGATGTGAAAGGTCTGAGTCTAGAGCAGATGCAGGAGATTGTGACCGAAAAGAAGATGAAGAGCCTTGATGGTAATCCGTTGGGTGAGGCGCGAATGTTTAATATGATGTTCTCGACCCATGTCGGGCCAGTGGCTGACGACAAGTCGATTGCGTACTTGAGACCTGAAACGGCGCAAGGGATTTTTACTAATTATAAGAATATTGTCGATACGATTTATCCAGATTTGCCGTTCGGTATTGCGCAGGTGGGTAAAGCTTTTCGTAATGAGATTTCGCCACGAGACTTTGTGTTTCGTAGCCGTGAGTTCAACCAGATGGAGATTGAGTATTTTGTCGATCCGAAGGATTGGGAGAGTATTTTTGAGAAGTGGGTGGCAGATTTTCATAGCTGGTTAGAAGAGATGGGCTTGCCGAAAGATCACACGCATGACCTGGAGGTGCCAGATGAAGATCGGGCGCACTACTCGAAGCGAACGATTGATATTGAGTTTGACTATCCAGTCGGACGCAAGGAATTGATGGGGATTGCCTACCGAACTGATTTTGACTTGATGAACATTCAGCGCGAGAGTGGCAAGAATATGATGTATCGACCGAAGGATGGTAGCGAGCCGTTAGTGCCGCACGTGATTGAGCCGTCGATTGGTACGGAGCGACTGATAATGGCGATTATGTGCTCGGCATATACTGATGATGGTGAACGAGTTGTACTGAAACTGCCAGAAGTTTTGGCGCCGTATAAATTCTGTGTGTCGCCATTATTGAAGAATAAGCCGGAACTCGTCGCAAAGGCGCAGGAAGTTTTTGCGGAATTGAAGAAGAAATATAGTTTCGTGGCGTGGGATGACAGTGGTAATATTGGTAAGCGATACGCGAAGCAAGATGAGATTGGGACGCCGAAGTGTGTTGTGATTGACTTTGAAACTTTGGAAGACGATACGGTGACTGTGCGGCATAGAGATGACGCGTCGCAAGAGCGCGTGAAAATTAGTGAGCTATGAGTAGGTCGCCACGACGGTTGAAGCGTGGAGAGATCGAACGACGCGAAGCGGAAGCGCTGGTGGAGTCGGTGCTCGCGAAGTATCCGAAACGAATTGAGCCGCGGGATGAGCAGTATGAGTCGACTAGTCCGTGGCAAGTCTTGGAGTATGGTGATGAGCTGCTAGCTAAGCGGGACTTGGTTCTTGAGATTTTTCGGAAGAATAATGTTGATTTGTTGGCCGCACTAGCAAAGCCTGTGACAGGAACAGCCTTGGCTACCGCAGACTTTACTGTTGCGACCGACAACCAGGAATACTTTTACCGAAACAAAATGGAGTATGCTCTGTACTGGTGTAATGACGAAAATAAGATTAGGCTAGCGGTGCATAAGCGACGGTCATATCGCAAACTGCCGATTACGAGCTCGAGCATTGAGCGACCAGAAATCTTGGCGAAGGCGCTAGAAATCATAGATGATCTGAATGCGCGAGGCGAAGAGGCGCGAAAGTATCAGAGCTTGATGCTTCGGTGTGATCAAAGCGGGAAGGTTTCGGGCGGGTTGCTAGAGAATGGTAAACCACATCCAGTATTTGAGCCACTTTCGGATGAGATCTTGGGGCAGAGATATAGTTATTCACCGAACGGGTTCTTTCAGATTAATCTGCCGATGTACGAAGTAGCGCTACTTGAGATGAAGAGGTGGATTCTAGGTGACTCGGTGCTTGATTTATATGCGGGGGTTGGGACGATTGGGTTGTCGATCGCGCGCGATAAGAAGCTGACATTGGTGGAATTGAATGCGAGTGCTGTGGCGGAAATGCAAGCTAACATTGCTAGTGCTGCAGTAATCCCCGAGCCTGCTGCCGTCCTAGCAAAGAGCGAAGATGCTTTATCCCATATAGCGGATAAAGATACGGTGATTGTTGATCCGCCGCGAGCGGGGCTGCATCGCGATGTAGTGGATGAGTTACTGAAGCAAAAGACGAAGAGAGTGATTTATTTGTCGTGCAATCCGACAACACAGGCGCGAGACGTGAAGATGTTGGTGGATGGCGGATATAGAATAGAGTTTGCGAAAGCTTTTAATTTCTTCCCGCGGACACTTCATATCGAGAACCTGGTAGTGCTTGGGCATAAGTAGCTGAAAGGTTGACATGCTTATGTTTTCGGGTTATACTGGGGGCATGATATCAAAAACAAAAATAAGATTTAATAAAATACCTCCAGTGTATCGTGCGGCATTGGCGGTGGCTTTGTTTCTAGTGGCGGGTGTGGCGGGAGCGTTCTTGGTGGCGGGAGAGCGAAGTGAGGCACGAGAATTAACAGCGGCAACAATTACGCCAGCTGATTTTAATCCTGGTAATATTATTTCGGATGACGTCTTCTATAACTATAATTCGATGACGGCGGCAGAGATACAGACGTTCCTGAATGAGCGCAACTCAAACTGTGACCCGTGGGGACTACGAAATAATCGTGCGGCACCGTTTCTAGCGGCAGGGCATACGCTACCAGTTACTTGTTTGCCAGACTTTCAGGGTAGAACGGTTGATCGTCCAGTTGATGCTTATTGTAATGGGTATGTAGGACGGCCGAACGAGACGGCAGCAGAGATGATTTATAATGTGGCGCGAAGCTGTCGGGTGAATCCGCAGGTTCTTCTAGTGAAACTACAGAAAGAGCAAGGCTTAGTGACTAGCCAGTTCCCGTGGCCACGACAGTATTCGGCAGCGATGGGCTTTGCTTGCCCAGACGACGCACCGTGCAATGAGGCATTTGCTGGATTCTTTATGCAGGTTTGGGCGGCGGCGCGACAGTTCCGAGTTTATCGTCAGGCGGACCGCTTCATCAATGGCTGGTTCAGGGTTGGCCAGTATAACAATATCGGTTTACACCCAGATGCGAGTCGTAATTGTGGTACGCAACGAGTTTTCATCGAGAACCAAGCGACTCAGGGCCTCTACTACTACACGCCATTTGTGCCAAATGCCGCAGCGCTACGGACGCTTAGTGGTTCGGGCGACAGGTGCTCGGTTTATGGCAACCGTAATTTTTGGGTGATTTTCTGGCGATGGTTCGGTAATCCGCATGCGCCAGTGGCAGATCGCACGACTCCAGTGCCAGATTTGCCAGAAGGGACGCATATTGAGCTATCGGGAGCATCGTTAATGCGACTGGATCTACGTGCGCAGATGTTGTCGCGAGTGGCGGCGGGCGCTACATTGGATCAGATTATGCAAGACGTGAGCGTTAGTGACAATATCACTGTCAGAATGACAGAGAATGGGCAGGTGGTTGAGCGAGCGGCTACTGGGACGATTGTAGAGTTCTTTATCACGGGTCGCGATGCACCGTTAGTGACATGGAACGTTTCGGCGTTAGGTGATGTGAATGGTGACGGTGTAGTAGATGTGGCGGATTTGGTGGCGATACGATTGCATTTGGCAGGGACGCGACCATTAACAGGCGAGCATCTGACAGCGGCTAATGTTTTGCCAGATAATGGTGGTGTGGATATTGGTGATTTGATCCGAATGCGACAACTTTTAGCAGGTACTATTACGAACTTAAGGTAGGAGGAGAGGTATGTTTACAGCTAACTTTACAGGTCAGGCGACCACACAGTTTTCGAACCAGTTTACAACAAATATCGTGATCTCATGTGCGCAAGGGCGACCAGCGGGCTTCACAGCAGATTTGGTATTTGATAATACTCTGAACGTAACGGTAGCGAACCGAACGGGCGTGACATTTAACGCAAATACTGGACGGATTGTGATGGAGTCGGATGGTGTGAATAATAATACGAGTGTTGCAACATTGACAGTGCGAAATCGTAGCTTGGCGGATGGGCAGTCGGGGCAGATTCGGCTGACGAACGTGAGGGGGGCCTGTATCGACGCGAGCCATAATGTGACTAGCCATAATATGACAACAACGCCGACTAGGACGGCGCGATTCCAGAGGCCAGTACAGCAGCCGCAGCCACCGCAGGATGATTCTGAGGATGATGGCCCGAGCGAAGAGTTATTGGCGATCGCGCGCGAGATAGGCGTATCGCATGAAGAGATATTGCGTTTAGCGACGAAATTTGAGATGTCACCAGTACGGCTTCTGGAGATCGCGCGGGAACTTGGGTTGATCAATAGAGTGCACTCGCTAGAGGAGCAGCTTAACGTATTAGAGAGTCAGCTGCAAGAGTTCCAGGACGGCGAGATGTCGGGCGAAAGGAATGAAGGGGAGCGAGAGGGGATATTCCGTCTGCTCGATAACCGCTGGGCGTTCTTTGGGGTTGGTGCTTTTATGGCAACCTTGATTGCGGCGGCGATTGCGATTATTAAGAGTTTGGTGAAGGGCAGCCGAGAAGAGGCAAATTAACGCAGGTTCTTGTAGGGGTTAAAAAACACTCCTGGCATGAACCAGGAGTGAGGGTTAGCTGAAAGCATTAGCTGAGGCTGTGAGCGGGGGTAGATCGCAGGCTTTTCTGAGGCGATTAACTGTGTCAGTGACGTCGTAGAAGTCGCAATCGACTGGTCCGTCGTCGCTCAATTCGTAAGTAAGCATATCACCATCTGTAATTTTGAATCTACTGACGCATTTCTGCATGTTGGGTGTAGTGGGGGACGCTGCCAGTAAATCGATAATTTCATTGAGGTCATCTTTGTATAGGTGGTCGCCAAAGCAGAGATAGATCATATCGTCTACGTCCTGGCTGTCTCTATGGTGTATGTGATGACGCGCTAATTGGACGACCGATTCTCGCACTATACTGAGTGCGCCGAAGGTGCTATCGTCTAAAAACTGGCTGTAGATAACACTCCAGTACTCGCTATCTGTCTGGGTAGCTTCGCGCAAGCGCAGTAGCTCGGCCATAGCCAAAACTTTGTTTTTTGGGAGCCCAGAATTGACGAGTTCTTCGTAGATAGCTTCGACGGGGAACTCTGCGAATTGATCCAAGCAAACTTGCATAAGCGCGTCATTAGCGCCTATGATTTCTGCTATTCTGCGTAGTTGGAGATACCCGTTTTCCCAGTCGTACGTGTCGCGGGATAGCTTTGCTAATTCTTTCTTTAAAAGTTCTGCTACCATATTTTTCAGCCTCCTAAGGAATATATGATATTTACTCTCTATATTATATCACACTTACGTTTAAAAATCAATACCTAGGGCATTTTTGGTGAGATTTTGGGTGATTTTCTAATGTGTCCTAGCGAGAATGTTTGAAAGGTGTTGCATTGAGGCGGATAGTCTGCTATAATGAGTATGGAAACTTGGCGTTTTGGCAGGTCTATCTCTCACGATAGAAACCGCTAAACCCAAGGATTTATTGAGTGGAAAATAAGTTAAAAGAGAGAAAGGACAGGGATGAAAGTCATCTTAGGCACAAAACTTGGCATGACCCAACTCATCGGCGAAGATGGTGTAGTTACACCTATCACGCTGCTGCAGGCGGATCCGTGCAAGGTTGCACAAGTGAAAACCATCGAGATCGACGGCTATAAGGCCGCTCAGATCGTCTGCGGAGCTGGTAAGAATATCAGCAAACCAGTACAGGGCCATCTAAAAAAACACGGAATTGAGAGCGCGCCAAAGGCGATGCGAGAGTTTCGTATGGGCGAACAGGACGAAGTAGCTACAGGCGACGAGTTTACCGTCGCTAATTTTGAGCTCGGCGACAAGGTTCGCGTGAGCGGTATCTCGAAGGGTAAAGGCTTCGCGGGTACAATGAAGCGCTATAACTTCCGATCAGGACCAGCATCTCACGGCTTTAAGGGCTACGAGCGACGAGTTGGTTCGATTGGTTCGATGTACCCACAGAAAATCTTGAAGGGCAAGAAGATGCCAGGCCGCATGGGCGCGGATCGAGTAACAGTCGCTGGTTTGACAGTGGCATTTATTGATGTAGAGAATAATCTCCTTGGTATAAAGGGGGCGATTCCAGGTCCGAAAAAGGGTCTAATTGAGGTGCGAGGAGAATAATTATGGCAACTCTAGATAAGACAATCTTTAACGTAGAAGTAGGCAACCACGAGTTGCTGAAGGTCGCATACAATGCATACCTAGCAGATGGCCGTATGGCGAATGCTAAGACTCTGAAACGAGGCGAAGTCCGTGGTGGTGGCAAAAAGCCATGGCGACAGAAGGGGACAGGTCGAGCGCGATTTGGTTCGAGCCGTAACCCAATCTGGCGTGGTGGTGGTATCGCATTTGGTCCAACTGGTGATCAAAATTACACACTCAAACTATCGAAAACCGCGAAGCGCGTAGCTGTGAAGCAAGCGTTGTCGCTCAAGAACGCTGCTAAGAGCGTCGTCACAGCTCCGGTATTTGCTCCAAAAGAGGGCAAAACTAAGGAAGCTATCACATTTATCGAGAATGCGACTAAGGCAGAGGGGTCAGTCCTACTAGTTGTGACAGAAAAGACAGATGAAATCTTGCGAGCGACAAATAACCTCCCATACCTAAAGGTCGTTCGACCAACCTATCTAAATGTATTTGACATCTTGAACGCAGATGTGGTTGTGATCACAGAGCCATCTCTACCGATGATCGCTGAATGGCTAAATAGCGTAGAGCGAGGAGGTGAAAATGGCTAAGAAGACAGAAAAGACAGCAGAGGCAGTAATTGTGAAGTCTAAGCTAACTCCAGTTAACTCAGAGAAGGCATTCTTCCTAAGTCATGGTGGTGTTTACATGTTTAAAGTTCCTGCGAAGATGAGCAAGCAGTCAATCGCGAAGGCGGTGGCCGAAGAGTTTAAGGTAAAGCCAGTTAATGTAACCGTCTCGGTCCGTAAGGGCAAGATGGCGCGCGGTTCAAAGGGTGCGAAGCGCTTCCCGATTCAGATTCAGCGCCCAGATGTGCGATTCGCATATGTGCGACTGGCGGCTGGTGAAACACTACCATTCTTCGATGAGCAGAAGGCGGAGGCTAAGGATGCCGCAAAGGCAAATAAAGACCTCGAGAAGGCAGAAAAGAAAGGTAAGAAATGAGCATTAAACAATATCGCCCAACGACTCCAGGTCGTCGACAGATGACAAGTGCTGATTTCTCAGACATTACTGCGAAGAAGCCAATGAAGTCACTTCTTGCAAGCAAGAAGCAAAAAGCAGGTCGCAACAACGCTGGCCGTATTTCGGTGCGACACCGCGGTGGTGGCGCGAAGAAACACTATCGCCTGGTTGACTTCCGGATGCTACCTGTAGCAGATGGCGTACTTACTCTAACTGTAGAGCATATTGAGTACGACCCAAATCGTACAGCACGAATCGCGCGAGTTAAGGATCAGAAGGGCGTCTACCACTACATTCTCGCTGATAGCGAGATGAAACCAGGTACAGTTATTACCGTAGGCAAGGGAGACGTAGCTCCAGATACTTCAAACCGCATGCCGCTAGAGCAGATTCCGCTAGGTTCGCATATCTATGGTATCGAGCTAACTCCAGGTCGCGGTGCGCAACTAGTGCGAAGTGCTGGAACAAGCGCGCAGCTAGTAGCCCGAGAGGGTGAGTTTGCGAGCGTGAAAATGCCAAGCGGTGAAGTTCGCAAGATTTCAGTCAACTCAATGGCAAGTATCGGCACAATTGGTAACGCGCAGCATCAGAACATCAAATGGGGTAAAGCAGGACGCATCCGAAACAAGGGTATCCGCCCAACAGTTCGCGGTGTTGTGATGAACGCAGTAGATCACCCGCATGGCGGTGGTGACGGCGGTCGACACGGTTCTGGTAAGCCACCACGCACGCCGTGGGGTCAGCTGACTCTAGGTGTACGCACACGCAAGAATAAGCGAACAACAAAGATGATTGTTGTGAGCCGACATAATGCAAAAAGGGGTAAAAAATGAGTAGGTCACTAAAGAAAGGCCCATTCCTCGACTATAAGCTAGTGCGAAAGGTCGAGAGACTAGGCGCAGAGGATCGCACCGTGATTAAGACATGGGCGCGAGCATCAGTTATTTCACCAGAGATGGTCGGACGAACGATCGCGGTTTATAATGGCAAGATGCACATCCCTGTATTCATTTCAGAGAATATGGTTGGTCATAAGCTCGGTGAGTTTGCGCCAACACGTAAGTTTAAGAAGCACGGCGGCAAGAAGGCTGCTGAGGCGGCGAAAGGTAAAGGTTAGTCATGGCTGAACAGACTGATTATATCTTTGCACACGCGGTTGCTAAGGGCGTAAAGTCTATGCCAAGGAAGACGAGCGTTGTAGCGGCTTTAGTTCGCGCGCGAATGGTTGATGACGCTTTGGTCATCTTAGATCATACGCAGCGGCGTGCGGCATTGCCGGTCAAGAAGGCGATTATGAGCGCGAAGGCGAATCTAATCGACCAGCACCGAGTTGACCCGAAGACTATCGTGATTACTCGAATTATGGTGACCGCAGGCAAGCGAATTCGCCGATATGTTCCAGCATCCCGCGGTCGAGCGTTGCCTTATGAGAAAGTATCAAGTAATATTTTTGTAGAAGTTGCTGGCTTGCCGAAGGCAGAGAAGGTAGCAAAAGCTGCCAAAGCTGAGGATAAAGCAGACGACAAGAAGGCTAATAAGAAGGAAGGCAAATAATGGGACAGAAAGTTGATCCACGCAGTTTCCGACTGCAAGTCCACAAAAACTGGTCGTCAAACTGGTTTGCTGCCTCGAAGTCTGACTTCAAGAAGTGGCTGCACCAGGATGTTAAGATCCGTGAGTTTATCGAGAAGAAGTACGGTGAGCGACCAACTATCGCTGGTATTAAGATTGAGCGATCACATAACCTTGTAACCGTAACCATCTCAACAGCGAAGGCTGGTGTGGTGATTGGTCGTGGTGGCGTTGGTGTGAATGAGCTCAAGGCTGAGCTTGAAAAGATCACTCAAATGCCAGTTCGTATCGACATTGAAGAAGTGAAGAAGTCAGAGCTATCTGCTAAGCTGGTATCAGAAAACATCGCAGCGCAACTAGCGCGACGCATCAATTTCCGCCGAGCAACCAAGATGGCAGCACAAAGTACAATGGCAGCTGGTGCTAAAGGTATCCGTATTGAAGTTAGCGGTCGACTAAATGGCGCAGAAATGAGCCGAAGCGAGCGACTAATCGAAGGCTCGGTGCCACTCCACACACTACGTGCAGATGTTGACTTTCATGTTGCTAGGTCGCAGACTATCGCGGGCATCGTAGGCGTTAAGGTCTGGATCTATAAGGGGGAGAAGTAAGATGGCAATTAAAATCCCAGCGCGAGTGATGCACCGCAAGGTCCGTAAAGGCAAGAATGATGGTGTTGCAACTCGTGGTAATACAGTGGCGTTCGGTGACTTTGGTCTTATGAGCATGGACAACGAGCGAGTTGACGCTCGACAGATTGAGGCAGCGCGTCAGGCAATGACACGTCACGTAAAGCGTGGCGGTAAGATTTGGATTCGGATTTTCCCACACACACCAGTGAGCAAGAAGCCGCTAGATGTGAAAATGGGTAGTGGTAAAGGTGACTTAGACCGCTATGTGGCGAAGGTAAAGGCTGGCACAGTGATGTTTGAAATCGCTGATGTGGCAGAGGATGTAGCACGTGAGGCATTGCGCCTTGCTGGTCACAAACTCCCGGTCCGAGTGAAGATTGTAAAAAGAGGAGAGTTCTAATGGCACTAACTAAGATTGGAAAGGTAGTGTCGGTGAAGCGTGATAAGACTATTACGGTTGCGGTTGAATCTAAGCAGATGCACCCAATCTACCGTAAGCAGTATCTTGTTACCCGCAAATACACGGCACACGATGAGAATAATGAGGCGAAGCTAAACGATCGAGTACAGATCGTAGAGGTTCGACCGATCTCGAAGACAAAGAGCTGGAAGATGACTGAAATCTTACAGCGCGCACCTGAGGTGATATCTCTACGCGACGATGTCGTGAAGGTAGAAGAGCCTGAGAAGATTGCCCCCGAGGCTGATGGGGAGGGCGAGCAATGATTCAGGAGCAGTCAAGATTACATGTCGCTGACAACAGTGGCGCAAAAGAGCTAGGTGTAATCCGCGTACTTGGCGGCACACGCCGACGCTACGCCTGCATTGGTGACGTGGTAGTAGCAAGCGTTAAGGATGCGAACCCAGCTGGCAATACCAAGAAGAAAACAATAGTTCGTGCGGTGGTTGTACGGACTCGTCGTGAAACCAAGCGATCAGATGGTTCAACTATCCGCTTTGATGACAATGCGGCGGTATTGATTAACGAAGACAAGACACCAAAGGGTACTCGTGTATTCGGTCCAATCCCACGCGAACTACGTGAGCTCGGCTATGCGAAGATTATCAGCTTAGCACCGGAGGTACTATAATGGCAAGTCGAATTGTAAAGGGTGACCTCGTGAAGATTATTACTGGTGACAACAAAGGTAAGACCGGTAAAGTCTTGCGTGTTGACCCAGCTAAGGGTATCGCATATATCGATGGTATCGGTCTGCGGGAGCGACACTATAAGGCAAACCAGTACATGCAGGGTGGCAAGCGCGAGATTCAGGTAGGTGTTGACCTATCGAAGCTAGCGGTTGTGGTTGATGAGAAGACTGGCAAGACTAGCCGAATCGGCTTCAAGCGAGCAGATGGCGGTAAGTTGGTGCGAATTGCGAAACAGCACGGCAATAAGGAGATTAAATAATGGCTGCGAAGATTAAAGCGGTACAGCAACCGCGTTTGAAAGCGTTGTACGACAACGAACTACGAGCGAAATTGCAGAAAGAACTTAACCTCGCAAATGTGATGGAAGTCCCAAGTCTGCAAAAAGTAATCGTAGCTTCTGGTGTCGGCAAGAAGAAGGAAGACAAAAAATACCTAGAGACAGTAAAGAACACAATCGAGAAAATCACTGGTCAACATGCAACTGGTCGGATCGCGAAGAAGTCAATTGCTTCATTTAAGATTCGTAAGGGTCTGGGTGGTGCACTCGGTTACACTACAACCCTCCGTGGCGCGAAGATGTATGAGTTTACTGATCGTTTGATTAGCATCGCATTGCCGCATACCCGTGACTTCCGTGGCGTGTCACTGAAGTCGTTTGATAAGGATGGTAACTATGCTCTAGGCATCAAAGAGCAGAATATTTTTACAGAGTTGACATTTGAGGAGACTCAAGTGTTGCATGGTCTGCAAGTTATCTTTGTGGTCAAGAACGGTAGTGTAGAGAAGAGCAAGGCGCTCCTAGCGGGCTTCGGTATGCCGTTTGAGCGAGAAGAGAAGGGGGCGAAGTAATATGGCCAAGAAATCTATGGTGTTAAAAGACAAGAAGCGCGAAGAAATGTATCAGAAGTATGCTGCAAAGCGCGCTGAGCTAAAGCAGGCTGGTGATTACGAGGGTCTACAGAAGCTGCCACGCAACAGCAGCCCAACCCGACGCAAGAATCGCGACATGCTAACAGGTCGACCGCGTAGCTATATGCGACGATTTGGCATGGACCGCTTGAATTTCCGTGAAAAGGCGTCAAAGGGTGAAATACCAGGCGTAGTAAAGAGTAGTTGGTAGGAGGAAATATGTCGAATTATAGTACAGATAAAATCGCCGACTTGATTACGAGGATTCGTAACGCAATCAATGCCGGACATAATGAAATCAGCATGCCTTCATCGAAGCTAACCGAAGCGGTAGCAAATAAGTTGGTAGCGGCAGGTTATATCTCAAAGGTGAAGATTGAACCTGCGAAACCACGCGATATTCTGCATGTTGAAATTGCGAAGGGTGAACCGGTGATTAGCGAGATTACTCGAGTATCGAAGCCGGGTCGTCGTGTTTATATGGCTGCAAAAGAGATGCCGCGCATCAAGAGCGGTCGAGGTTTGGCGATTGTCAGCACCTCGCGAGGTATCATGACCAGTATTGAAGCAAAAGAAGCCAAGATTGGCGGAGAAGTTCTCCTCAAGGTCTGGTAATAGAATAAGAAAAGAAAGGAAAGTATGAGTCGAATCGGAAAACTACCCATCAAGATCCCGACGGGCGTGACAATCACGGTTGGCGCAGACGACATAACGGTCGCAGGTGCTAAGGGTACTTTGGTGTTACCTCACCAGAACTTCGTGAAAGTCGAAGTGGTTGAGGGAGAAGCGATTGTAGCACGAGAGAATGACGAGGCAGAGGCGCGAGCGAAGCACGGCTTACAGAGGGCGTTAATCAATAACGCGGTGACTGGTGTATCTGAAGGTTTCGAGAAGAAGCTAGAAGTCAATGGAGTCGGCTTTCGCCTGAGTGGTGGTGGGCAGGAAATTGACATGGCGCTTGGATTCTCGCATCCAGTCAAATACAAAGCACCAGAGGGCGTGCAGCTAGAGACCAATAAGATGGAGATTACTGTTAAGGGTATCAGTAAGCAAGCTGTCGGTCAAGTAGCGGCAGAGATCCGAGCTCTAAGGCCACCAGAGCCATACAAGGGTAAGGGTATCAAGTATGCTGATGAGCGAATTCTAAGGAAGGCTGGAAAGGCAGGTAAGAAATGAGCGAACTAGTAAATAAGAAAAATCGAGCAGTGCGACGCGCTAATCGAGTGCGCGCAAAGATTACCGGTACAGCTGAACGACCACGATTGGTAGTTAGAATCAGCAATCTGCACATTGAAGCACAGATAATTGATGACGAAAAGCGAGTTACGCTAGCGGCAGCAACAACTGTGGGCCAGAAGATGACAGGCAATAAGACTGAGAAAGCAGCTGTGATTGGTGCAGATATTGCAAAGAAAGCAGTGAAGGCAGGCGTAAAGAAGGTTGTTCTGGACCGCGGTAGCCGAAAATATGCGAGCCGACTAGCATCTCTAGCAGATGCAGCACGCAAGGAAGGATTGGAGTTCTAATATGGCAGATGAAAATGTAAAAACTGAAGCAGCTCCAAAAACTGCTGACGGCGAGTTCACAGTTGTGAATGAGCAGGGTACAACCCGAGCATTCCGCGGTGGGCGTGATGGTCGTGGTGGCCCACGACAGAGGGGTCGTGGTCGACGCGATGAGCCGCAGGCACCAAAGGAGTTTGAGGAGATAACCGTATCGATTGATCGAGTTGCTCGCGTAGTAAAGGGTGGTCGACGATTCCGCTTTAAAGCGTTGGTGGCAGTTGGTGATGGCAAGAATCGAATCGGTGTTGGTGTAGCTAAGGGGCAGGATGTAACCTCAGCTGTTAATAAGGCGACAAACCGAGCAAAGAAGAATGTCGTAACCATCAACCTTGAGAATACGACTATTCCACATATTGTGGAAGCAAAAGAAACTGGCGCAGTTGTATTAATCAAGCCAGCACCAGAGGGCTTTGGTATTGTGGCAGGCGGTGTAGTGCGAACGCTACTAGGTTTGACTGGCATTAAGAACGTGAGTTCTAAGTCGCTAGGCTCGACTAATAAAGTAAACATTGCCTATGCGACCGTTAAAGCATTGCAGGGACTAGAACCGAAGTCATCATGGGTGACTCGAAAGAACGCACCTGCTAACAAAGAGAAGGGAGCAAAGTAATGAAATTTCATGAATTAGAAGCTGCTGCTCGCCCTGCTCGCAAGCGCGTAGGTCGTGGTATTTCGGCTGGGCAGGGTAAGACCGCTGGTCGTGGTACTAAGGGTCAGAAGTCTCGAACAGGACACAAGAAAATGCCGGCAACTTTCATGGGCGGTCAGCGACCGTTGATGCAGGCGGTACCGAAGCTTAAAGGTTTCAAGAGCTTACATAAGAAGGCAGAAGTTGTTTACCTAGACCAGCTAAATGGCATGGCTAAGGCAGATAACTTTACTTTAGCTGAAGCGGGCTTGATCTCGAACCCGTTTGTCCGCGTGAAGATTGTCTTCCGTGGTGAACTGAAGGGTAAAGTCGAAGTTGCGACTCAGTTTGCAACCAAGACCGCAGCTGCGGCTATCGAGAAGGCAGGCGGAAAGTTTGTAAAGACTGGCGTGCCAATGCGAGAAGCGAAGCAGACCGGAAGCTAAATAAACTAAACCTCGGATAAAAGGAATCCCGCTTGTACTGGCGGGATTTCTATGACGGCTCGACCCCATAACTTGCTAATGAGGTTAAGGATACGAAAAGAGCCCCAGTGAAGAATACAGGGCTCTTTTGAGAATATTATTAATTGGGTTTAGCTTTAATCTTACTGCGTAGCTCTTCGAAGTCGGCTTCTATCGCTTGCAGTACCTCAGACTTGCTGTTGGCGAGTATGTTGTGCTTTCTGATAGGGAGTCCATTAAGAGGTTTTTCTCGGAGAATTATGAATTTCTCGCCATCTTCGGTGCCAATAGCGGCTAGTTGTCCTATGTCCCATTGGTTGCCGAGTACACTGTTGGCAGTGCAGATCAACTTTACTTTCATGCCTTTAACAACACCGTAATCATAGTAGTCGACTTTAGAGCCCAGCAGTTCTGCTATGTTGCATAATTCGTTGTAGTGCCATGAATTATCTTGGCCTTCTGTCTCACTATCCTGTATCCACCAACTCTGGTTGATGTCGATGTTGCGTTCACCGATTGTGCAGGAAAACTTTACATTGTACATTATTGAAGGTAGGCTATCTCTTGGATCTTTGCCATCGCAGGCACGGAGACAGAACTCTTTCTGTGAAAAAGCAAATGAAAGCTCTGCCACAGTAATTGCGGCATCAAGCTCATAGTGCGGAGACGGGTTCATGGTGGGTTTCATAATTATTCCTCCTTCGGAATTATAGGTGGGGTAAAGGGTTATGAGCTAGCTAAATTTAATAATATTTATAAATTGCGCTTGTTTGACACGAGGGTCACTCTCGCTTTTTACATTATATCACACTTATGGCTAAAAGTCAATATGTACCTACCGAGACGGCTACCTGCATGTAATGCGGCTACCTTCGAGGCAGACCTTGATGCGAGGGGTAGGCTTCTCTTGACCAAGTAGGCGTAGGGCGAGAGGGGCTTCGAGTTCACGCTCGATAACTCGGCGCATTTCACGGGCACCATATTGGCTGGAGAAGCCTAGGTTAATGAGGCGATCGCGGACTTCAGGGGTAATGGATAGCTTGATGTTCTGTGGCTTGAGGCGGTCTGCGAGTTCGTTGAAAAAGAGATCAAAGATCTGTGCAGCATCGTTATGGGTCAGCAGCTTGAATTCTAGGATTTTGTCGAAGCGGCCGATTAGTTCAGGCTTAATCTTTTTGGATAATAGCTTAGCTGAGGCAGTAGCTTTCTCTGTAGGGGCAGCCTTGGCTGCCTCGCGCCCTATTGCCGTCTCAGCTGTACTGAAACCAATAGGTGCACCAGAGCCAGACCTGCTGTTCAGATTTGATGTCATAATAATTATAGTGTTATGGAAGTTGATAGCTTCTCCGCGGGCAGTTTTAACATGGCCATCTTCGAGGATTTGCAGGAAGATATTCCAAACGCTTGGATGAGCCTTTTCGATCTCATCGAAAAGGACGACGCTATGCGGGTTTTGGCGGATACGATCGAAGCCAGTTTCGTCTTGATAGCCGATATAGCCAGCAGGTGAGCCAAGTAGCTTGGCAGAGCTGGCACTCTCGCTAAACTCGCTCATGTCAAAACGAATGAGGTATTGTTCGCCGCCAAAGATCTCGCGAGCTAGGACTTTTGCTAGTTCGGTTTTACCGACGCCAGTTGGGCCAGTAAAGATAAAACTACCAAGTGGGCGTTTTGGGCTAGCGAGGCCAGATTTGGCACGGCGAATGACTTCGGAGACCTCAGAGATAACATGAGACTGGCCAATTAGGTGCTGGTTGAGGCTGGATTCGAGTTCGGTGAGGGCGGTTTTTTCGCGTGATCCCAGCTTCTCGAGCGGGACTTTAGTGCGGGCGCTGAGAGCTTGGAGAACATGCTGCTCAGTTAGCGGGCTAAGTGCGGTAAGCTTCTTCTCTAGGCGGGCCTTGGCTTGGCGGAGACGAGAGATATTTGCTTTAGCGCTAACTTGGTGCGCGGGAGGAGTTTCGGCAGTGACCATCTTTGCTTTAGTCTGCCATTCCTTGATTTCTTTGTCGTACTTAGTGACTTGCTGTATAAGTTTGCTATAGTCGCCGTTCACCTTGGCGCGGGCGGCTGCTTCGTCGAGGAGGTCAAGGGCTTTGTCGGGGAATCGACCTTCGAAAATGTGGGTATTAGAGAGGTCGACAATACGAGCAAGTAATGAGTCGTCGACTTTGACTTTGTGGAAATCGGCATAGTACGGTGCAACACCGCGAAGAATGGCGAGAGTGGCAGCTGTATCAGGTTCGGAAACGTAGATGGTTTGGAAGCGGCGAAGCAGGGCTTTGTCGCGAGCGATACTGCGGCTGAACTCGGCGTGTGTAGTAGCCCCGATGACCGAGAGGTTGCCGCGAGCAAGAGCGGGCTTTAAGATGTTGGCGGCATCAGTAGCTGCTTCGCTGTCGCCGGCGCCGACAATAGTGTGGAGTTCATCAATGAAAGCGATGGCGTTTGGATCGGCCTCGAGTTTCTTGACGACATCTTGGAGGCGTTTTTCGAATTGACCACGATAGGAGGCTCCAGCAAGCATAGCTGTCATGTCGACCTGATATATTACTTTATCTTGAAAGAAGATGGGTGCCGAGTTGTCTGCGATGCGATGAGCAAGACCTTCGACGATGGCAGTTTTACCGACACCAGCTTCGCCAAGCAAGAGCGGATTGTTCTTGGTGCGACGAGCGAGAATAGTGGTGAGACGATCGACTTCGATATCGCGCGAGATGAGAGGAGAGAACCTGCCTTTTTTGGCAAGCTCGACGAGGTCGACTAGAAAAGCAGAGGTGTCGGCGGCCTTACTTGTGGGCTGTGGGCTGTCTTGCGGATTGCTATGGAACTCGATAAGGAATGGAGCTAGGAAGGGTGGGGTAGAGGAGTTGCTGATGTGACTGGGGCGTTCGCGAATTGATAGGCCTTGCTCAAAGCGCTTCTCGAGTTCTTGTTCGAGCGGGAATGGGTCGACCTGAATAAGTCGCAGAATATCCTGAGCGCGACGTCGTGATAGCACATATGAGAGTAGCATCTCAGAAGTGAGCAACATACCATCGTAGTCCTCTAGGCAGTCTTTGAGAAAGCGGACATAGCCAGTCGGCATAGTCGGACTTGGTTCGGGTGCAGTGGCGAGGTCGCAAGAAGCGATGGAAATAGCCTTGGTGAGGGCTACGAGAGTGACCTTGCGGGCAGCGAGGAATTTATGGGCTGGTGAGTCAACTTGCCACATGATAGCGAGAAGCAGAGCGCCTTCTTCGTCATATTTAAGAGCAGAAAAGAGCGCACGAAGCTGCAAGGCGCGACGGAAAATCGCAAGGACCGACTGGTCTGTTGCGCCTCCGAAATCGTTAAGCGAAGTGATGGACTGGATGCTGGACATAACAGTGGTAGTATAGCATAAAACAGAGAGCAACGCAACAGGCGACCCCTGAGGCAGGAACAGCTTTGGCTGCCTCCGAAATCGCCTGGCGTCGGGCGTTAATTTACTATTTTAGTTTCGTAATTACCGCTGTTGATCTCGTTTTCGCCAATAATTGCGACCTGATATGCTCCAGATTTAGAGGCGTATTCGAGCTTCTTGCTGAGAGCACGGTCGGAGAAGAGTATGTCGGTAGTTTTACCTTCGGATTGGAGTTTTTTGCTTTCATTCACACAGAACTCGTAGGCATTCTGGTCGATAGGGATGAAGAGGAGGTCGACGCCACTAGGTTTGACTTCGACTAGCTCAGTCTCGACTAAGACTTCGTAGAGGCGAGAGAGGCCGATGCTGGCGCCGACGCCTTCGAATTTCTCGTCACTGTAATTGGCGACGAGGTTGTCGTAGCGACCGCCACTCATGATACTGCCGTAGTTTTCGTAGTTGACGATATTGGTCTCGAAGACGGTGCCAGTATAGTAGTCGAGACCACGAACAATAGCTAGGTCAACAATAACGTTCTGGGTTTGGCGGAGTTCGAGGTTTTGCATTACAGCCACCAGCTCGCCCAAACCTGTGGTGAAATCTTCAGTTGTAATATTGAGGGTTTCTAGCTTGGCGAAGACATCCTGAGCGCTACCTTTAAGCTCGATGAAGTTGGTGATTTGCGCGAACTGCTCCTCGTTCACGCCGCACTCGGCGAGCTTTTTCTGGAAATCTTCAGGCGAGATTTTTTCAACGTCGTCGATGATTTTGCGGACTTGGAGTGCGTCTTCGCCTAGGCCGAGGCTCTCGAGGAAGCCAGAGAGGAGCTTGCGGTTGGCGACGCGAATGGTGAACTTAGCATTGCCCTGGAATAACTCACTGTAGATAGTGTCAATGAGTGCGATACACTCGGCGTCATACTCAAGCGGTAGTTTGCCACGAGCGATAACGTCGGCGTCGCATTGGTAGAATTCGCGGAGGCGGCCTTTTTGAGTCTTCTCACCCCTGTAGGCTTTGTTGATCTGCGAGACTTTAAGCGGAAAGGCGAGTTCGCGCTCGTTGCTTGCAATAAAGAGGGCGAGTGGCACGGTGAGGTCGAAGCGAATCGCAAGCTTGGTATCGCCCTTTTCGAGGCGATAAACTTGCTTGTTGGTGTCACCGCCTGACTTGGCGAGCAAGGCGTCTTCACGGAACATCAGTGGGGCGTCGTAAGTTTTGAAGCCACTTCTGAGGTGTGCATTCTGAATGACGCGTTTAATGCGGTCGAACTCGGCTTGCTCGTTTGGCTTTAGGTTTAGGAAACCTGATAGGTCTTCATATTTTTTCATAGCTTATCCCTTTCGATTAGTATATCATAATCGCTTTTTGACGATTGCTTTCGGGGCATAGCGATTGCCGCGAAAGCCGTCATTAATGGGCGTTAGCTTGTTTTGCCGCGCGCTTACGGTCGTTTGGGTCGAGATGGCGCTTGCGAAGACGAAGGCTTTTAGGTGTGACTTCGAGTAGCTCGTCGTCAGCGAGGAAGTCGAGGCATTGCTCGAGACTGAATTGAGTATGCGGAGTTAGCTGGATGGTGCCGTCAGAGGTCTTGCTACGCATGTTGGTTAATTGCTTGCCTTTGCAGACATTGATATCTAGGTCTTCTTGCTTGTTGTTCTGGCCAACAATCATACCTTGATAGACAGTAGTGCCTGGGCCGACGAAGAGTTCTCCACGCGCTTCAGACATCTGGAGGGCGTAGGCGGTGGACTCGCCAGGTTCGTGTGCAATAAGGGCGCCGTTACGCTTCTGGCTGATAGCTGTCCCCCTCGGCTGATAGCCGTAAGGGATTGAGTTCATGATGACAGTGCCTTTGGTGGCGGTAAGTAGATGACCGCGTAGTCCGATGAGGGCGGCAGTGGTAATTAAGTACGAGAAACGTTGAGCGCCAGTGCTGGTGGACTCTTGGTTTTGCAAGGTAGCACGGCGAAGACCCATCTCTTGGCTGATAACGCCGACAAATTCTGAGCTGACTTCGATGCTGAGGTCTTCGACTGGTTCACTTAGGACTCCGTCGACTTCACGGTAGACGACTTGCGGGCGACCGACTTCGAGCTCGTAGCCGTCGCGACGCATAGCTTCGATCAGGACTGAGAGGTGAAGCTCGCCACGACCTGAGACTTTAAAGCCGAGGCCGTCTGACTCTAACTTTAGCGCAATATTAGTTTCGAGCTCCTTGTTGAGGCGGTCGGCGATTTGGCGTGACGTGGTGAATTCGCCCTCTTTGCCTTTGAGAGGGGCGGTATTTGGACCGATGTAGATGCTCATAGTTGGAGCTTCGAGCTCGAGGGTTGGCAGGGCTTCGGCGTCGCCAGTGGCGATGGTTTCGCCGATTTGGACGTCAGAAATACCGCTGATGGCGATAATGTCGCCTGCGGTGACTTCGTTGATTTCTTCACGAGTGAGACCGCGATAACCGAAGATTTTGTCGATTTTGCCTGATTTGTTGCTGGCGGCATTGACGATTTTAACGGATTCGCCAGACCTAAGCTTGCCACGAGATAGCTTGCCGATGATGAGCTTGCCGATGTACTGGTCGTAGCCGAGAGCGGTAATTAGTAGCTGGGCGCCCTTTGAGGCATCTTCGTCGATCTTTGGCGCTGGGATTTCGCGAATAATTGCGTCGAAGAGAGAGTCGAGATTGGCTAGCTGGTCGTGGCTAGCTGGTCGTTCGCTCCAGGCTTTGCCTTCGCGGGCGATGGCGAAATAGATTGGGTACTCGAGCTGAGAATCATCGGTAGCGAGTTCAAGGAAGAGGTCAGAAACTTCGTCAATGACTTCACTTATACGCTCGGCTGGTTTGTCGATTTTGTTAATAACGACAATTGGTTTGAGGCCGAGGCTGAGGGCTTTTGATAGGACAAACTTGGTTTGCGGCATCGGGCCTTCTTGCGCGTCAACTACGAGCAGGACGCCGTCCGCCATGTTGAGTGTGCGCTCGACCTCGCCCGAGAAATCGGCGTGACCTGGAGTGTCGATAATGTTGATCTTGTAGTCGTTATAGAAGACGGCAGTTTGCTTGGCGGTAATAGTGATGCCGCGTTCGGCTTCTTGGTCGCCGCTATCCATGATGAGAGTCTGGGACATTTCGGCTTGATTGTCGCGGAAGGTCTTGGACTGCTTGAGTAGACCGTCCACCAAGGTTGTCTTGCCGTGGTCGACGTGGGCGATAATTGCGATATTGCGGATCTTCTGTTGCTCCATTTGGTAATTATAGCATAATAAAGCGCTTTGTTCAAGGGGTGGAGGCGGGGAAAATGCAAGGAGTTCAACTTGCGATAAAGGGTATAATGTGATATTATGTTTACTCAGATAGTGGGCGCTCTAAAGCGCCCAAGAATTTTTATAAGGAGGCGAGTAATTATGTCTGAGAGGTATGAGCTGGTCGTCGACCTTAGGGCGAAGGCACATAGAATCTGTGAGTTCTACGCCATGATTTATCGTATGTATCAGCCGCGGGCGATTTGCCGTCGTTACGCATACCCGGGAGCGCGTTATCGGACAGAGTTTTACGTACAGTCGTTGGCGGAGCATTCGTTCTTGCTAGCGCAACTGGCACCCGTGGTGTATGCTGAGTTTCGTGACTTGTTCGCGAAGACAGATATATCACCATTTACGCTGGCGTTTTATGGCATAAAACATGATAATCCTGAGGCAATTTGCGGTGATGTGTCTACAGATGTGGATGGTGTGACAGCAGCGACCAAGCAGGCGGTTGAGCACGGTGCGATTTCGCAGATTTATGATGGACTGGCGATCAGTGACTTCATGAAGGAGATATTTCATCATTACGAAGACCGTAGTGAGTATCTGACGAAAATCATCAAGATGCTGGATGCTTTGGAGCTAGTGCTGTATTCTCAGCTTTGCGTGCGAGGCGGCGTGGGCGCGATCAAGCAGATTTACGGGTCAGATCCTGTGCAGTTTTGCTTGGTTGTAGATGGTGAAGAAAGACCGATTGATATGCGGACATATGGGGAGGTAGCGGAATACTTTGATGGTAATGGTCAAGTGAGGATCGACGGTGCGGTAGTGAAGAGTGATCTGTCTTATGTTCTGCCGATCTCGCGGATCATGTACGATCACAGCTTAACGCGGATGAAAGCGAGTATTATTGGTAGGACAGCGCCCGAACTGATAGCGATATTTGAACTGATTTGTAGTGAAGCGTTTAAATTTCCGTTTGAGGATTATAATTTGGGTAACATGCCCGCGCCATTCGCCTTATGATGTAGAGCCACCCCGCGATATGGGGTGGCTAAAATCTTGGCTAGTCGAGGATAATGAAGTTTTGGACGGCGAAATTGCCGTTGACGATGGCGGCAGCGAGGAGGGGTTGGTGGTCGGAGAATTCGGAGTGCTGGGCGATGAAGAGCTCAGCAGCTCTGGTCATCTGACGGAGCTTGGATTGGGAGATGGCGCCGATACCGCCACCGAAATGGTCGGATTCGCGCATCTTGACTTCCACGAAGAAGATTTCATTTTCGCCATCTTCATTCTCGGAAGTTGAAACGATGTCAATCTCACACATGCGAGTCCGCCAGTTGCGTACGACTATTTCATGCCCATGATCTTCTAGGTATGAGGAAACCGCACTTTCAGCGCGGTTCCCTATATTAGTCGTATTCACTAATTATTCAGCTGGTTCTTCGGCTGGCTCGTCGTTAGCGGGAGCGTTGTCGGTATCTTTCTCGTCAGCCTCGAGGACTTCAACGGCTGCTTCTTCGGGAGTGCCGCCAACTAGCTCGTTAGCGTTAACTCGGTCGAAACGGGTGGCTGCGAGGCGAGTAGATTTACCAACGCGATTACGCATGTATGACAGGAAGTTACGGCGGACCTTGCCGCGGGCAACGATCTCGATCTTTGTGATAAGTGGACTGTGGAGCATAAAGCTTCTTTCGACGCCAACGCCGCTAGCGATCTTGCGAACTAGGAAGCTAGCAGTGTGAGAATTGTTGCGAGTAACGCGAATAACGGTACCCTGGAACATCTGAACACGCTCTTTGTCGCCTTCTTTAATCTTCTGGTAGACCTTGACGGTGTCACCAGTACGGAGCGCAACAACTGCACGCTTTTGCTTGTCGTTAACTGTCTTGATTAATTCACTCATAGAGACATTTTACCACACTTTGAGGTGATTTACAAGGGTTTTTCGCGATATGTAAGTGTGGTATAGTAGATGTGTATGACTGACAGATTCAACAAAAAAGTTCGTGGCGGGATCCTAGCGCTCGCGGCAGCTGGAATTGCGGTGACCTTAGTTTTGGTGGGAGCGTTTAATGCGCATGCGGAAGATGAGATACAGTCTTGTGATGAGCTGCAAATGTCGGCGAAGCATCAGTTGGAGCGAGATGCGCCACTACAGTCGGCGTTATGGCGACGCTACGATCATATGCTACGTAACTTGATGTTACCAATGAACGCAAGGTTAGCGTTAAATGGACATTCGATTGATGAATTGGCGAGTATCGCTAGTGATTTTACGGGCGAAATGGGGGTATTTGAATCGACTTTTGCGCACTACCAAGAGGAAGCAGAGGCTTTCTTGATTATGCGATGCGACGAGACAGCACCAGATGTAGCGAGAGAGATTGGTAGCTTACGTGAGAATATGGTTGCGTCGAAGCAGCGCCTAGACAATCTGCTGGAGGCGTTTCGAGCTAGGGTGGTAGCGGAAAGCGAGAATTTCTGATGGAAGAGGCGACAGGTATGAGTGGCGGTAAGAAGTTAACACTAGTAGTGTTCGGCGCGATTGCCGTGGCGCTCGTGATAGTAACTGTGGGGATTGCGTTATATTATCATACAGGCACCTATAGAGTAGATCCGACGCGCGTTGGCGCAGGTCGACCACTACCAGCAGGCGATAATTGGGAGTTCGAGGCGGTTGGTCCGTTAAATCAGCAGACATTCCAGCTATTTCTCGAGCATTTCGACATCAACTTTAACGCCGTTCGCAATCACGACTTTTAGAGTGCTCCCACCCTCCAGCGACCTTTGAATTTTTCTCTGCAGTGCCGTGCTCGACGTATACTAGATACGCCTGCGCGTGACCCTTTGAGAGAAAACCCAAATCTCATCTGGATGGAGAGAGCTTAAACGTGCAAGACTAGCTGGTGAGGAGTAGAGAGAGCTTGGAGGCGAAATGTTCGCGTTCTTTGGTGATGAGCTGAGCGCGTGACTGGATGGCTGGTTCGGCGATCGCGATCTCGCGGGCGATGTCAGGTTGTTTGGCGAGTGGCTTAAAGAAAGCTTTGAAGTCACCGAGTTCTGGTACTGTGCGAAGAGTGCGGCCGAGTAGGCGTGGATAATAAGCTAGGTCGTGGCCACGGAAGAGAGCGTCGAGAGTGGCCCAGTTGGCTTTGATCCAGTCGAAGGTGAGAGGTCGAGCGTAAGGATTTAATAGAAGACCGCTTACGAAAGTGAGGAGGTCTTGTGAGCGGACGAAGCTCTTGTCGAGGAGGCGTCCAAGAATGACATTGATGAGGTCTGGGTTCTTGGTGCTAGTGATGGCAATAGCGACGTCGTGCTGAATATCTGGTGCAATAATCTGCGGGTAGTGGCTGGCGAGGAGGTCGACGTTGGCACCAGTGTCGAATTTGACATGAGTAGCAAGGATAGTGGCGCGAATATTCGGATCGAAGCGCATAAACTGGTTGATGTCATAGCGGAGGAGGCTGTTGATGGCATCAGGACTTTCGGAGTAGGCCATATAGCCAACAATGATGGCTCGGAGTTCGGTGTCGTGAGCGGTGTCCTGCGGGCTTGGTTCGAGCCCGAGGGCGACATAGCACTTCAGTGCGGCTCTGCCGACTAGGGTCTTGAATTGTTGTTCCTGGAGAGTGTTAGGTTCGATGAAGTTGCGAAGTAGCGCTATCAAATAGCCAGCAGCAGACCAGACGAGATAATCGGTCTCGAATTGGAGCGAGACGAGGAGGTCGAGAGCGGTAGCGACTGAGAGCTCGCCAGCTTCGACTAGAAGGCGAGCGTCGGTAAAGACGCGGGCGCGTTCTTGTGGGGTAAGGTTAGGCAGGCTGTGGATCTTTTCAGGTGTGACAGGTAAGAGATAGTAGCCAGAGAGGTCGCTGCGGAGTTTAGGTAGCGGGAACTTGGATTTGCCGCCGATGCCTTTCAGGCTGAAGGCACGCTGTTTAACATTGTCGCCATTGACGCTTTCGATGTATGGATAGCCAGTGTTGTCGAGCCAGTAATCCATGAGCTGTTTGGCGTTTGGGAGCTCGGCCCATAGATCGTCGGAAGTAGTGTTTTTGAAGGCGTGCTTAGTGAAGTAGGACTTAATCCCAGCGTAGAAGGCTTCCTCGCCGAGCTCAGAGATGAGTTGAGAGAGGAGGCAGGCGCCTTTGGCATAAACTATAGCACCATCGAAGAGAGTTTGGATCTCGTCGGGGCTGTTGACGTTCTGACGAATAGCTTGGATGTTTGGCATGAGGTCGCGCTGCATAGCAAAGGCGCGTTCATTGAGGTAGAAGTCGTCCATGATTTTCCACTCAGGGAAGATTGAGTCAATACAGACGTACTCAATGTAGGTAGCGAAAGATTCGTTAAGCCAGAGGTCGTCCCACCAGCGCATAGTGACGAGATTACCAAACCATTGATGAGCGACTTCGTGGGCGACGACTAGAGCAATGCGCTTCTTGGCGTCGAGGCTGGTGGCTTCATTGACGATCATGAGGCTTTCGCGGTAGGTGATGAGACCCCAGTTTTCCATAGCGCCAGCTTCGAAGTCAGGCAAGGCGACTTGGTCGAGTTTGACAAGTGGGTAACGGACCCCGAACTTTTCGGTGAAGAAGTCGAGCGAACGACTCGCTACCTCACAGGCGAATTGCAGGGAGGCCTGAGAATGATTAGCGGTGGCATAGGTGGTGACTTTAGTGCCGTGCTTCGAGATGTGCTCGACCGACTGGAATTGACCGAGGACGAAGGCGAGCAGATAGGTGCTCATGCGAGGGGTTTTATGGAAGGCGGTGCGGACGCGCTCGTTCTCCATTTGGAGGCGGGTGATGATAGGGGTGTTGCCGAGGGCACTCTGGGTTGGTTCGTGGATAAGGACGAGATGGAACTCAGCTTTTGCTTCTGGTTCGTCGATGCAAGGGAAGACGTTTCGAGCGTAGTGGCTCTCGAACTGGGTGGCGATGATTTCGCGCGATTTGTCGCCTACATTGCAGGTGGAAAGATAAGCGCCATTCATCTTTTGGGTGGCGATAGGAGCTTGCCAGGCGATACTGAGAGTGATCGAGTCAGGATTGGCACCGAGCTTGTCGTCGCGTTCGGCGACTTTGTCGTCTGTGTTTTTAGCGGCGCTAGGCGGCTCGGTGTCGTGGATAGACAGGATGTCGCCTTCTTGGGTGAACTTGAGCTTGCGTTTGTTTTGACCGATCTCGACTATGCGGAGGCCGTTAGCGTGGAGCTTGACGATGCGGGATTTGGGGTTCGGGATACCAACTACGACCATCTGACCAGTGATCTGGCGGTCAGCGGTGTAGACGTCTAGCAATAATTGATAAGAAATAGGCTTGAATTGATTATATAAACGCTCCATAGTGTATATAGTATATCACAAGAACCACCCCCGAGACAGAAGTGGTTTTGACTGTATTGGGGTTAGCTTTGCGATATAGAGTATAGAGCTATGCCTGTTGCTACCGACACATTGAGGGATTCTTTGATGCCTTGCATCTTGATTTCGATGCTAGAGTCGCAGAGCTTGAGGATTTCGGGCGGGAGGCCATGGCGTTCTTCGCCGATTATAAGGAGGACGTCGTCTTTTAGCTTTGGTAGGTCGGGGAGGACATGGCTGTCGGGTGACTGCTCAAGCGCAATGATTTGAGTGGGCTTGTCTATGGTGGCGAGGGCTTCTTCTAGGCAGTCATAGCGGAGGAGGTTTAGGGATTTTTCGGCGCCGAGAGAGGTCTTAGCGAAGACGCGGTCCATCTTGGTGCGGACATGGGAGAGACGAGAGTCGCGCTTGAGGGTTGGGTGAGGAGTGGTGCCGATGAAATAAACGGTGTCGACCGCGAAGCCGTCGGCGGTCCGCAAGATTGAGGCGACGTTATGGATGCTGCGTAAGTTCCATAATGCTAAAGAAATGCGAGCTTTAGGCAAGCCAGCCATCTCGGCACGACGTTCGCCCACCCCGTCTCCACGGGAGGGCGCCGTCTCGAACTCGCCAGCAGGCTCCGTTAGCCCTCGTTGTCTGAGCTTGCCTCCTAGCTCGCTGCTCATAGTATCCCTCCAGCTAGTCCGGTGATCTTTGGGTTGGGGGACCAGAGGGAGAGGAGGAGGGTGCGAGTGGCAGCTTCACCGGCCCAGAGGGTGAGAGGATTGTATTTAGTGGTGGCGAGGTTAGTGACGATAACTTTGCCGTCTTGGGTTGCGATATGGTTATCGTGAGTGAAGGTTGCAAGACCGCATTCGTAGGTGAGAGTGAACTTATGGAGGGCTTCGGCGACCTGTGGGAGGGGGGTGCTGAAGTTGATCAACTTCGGGTAAAGCACGGATTTAAAGAGGTGCTGGAGCTGATTGAATGTGATCAACATCTTTAGGTGGGGATTTTCGAGGGGGAGGTGGTCATTCAAAAGCGAGATGGCGTCGCGGGTGACTAGGATTGGTTTTTTGTCGGCGTGAAAATCCTTGAGATTCCCCAGGAAGTGAGCGAAGGTTTGCTGGGTTTCGGAGTTCTTGCCAAAGTCGCCGATGAGGAGGATGCCGTCAGCCCAGGTGGCTAGCTCCTTGAGGTCGCCGTAGATGGCTTTGGTGAAGCCGAGAGACTTGGCATCGCCAGAGAAGATGAAATCGGGATTCTTGGGCAGCATTTTCTCGAGGCATTTTGGCAGGAGGACTTTGACTTCGGCGGCTCCTAATTCGAGAGTTTTGCCGTAGGTATAGCTGACGCCAGCAAATCCTGCTGAGCTACCACCAATGATGAGGATCTTACCGCAGAGATCGAGGCGGTCGGGCGGGAGGAGGCTATCTGGGTGGAGGGGTTTGTTAATATCCTGAATCTTGAGAAAGCCACCGGCTCCTCGATAGGAACCGCCCTTTACTATCTCGGATTTGGTGTTCTTCTCTGATCCAGCCATCTATAGTTTAACCTCCACGCTGATGGGGCAGTGATCAGAGCCTGTTATTTCTGGGTAGATTTGGGCGTTTTGGGTTTTGAGGCCCTTGGTTAGCTGATAGTCGATACGCCAGCCGTTGTCGGGGCGGCGCTCTTTGACGCGAAAGCTCCACCAGGTGTATTGGATTCGGTCAGGGTTTTCGTCGCGCCAGACATCTTGGAAGCCGCTTTTTAGGTAGTTCTTGAAACCATCGCGCTCTTCGAGGGTGAAGCCGTGCTTGCCTTTCTTGGTGTTGGGCTTTGCGACATCGATGGGTTCGTTTGCGACATTGAAGTCGCCCATCAAGAGGACTTTGTCGTACTTCTGGAAGAGACGATTGATATGAGCGTCGTATTTGACGCGGACAGGGATCCGACTCAAATCTTCTTTGCCGTTGGGTGAATAAATGCTGACGAATAATGCACCCTCGATGTTAACCGCTGTAAGGCGACCTTCGCTGCAGGCGTCGCCGTACTGATCGTGAGTGTCGGTGGATTTTTCGAGGATTTGCTTGTGGGCTTTGAGGTCTTTACGAACCCAGAGGGCGGTGCCAGAGTAGCCTTTTTTGTCTTTGGCGAAAGACCAGAAGAATTGATAGTCGGGGAAGAGTTTCTCTAGCTCAAGTTCGGAGAGCTGAGGTTCTTGGATTTTGGTTTCCTGAAGGGCGAGTATGTCGGGGTCGTACTCTTGAATGAATTTTTGTAGATTACCTCTTTTGATGACGGCTCTAAGCCCATTTACGTTCCAAGAGAAGGCGCGTATCATCGTTGGCCTTTCATCTGCCGTAACGCTTCGCGGTCGGACTCGCGACGCTTGATGGTCTCGCGTTTGTCGTAGGATTTCTTGCCCTTACCGATGGCGATTTCGACCTTGATGTAGCGACGACTAGGGAGGAGTTTGGTTGGGACGATGGTGTAGCCGTCGGTGCGGGCGCGGGTGAGTTCTTTGAGCTCTTTCTTGTTGACAAGAAGCTTAACGGGGCTCGTGTCGATAACGTTATCGCTGTCGTTGCCGCTACTTTTGACGCTAAAGCTGGCGTTTTGGAGCCAGAGCTCGTCGTTACGAATGACGACAAAGGCACCCTTCAGGTGGACGCGACTGTCGCGGACAGCGCGAACTTTGGCGCCTGTTAAGACCATACCAGCGAGGATATTTTGCCCGAGCTCATAGTCGAAGCGGGCACGGCGATTAATGACTGCTGCGGGTTGCTTGCGCTTAGGGTCTTTAGTCGGCTTTTTTGTCATTACCCTCGCTTTTTATGTCGTATTTTTCGATTGCTTTGAGGATTTTATCGCGCTGGAAGCCCTCAATTAAAGCTAGACGCTTACCTGAATCGTCGACGATTTCAGCGGTAGGGAAGCCAGTAATCCAGCTCTCGCCGTCGCCGTCGCGTTCTTCGTAGGGAAGCCCGCTGTCATTTAGCCAGTCCATTAATGCATGGCAATAGCCACACCAGTCAGCGGACCAGACGATGATCTTGGCTGATTTTTTCTCACTCATATTATATTTCCTCCTTATCTAATATTTCACGAACCTGAGCAATGTCTTTGCATTCCATTAAGCGGGCGCGGAGGTCGCTAGCGCCACGAACGCCGTGGATGTAGATCTTGAAGAAGCGCTTTAGCGGTTCGAAAGGTACTGGTCCTGGTCGCAAGACGGACTCCTTCTCGGGCGGAACCGCAGGACCTTGGCGGTCCTCTTGTCCTGCGGACAATTCACCTGGCATCGCCCTCAAAGAAGCCGACTCACGACCATCTAGCCAGTGCATCTCCCAGATGTCTAGATGATAATTCAAGAGTGCTACGAGTTCTTCGTGGGTTGGTTCGTGGTTTCGGAAGCAGAAAGGGTTCTTGAAGATGCCGCGACCGATCATCCAGCCGTCGAAGCCGTATTGTTCAGCCATCTGAAGGCCCATTTTGGAGTTGGTGACATCGCCGTTAATAACGAGCTTGGTTTCGGGGGCGATTTCGTTACGCATGCGCACTAGATCTGGGATAAGTTCGAAATGAGCGGGTGGGATAGACATTTCTTTACGGGTACGGAGATGGACGGTGAGGGCTTTGACGTCTTGTTTAAGGAGGTGGGGGATCCAGGTTTTGTATTCTTCGACTTTAGTGAAGCCGAGGCGGCATTTGACGCTGACATCCAGCCCGGAAGACTTGGTGGCCTGGATGATCTCGGCAGCGAGGTCAGGGGTTTTGATGAGGCCAGAACCGCCGCCAGTTTTGACGACGTTTTTCTCTGGGCAGCCGGTGTTGATGTCGACAGCAGTGTAGCCCATCTCTTTAAGTCCGTGGCTTGTGATGGCGAAGCTCTCGGGCTTACTGCCCCAGATCTGCGGGACGATTGGTTGCTCGCTGGGTAGGAACTCGAGGCGACGCATGGCGTTTGGGCGGCCAGCCTCGCTGGCGTAGCTGTCGGAATTGGTGAATTCGGTGAAGTAGATATCTGGACGACCAGCTTTTGTCACAACCTGGCGAAAGACAAGGTCGGTGACGCCCTCCATGGGGGCTAAAATAGAAAATGGTGCTTTGAATTGATCCCAGAACATATATAATATATAGTATAGCATAGAACAGAGGAGGAAGGCAAGGAAAAGCCCCGACACCAAATAGTAGTGTCGAGGCGATCAACGGAGGTCTCCTGTGCCCGAGCAGGAGCCTCAAGGAACACGAAAGGTTCGCTTTCGGGGGAGGTGAGAGCCGAACCCTTGTTGCGGGTGCCTTTCGTGGGGGTTAGTTTGGCTTTACAACAAGACCACTCTGTTCGCTGGTGCGGACTTTGTGGTGCCATTGAGGTGATTCAGAAATCCGTCGCCTGAGTTTGTGAGTTCTTGGGCGATGGTCGTGTTGCCAACTTGCGTCAGTTTGACGCGTCGTTCTGGCGGGGCACCTAAGGTTTGTCGGTGGACGCCTGCGCCCGTGTAGTCTTTCATAGTAACGACAGCTTCTTTGGGGCCTCTGGCCTCGATGGTTACGTGTTGTTCGCCGCCGTCGTAGTTGCCGAGTGCCTGGCCAAAGAATCCGGTTTTGTAGTCAGTCTTGACGGTCGTTGTTTTTTTGTCGCCAAGTCCTAGGAAGTCTAAGAGCCAATTCCCGCTGTCGCTTGCCGCCCTGCTGCTGCTACTGCTAGAGGCAGAGACAGGGGTGCTTGCTGCGTTGAACGCTCTGTGGAAGTAGGGGTTTATCTGTCCCATAATTCTCACCTTGTCCCACTGGGACCCACCATCCCCCAGTATAAAGCCGGGAGCCTTTCTCAAAAGTACGCGGTCAGCGTCTTTCAAGAAAGGGTGGGGGCTGACCGTGCCGTACCGCTATTTTAGCATACAGATATGGCAAAGTAAAGTTCTAGTGGTAAGATTGGTACTTGATTCTTAGACGAAAGTGTGCTAGAATAGGGGTACTAAAGAGTTCTTGGAGGTTGGTGCTAGTCGCCACTATTAGGTGTGGAACAAATCTAACAATTCAGTGAAATAATACCATAGGAGTAAAATGGAAAATGACAAACAGCGCATGCAGAGAATGCAGAAATTAAGAGAAGAAAGACTAAAACAGGTAGCAAATAAGCGGCAGATGAAAGAGGTTGGCGTGGCGACTGGTGCCGCAAATAGCAAAAACGGTCGAGGTGGCAATGCTAATAGTGGTGCAGGTGCGAATGGTGGCGGCGATAAAAAGAATCGCTATCAGCAGCTAAGACAGCAAAACGAGAAGGCGCGTTTGCGTAACGAGGAGCGTCGCAAGATGCTCGGTGTCTCGAGTCGAGCGGGTGAAGTGACCCGCGCGCAGCGCCTGAAGAGTCATGACGTGGTAGCGCAGGCGAGCCAGCATCATATCGGTGTGCCAGTGAATAAATCACGTTATAATGGTACGGGCGGACGACAGCTTGATCCGAAGCTAGTAAAGAATGCGCCGCGCAATCCAGATGCGGTGCGAGTAGTGGCGCTTGGTGGCCATGGTGAAATCGGTATCGGCAAGAACATGACGATGATCGAATATAAAGACGAGATTGTAATTATTGATATGGGTGTTTTGTTTGCAAATCACGACTACCCGGGTGTTAATTATTTGACCGCAAGTACAAAATACCTCGAAGACAAGATGGATAAAGTAAAGGCGATTCTATTTACTCACGCTCACCTTGATCACATCGGTGGGACACGACATATTTTGCCGCGATTTAACCCTATGACACCAGTTTATGCGACTGAGTTTACGGTTAATATGATCAAGAAGCAAATGAGCGAGCTACCAGAGCCGCCAGATACTAATTATCAGGTAGTTGACCCGTTTGCGCACAAGGAAATCAAACTGTCACAACATTTGTCGGTTGAGTTTGTGCATGTTCTGCACTCGATTCCAGGCGCAGCGGCGCTAGTGATTCGGACGCCGAATGGTGTGATCTTACATATGGGTGACTGGCGGTTTGAGAATAATCCAGTTGGTAAAGAGTTTGACTTGCCGCGCCTAGAGGAGATCGCAAAGATCGAGGGTATCGCGATGCTGATTAATGAGTCGACCAACATCGACAGCCCAGGTACGCACCCGTACTCAGAGTTTGATGTGGGTGAGAATATGGGTCGAGCGATGGATCGGGCGAATGGTCGTTTGATCGTTTCGTGTTTCTCATCTCAGGTGGTACGAATGCAGTTCGTGCTGGATGAGGCGGCGAAGCGAGGTAAAAAAGTCGCTTTTGCTGGATTCTCGATGATTAATAACGTCGAGGTAGCTTTGCGCAGCCGACAGATCCGTGTGCCGAAAGATACGGTGATGAAGATGGAAGACATCGTCAAAGTGCCAGATGAAAAGGCAGTGATTGTCTGTACTGGTTCGCAAGGTGAGTTAAATGCGGTATTAAATCGTATGGTCTCGGGTGAACATAGGCACATCAAGATTAAACCGACTGATACGATCGTCTTTTCGTCGAATCCAATTCCAGGTAACGAGCCGCATGTGACGGCGACTGTTTCTGGCTTGATGCGTGAAGGTGCAGAGGTGATTCAGAATGGCAAGGGTCATATTCATGGTCTCGGGCCACTGCATATCTCGGGCCACGCTTACTTTGATGATCATGTGAAGCTGGTTTCGACACTGAAGCCAAAGAATTACTTGCCGACACACGGTGAGTACTATATGCTAGAACATAATGCCCAGATGGCAGAGAATGTTTGCGGGATCCCGAAAGAGCGAATCCTCGTGATTGATTGTGGTGATATTGTTGAGCTGGATGCCGAGCAGAACATGAAAAAGGCTGGCCGCATGGCGGCGTCGTCGGAGCTATGGGATGATGCGGGGCATATTGTCAGCGAAGCGGTGGTGAAGGATCGTATTCATGTTTCGACTGAGGGTATCTTCGTGGTTGTCTTGACCTTCTCGCGTAAGACTGGTAAGTTGATCAAGTCGCCAGATGTGATTAGTCGAGCATTCATTTATATCGATGACTCTGAAGAGTTGATTGGCAAGGTTCGTCACTATATCCGCACCAAGACGGAGAAGGGCGTAAACATGAACAAGCTTGATGCTTTGAAGTCTGAGCTGAAAGATGACGTGGCGCATATTCTCTTTGATGCGACTGGTAGGACACCGATTATCTTGATTGCGACTAACTATATTTAGAGCCTACGAATCTAGCGAATCGCGGCGTCAGAAATCTTGGCGTCGCGTTCGCCGTATCTCTAATACGACTCACTTGGTGTTCGATTCCTCCTTGCGCTTCATCTAAATTCTGCGAAAGCTGGTGAGATAGTACGTTAAGATTGACTTTTTAACATAAGTGTGATATAATGTATGAAACGAGGTTGCATAGGGCAACTAACGGACGCATATGCGTAGGACATTTACAAAGAGGAGGACTGCGTATGAGATTTGTAGAGTCAGGGTTCTTAAGGAGTAATGTTACCAGTAAACAGCTGTGTATACTCCAGCTGGGTGGCGCTAAGAGCACCGAATTGACAGTAGGGGAGCTGGTTGGCAACCTGATGGTCGAGAAGATCTTTTATACCACGACAGACCATATGGGTCATGATGGACCCCACCCTGATGACAAACTGCACATGGAGTTTCGTTGTCTTTGCTGTGGCAGATCGCTGTATCTTTGCGATGACGAAGAAACATTTAGCCAAAGCACTCTAGCGCGGGAAATTATATTCCAGCTGACGAAAAAGAGGCGGAGGTGGAAGAACCCGAGTTCTGGTGAGGCATGTTGCATGAAAGAGCGAGGGAAGAGGCTGGCTTACAAGCGTGTGAGTATCTTATGCAAGGAAAGCCACACGATAGCCCATTTTCGTGCTGCGGGCATGGTTGACGGTAGCGACAGACAGATGCAATACGAATGCCTTATGTGCGGTAAGCTGAATCGAGTTGCAATAGATATTCTTTTCGCGCTTGAATGGACAAAGGCTGACTACAATAAAATCAGTTCTGAATGCTATAGCTATAGGTTCCCGTACATGAAGAAGCTGGACGGAGGAGAGGTGGTCGATGTAAGATGCTATATAGAGAATAATATGCCCGTAATAGCTGCTTTTAGCGAGAGAGACCATCACATTTGGCTTTATATAATGGGTCGTCAATATGATGGATGTTGTTGCGAGGCACACAGTGACTCTATTTTGCGTGCGAGGCACGAGTTTGAAAACAGGTATCCGCTTATAAGTCTAGGTGGGTCAACTAAGGACATCGGGTTGCGACTAGGTCTAGTCAGATTAACACCGAAAATGCAAGAAATACTTGGTATAAACGCGGAAAGGTATGGCATCAAGTTAAGCACTGAAGATATAGCCGAAAAGTGCCAACTAGATGTTGCAGAGGTGGAAGCGGATTTGCTTAGCAAACGCGCTAATATCGATTTACTTCTGAGCCTATATGCTTCCTCCTTTTAAAAAGCACCCCACCAAGATGCGTTTTGGTGGGTTTTCTACGTTTCGAGGTTTTCTTGGGCAGCGAGATGCTCGAGATAGGCGGTTTGGAAGTTCGAAATAGCGCCATCGAGGACGGCGTCGGCGTCGGTTTCTTCGTATTTGGTGCGGGTGTCTTTGACTAAAGTGTAGGGGTGGAGGACGTAGTTACGGATTTGCTGGCCCCAGGCGGCGGATTCGCCGGCGCGAAGAGAGTTGAGATCCTCGGCGTGTTGCTCTTGGCGGAGTTTTTCGAGACGGGCAGCGAGGATTTTGAAGGCTAGCTCTTTGTTCTTAAGCTGAGAGCGTTCGTTCTGGATGGCGACGACGGTGTTGGTTGGAATGTGGGTCAGGCGGACCGCGGAGTCGGTGGTATTGACGGATTGACCGCCCTTGCCGCCAGAGCGGTAGATGTCGATGCGGACGTCTTTGGGGTCTAATAGGCTTTCGGCTTGCTCGATGATTGGCAGGACTTCGACTAAAGCGAAGCTTGTTTGTCGTAGATTGTCCGCATTGAAGGGTGAGAGTCGGACAAGGCGGTGAGTGCCGTGATCGGATTTGAGCTGGCCGTAAGCATAAGGGCCAGAAATCTCAAGTACACTGGTTTTGACGCCAGCCTCTTCGCCAGCGACACGTTCGATTTGGGTGGTTTTGAGGTCGTTTTGCTCCGAGAAGCGGAGATACATGCGTTCGAGCATGGCAGCGAAATCCATGGCTTCGGTGCCGCCGACGCCTGAGGTGATACGGAGAATGGCGTTGCCAGAATCATGGTCGCCAGAGAATAGCAGGTGCTTTTTTAGGTCGTTATATGTCATAGTGGCGGAATCAAGGTCGGCTTGGAGTTCAAGTTTTTCTTCGTCACTGGCGTCGGTGCCTAACAGTAGTGAGAGTTCGTCCAAGTTGATCAACTTCGCGTGGAGCTCGGTCCAGGGTTCGACGACTTTTTTTAGTGCGGAAAGTTCGGCGACGGTTATTTCGGCAGATTCTTGGTCGGACCAGAAGTCGGATTTGGACATTTCTTGTTCGATCTCGGATAGTCGGTTTTTCTTATCTTCGACTTTGAGGGTTTCGAGGGCTGAAGTGACACTGGCTAGTAGCTCTTTGGTGGTTTTCATAGCTTATTCACCTCCATGACGAACTGCTCGGGATTGATGCCGGGGACAGCGGGGGCGAAGAGCACGGTGTCGCCTTCGAGAGCAAAGATACTGGCGAGTCCAGCTGCATCTGCCAAGGTGTCAGCATAGTCAACAAGTGGCTCGGATATACCGAGCGTCGAAGCGTTTGCCGTTGTGTCATTAGTAGTCTTGACAGACTCTGGTGTGGTGGGGGCTGGTATGATTATTTGTCGCTTGACCAATTCTTTTGGGAATTTGTGGGCTGATATGACGATGGGTTGATTGAAGGTGCGAATTGAGATTGTGGCGAGCTCTGGAGTGACGGAGACGCCGTCGTCGTAGTATTTGACGCCGCTGACCTCACGGATGAAGTCAAGGTGATGCGGGAGTTCGGCAAAGGCAGCGAGAGCTTGCTGGATAAGGTCGGGCTTAAAGCCGAATTCCAGGGCAGTGATAGCGGCGGCGGCGGCGCATTCGCGTTGCCAGTCACCAACTACTTGCAGGTCGGGCAGGCTGAATTGGAGATCTTCAGGAAAGGCGCGCTTAGATGACGCCATAGTTTGGTTGGCGAGAGCGTAAGAATTGAGGTCGCGCCCGAGATAGAAGGTCTTTTGTGAGTTCAGATGGGTATTACGGACAACTGGAACACCAGTGGTTGAGTCGGTAGTCTGGTCGATGACAAAGAAAGGAAGATTAACGGCGAGATCGGCAAGCTGAGACCTAGACAATAAATACAACACAATGTCAATATTGCTAATGTCGCTTAGAGTGTCGACGTCACGTAGGATGCGATGGGCTGGATCGGCGACTTCAGCAACTGTGACGACTTTGTCGGCGAGATCGGTGGTGGCGAAATAGGTGTTAAAGATCTGCTCAAGCATGGCAGCGGCAGTTCTCTGATGGAAGCCTGCGAGAGCGATGATGGTGCCAGGGCAGTTTTGAAAAAAGGACTTACTATCCACTGATTATACCTCCGCCGCGGACGTTCTGTTGGAGCTTCTCGAGCTTTAGCCCAAGATCATCGATAAGTTTCTTGTCGCGCTTGGTGCCGACGGCAACCAGAGACAACTTGCCGTTTTTCAGGAAGTCGGTCGCGATATTCTGCATGCTGCGGGCGCTGATGGCATTGATGCGTTCCTCCATACGATCGTAGTCGTCGATCTCGCCATAATTGACATAGCGGCCAGAATAGAAATTGCCAGTTTGGGCGACGGTTTGGCCCTGCATTTGGAGGCGACCGAGAGCGTAGCTGCGGTTAGCTTTGACTTCGTCAGAGTCGATTTGACCGCTGGCTACTTTCTTCAGTTCGCGGGTGATTATATTGAAAAGTTGTTCGATGGTGTCGGGATTAGCTTCGCCGCCGAAATCCCAGCTGGCGTGCTGTTGACCGAGCTGAGTCTCGCTAAAAATGCCGTAAACTAGGCCTTTACGACGAGCTTCACCGAAAATGCGGCTGGACATGGTGCCATTTAGGAGATGGTTGAGGCCACCCATGGCGTCACTTTCTTTGCTACTGAGGCGACGAGGGAGGACGAAGGAGAAGCCAAAGGATATATTGCTGGCGTCAGCGCGTGATATGAGTTCGGGCGCGGCGTTGCTGTAGGTGTCAAGCGGGAAAGGAAGCTCAATGCCTTCGTCGAACTTGGCGGATTCGAGTAGTTCGAGAATGCGGGCGGTGCGGCCAGAGAAATTACCTGCAATGACGAAGCGAAGGTTGCGAGCGGTGTGGGTCTTTTTGTAGTGAGCCCAGACGTCATTTAGTGTGATATTAGGGAGGGTTTTGAGGCGTTGGGTTAAGGTTAGGACTGGCTCGCCAATGCGGATTTGGACTTCGGGCCAGAGGAGGCGCATGTAATCATTCTGATAACCAGTGAGCTCGGACTTGATATTGCCGAGTTCGGATTGCAGCTCTTTTTCGTTAAATTGCGGCTCGGCGATTGAGAGGAGTTGGAGGTCGAGAATGCGCTCCCACTCGAAGTCAGCGCATTCGGCTGAATAACAGACGATATTGTCTGAGGTGTAAGCATTATGGTAGGCGCCGTTTTGAGTGAAGTCGTTTTCGAATTCGGTTTGATTTTTGTGGCGCGAGTTTTTGCCAAATGCCATATGCTCAAGGAGATGAGCGACTTCGTAGACGTTAGGATCGGCGAAGCGGAAGCCAGCGCGGAAGAGGAAACGGAAGTTCATGACAGTAGCATCAGGGACGTGGACGAAAAGTCCGCGTGCGCCGTTTTTTAGTTTTACCTCCTTGATCGTGTGTTTCATATCTCTCTTACTCTTTCACTTAATTGTATCATACTTATTAGTGCCGCACTATATCGTCAACTTCGGTCGTAGGTTTTGTGTTGTCGGATATATATGATATAATCATTGTGAAATATGGGAAAAAGTGTTAAGACGCTTGTGATTAAGCAGCAAGCATCTTGGGCGGTGGTAGATGATGGGGCTTCTGGCGATAAAGAGGCTAATCATATCTTGCAGGAGATTGAGAGGGCGAACGAAACTCTGGGCGCAGTTGGTCGAGTTTCGCTATCAGTACGGACGGCGCGCACGCCGCTAGAGCGGACACGTAGTCGTTGTGTGCGAGAATTGAAGCATATGTTCTCGGCATATCTGTCTGGCGATTACAGCAGAGATGACTCATCAGCAGTAACTTTAGGGCAGATTGAAGTGATGGGAGAACTAATAGAAGCCGAACATTCGGTTGATGTCCCGTCAGATTTACTTAGACAGTAGCTGGATATAGTCGCGAAGCATACGGGCGCCTGAGATGGTTGGCAGATAGGCAGCGATCTGACCCTGCAGGTAGCCAGCGAGTTCTTCGGTGCGGAGGAGGTGACAAGAGTGCTCCATGTGCTGATAGAGGCTTTGGACTTCGGCTGCTTCGTCACTACCTTCGATTTTCATGTAGGCGCCTGGAGTTGTGATGTCAGCCACGCCGCCGTCTTCAGTAGAAATGAGAATCTGGAGGTTCATGATGTCTTTCTCCCATGAAGTACCGCAGGCTTCGAGGCCGACGATTGGATTATTGATGGCGACATCAGAGCCGACGCTTAAGGCATAGGCGGTTTTCTCGTCGTAGTCTGCAAGATAGAAGACGCGTTTCTTGAGTTCCTCGTCACTATTGACGATGTCTATGATCTTATTGAGCCGATCCATCATACTGGTGTCGCCAGTGTGGACGCGGCCAGCGAGGATGTAGTAGGCATTAGACGCGACAAGGATTTTCCTGAGGCGTTCTGGGTCAGTAAAGGCAAGCCAGGGTCGCTTATAGTCGACAAAGCGACGCTTGAAGTTGAAGACGATAGCATCCTCGGGGATATGGATTTGACGATCGGCCAGAGCTTTGATGAGGAGTTCGCGACCGATTTTCTTCTGGGCCCAGATCTTCTCGTTATTTAGTTCGGGGAGCTTGTCGAGGTAGTCGTGGGAGGGGAGGTTGTACTTTGTCAGTAGGTCCATATCGTGATACAGCTTGAGAGTTTCAGGCATAGTCCAGGTAGCGACATCGATACCGTTGGTGACAGCGTCGAAATGGATTTTGTTGCCATCGAGGTCGTGGTAGTTTGCGACTTTGGCGTGGAGCTTCGATACGCCAGATTTTCTACCTGATAGCTCGAGCGTAATACTGGAGAGTTGTAATGGGGCTTCTGTCTGGGTGGTTAGCTTGTCGGTGTCGGCATACTTGACATGGCCATCGCTGTCGGGGAACTGAGCCATAGTCCAGCGGGCGACCGATTTACTCTTGATGTTAGGCAGGACAAACTCGGCAAATTGGGTGCGCGTGAAGCTAGCTTCGGCAGCTTGGACGAGGGTGTGATTGGTGTATAGAGTGTGGTCGCGGACGTATTTTAGCGCCTCGAAAATATGCATGCCATTAGACACTAGATCGTCAAGGCGGGCAAGAGCGGCGAAGAAGCAGGCGGTTTCATTGAGTTGAATTACGTTAGATTGGAGACCTGCGATTTTTAGGGCTTCAGTACCAGCAAAGCCCATGGCGACTTCTTGATATAGACGGTGGTTAGAGTTGCCTTCGTCGGCGTAGAGTTCGCGGAAATTCGGGTCGTAGATGGTGAGAAGCTGGGTGGAGCCCATCTTCTTTTGCCAGATCTCGATTTTGATGTGGTCATCGAACTTGGTGGCGACATGAGTGTCGCCAATATGCTCGAAGCCGTTGGTTGACGGATGAACTTTGAGAAAGACGTTTTCAAGTTCAAAGTCCATGACGGAATCTGAATTAGATGCAGCTTCGGTTTTACGAATTTGGTGCTGCTCTAAAGGGTAGAAAGGCGTGAGTAGTACGAAAGGTACATCTAGCTGTTCAGCGACGCGACGCGTGTCAGCAGCGAGAACGCCGAGGCCACCGCCACCGCGAATGCCGTTCGATTGGTCATAGAGCTCCATCGTGAAGTACGTATAAGGACGCTCTGGTGTGAGACGTAAATCTGAATTATCCACCCAAGCCATACGTTAGTCCGTTGAAATTGCTATTTTGATAATTTGCTGCGAGGTAAGAGTGTCAGCGCCGGTAATAGTGTACAGGATACCTCCGTTCGCCCAGATAGCGTCAGAGCCGTCGACGAAGATGGTGAGTCCGCCACCAAAGACACTTTCGGCGCCCGGCATGATGCTACGAGCATGGTCGGCTACTTGGTACGGGTCAAAGGAAGAGCGGCGAGCAGTGAAGACGAAAGAGTCGTCTGGTGAAGCGAAGTTGACAGTTAGGGTGTCGCCATGAACTTCGGCGATGCCTTGGACACTGAATCCATCAGGTCGGAAGGCTGGAAGGCTAGCGGAGATACCGAGTTCGCTGGCGCGGACACGGACTGAGATGTCGGGGAGATTGAGATATACGAGGAAGCCAGTAGCAGCTAGCGAGAAGCCAGCGAAAGCAAGCCCCGCCCAGACTTTACGCTTGGCAATAGCGTATTTCTTGATTGGTTTTGTGGTTTCGGTTTCCCTGTCTAGGAGAACAGAGGCGAAACGAGAGTTGTCGTCGTGTTTTTCCACAGGCTTACGCACAGACTTTTGCACAGGTTTATCCACAGGAGTACTTTGAGGCTTTTCAGCTGGAGATCCAGTAAGATCGGGGCGCTTAAAAGCGAGGGGTTCTAGAGGAGTAGCTGCGGGCTTCCTGAGAGCTGCAGTGGAGGGGGTTCGGTTAACCGTGATAGACTGTGGTGATTTGAGAGTGGTGACGCGAGGTTGTGGAGTGATAGAAGCGCTGGTTTTAAGAACTGTAACTGGTGTGGCATTGGTTGTTCTGGTCGGTTTTGGTGCTGTGGCGCCTTTCATGGCGCTTAACTTTGATCCTGGTAGACCCATCTATAAATACCTCCGCATAACTCTCTCCTTAGTGCTTATACTAAGTATAAGCTTTAGCATGAGCGTTTGCAACCCCCAATTCGGTTTTCTTTTCATGAAACGACTTGCTTGAGCAGAAAGGATCTGGTTCGGTCTCCTCTGTATGCTATAATGAACGCAACGGAAGTGTGTCCGAGTGGTTTAAGGAGCACGCTTGGAAAGCGTGTAAGGGGCAACTCTTCGGAGGTTCGAATCCTCTCACTTCCGCCATTAAGGATGCTAGAGAGTTATTTGATATGACATTAGATGAAATAAGAGAAGTGTTTGGACAGCATGCGGATGCCGAGAGGGGTGAGCGCGACAAGAAATACATGCGAAACCTATTCCCGCATTACGGAGTGCGGGCTAGTGAGCGCGACAAACTATTCAAGCCACTATGGGATTCTAAGACTGACCCGCTGGATTGGCAGCTTGTTTTTGATCTGTGGAATGAAGATATGCGTGAAATGCAATATATTGCGGTATGGTATTTACATACCAGGAAAGATCAACTGACCAAGTCAGATATCCCAAATCTAAAGAAGCTGGCGCAGACGAAGCAGTGGTGGGACACGATTGACGGAATGTGCGGGCTGTTTGGTGACCTGGCGCAAAATGATGAAAGCGTGAAGCAGACTATGCTTGAATGGAGCACGGATGATGACTTCTGGATTCGTCGGATTGCAATCCAGCATCAACTGCACCTGAGAGACAAGACTGACACAGAGTTACTAGCAAAGACAATAAAGAATAATTTTGGCGAGAAAGAGCGGAGTAGCCCCTCGACAGACGGCCTAAATCAAGAGCAGAATAGAGCGTTTTTCATCAATAAGAGTATAGGCTGGGTGTTGCGCGAATATGCAAAAACCAACCCAGGTTGGGTGCGGAAATTTATCGATGAGAACAAAGACAGGATGGCGAAGCTCTCGGTGCGTGAGGCAAGTAAGCACCTAGGCAAGAAGTAGGGGTCTAGTCGACATTAACCATGGTTGGGCGGATAACTTCGCCGTTTAGGGTGTATCCGGTGCGGAGTTCGGCGACGATTTTCTCGCCGTTTTCACCGCTTTGGACGGCCTCGTGGAGGTTGGGGTCGAATTTGGTACCAGGCTTAGACTCGATCTTTTTGACTCCGAGGCTAGCGAGGGTAGTTTCGAGGCGCTTGTTGATACTCGTAACGCCTTGAGCCCATGGATCTTCGGCTAGGCTGTCGGGGACGTGAGCGGTGGCGCGCTCGATGTCGTCGAGGGCGGGAAGGAAATTAATCAGGGTGCGGCGAGCGGAGGCATCCATCAGTAAGGCTTTCTCGCGGTCGATGTTTTTGCGGTAGTTTTCAAAGTCGGCGCGGAGGCGCTGTAGGTCAGCGGTGAGCTCGGCGACTTGAGTGTTGTCGATTTCGACTTCTTTCTTCTTGTTCATAATGTCTATTATATAGGCTTATTACAGTATTGACAAGTGGTAGCGACTCCTGATAGAATAAAAACATGAGCATAACTGTGAATAAAGAACGAATTAAGAAGCTCCTGGAAGGTCGAATCTTCCGAGGGGCGGCAGTTTTTGCGGCTTGTGTGGCGGCGTTCGTCATGGCTGTGCAGATCTCGACAGTTCAGGTTGGTGATGCAACGACCTTGTCGCAGCTAGACCGTGAGATTGCGGCGTTGAATGCCCAGATTCGACAATTCCAGCAGCAAATCGCGGCTTATCGTGAGCAGGCGGACAGCTTGGCGACTCAGATTGGTATATTACGATCACAGGAGGCGGCGATCCAGGCTGAGATTGACATGTCGGAGTTGCAGGTCAGGCAGTTACGGGATCAGATCAAGAATACCGAGGGTCGTATTTACGGTTTACAAGGACAGCTGGGCGACGTGATTGTCGATATGCATTTGGCGCGAGAGCTGTCGCCACTTATGCGGGCGTTGTCATCGCGTAATATTGCGGAGTTTATTGACCGAGAGATGGCGATGTCGATTGTGTCGAGTAATTTAAGGAACTCGATCACTGAGCTGCAGATGTTACAGAATCAGTTAGAGGCAGATAAGTCGGCGGTGGAAGTGATTTTACATCAGCAAACCAATCAACGCAGTAGTTTAGTGGCGGTGCGAGCGCAGCAGCAACATCTATTAGCGGTGACACGTGGTACTGAGCAGGGTTATCAGCAGATGCGACAAGCAGCGCAGTCTGAGCTTGATGCGTTGAATGCAGAGCGTCTAAGGCTCTGGCAGGAGACTCAAGGTGGCGGTAATCATATTGATCGCCAACCAGGTCAGAGGGCGGTACGGAACTTCTCGGGGCTACAGGGTTGCTCGGGTAATCGTTCAGGTTATCCAGCGAGTGCGCGTGGTCTCTGGGGTCGATGGGGTTGTAACTATGGTATGTCGACGGCGGTTGGTGTAGATAACTGGGGAATGTTTAACCGCCAGTGTACCAGCTATGCGGCGATGGTGTTATTTAATGAGTTCGGGCGGCATATTACTTCATTTGGCGGGCAGGGGAATGCGAAGCTCTGGCCAGATACGGCACCACGGATTATGGGTGCGGTAGCAAATAATACGCCAGCGGTTGGGTCGGCAGCGATTTGGGGCTGGCGTGATCCGAATTCGCGCTTTGGTCATGTGATGATTGTGCGAGCAATCCTGAACGATGGCTGGATTCGAGTTTCGCAGTTTAATTATGGTAATCGACCAGGTGAGTTTTCGACCATGGAGATTCCGATTGACTCGGCGGTATTTGTTCACTTTAGAGCCCGATAGTTATAGTAAAGAAACAAGAGAAAGACTCCTCGGTAAAGACTGAGGAGTTTTCAAAGCTATTCTATACGACTTATTGCTTGGGCTGGGTTACTGAGATGGAAGAATTGGCCGACCTGGATTGCATATGGGGTTATTGTTACTTGCACTATATCATTGACTGAAAGGTTTGCTGCGCTGAGGAGAGGTGACGATATTTCGAAGATGAAAAGCGTGCTGGCGGTTGCGCTTGGGCTGGCTATGATGACGGTAGAGAAGCCGAAGTTTTCTGATTGGACAATCAGCTGCACCTCACCATATAGGACGAAGGGGTAGTATTCGGGTGGGGCGGAATCTGCAACCTCTGGCTCAGGTCTGTACTCTTCGGATTCTATAGGAGGTTCGGAATTGACTTCTGTAGGACCTCCATTAGCAGGCTCGTCTGGGCTGGTAGCTGGTGGTGGCGTAGGTGCCTCAGCTGTAGTAGTAGGTGGTGATGTCTCAGTGGTGTTATGTGTGGCTGTTTGGCTCCCATTGGTTGTGGGTTGGGGTTGCGAGCGTTCGTTATGAGTGTGTGTCTGTATCTGTAGCATGAATACGATGAAGAGAGCTGCGAACAGTAACGCAGCTATTAGCAAGAATAGTCCTTTGGAACTATTTCGTCTGTCAAGCATGTGAGAACCTCCTTTGGGCTAGAATAGATTTATTAAGGTGATAAGAACTGCGTGGCATTGAGTCCTAATGTCTATATTATATCATACTTGTGCTTAGAAGTCAACAAAAAGATAGCCGTATACTTAATTGTCGGGTTTCGTGATATATATTATAATGTGGCTATACACCTAAAAAAGGGGGAAGATGTTCGGAAGGAGCGCAAGGAAGTACGCTGGTTTAATGGGAGGCATTTTGCTAGTACTGGCTATTCTAACTTTTGCCGCCCTTCTTGTTCACAGGATGCATATCCGTGATCCACAACCCGCTTGGGCTATGCTTAACTCCGAAGGCTCATCTTTAGACGACATACGTGAGCTTATGACGTACGCCACTACTATATATGTCTGCCCTGGTGGCGGCGCAAGAGACAGCGTATGCAGGAGGCCAAGTAGTATTGTCACGAACGAGCAAGCCGTTAGCGATTTCCTCGATATAGCCACTTCGCTGACTGATCGTTCTCACTATGTTCACACATTTGACGGTAGTGCTTATACTTTATATCTCGTAAGTTCCGATCGCAAGATCATTGCCGCCGTTGACTTCTCTCGGCATTTCGTGATCATGACTTCCCACCGTATGGCTTGGCTTGACACGTCGCGCAATGACGAACTCATGGAGATTCTAGGTTTAAGGTGACTAAGGGTTTCGCGAAAAGAGCTTATGCGGATTTCTGAGTGTCTTGGATAAGAAAAACGCGCCCTCTGGCGCTGAAGTCTATTTTGGTGGGCGATATAGGAGTCGAACCTATGACCTCGTCTACGTCAAAGACGCGCTCTAGCCAACTGAGCTAACCGCCCCACATCTGGATTATAGCATATCGTAGACAGGTAAGCAATATCGTTGACTTTTACGAGGTTAAATGATAGATTATTAACAAGGTGTGTAGCCTAGGGGCTATGACTATTGGGAAAACAATTAAGGAAAAAAATGGCAGAAAAGCAGATTTCATTAGAGAAGTTTCGTAACGTGGGGATTATTGCCCACATTGACGCGGGCAAGACTACTACGACAGAGGGCATCCTGTACCGAACTGGTATCAATCACAAGATTGGTACAGTACGTGGCGATGATGGTGGTGCGACTACAGACTGGATGGACCAGGAGAAGGAGCGAGGTATTACGATTACTTCAGCTGCGGTGACTTGCTTCTGGAAGGACCATAAGGTCAATATTATCGATACTCCAGGTCACATCGACTTTACTGCTGAAGTTGAGCGATCTCTCCGTGTTCTAGACGGTGCAGTGACAGTGTTTGACGGCAAGATGGGCGTTGAGGCTCAGTCAGAGACGGTTTGGCGCCAGGCGAACAAGTACGGAGTGCCACGAGTCTGCTTTATTAACAAGATTAACCAAATTGGTGGCGATTTTTACAAGTCGCTTGAGAGTATCCATAAGCGACTCTCGCGCAATGCTTTCCCGATTCATTTGCCAATTGGTTTTGAGAAAGATATTAATGGTGTGGTTGACCTTATTGACATGAAGGCATATACCTATAAAGAATTTCATGACCGTGAGCTGATCGTCGGTGAGATTCCTGAGGATATGCGTGAGAAAGCTAAGAATGCGCGAAGCCTATTGGTTGAGAACGCGGTCGAAGCTGAAGAAGAGCTAATGAACAAATTCTTCGAGGGCGGTGAAGAAGCGATTACGACAGAAGAGCTGAAAAGAGGCCTCCGCAAGCGAGTATTGGCTGGTGACTTCTTCCTCGTGACTGGTGGCGATGGTCGTGGCGTGATTGTGGAGAAGGTGCTTGACCTCATGGTTGACTACCTGCCAAGCCCACTAGATATCCCAGCAATTTGGGGTACAAACCCAAAGACCGCAGAGGCGATTGACCGCAAGCCGTCAGACAAAGAGCCGATGAGCGCCTTGGCGTTTAAGCTTGCGACTGACCCATTTGTTGGTAAGTTGATTTTCGTACGCGTTTATAGTGGCAAGATCACGGCTGGCTCATATATATTGAATGCGACAACGGGCGAGAAGGAGCGAGTTGGTCGACTGGTTCGAATGCATGCCGACAAGCGAGAAGAAATCGCGGAGATTGGCGCGGGTGACATCGCGGCGATTGTAGGGCTTAAGAACGCGACAACTGGTACTACAATATGTGATGTAGCACACCCAATTATCTTAGAAAGCATCGACTTCCCAGATCCGCCAGTTTCGATTGCGGTTGAGCCAAAGACGAAGGCTGACCAAGAGAAGATGGGTATTGGTCTAGGCCGGCTAGCTGAAGAAGACCCAACTTTCCGCATTCATACAGACGATGACACGGGGCAGACAATTTTGTCAGGTATGGGCGAGCTTCACCTAGAGATCATTATTGACCGATTGAAGCGAGAGTTTAATGTTGAAGCGAATACTGGCGAGCCACAGGTGGCATTTCGTGAGTCTATCCGTGGTACAGCGGAAGCTCAAGGTAAGCACGTCAAACAGTCTGGTGGTCGCGGTCAGTACGGTGATGTTTGGGTCAAGTTTGAGCCGAGCGAGCCAGGCAAGGGCTTTGAGTTCGTAGACGTGATTAAGGGCGGCGTGGTCCCGCAGGAATACCGCAAGCCAGTTATGGAAGGCATCAAGGAAACTCTCGAGGGCGGTGTTCTTGCTGGCTACCCAGTAGTTGATGTTAAGGCGACTCTATATGATGGTTCGTATCATGATGTTGACTCCTCGGAGCTCGCGTTCCAGTTGGCTGGTGTATTGGCTACTCGTGAGGGTATCAAGAACGCGAAGCCAATTATCCTTGAGCCAGTTATGAAGCTAGAAGCGACAACGCCAGAAGAGTTCATGGGTGATGTGATTGGCGACCTAAACTCACGTCGCGGTCGAATCGATGCGATGGAAGACCTCCAGGGTGGCGCGAAGTTGATTAGAGCGTTTGTGCCGCTAGCGAATCTGTTTGGCTATACGTCTGACCTTCGCTCAATGAGCCAGGGTCGTGCGGCTTCTACCATGGAGCTACACGCGTACGAGGAAGTGCCGCCAAATGTAGCGCAAGAGATTATTGAGAAGCGCGCAAGCAAGTAGTTGACACACGATTAATCCTCCCTCGGTGATACTGGGGGAGGACTGATATTATCATTATATAATTAATCAACCAAAAAGTCAATTATGATATAATTATAGAATGTTTAATCTAGTCAGCAAGTACCAGCCAGCGGGCGATCAGCCGAAGGCGATTAAGGCTCTGACGAAGGGTCTGAATTTGTATCGCGAGCAGACTTTGCTTGGTGCGACAGGTACAGGCAAGACTTTCACTATGGCGAACGTGATCAAAAATCACGGCCGGCCGGCGCTGATTTTGGCGCATAACAAGACTCTGGCGGCGCAATTGTTCTCAGAGTTCAAGGAGTTCTTTCCAGATAACGCGGTGCATTATTTCGTGTCGTACTTCGACTACTATCAGCCAGAGGCTTATATCGCAGCATCGGACACCTATATAGAGAAAGATAGTGCGATAAATGATGAGATTGAGAAGATGCGCCATGCGGCGACCGCAGCGCTCTTGACGCGTGATGACGTTGTGGTGATTTCGTCGGTGTCGTGTATCTACGGCATTGGCGATCCGAGTGACTATGAGGATATGTCTCTGCTGCTGAAGGTGGGTGATGAGCGACCAGTACAGTGGCTGGTAAGATTCTTAACTAATATACTTTATCATCGTAATGACGTTGATTTTAAGCGCGGAACTTTCCGTGTTAAGGGCGATGTGATTGATATTTATCCGGCAGGCGAAGAGCGAGGGATCCGGATTGAGCTAGATTTTGATGTGATCGCGAAACTGAAACTGATTGATCCATTGACTGGTGCGACAGTAGCAGAGCAGTCGGAGATATTCTTGTTTCCGAACTCGCATTATGCGACGCCGAAGGAGAAGGTGCAGGCGGCGACCGCAAAGATTCGTGAGGAGTTTGCTGAGCGACACGCTTATTTCTTGAAACACGGGCGGCATTTGGAGGCAGAGCGGCTAGCGCAGCGGACAAAGTATGATCTCGAAATGCTGGAGGAGACAGGGTTCGTAAAAGGGATTGAGAATTATTCTAGGCATCTGTCAGGTCGCGAGGAAGGTTTGCCGCCGAGTACCCTGATTGATTACTTCCCAGATGATTTCTTGCTGTTCATTGACGAGAGTCATATGACAGTGCCGCAAGTGCGTGGAATGTATAATGGCGATCGAGCGCGTAAGCAGAACCTAGTTGACTATGGCTTTCGCTTGCCGAGTGCGCTAGATAATCGACCTTTGAAGTTTGATGAGTTCTATCAGAAGATAAATAAGGTTGTCTTTGTCTCGGCTACGCCTGGCGACTTTGAGTTGGGTGTGAGCCCAGATCCAGTGCGGCAGGTGGTACGGCCGACTGGGCTGCTTGATCCAGAAATTGATGTCAGGCCGATATGTAATCAAGTTGATGATTTAGTGGAAGAGATTGACAAGACGGTAGCGAAGGGCGAGCGAGTGCTCGTGACAACCCTAACGAAGCGAATGGCAGAGGATTTAAGTGTATACCTGCAAGAATTGAAGGTTAAGACGGCTTACCTGCACTCGGATATTGATACGCTGGAGCGGTCGGATATTTTGCGAGATCTACGAACTGGCGTTTATGATGTGCTGGTTGGTATCAACTTGCTACGAGAGGGCCTCGACTTGCCTGAGGTGTCGCTAGTGGCGATCCTGGATGCGGACAAAGAAGGGTTTTTGCGGTCGGAGTCGGCGCTGATCCAGACGATTGGGCGAGCAGCGCGGCACTTAAATGGGCGAGTGATCATGTATGCAGATAATGTGACCGACAGCATGGCGCGGGCGATTGGTGAGACGGAGAAGCGACGTGCGGTGCAGCAGGAATATAACGAGAAGCACGGGATTACTCCAGAAGGTATCTCAAAGAACGTAACTGAGGGCTTGAGAGCAATAGCACCAAAGAAGAACGAGCCGACCAAGCTGGATGTAAAGAAGATCCCGAAGGGTGAGATTAAAGAGATTGTGCGGGAATTGACGGGGCAGATGCAGATGGCTGCGGCCGAACTGCGTTTTGAGGATGCTTCAAAATTACGTGACCAGATACGAGAGCTAGAAGCTCACGATAAATAGTCTTGAGTGATTCTTTTACTGATGGATTAGAGCTACTTTATGGCGTCGGCTGTGCGGGCGGTACGACCTGAGCGACGGTTGCGTCTGTTGGTGCGGGATTAGATGATTGCGCCATTGCGAGAGCGTTTTGCTCTTCTTGGAATTGCTGCTCAGAGATGCGTGGGAAGCGAAGATAGAAGACCGAACCCGTGCCAATCTGGCTCTCAGCATAGAGCTTGCCACCCATAGCCTCAGCTCGCTGCTGGGCGATGAAGAGTCCGAGACCAGAGCCGCCCTGGGTGCGGGTGTCGGAATTGTCGACACGGTAGAACTTATTGAAGATGTGCGGCAAGTCAGTTTGCGGGACGCCAATGCCAGTGTCGCGGACGGTAATGACGACTTCATGCTCATTGCCGACTGTCGAGACATCGATACGACCGCCTTCTGGCGTGTATTTAAAGGCGTTCTCGAGTAGCTGAGTGATGATTTCACGAAGGAAGTTGGGGTCGATTTTGGCGTAGAGGAGTTGGCGGACGTGGGTTTGACTGTTGGCCGAGATTGGCACAGAGTCGAGGGAGAGGACTTGTTGTTTCCCGGCGGCTAGCGGGCTGGCGTGAGCGGCGATAGCGGAGACGACCTGGCCAACTTCGACTGCCTGGAATTGTGGGGTCATCTGGTGATCAGATAACTTAGTGGTGTCGAGGAGTTGCTGTAAGAGGGTGCCGAGATGGGTGCAGGCGCTATGGGCTTTTGTAACGTAGTCTTGAGCGCGAGCGTCGAGGGTGGCATTGTTGGGGTCTAGGACGATACTGAGGTAGCCCTCGATGGCAGCGACTGGAGTACGCATCTCGTGAGAAGCGGTAGAGACGAAAGCAAGCTGTTCGTGACTTTCGCGAACTTCGGCGCTAATGTCGCTAAAGACGACAATTATAGCGTCGTCAGTCTGGGAGTAGGTGACGTGGAGCGAGATGGGGATGCGAGTCTTTTGCTCTTGATTAAATATTTTGAGGGTGCGACTGACGTATTCGGTGTTCTTAGAGAGGGCAGCGCGGATTGGGTTGTCGTTGTCTGGGATTGCATTGTCCGCGGCATCAAAGAGAGAGACGACACTGGAGAAGTTGAGGCCGACAGCGTCACTGCCGAGAGCAAAGCCAGCGAGACGGAGAGCAGCAGGGTTGACGAGGCGAATATTGCCGAATCGGTCAAGCGCCATCACGCCATCAGATAAGGCGTCGACAACGGAGCTCGCAGGAATGGTCGGAGCGCCACCAGCACCGCTTACTACAGTGTTGGCTTTAGGGACGGGCTTGCTGCTGGCTCCAGGTACGGACGAAAGGTCGCCTGGTTTTATTTTCTGGCCACCAATGGGCGTTGTAACCGCTGTCTTTAGTTTTTGGAAGAAGCTCATATTGTTATTGTATCATGCTCGTGGTAAAATGAGAACATGAAACGACGACAAAGACACATAAAAGCACTTCGGGCTTGGTGTATTATCTTGGCTGTTCTTTTATTAGGGGTGAGTGGGACGTGGTTCTTGGCGCATCGTAATGGTTGGTGGTTCTACCAGGAGGATTATCTGACGCGACGACTTGATGGCTTGGCGCAGGTTTATTATGCGGATTTTCGTGATCGGATTATCTCTGAGAACGGCAAAGAGGCGGCAATTGGCGCACTAGAGCGGATAGAAGAGACGGGTGGCATGGCTGTGAGTCTAGGTGAGATCTTTATCGGCAGAAATGCAGGAGAAACAGCGCTTCGTGATCGATTTGTCGAGCGAGCTGGCTGTGATCAGCGAGAGACTGTGGTGAATATGACACCAAGGTACCCGTATGGAGTGAATGATATGAACGTTAGTATGCGGCTTGTTTGTCATAATCTTTAGCTTCTCTCAAGAGTTGTCTTTTAGAGAGAAATCGGGTATAATTAGGGGGTCTTGGGGAGTCGCCAAGCGGTAAGGCACCAGGTTTTGGTCCTGGCATTCAGGGGTTCGAATCCCTTCTCCCCAGCCAAAATTATAGAGGTCTCAGGGTTAAGCTCTGGGACTTTTATGGTCTTTATGTATGACTAGTCGTTGGTGAGGAGGTATATGAAAGCGCCTGCAACTGCACCGAAGACAGCGATGAGAAAGCCGAGCACAATGATGAGTGGGGCGGAAGATTTCTTAGGTGACTTACGCTTAGTGCTGTTCTCGCTGCGAGCAGAGCGGATGGGGCGACGTGGTTTGATGCGTTCTTCGGTGAGAATGCGAGCTTGCGATAGCTCTTGCCTTTTGCGTTCTTTCTCACGGAGTTTGAGTTCGGTCTTATCTAGGGTGAGGTCGCTCTCTATGTCGAGGCGGGCTAGCTCGCGTTCTGATTTCTTGGCGCGCTCAGCGGCGCGTTCGGCAGCCTCGACAGGAACATCGCCAGAGAGAGGGACCTTATTAACTTTGACATTAGGTAGGAATGGCGCGAGCTCATGCGGTGCGGCGAGGAAGTCTTTAGCGGCATCGGTTGATGTGACACCCTTGGTCTCTTCTTCAGCTTGGACGGCTTCGACAAAAGCGGTAAGGTCATTGACGTCGAGGCTGGCTGGCTTGGTGTCCTCGCCTAGCGAGATGTCCCCAGAGTCTAGCTCACGGTTGATGAGCTCTGATATGTCCAGGGCTGGAGGATTAACCTTCTCGACCTTTTGAGTGACAACTCTCTTAGTTTTGCGCACAACTGATGATTTACGGACGGCGTTAGGGCGTCTGACAGCGCCAGATTGAATGACGTCAATATACTTGGGAGACTTGAGATTAGATGGGGAGGAAGCGCGCGGACTTACCCGCTTTTGTGAAATCACTTGGTCCAACGCGTCAAAATCAATCTCCATATCTACCTCTACTTGCCCCTATTTCAACAATTCCATTTTATCCAGTATATCACGGAAAGAATAGACGTTCAAGGAAGCACCGCCGACCAGGAAGCCTTCGGCTTCGGAGGTGCGGGCATAAGATGTGACATTGTCTGAATCGACGCTGCCCCCGTAGAGGACGGCAACCTTGCGGGCGCCGACCGCACCAAAGAGAGCTTTGATTTCATCGCGAACTATACCTAGCATTCTCTTTGCTTCACGTGGGTCGCAGAGTTTAGCGTTGGTCGCGGTAGAGAGTGCCCAGGATGGCTCGTAGGCGATAATGACTTCGCCGAGACGATTTGATGGTACGCCAGCGAGTCCAGCAGCGACCTGAGTGCGGACCACGAGTTCGGCATGACCACGCTCTCGTTCTAGGGCAGTTTCGCCAACACATAGTATAGGGCGAATCTTGACCGACAGGGCGGCAGCGACTTTTTGCGCGCAATCTTTGTCGTGTTCATGATAGTACATGCGTCGCTCTGAGTGTCCGACTAAAGCATATGGTGCGAGATCGATAATCTGTGCGATACCTGTCTCGCCAGTGCGCGCGCCGTTTGGGTGAAAATCAAAATTCTGCGCGGCGATTTTTAGCGGGCAGTTCTCCGTGGTCTTAGCTAGCTCGCCAAGGGTGGCTAGGGAGACCTGGGGCGCAGCAATGATAACTTCGGTGTTCTTCGACTCTAATTTGCTGAACTTCTTGAAGTTACGGACCGCTTCCGTTACCGTGAAGTTCATCTTCCAGTTTGCAACCAACAACATAAATCTATTATATACATAAGCATACAAGAACACAACCCTCCTAGCGGGTTAATCGGCAGAAACTAGCCTCGGGTGGACTGTGTGATATACTTATAGTATATGTCTGGACTGATCTTTATAGTTGTAGGTGCGGCGCTGATTTGCTTTGCCTTGCCGTGGTTTGAAAAGAAACGACGACAGAAAGCCGAACGAATGGCGAGCCAGCTAGATAAGCTTTGGTCGATTTCGAATGACGCACAGAAGCAGAAGAACACTGGCAAGGCCGAGAAGGCACTGCTGACCATCTTGAAGTTCGACGAGCGTAATGCGGCGGCCTATAATAGGCTCGGGATTCTCTATGCGAAGAATAAGCAGTTCGATGAAGCGTTGCAGTGTTTTGAGATCGCACAGAGCCTTGACTATTCTGTGAATACATTGCATAACATTGGACTGGTTTATCTAGAGGTGGGCGATCCAGTGAAGAGTGCGATTGCCTTACGACAGGCCCTGCAGATTGATGAGACGGCGGCGCGACTGATGATGTTAGCAAGGGCGGAAGAGAAGATGGAGAACTACAAGAATGCCGCGGAAGCTTACGAGCGAGTATGGGAGGAGTATAAAAAGCCAGACGTGTTACCGAAGTTGCTGGTGGCGTATGAGCAACTTGAAGACATGGAAGCAAGGCGGCGTGTAATGGCGCGGATGCGGGCATTGGAGCAGAAATTGGCGCTTGAGACGAAAAAACGAGCAGCTTCAACTAAAGCCAGCTCCGCGAAGAATGTAGTTAGGAAGATTGTGAAGCGACCAATCGCTAAACGGTAAGTAAGCGTAGACCCTAGAAAAAACAGGTCAAACGTGTTATACTGTATGCACGTGCTGGAGTTGAGCAATTGGTTAGCTCCGCAGACTGTAAATCTGCCGCCTTTGGCTATGTAGGTTCGAGTCCTATCTCCAGCACCAAGACATTATCTTTCAAAAGAATAGATTCCCCCGCAATTATCTTGCGGGGGATCAAATTTGGAGGTGTTGCTATATAAAGCTGAGTCTTATGCATGGCTGCTACGCCGTGCGAAAGGCAGCAACGGGGTCAATCAGGGGTAGCCTTAGCCATTCGCTGAGGCAAGGGTAGGGTATCTTCGGGGTCGCGTGGCCTTGTTGCGGTTTCCATCCTTAGACTTTTTGTTAGGTGTGGGTGTGTGCGGCACCTCTCGGGTGAGCGATAGCGCGTCCATCACATATTGAAGCAATGAAAGACTTAGTTGCTTTGTGAAGTCTAATGCCTGATTAAAATGGCTGGTGGCAACAGTGACTTTCATCATGACACTGCGGCAGCCATTAGGGCTATGGTAGCCTGGCTTTAGGTTGAGATGCTTAACTTCGCAGCCCGGGATGATAAACTTTATCATTGCAGCCATATCAAGCTGCGTAGAGATGCTGAGGCTTTCAGTGATGGTTTTTATCACGAACCAACCCTCTGTGCCTCGTGCGCCCTTTAGGCTGATACGTAAGACTTCTTTGCCTTCATGGTGTATGCGGACTTCTCGTCCGCCACTCAATAGATTGCTAATAGAGCTATACAATCGACTGAGATTATCACTGACGGATTGCTGCTTGTCGCTGCCTACTGTAAGCACGGCGAGGGTTGGTTTGATGGTAATCGTGGTGGCTTTTCCTCTTGGCATAAATTCTAATTCCTCCTATAAATGTGCTAAGGGGGCTTGCCCCTAAAGTTGACTGGGATATCCAGCCGCTCCGGTTGCTCGGAGTCGATATCATTATATCAGAGCGAAAGTGGGCAAGTCAATGAGGAAAGCATAAAAGAGTTGACTTTTGATGGTTTTTATGCTAAACTGAAGATATGAAAACTGAGACTGTAAAGAACGCAGAATTTCAGATCCCACAGTGGCTAGGGAGTGGCGCGTCGGAAAGCGCAACCTTTGCCGTGCAGCAGACAAAAATGACAAGCACAACAATGATCACAGGGAGCAAGATCGCACGAGAGGCAGAGATTACTGAGAACGAAATGATCATGGAGATCCTGCATATAGGTAACGAGATTGAGGCCCTAAGGGTGCAAAAGATAGGAGAGCGAAATGTTCGATTCTGGAAAACGACGACGCGAACGGCTCGTTAATCAAGAAAGCGCGGTAGGCGCTAAGATCTTCGGGCCTCTGGTCGAGGGTCGACGTCGAGAGTTCTTCTGCCATACGCCGACGGAATGGTTCTGGCATGAGGAATGGGTTGATGAGTACGGCTTATCAAAGCTACAGACAGTACGCTATATTGTATCTGGCGGACAGGTGATTAAAAAGCAGGTGGGGCAGCCGAATACAGTTCTAGCAGGGCCAGAACTAAAGAATTTCACACGCGCAACACGGAAATATTTGCGCGAGGTGAAACGTGAAGTCTATCACTAATAACATCTACCTGGATCATGCGGCTGCGACGCCAGTATGTGGCGTGGCGAGCTTTGCGATGGAGCGATTTTGTAGCTCGGAGTTTTACAATCCGAGCGCTTTATACGAGGCAGGGGTCGATGCACGAGAGGCTTACGAGGCGGCGCGTAGCGAAATCGCGCGCGCTATTGGTGCTAGACCAGCGAATATAGTTCTGACGGCTGGTGCGACAGAGGCAAATCAGCTGGCGGTAGCGAGCTTTGGGAAGGTTCTGGTTTGTGAGAATGAGCACCCGAGCCTACTGGCGCATGCTAGTGATATTATTAGAGTGCTAGATAATGGCGTTGTAGACCTGGAGCACCTACGCCAACAGCTTCCCGTTTCAGCAGAAGTATTTTCGGTTTCTCTAATCAATAGTGAGACCGGTATTATGCAGCCGATTACCGAGATTGCTGCGATATGCCGAGAGGCTGGCGTGCTGCTACATGTCGATGCGAGCCAGGCGACACGAACTATGAAGCTGAATGTAGCGAGACTGGGCGCGGATATTGTGACGCTGAATAGCGGTAAAGTTTATGGACCGAAGCAGGTGGGGGCGCTTTATGTGCGTTCTGGCGTGGAGCTGAAGCCGCTAGTGGTTGGTGGTGGACAGGAGTCAGGCTTAAGGAGCGGCACAGAGAATGTGGCAGGCGTAGTTGGTTTTGCAGCGGCGCTGACAGCTGCTATGGAAAGCGCAGAGTCGGAGCGCAAAAGGCTGACAAAATTGAGGAATATTTTTAAACAAGAGTTTCGTGAGGCGAAGTTGTTGTTTGACAATAGGCATCAGAATCCTGGTTTTATTATCATAAAGTCTGACTTGGATGCGGAGAGGCTGGTTTATGCGTTGGATCAGAGAGGTGTGTTGGTGGGTACGGGTGCGGCATGTTCAGCGAGTAAGCGGGGTGAGAGCTCGGTGCTGAGACTGACGCTCGGTAGACTTAATGACGAAAAAAACGTAAGGCAGGCAGTGAAGATAATTGCTGAAGAAATTGCTCGTGAAAAGAGTCGGAAACGCTGGGGTGAAGCTGGTGGGCAAAAAGTGGTTGTGGGCTTGAGTGGTGGTGTTGATTCTAGTGTGGCAGCTGCGTTATTGGTCGAACAGGGCTATGATGTGAAGGGCGTCTATATGAAGAACTGGTCGCGAGATCTGCCTGGAATGCGCTGCCCGTGGAGAGAGGATCTGGCAGATGCTAAGCGCGTGGCGGTGAAGCTGGGGATAGATTTTGAGGTGTGGGATTTTGAGCAGGAATACTTCGAGCAGGTGGTTAGAGTGTTTGTTGATGGGTGTAAGAAAGGTCTAACCCCGAACCCAGACGTACTCTGCAACAATAGAGTGAAGTTTAAGGCGTTCTTGGAGCGAGCAGAAGCGGAGGGGGCGGAGTTGATTGCGACTGGGCACTATGCGCGTAATTTAGATGGGAAGCTGGCGATGCCAGTTGATGAAACGAAGGATCAGACGTATTTCTTGTACCGTATGAGCCAAGAATCTCTGAGCAAGGTGCTGTTCCCCCTGGGGGGTCTAAGGAAGAGCGAGGTGAAGAAGCTGGCGGCGGAACGAGGTTTTCGTACAGCGCGCAAGAAGGAATCGATGGGGATGTGCTTTGTCGGCGATATTAGCATGGAAGAGTTCTTGGGTGAGTTTATAGAGAGCACGCCAGGCGATATTGTGGATGAAGTTTCGGGTGAGATGGTCGGTAAACATAAGGGTGTGGCGTTTTATACGCTAGGACAGAGGCATGGGCTATATATTGGTGGTGGCGCGCCATATTATGTGACGGGTAAAGATGTGGAGAAGAATCTGCTGTATGTATCTCGGGCGGCTGGGGTAGTTGAAGTTGATCAGCTTCAACTAGCAGATTGCCATTGGCTGGTGTCGGATTTTGATGACTCGAGTGTGCGGGCACGGACGCGACATTTAGGTGAATTATTGCCGGCTGAGTTGTGCGGTGAGACAGTGAAGCTTCATGAGAAATCACGACCTGTGGCGAGCGGGCAGTCGGTGGTGCTGTATTCTCGAGATGATGTTTGTCTTGGTGGCGGGCTCGTTAAGTAGGGTCGCTAAAGGTCGATTTCGAGCATATTAGTTTGGAGGAGGATAACACCGATGACGGCGAGGACGACTGCGATGAGGTGAGCCATGATGGCTTTTTTGGTGATTTTTTCGCGGCCGAAGATGGGCCAGATAACCGAAAGGGCGAGGCCAAAGCCGAAAGTGAAGAGGAGGCGAGTGACGTTACCGACGACGTTAAGGAGGGCGAGTGGGGCTATGGTGATAACGAAACGCCAGATACAGTCGAGGGAGACACGAATGACGTTAGAGATAGTAGCCCAGAGGGCGAACTGTCGGCCGCTGTCACGCCAGACGCGCTTCAAGCGAGTGCGCCAAGATTTGAGCGCGAAGCCTAGGACGAAAGGTAGAGCACCCTTACCGAGAGCGAACCAGAAGAGGGCTGTCCAGATGGCGGTAGTACTAGAAGAGAATACCTCATGGTCGACAGCATTAACGAAGCCAGCGACAAAGACAACGTCGGAGACGACCCAGATAAAGATGGCGATGAGCATGGTGCTGATTGTTTTGGGTTCGAATTTGTTCTTGCGGCGACCAGTACTAGCAAATAGGACGACTGCGGCAGCGCTCAGGACGAAAAAGAAGGCGACTAGTTGCATGACAGAGATGGTCTGATTGAGGAAGAGGACGCCGAGAGTTAGAGCAAAAATAGGTGAGATTTGGCGGATGATGGTTATAGAGGTGGTCTCTTGGTATTTGAGGGCCTGGAAGTACGGGATGTTGCCGAGGGCGTCAAGGAAGCCAGCGAGAGTGAAGACGCCGATTAGCCAGAACCCAGGGTGCTCGATGCCGAAAAAGACTGCGGCGATAATCATCAGAAGAGCATAGCCGAAAGAGCTGGCGAACTTGAAGGCTTCGGGCTTGTTTTTCTTAAAGATGACGTCGGCGGCGTAGTTGTCGATAAAGGCGCCGATTGAACCGACGCTGGCGATGATAAGAATTAATATGAGCCAAAGCATAAGCACCTCGGAAAACCAAAGTTTTCCGCCTTTCCTTTAATTGTGTCTACCTAGCTGGAGTGAGTCTGACTAGGTAGACGGGTTGTTAATATGTGATAACCATTAACATTATAGCAAGTACGAGAGGACGCGTCTAGAGCATCCCTCTAGTTTCGGCATAAGGGTCAGCAAAGAAGATGTTGTAGCGCTCGGTGGTGAAGCGGAGGAGGCAGAAGTTTGGGTCTTCTGGGCTAGTCCAGTGAGCGCCGTTTTCCATAAGTGGCATCCAGTTGTCTTTCTTAGCCTCGATATCGTCGATGATTTCGATCTTGCCGACTAGGGTGATATTGTATTCGGAGCTGGCGAGACAGACGCTGGCGCGACTGTCTTTAGTGATGCGCTGGGCCTTGTTGCTGTCTGGCGAGGTGGTGAAAGTTAGCCATTTGATACCGTGGGCCTTGGCGATGGTAAGAGTGGACGCGGTTGGGCAGCCGCTCTCGTCAATTAGAGCGAGTACGGCGTAGCCTTCCATGCCGCCGCCGATGTAGCCGGTTTTGGAGTCAACGAGTTCGCTCGCTCGTTTGACGGTTTCGTCTTGATTCATTTTGCCCTTTCGAGTTTGTATTGTAGGGGTATTATACAGTATAATAGTGTTAGGCGGGTATCGTATAATGGTTATTATGTATCCTTCCCAAGGATGAGACTGGGGTTCGATTCTCCATACCCGCACCATTACAGCTGATAAAAATGATTAAAAATAATTAGGAGGCTATCATGAAAATTAAATTTATATGTGTAGACTTTCAAAAAGAATTTACTTTTAATGAATTAAAAGAATTATACAAGGAGGCTAACTGAATGAAGAATATATTTATAATACATAGTTATAATGCTGATACAAAAGAAGCCTTTGCTCCATATATTTCTGAAAAAGGTGCAGAACTAGGATATAACGTGATACTACCAGACTTTCCAATAAGAACTGAAGCAGACTTTGAAAAATGGTCAGAAATAATGGATAGATATTTATTAAGTGGCGAATTAAACTCTGAATCAATAATAGTTGCTCACAGTTTAGGAACGCAATTTATACCCAAGTATATAGCACAGAAAAATATACCAATTAAACTATATATTAGTGTGGCAGCTTTTATAGGTTATGTTGGCAGAGAAGATTTGATGGAAATAGTTGCAAAGTTTGCTTCGACTACTGAAGAAGTGAGCAAAGCAATAGAATTGATGCAAAATAGATACTCAATTTTTAGTGATAACGATCACATGAACTCGCAGGATAAAATGGAAGCCTACGCAGATTCATATCAAGCAGAAAAAATACTTATTCCAAATGCAGGTCATTTTAATCCACAATCTGAAAGAAAAGAATTGCCAGAAGTATTCGAGATAATAGAAAAAACGCATAACAATGCTAAAAATATATAAGGAGGCACAATATGAACATTGCATAAACGTCAATACTGGCGCGATAGTTAAGTTTGAGTTTGAGCGAGATTAGAGCCTAGATATCGAAGAGGTCTTTGGCGTTCTGGGTAGTGATTGTGGCGATCTCTTCTGGTGTGGTATCGCGGGATTTTGCGACAAATTCGGCGATAGCTGGTAGAAATGTTGACTTATTGCGGTGTTTGCGATGTGGTGCTGGGGTAAGGAAAGGTGCGTCGGTCTCTAAGAGTAAGCGGTTTAACGGGATAGAGTCAAGGGCGGACTGGAGCTCAGGGTCCTTATTGAAGGTGTAGATGCCATTAATGCTGATATATAGGCCGAGCGCTAGTGCTTGGTCGAGGCTTTTTTTGGTGCCAGTGAAGCTGTGACAGACGCCACGAATGCCAGGGAAGTCAGCGATGATGGACAGAGCGTCATCAAAAGCGTCAGCGTTGTCGTTAGGGCAGGCGTCACGGATATGCAGCGACACTGGTAGGTCTAGTTCTCTAGCTAGTTCTAGCTGGGCGCGGAAGAGTTTTTGCTGGTCCTGGATGTGCCTGATGTTCGGCTGACAGTGGTAGTCCAGGCCGATTTCGCCGATAGCGACGACTTTCTTGCGGTTCTTGAGAATGATGGTATGCAACTCTTTGATGTTTTTGTCAATATCTAGATCGTGAGCGAATTCAGGATAGATGCCAAGTATAGCATAAGCATTGTCGTGCGTCTCCACGAGCTTTGCTACTTGCTCGACACTGTCTTCATCGCCATCATAGAGCGGGTTTCTTTTGCCCATAAATGTGCTGACCATCAGCATTACTCCCTCGAAGTCGGGGTCGTAGACGTGAGTGTGGGTATCAACTAGCTGCATCATAGTCTACTTGTCGCTTTTAGGGAATAGGATAGTGCCATCATAGATTGTTTTCTCGGGCTGGAAGATCGCAAGGATCTTAGTAGAAGCTTCAGGCAGGAATGGTTGAAGAGCAACAGAAAGTGTTGCGACACGGCTGGACCAGTTCTCGAGTAGGTTGCGCAACTTCGGCAGGTTCTCGTCGTCTTTAGCGAGCGACCAAGGCTTTTCGGCGTCAATCTCGGCATTGATGTCGCGAAGTTTAGCGAAGAGCTCTTCGATGGCATCGGAGTAGCGCATGTCGCGCATAAGTTCGTGGTAGATCGCGAGGTATTTGACCATACTTGGCAGTGAATCGTCGTCTTTATCGAGACTGAGGTCGTTATTGATGCCGATCTGGCTGTCAAAGTACTTGTTGTTCATATTGGCGAGGCGAGAAACTAGGTTGCCGAGAGTGTTCGCTAGGTCATTGTAGGAAGCGTCGTATTTATCCCAAGTGAAGTCGCCGTCGTCAAAGGTTGGGATGTGCTTGAGGAAGTAGTAGCGGAAGGCATCCGAGCCATAGCGCGCGATAACTTCGTCTGGCGAGACGACATTGCCGAGAGATTTGCTCATTTTGGCGCCGTCAACATTAACGAAGCCATGAGTGAGGATGGTGCGTGGTAGAGGTAGGTCTAGCCCAATCAGAATTGCTGGCCAGATGATGGCGTGGAAGCGGAGGATATCTTTGCCGAGGATTTGGCTGTTGGCTGGCCACGAAGTAGCGATATTTGGGGCGGCTTGATTAACGATAGTGTCTGGATAATTCAATCCAGTGATGTAGTTTGATAGAGCGTCGACCCAGACGTACATGACCTGGTCGCTATCGCCAGGTACTGGCACGCCCCAGTCGAGCTGGCTGCGAGAGCGAGAAATCGAAACATCTTCAGTTTTTTCTAGGAGGTTGAGCATTTCGCCAGCGCGGAAGTCGGGGAGAATCTTTAGGTAACGGTCGTCGCTGGTATCCGCGGTGCCGACACTTGACGCTGGCAAGTTGCCATTTATAGCATCGGAGACTGAGAGTTCGCGACCGCGTTCGATGGCGGCGCGAATTTGCGGGGTTAAGGCAGAGATTTTAAGGAAATAGTTCTCTTCCTCGACTTCTTGCAGGGGTTTTTGATGGATTGGGCACGTATAGTCACATCCCTTAGCTTCGCTGTCGGTGACGAAGCCCTCGCAGCCCTCGCAATACCAGCCCTTGTAGGCTTTTTTGTAGATTAGGCCCTTTTCTTCTAGCTTGGTCCAGATTGCTTGGCAGTTTTGCTTATGGTTGTCATCGGTAGTGCGGATGAAGTAGTCGTATTCGGCGCCAAGATTGCTCCAGAGATCACGGAAGAGGGTGGAGTTCTCATCGCAGAGATCCTGAGTGGAAATACCTAGCTCCTTGGCTTTGTTCGCGACTTTTTGGCCGTGCTCGTCAGTGCCAGTTTGAAGGAAGGTGGTTTCGCCGCGGGATTTCTGGTAGCGAGCCATAACATCAGCTAAAAGGAAGTCGAGAGCGTGACCGACGTGGGGCGCGCCGTTTAAATAAGCGATAGCGGTTGTGATGTATTTCATAGGTATAATTATAGCATATTAAGAGGCGGTGAGGTAGGATGGATTAATGTGATATACTATTAACATAAATAAAATTCCAAAGGAGGAAGAATGGACGAACAAGTAACACTAGAGCCAGTAGTGGCTGCGCCAGAAGTAGTAGCGGAAGCAGCAGTAGTGGCAGAAGCACCAATGTTTACAGGCGAGGCTCCAGTAGCGGCTCCTGCGCCAGCTGTTGAGACACCGGTAGAGGCAGTGGTGCCAGAAGTAGCTCCAGTAGCTGAAGTGCCAGCGCCAGAAGTGGCAGCTCCAGTAGCTGAAGTGCCAGCACCCATACCGCCAGTAGCGCCAGCACCATAGTCTTTTCGGTCTAAGGAGAGATTTACGGAGAGCCAGCTAAGGAGTAATCTTGGCTGGTTTTCGCTAGTTTTACTTATAGCAGTGGGGATGTTGGGCAGGCTTGCGGTTTGGTTGACTTTTGAGCGTTAGCGTGTTATAATGCCAATAACCAGAATGTGGACTGTGAGTGTTTGCGTTCGGACTTTTATTTAATCTTATCTTTATCGCTCAAGTGGCGAAAACGCCTTAATCTCTCACGGCTTGAGCTAGAGGAGGAAGTCATGGAAAAAGACCAAAGACCAAGACAACATTATGATGTGGCGCATGTTTACAACTACATTTTGCGTCGCGAAGATGGCAGTATTTGTGCTTTTATTATTGATGGCTATACCGAGTGCGGCGAGATATTCTCGCTAAGACTAACTGAGTCTGGTGATTCGCTCACTATGACTGACATGCTGAAAGTGTACGGATTGCCTGAGGAGGGACTGGTTGCTGGCGATATTATCTTTGCTTCGGAGAAGGGTGAGGACGGCAGTGGAATGCAGACCGATACACTGGACGACAGGTGGGAAGTTTACTTCTTGATAGACCGCGTGATAGCTGAGGTGCCGATCGCTGTTGACCATGGTCGAAGCGACTCTTATCGTCTTCAGATGGTGGATGCGCACTTCAGTCATGGCTTGCCGAGAGGTGACAGAGCGTCCAGGTCTTCTGGCATGATCGGCAGGGTTGTTGCAGCGGAAGAGGCAGCTCGTTATCAGGAGCTTTGCGCGCTACTACCTGTCGAAGCTAGGTTTTAAGAATAAGATTTTTGTAACCCCGACTAATCGTGATTTTGCGAGAAGTTGGGGTTTTACTTGGCGTAATAGCGGGCAAGGAAATCTTGTTTGAACTTGACGAAGGTATCGTCGAGCAGAGATTTGCGGATTTGCTTGGCGAGGTTCACAACGAAGTACTCGTTATGGATGCTGGCGAGAGCGCCAGCGGTGAGCTCGCGAGAGCGAAAGAGGTGGGCGAGATAGGCGCGCGTGTGGTTTTGGCAGGTGTAGCAGCCGCATTCCGGGTCTAAGGCAGAGAAGTCTTCGCGGTACTTGGAATTCTTGATGTTGATGCGACCGTCACGAGTATAGAGTGAGCCATTACGGGCTTGTCGGGTGGGGGCGACACAGTCAAAGGTGTCAATGCCGTGCTCGACGCCGACGAAGAGGTCACGTGGTTCGGCACCCATGCCGAGCCAGTGGCGGGGCTTGTCGCCTGGTAGGATCTCATTGACCAGCTTAAGTGTACCTTCACACTTAATAGCATCATACATGCCGCCAATTGCGTAGCCGTCGAAGTCGCGGCTGGCGAAGAAGCGAGCAGATTCTTCGCGGAGATCATCGAACTCGCCACCTTGGATCACACCAAATAAAGCCTGATATGTCGGTCTGCGGTCTGTGTCCTCGGATTCAGACTCGCAGACTAGTTTAGCTAGCTTTTGTTGTTCTTCTAGGCATCTGTCAGCCCAGTCGTGGGTTAGTTTCATAGTCTTCAGGACGCTGGGGCGAGAGGTATCGGTATCGCCGTAGCCGACAGGGCAATCGAAAGCCATGTGGATATCGGCGCCGATTTGCCACTGGGCTTGCATCGAAGATTCGGGCGTCATGCGGAGAATATCGCCGTTGATGTGAGAGCGGAAAGTGACGCCATCATCGTCAATCTTGACGTTGGGTAGCGACATAATTTGGAAGCCGCCACTATCGGTAAATGTTGGACGGTTGTAGCCCATAAACTTAGAAAGTCCGCCCGCACGTTCGATCAGTTCGGTGCCTGGCTGTAGGATGAGGTGGTAAGTGTTGGCGAGAGCGGCTTCAGCGCCAAGTTGATCAACTTGGGCCCAGGTTAGACCCTTAACGTTGGCGAGGGTGGACGCTGCTACGAAAGCTGGTGTTTCAATTTGCCCATGTGGTGTATGGATAATCCCAGCACGGGCTTGTGCGGGAGGTGATTCTGGGGTGGGAGCAGTCTTGGCCACCCCAGAATTACCTGAGTGCACAATCTCGAACTTAAACTCGTCTCTAGGGTTCATATGACCCTACTATACAACATTTTCGACTAGAATGAAAGTGTTCTTGCCTTTCTTGAGGATGGTGAGGTCGTCAACTTTGCGCTCCTTGACAGCGTTTGCCTTGACCAGTTCGCGGGCTTCGCGGTTGCTGAGGCCGAGACTGACTACTAGGATGTCGGCGGTTGTCATATCCCCGCCTGCGGTGACGGTTGGGAGGTTCTCTTTGAGCCATGCGCGAAGGTCTTCTTGAAGAGTATTCTCGGTACTCATTAAGAACTCAGTAGCTTGTTCTGCCAGGCTAGCGTTGACCTCGCCATGGACGATTTTGGTGACTTCAAAAGCGAGCTTGCGGCCAGCAGTGCGAGCAGACGGATTATTGGCGTTCTCGGCGAGGAGATTCTCGACTTCTGTGCGGCTTAGTTCGGTGTAGAACTTGAGGAATTGCTCGAGATTCTCGTCCGAAGCGCCACGCCAGAATTGATAGAAGTCGAAGATGCTGGTTTTTTCTTTGCTCAGCCAGATAGCGTTACCTTCGCTCTTGCCGAATTTGCGACCAGAGACCTTATCGATAACAAGGGGCAGCGACCAGACATGAGCTTTCTTGCCCTCGAGGCGATTGATTAGGTGGACACCACTAACACAGTTGCCGTATTGGTCGGCGCCGCAGAGCTGGAGGTCAATGTTGTGGTTCTTGAAGAGATGCCAGTAGTCATATCCCTGCATGAGAGTGTAAGAGAACTCAGCATATGAGATGCCGCTACCACCTTCGCCAGTGCGGGACTTGACGAACTCGCGGTCGAGAAGCTGAGTCATAGAGAAGTTCTTGCCGACATTACGGAGAAAGTCGAGGAAGCGAACGTCTTTGAACCAGTCGAAATTATCTACCATGGCGAACTCACCACCTTGAACGGCTTCATCGGTGATACCTAGAACTTGACGGAACTGACCAGAGATTATGTGTTTATTGCGAACAACTTCATCAAGGGGCTTGAGGTCGCGTTCTCCTGTGTCTTTGGGGTCACCGATCTGACCTGTAGCTCCACCAACCAACAGGGTAGCATGATAACCATGCTTAACAAAGCAACGACACATCATGAGGGCGGCAAGATTGCCGACTTGGAGGCTGTCTGCGCTAGGATCGGCGCCGAAATAGAAATTACGGGCCTGCTTGTCTAGTTCTGACGGGCTCTCGAATGTGTTTTCGGCATGGAATCCACGCCAAGTTAGTTCTTCAGATAGTGTCATTAATATTCCTTTCCGTAAACGGGCGAACATGGTTCGCCCCTACGATGTTAATTATATCACGCTGGCAGTTTATTCTGCTACAAAGCGACGACTCTTTTGGATGCGAGTGACTACCGCAATCGATATCAGGACAAGGGCGGCACATAGACCAACAAAGAAGGTGGCGACCATCCATGATGGAGCGACGAGAACGAGTCGGGTGTTTTCGATAGGGGCGCCGCCTGCTAGGACTGTTTGCTGGGTTACATAATACAGGCCAAAGCGTGGCTCGGCGAAGGTGAGACGAATAGTAGAAGAGTCAGACCCAGGGAAGAGAAAGACGTTGTTGTCTGGAGTGGAGGCAGAGCGATAGACTTCGCGACCAAATAGCGAACGGACGACAAGAGTATTTGCGCTCATGAAGTCGGTGTTGCCGGCATTGCGCACTGTAAGGGAGGTGTCGAGGTCACCACCACGAACCCACTGCGGGATATCAAAGGCCACAACTTCACCGCGTTCTATAGTGTCACCACTAACTCGGGCGAAGATGCGGAACTGGAGCTGCTTGCGAGCGACAACCGCGTCGGCGTTATCCTCGATGGTGCGTATGTTGATACCAGCGAATTGCGAACCACCTGGAGCATCGGCTGGAGTGTTGATCGTGTAGTTGATGGTGATTGTTTCACCTGGACCGATGTTACGGAACTCGTTGCGTTCGATGCTAATCCAGCTGCGCATTTCGGTGAATACGCCGTCTTGCGAGAAGCGGTCACCAGCCTCGGCCGAAGGCAGGAAGAAAGCTGGTTCAACTTCTAGAGAGTAGGTGACGCTGCCGCCGTTACGGACAGTGATGCTGCGAGAGACTTCTTGTCCAGGAGATAGAAAGATGCGTTCAGCAGCGTTTGGCAGGCAGATGTTAGTACCCTCTACTAGTGGTAGATCGGCGCAGTTGACCGCCATGTCTTCGGTTGGATCGTTGTTAGCCAAGACCATAAGTGGCGTAGCGGCAATCAAGATAGATAGAGCAGTGGCAGCGACTGTTGCGCTGGCAAGTTGTAATTTCCTTCTCATAGTTCCCCCATATTTCACTCAGTATAGCATACCCTATTTCAACAAATCAAGGCTTTGAGGCGGGGCTTCAAAGTGCTACTTGCAAGCAAAGAAGGTATATAATATACTATGCTTAAACATAAGGGCGATAAGTCTTGTAAAGAGGAGGAAGATGAAAGTAGCGATAAACGGCTTCGGACGAATTGGGCGAAATGTCTTTAAGGTGCTAGAGAAAAGCGGTGTGGCAGAAGTGGTGGCGATTAATGACTTGACAGACACAAAGACGTTGGCGCATCTGCTGAAATACGACTCAACCTACGGGACATATAGCAAAAAGGTCGAACATGACGATGAGAATATCATCGTGGGCGGAGATAAGATCCGAGTGTTTGCAGAGAAAGACCCAGCAAGCTTGCCATGGGATAAGATGAGAGTTGATGTGGTGATTGAAAGCACAGGGTTCTTTACTGACCCAAAGGCAGCACACGCTCACATTGCGGCAGGTGCGAAGCGGGTGGTGATTTCGGCGCCGGCAAAAGGCGAGGGGGCTCGTACTGTAGTGTTGGGAGTTAATGAGGGCGATATTGATACGAGTGATCATATTTTCTCGAACGCAAGCTGTACGACTAACTGTATTGCACCTGTGATGAAAGTTCTAGAGGATGAGTTTGGTATTGACAAGGCGATGATGACGACGGTGCATAGCTATACGGCTTCACAGAAGCTGCAAGACGCACCAGCGAGCGATCTACGCGAAGCGCGAGCGGCGGCGGAGAACATAGTACCGACGACGACAGGCGCGAGCAAGGCGACTGGTCTCGTAGTGCCGAGTCTAGCGGGCAAGTTTAATGGTCTTAGTGTGCGAGTGCCGACACCGACCGTGAGTTTGGCGGATTTTGCGGTAGTACTTAAGCGTGACGCGACAATTGAAGATATTAACGACGCTCTGAAAAAGGCGGAGAAGGGCCCGATGAAGGGTGTCCTTGTGACAACCGAGGAAGAACTAGTAAGTAGTGACTACAAGGGCGCTACTCATTCGTGTATAGTTGACTTGAAGTTGACAGATGTCGTAGGCGGTAATCTAGTGAAGGTTGTAGCTTGGTATGATAATGAATGGGGTTACTCAATGCGACTTGCCGAGCTGGTCGAAAAGGTAGGTAAACTACGATGATTTTTGTAGCGGCGGATCATAATGGGTTCAGGCTTCGAGAAAAGGTCTTACTGTACTTACTGAGAAGGGGGGAAGAGGTCTACGACTTAGGGGCACATGAGCTGGATGCCAATGATGATTTTAATATTTACGCAGCAGATGTCGTGAGGCAGGTCAAAAAGAACAAGAATGCTGTGGGCATTTTGGTTTGTGGTGGTGGTCAAGGTATGTGCATGATGGCGAATCGTTATGCGGGGATTCGAGCGGCGCTGATCTGGGACGACATAGAGGCAGAGATAGCCCGTAACGATAATGATGCGAATGTCCTGTGCTTACCAGCACGGATCCTAGAAGACGACGAAGTAGAGTGGAAGGCGATCATTGATAAGTTCTTGGATACGCCGTTTGCGAAAGCGGCGCGTTATGTGCGACGAAATAACGCCCTAGACAAGGTGGGTGAAGGAAAGGTCAAGAAGTGATCTTGCTAAGGGGGGTGCGATGAGTATAATTGCCCCGACGATACTGGTGCATTCGACGAACGAGCTCGAGACAGTGGCGAAGCAGATCGCGCCGTTTGCGAAGCGTGTACAGATTGATATTACAGATGGTGATTTTGCGCCGGCAACAATTACCTTGGATGACATTACGACTCTGCCACCGACTTGGCTGGTGGATTTTCATATGATGGTGAATAAGCCCAGCGACTACCTAGATAAACTGATAAAGCTGAAGCCACACTTGGTAATTTTGCATGCAGAGGCGGCGGAGAATATTTTGCCGCTATTAGAGAAGCTGAAAAAGGCGGAGATTAAGGCTGGCGTAGCGTTGCTACCTAAGAGTTTTCCAAATGATTTTGCGAGCTACTTGTCGGTGGCGGATCACGCTCTGATTTTTGCTGGCGCACTGGGTGAGAATGGCGGAACAGCAAACTTATTGCAAGCAGAGAAAGTACACTTACTGAAGGCGGTGAAACCGAACCTGGAGATCGGCTGGGATGGTGGAGCTAACTTGAAAAATGTCTTTATGTTGACGCGAGCTGGAGTGGACATAATCAATGTTGGAAACGCGCTAAGACAGTCTGATGACGCGGCTTCCGCATATGAAGCGCTAAAGACCGAAGCGAATCGCGAGGGAGCGATTTAAGATGAGTGAAGCGAAGGTAGCGAAGCCAAAGAACCCTAGCAAGATGAAGGTTGTTTGCTTGGGAGCGGCGATGCAGGATATCTTTGTGCCGAATAGCGGGGCAAAAGCGATAGGTGATTTTATTGCTCTGCCTGTAAAGATGGGCGCGAAGATTGAGCTGCCAGCACTAGAGATGACACTGGGTGGTGGTGCGGCGAACGCGGCGGCTACTTTCGCGAAGAGTGATTACAATACGATTTTCTGGGGCCCTGTAGGGCTGGATTTTGGCAGTGAGTTTGTCGGTGAAACCTTGATAAAAGAGAATATTGATATAACCTATATGGACTATAACGAGAGACTGCCAACTGGCTTATCGATGATTTTTCTCGATAAGAGAGGGGAGAGGACGATTCTAATGCATCGTGGCGCGGGCGCGAGATTTGAGAACTTGGACGCTAAGATGATCGCGAACGAAAAGCCAGACTGGCTATACATGGCAGGATTGGGCGGTAACTTCCGTAAGATTCGTGAGGTGATGAATGCTTGCCAGAAGCATGGGACGAGGATCTTCTGGAACCCGAGCGGTACCGAGCTAAAGAAAGCGGCGGAAGTAAAATCGTTGCTACCTAAAATTGATGTATTCATGGTGAATCGTGAGGAAGCAGAGAAGGTGTGGGGGGAGCGGGATTATCTAAAGATATTCAAGGCTGCTAGCGCGCCAAATGTTTTGATTATTACGGATGCTTGCAGGGGGTCGGCGGCGCGACAGTTTCTGCCAGATGGTGAGCAGCAGTTTGTGCGAGCGCACATCTATGATGCGAAGATGGTGGATCGGACGGGCGCAGGAGACGCATTTGGCTCAGGGTTTGTGGCGCATTTTGCGGCTCATGACGATTTGCTTAAGGCGCTAAAATTCGCTACGGCGAACTCGGCGAGCGTAGTGCAGCACGTTGGTGGGCGCGATTGGGTGCTAGATATTAATGCTAAATTAAAAGACTTGCCGATGGTGGTGCGAAAGCTAAAGAGAGGAGAGCAGTAGAATGTCAGACAACGCCACACTTATAAATATTGTGATTGTGTTTTTTGCGGCCTGTATCCATGCGATGTTGCAATTAGGGTTAGGGTGTGTGATCTTACTCTATCACCACGGCAATAGTCAGCGTAAAGTGGCGCGAAAGACAAATGTATTAGTGAGTAGTTTTATCGCGGGTGTGGGGACAATGAGCTTATTAGTGCTTGCGACCATGGCTTTTATTCTGGCTAATACTTTCGACCTGTATCGAGCGCGCGAGTTCTATCTTGCAGCGGGATTGGCGGTGGCAGTGGTTGCGATGTTGATTTGGTGTGTTTATTATAGGCGGAAGAATACGACGGAGCTATGGTTGCCGCGGTCAGTGGCGAAGTTCATCAATGAGCGGGCCAGGGAAACGAAGTACCCTACGGAAGGATTCTTGCTGGGAGTGTTGTCGACCTTTGGGGAGTTACTGTTCTTGTTGCCAGTGATGGTGGTAGCAGCTGCGGCCCTGCTGTCGTTGCCAGAGGGCTGGGAGCTATTAGCTCTAGGTGGCTACATAATCATTTCAGTATTACCGTTAGTGTTTGTGCGCTGCTTTGTCTATAGGATGACAACGGTGGGCGAGATTCAGACTTTTCGTAATCGCCACCAGTGTTTCATCAAGGCAATTAGCGGGCTGATGTTCATGATCTTTGCGGTGTTTGTGATTATATTTAAATTCCTGGAGGTGTCGTGATGATGACCTACTTTGACAGATTCTTGGCGACTTGCGAAGACTTCAATCTACCAGCAGACGAGGCAGCAGCTCTAGGTGTGCGAGTGAACGCGGCGTGCGAGAAGCTGGCTTTGTCGAAGAATGCGACTCATGCGGATTTGTTGCGTCAGGCGGAGCGAGAGATAAGAAAGTTCTCGCCAGACATGGCGGATTTTTATAAAAATTATGATAGAATTATTTAAGTAAAAGGTGGGGAGATGTTCGACACAAAAGACAAATATGACATTCTAGTAATCGGTGGCGGTATCACAGGCTTGACGGCGGCAAAGACGGCAGCGATAGCGAAGAAGAAAGTGGCGATTGTCGAGCAGGGTCGACTGGGTGGCGACTATATCTATAATTACGATGTGCCGTCGGAGGTCGGGTTAGATGCAGTGCGAGCAATGTCGGCGCTGGAGTCAATCCAGCGAGTTGGCGCAAAGAAGCGGACCATGAGCTTGAGTCTGGCAGGGCTTGAACGTGTGCGCGGTGAGGCGATAAAGAGCGTTGAGGGCTTTTGGGGTGAAGAAGCGATCAAGCGCGAGGGTATTGATGTAATTAAGGGTCGGGCACGATTTGCGGATGGAGGACTGGAGGTCACTGGCGGCAAGGAGACGAAGCGCTTGATGGCTGATCGTTATATCATTGCGACTGGTAGCGTGCAGAACTCAGATGGTATGACGATTGATCCTAAGGCAAAAGTATGGACAGCGGCTGATGTCTGGACGACGACGCGAATGCCGAAGACTCTGATGATTGTCGGAGCGGGCATGAGTGGTGTTGAGATGGCGTATTATGCGACGAAACTAGGCTCACGTGTTGTGCTGATCGACTGTGCGGAGCGCTTATTGCCGAACGAAGACGAAGAAGTCGGTCGTTTCTATGGGGCGATGTTTGCGAAATTGGGCAAGGTAGATATGGTTTTGGGTGCGAGAGTCGAAGAGGTTGGTGAAAAAGAACTAGTGCTGAAGCGTGGCAATACGCAGCGCAGGTTGCCGATTACTGCGAACTCAGTGGTGGTACTTGCGGCTGGCGAGAAGCCAAACATTATGGATCTCGGACTAGAAGAGGTAGGGGTGCGAGTGGGCAATGATGGTATTCAGGTTGACAGGAGCCTAGCTACGTCGAATCGACGGATTTATGCGGCTGGTACCTGTGTTGATGATGTGCCTTCGGATCTTGCGATGTTGATGGGTAAGGCTGCGGTACTATCGATTGTTAGTCGTAATGCGCCGATTATGTCGAGTGCGTCGTCGCCACGAACGATGGGGCTGTCACCAGCTTATGCACGGATTGGTGTGACTGAGAATGACTTGAGAAACAAGAAGTTGCGGTATAAGAAGAGCGTGGTGTTGTTGTCGGAGATCCCGAAGGGTCGGACAACTAGCGCTGAGGGCTTTGTTTGTTTACTGACTGACCATAAGAAGCGAATCATTGGTGCGAAGATCATTGCGCCAGAAGCCGATAGTATGATTTTGGCATTGGCGGCTGCTGTGAAGTATCAGATGACGGTAGACGAAATGCTGTTAGTGCCGGTGCCGCTCGGATCTTGGAATGAGGCGATACGGTTGGCGTTGACTAGGATATAAGATCCTGACGATTGTGCTCGGTGATCTTTTATGGTATAATTTGAGTAATGAAAATTGCGATTTTAGGGCGACAGCCGGAGTTTGGTGTGGCAGAATTATGGGCGGTGGGGGCTGATAGTGTGCGACCCTTGTTGGCCGAAGTAGCAGAGTTTGATGGAGAAGTGCCAGGGATTGAGCGGCTAGGTAGCGTAAAGAAGCTTGGAGAGGTGTTGTTTGTAACTTCGCGCGGGCAGCTTGTAAGCGAGCTTAAGAAGTTTGCTCGAGATACGCTGATACCCAGTGTGACAAAAGGCGGCGAACGACACAAGGTGACGATTGGAGTTAGCGCTTACGGGGGTCGTATGAACCCGAAAGATACCTTTAACTTGGGTGTTACGGTGAAGAAGGTCCTCCGAACGAAGGATATTTCGGTTCGTCTGGTGCCAAATACCGACCCAGAGCTGTCGACAGCGCAGAGCCACCACAATGGTCTGTCAAAGACTCCGTATAAGATTGAGTTGTTGGTGGTAGCGCAGGATGATCGTGTGACGGTGGCGCAGATGATAGGAGTACAGAATCCAGATGCTTATGCGGCGCGTGACCAAAAGCGGCCGAAGCGCGATGCATTTGTCGGGATGTTGCCGCCAAAACTGGCGCAGACGATTGTGAACTTGGCAGCTGGTGGTCGGTCTGGGTTACGCGTGTTGGATCCATTTTGTGGGACGGGAGTGATTTTACAAGAGGCGCATTTGGCAGGATGTAAGTTGTATGGGACAGATATTTCGCAGAAGATGATTGACTATACGAGGGTGAACCTTGAGTGGCTAGGGGTGAATAGCGGGGTTGATCTCGAGGCGGGTGACGCGACGACCCACCAATGGTCGGGTAAAATTGATGCAGTGGCGTCGGAGATCTACCTAGGTTCGCCGATGTCGAGCGTGCCGAGCTTTGCAAAGCTACAGGTTCTTAGGCGAAATGCTGAGGAATTACTCGAGGCATTCTTAGAGAATCTTGCCCCACAGATAGAGTCGGGCACGCGACTATGTCTTGCGGTACCGGCTTGGAGGCAGGAAAATGGTGGTTTTGCGAGGTTAAATATTGACTTTTTAGAGCGACTAGAGTATAATGTGAAGGGTAAGTCTCGCGATCTACTCTACGCCAGAGAGCAACAGATAGTCGCGCGAGACTTGATTATATTAGTCAAGAAGTAGAAAGAAGGCATAGATGGCAACAGTCAAAGCAGGCGGTACAGCTAAAAATATCCATAATAACGCTGGTCAGCGACTCGGTGTGAAGCGTTTTGGCGGCCAAAAAGTTCGTCAAGGCGAAGTGATTGTACGACAGACTGGTTCGACCAAGATCGCGGGCAAGGGTGCTTATCTTTCACGTAATTTCACGATTCATGCTGCTGAAGACGGCGTTGTGCAGTATACGCGAACTAAGAAGACTTCATTTGCAGGTCGCAAGCAGACACGAACTGTGGTCAACGTGGTGCCTGCTCAGGTTGCTGCGTAGGTATTAGGAGTGATTTTGAGCCCTGCTAGAAATAGCAGGGTTTTTTCGTGTTATAATATGCAAAAGGAGATAAGATAATGATACGACGAGGACGAGGTGGTGGACTGGGGAGTGGTAGCTTGGGTCGAGGGCTAAAGTTTGGTGTCGGTATGGCGGCGGGCAAGGCTGTTGTGAATCGAGCGATAGGTGGCAGTAACCGCGGTGGACGTGCGCAGCAGAACGCGACACCTCAGACCGTGGAGGTTGTTCGAGTGCGATGCACTAAGTGTAGTAGCTTGAATGATGAAAGCGCGAAGTTTTGCGGCGAGTGCGGCGAGAAGTTTTAATTGCTAGCTTAACTTGTAATGCCTAGGTCTTTTAGGGTCTGGGCATTTTCTAGTTGGTAGTCGCCGATTTTTTCGCGACGAAGAGCAGTGAGGTAGGCACCGCAGCCGAGCTGCTTGCCGATGTCTTCGGCGAGGGTGCGAATGTAGGTGCCGCTGCTGCAGTGCACACGAATTATGAGCTTCGGGTAGCTGTACTCAACTAGGTCGATACTGCATATCGAGACGGTGCGTTCAGGCATGTCGGGTTCTTCACCTTTGCGCGCGAGGTCGTAGGCGCGACGACCGTTGATTTTGATGGCGGAGTAGATAGGCGGGATTTGCTTGACCTGACCGATGAAAGAGTGTAATACTTCGCTCGCAGCTTTGTGCGTTGGCTCTTCGGTAGATGCCTCAGGTTCAGCATCCAAGGCTGTAGTAGCGATCTCTCCCTCGGGGTCACCGGTGGTCGAGGTAGCGCCGAGATGAAGTTCCGCCAGGTAGACTTTATCCATTTTAAGGAACTCGTTGGAGCGCTTAGTTGCTTTGCCGGTGAGGAGTATGAGTAGGCCGGTCGCGAACGGATCGAGAGTGCCAGTATGACCGACTTTGACTTTGCGCTTCTCGCCAGTTTTTGTGAAAAGTTGCTCAGACAGGACGCGTCGTACGCGCGCCACTACCCCAAAGCTAGTGATGCCGGCTGGCTTGTCGATTAAGATTATTTCGTCCATTTGCTTGACATATTATACCATATGGGATATACTCTTAGGGTATTAACGCGGGATAGAGCAGTCCGGTAGCTCGTTTGGCTCATAACCAAAAGGTCGCTGGTTCAAATCCAGCTCCCGCAACCAAAATAATATTCACCTGGTCCAGGGCGCGCCGAGAGGCGTGTTTTCTGATTGGGGTTGTCTTGACTGGAGATTATGCTTGTGGTAAAGTTAAATTATGAGGGAGTATTGGGTTAGGTGCTTTTCGCTTTGTGTACGCTTTGTTATTCTGGCGGCACTAGCTATAGGCTTAATACTTGCTGGTGCGGCCGCTACCCGATTTACGCCGACAAGCGGCCTTTCCATTACGGCCATTGCTCCCAATTCTGGTCCTACCGATGGTGGTCAGGAGATAGTGATTACTGGAGATTTTGGCGTTCTGGCCTCTCCACCTAGAGTCGTACAGGTTGTGGCTGGCAATAATCACTCGCTTGCGCTATTTGATAATGGTCGCGTCTTTGCCTGGGGGCAGAACATCAATGGTCAGCTAGGCGATGGTACAAATACAGATCGTAATGCTCCTGTTGAGGTGACGGGCCTACTGGCTTCGAGGCATATAGTCTATATAGCTGCGGGCAACAACTATTCTTTTGCTGTCTCTGCTGATGGCGAAGTCTTCTCTTGGGGGCAGAATGCTAACGGGCAGCTTGGTAATGGCACTACTACGAATAGCAATATCCCAACGGCTGTAGATATGTCGGGTGTGCTTGCTGGCAGGCGAATCGTGCAAATTACTGGTGGCAACGGTCATACTCTCGCAGTAGACGATGAAGGGAGTGTTTTTGGCTGGGGCTTCAATAACGCAGGGCAGCTGGGGCTTGGTGCGGGCGCAGCTGTAACGAACACTACCCCTGTTTCTATATCAGTGTTTGGGGCTTTGCCCGGGCGAGAAATTGTCCAGGTGGCGGCTGGTGGCTCGCACTCTCTGGCGCTAGATAGTGATGGTAATGTATTTGCCTGGGGCTGGAATGCTGCTGGTCAGCTAGGGGCGGGAAATATAGGCAACAATAGCAATTTGCCGATTGCAGCTGTGAATTCTGGCGTAATGGCGGGCAGTGACATCGTCATGATCGCGACAGGGACTACGCATTCGATAGCACTAGGTAGTGACGGCAATATCTTCGGCTGGGGCAGTAATGATGCAGGGCAGCTTGGCAATAACTCGCTGAGTAGTAGTGATGTACCTGTAGCGGTGAGTGCGACTTGGGCGCAGGGCAGAGTGCCGCGCATGATTGCAGCGGCAGTAAATCGCAGTTTCACAATGATGAATGATGGTAGTTTGTATGCTTGGGGCAATAACGCTGTTGGTCAGTTTGGTAATGGTAGTAGTACGGATAGCTTGGTGCCGACTCCGACGACTATGACAGGAGCTTTTGCAGGCAGGCAGGTTAGGCAGGTTGTGATTGGTAACTTTCATACTATTGCCATTGATTCTCAGGGTAGTGTTTACTCCTGGGGGGCTAACTGGAGTGGGCAGCTTGGCACGGGTAGTGCGGCAGGTAGTAATGTGCCAGTGCGTCTCGCTAGTTTTGAGAACATAACAGAGCATACTGTCTCAGTCAGGCTCGGCACGGCACCCTGTGTCGATGTAGAAGTTATAGATGCCACCAGTATTTCATGCGTGACGTCGCCTCATGCCGCGGGGCAAGTTGATGTGGTGATTAACGTGAACGATATCACTATGACCATTACTAATGGTTATACATATATAGCAGAAACGCCTTTTATCAGTATTACGGTGGAGGACGATACTGATATCAATATAACCCCTGGTGCTGAAGGCGGGTTTGGGTGGGGGAGTAGCAGTATCAGTGTTAGGACAAATAACCAGAATGGTTTCAGGGTATACTTGTCATCCAGCAACGAAAGCACTAGTCTCGCTCATACAGTATTGCCAGCTAGCATACCGACTGTCGCAAGTGTCTGGCCAGCCACTGGTTCGCTTACTGCTGCGACCTGGGGGTTCACTCTTGACTCTAATCCGGCAGCAAATACTAATATTTGGTCAGCCATGCCGCCACTGGCGACCCCAGCGGTCATCGTAGACTCTAACTCTCCTAACTATACGCCACTTGGCGAGCAGATAACTGTCAACTTTGGCGCACTAATAGGTCCGACTCAGCCCTCAGGGCTCTACAGGATTACTGTTGTTTATACTGTTGTTACTAATTAGGATAAAAAGTCAAAGAATCTTCCAGCTTACCTAGAGTATGATATAAGTATTAGTACTTAAGGAAGGTAATGGGGAGTGTGGGGGAGTAGAGGCTTGGGGGGGGCTTGATTTCTGAAGACGCTTCAGCTAAAATAATAGAGTATTCATAGCGAGGGCGTAGATGCGATCACGTAGCAACTTTAGTATAGGCTTACATGAGGTAAGCTTTTCTGTTCTAAAAGAAGTTCGTCGTGTGGCCTATGCGGTGTTTCTTGTGTCGGGATTCTTGCTTATGATAGGGGTTATTTCTAATAGTGTGGCGGGTCCAGTCCGCGCTATGGATGCAACCCAGGCACCGACTGCTAGAGGTGGTAATTCTATATCTGTTACTATCTTAAATACTGCGGCATGTAGTAATTTTGATGTTGCTAATGGCAACTTAGGGATAAGTTTGATGTTGGGCGGTATTGCCGCTGCCTGTATGTCGGTGGCTGTGTCGACTGATGCCGAAGATGGCTATACTGTTCACATAAATGGTCCGGATGATGGCAATCTGACGATGGACTACTATCACTACATCACGCCATCGGGCGGCACGATGCTGGCTCCTAGAGCTCTGGCGCCATACGAGACGGGTGGGGTGTGGGGCTTTGCGATACCGAATGGTCAAATCAGTGGCTTTAGCTTCGGGTTTGATACTACGTATAGTGAGTCTGTGAGTAGGACTTCACGATTTGCTAATGTCCCGAGGGTACCTACTGCATTTTCGACTACAGATAACGTCAATAGCTCGCCAAATACCTATAATATATTCTTTGCAGTTGCGGCAAGCAATGCGATAGTAGCAGGTGCTTACAGCGGTGAGATTGTGATTTCAGCATCAATAAATCAGGCGCCACCACCACCAGTTCTGGTGATGCAGGAGATTACGAACGCAAACTGTCCAACTGAGCGCAGAATGGCGGTAGATAATCGTGACGGCCGCACATACTGGGTGCAGATGATGGCAGACGGTAACTGCTGGATGCTGACGAACCTTGCCTATGGCGGGGGTGGAGATAATACCTTTGGGGATGCTGTGGATTGGTTAGTCTTAGCGGACCATGGTAGCTTCATACAGCCTCAGTTTAGCAGGCCGCCAGGAGCTAACCCGACTGCCTACCCAGAGGAGCCGAGCGTAGCAACAGATGGCGGATCAAGTAATGCGACACGGCAGTTTGGCTACCTATACAACTGGTGTGCTGCTATGGGTAATCAGCAAGATACAGCCGCCTGCCTCGGTACGTCTACCCCAGCACATAATCCTAATATCTCGATCTGTCCAGCTGGCTGGCGACTGCCAACTGGTGAGTCGGGCACTGGTGAATTAACTCAGCTTAATAACGCTGTCAATAATGGCGCGACCGACACTTCTGCTGGGTTAATGACATATTGGCTGGGTATGCGTGGTGGCTACTGGCGAGCTAGCGTTGGTGAGTTTACGAGTGTAGGGTCATGGGGTGCCTATTGGAGTTCTACGACTGGCAACTCATCGGCTAGGGATTTGTTCTTCTCTAACTCAAGGGTTTCTTTGAGCAATAGCTACAACAAGCAGACTGGCATGGCTGTGCGTTGTGTAGCTATGTAGGCGCGGGTGAAGCGCTTGTGATATACTGAGATGGTATGAAACGAGGTAAGCAGGGCCGCGTGCGGCTGACTCTGAGTGTCCTGACGATTATTTTGATTGGGGTGGTGGTCTATGTGGCGCGTTATGACATCCGAGATGCCTTCTGGTTGTCGACGGAGGCGAATATTGAGCTTCTTATGCTACTGGTGCCACTGCAGGCATTGATGTATTTGTCTGCGGGGCAGATTTATTTCTCCTATCTCAGCTCAAAGGGACTGATTGGTGACATCTCGGTCTTAAGACGGATGAGGTTGGCGTTGGAGCTAAACTTTGTGAAAAATATTATTCCAGCGGGTGGCGTAGCTGGAGTAGGATATATGGCGTGGCGGCTGAAGTCGTGGGGCTTAAAAGCGGGGCCAGCGGCGTTGGCGCAATTAGTGCGGTACCTAGTAATCTTGATCGGTAGTATCATACTAATCTTTATCGCGAGTGTGCGACTGATCATGAATGGTTCGGGCTGGCTGCCAGTATTGCTGGGGCTAGGCTTAAGCTTGGTGGCAGCGATAATAATTGTTTTCCTCGCGTGGATACTGAAGAGTCGAAAGCGTGTGGAGTGGTTTAGTAGGAAAACCCACCGGGTAGCGAATACTCTAACTAAGACACTAACTTTTGGTCAGAGGAAGCGAATTGTGACTGCGAAGCAGGTGGACGTGTTCTTCTTGGACCTGCATCAGGATTTCTTGCAGTTATTACAGAATAAGCGCTCGCTAATCAAGCCGTTGACGTGGGCGATATTTTATGTGATATTTGACACGGCGACATTTTTCGTGGCGTTCTTAGCGCTCGGGGTCTATGTGGACTTTGGCGCGGTTTTGATTGCGCAGATCCTAGCGAGTGTAGTTGGGACTCTACTCCAGACGCCGGCAGGTGGAGCGGGCTTCTATGAGGCGACGATGACGAGCTTCTTTGCGATAATTGGCGTACCCCTAGCGCCAGCTTTGGCCGCGACGCTGATTGCGAGGATTACGATGTTGCTTGGGACAATAGTGCTAGGCTGGTCGTTCTACCAGCACGCCTTAACTACAGGAGGTGACGGGATTATTGATGGCAAGGGGGTTAAGCTGCATGACTGACGAGATGAGTGAGAAGCTGATCGGTGCGCCACCAGAACTGTCGGTGACGAACTTCGTGGCGTCGCTCAATCACACGCTAGAATTAGCGTATCCAGCAGTGGTTGTGGTAGGCGAAGTGGCAGAGTGTAAGGTGTGGCGAGATTTTGTGTTTTTTAAACTAAAAGATGACGAGGCGATGATCGAATGCTTCATGATGGCGTTTAAGATGGTGGCACCGCTAGAGGATGGCATGAAGATTAAAGTGATGGCGCAACCAAAGATGAGGGAAGCGAACGGTCGACTTAGCTTGAATGTGGCGAAATATCAACCAGTAGGCGAGGGCAGTATCAAGAAGGCGCTAGAGATATTGAAGAGGAAGCTAGAGAAAGAAGGTCTATTTCGACAGGAGTTGAAGCGTCCTTTGCCCGATGTAATTAGTAGGATTGCAGTGATTTCAAGCGTGGAGTCGGCGGGGTATAAAGATTTCGTGAAGATCCTGGGAGAACGTGCGGGTGGACTAGAGGTTGAAGTGATAAATACTTCGGTGCAAGGGTTAAAGGCACCAGAGGAGATCATTCAGGCGCTAAAGGTCTTTAACGAGCGAGCGGATGCGGATGTGGTCGTGATTGTACGAGGGGGTGGCAGCAAAGATGATCTAGCGGCGTTTAACGACGAAGAGTTGGCGCGGGCGGTCCGAGCATCACGGCTACCTGTATTGGTGGGGGTTGGACATGAGATAGATGAGAGTATTGTAGACCTAGTGACAGACGTACGGGCCAGCACGCCGACTCATGCGGCGCAAGTGTTAACACCAAGAGATAAGCGAGAGCAGATAGAGTATGTGCAGGCGCTGGTTGTGGCTATGGGGTATCGAATGGAGAGATCAGTGCGAGAGGTGCCAGAGCGGATACGACAGGTGTTGGAGCAAAATATAGATGAGGTTTCGCGTGGGTTGCTGGGGGTGCAGGCTCTGCTCGCGGAATTAGACCCAGAGAAGGTGTTGGCGCGTGGTTATGCGATTTTGTCAGGTAGGGTGAGAGAAGGCGAGAGCTTGAAAATCACCACAAAACAACATATAATAAGCACAAGGATTGACGAAGTTAAGCCAAGATGAACAAAGAACGAGAAAGTATTGCCGAGAAGACCAAGAAACTAAACCAGTTAATGGCTTGGTTCGATGGCGACGACTTTTCACTGGAGGAGGCGGTGGATAAGTACGCGGAGGCGACGAAGCTGGCTTCCGAGATTGAGGGGCTGCTAAAAAGCTTGAAGAATAAGATAACCAAGATTGATACGAATGTTGCAAAAAGATTGGAAGAGGAGTAAAATAATATTATGATACCAAAGTTAATGGAAGGCGGTAAGTTAATCTTTATCGTGCTGATCGTGCTCTTAGTGGCTGGTTTGATTGCGACAACTTCGAATGCGACACGGACAAGGGGCGAGCTAAATAGCGTACAGGCAAGCATTGACGCTCAAGTCTTAGCGCGTGAGACGGAAATCCGTCGTACTGAGCGAGCAGAGGCAGATGCGGAGTGGTCGGAGCGAGAGGCTTACTGTAATGATGGTGGTCGTGGGCATAGCTTTGTTGGGCCAGACGACTATGGTCGTTTTGGCTTTTTCCATCCTTGTCATTGGGCAGTTTGGGTGCCAAGCCCGGCATTGCACGGTGGCAATTTTGAGGCGATCTTTCATCCGAGGCGGGTTGTACATACGGCGAACCCAGTTTATGCTCTAAGATTTACTATTTTGACTCAGCAGTATGATGCTGTGATTCAGCAGCGACAAGGGCAGGTACAGGGTGGTCAGCTGGTGATGTCTTCATTCTCGCGTGTTGTGAATCAAGGCCTGCCGAGTCAGTTTACAATCAATGGCACGCGTTTTGATGGTAATATGGTGCACGGGGTAGCGGGGGGGTCAGAGGTGATCTTCCGTATTCGTGATAGGACTGCGATTGTGCGGACTGACTCAGGTCTATTCCGTGAGGACTTCGAGCGATTATTGCAGACGATCACCTTTACGCAGTAGAGATCTTAGTGGCTTCCAAAGATATTGTTGTACCAAGAACAAGAGTAAAGCCCCCATTAACTTGGGGGCTTTGGCCTTTTGCAAGGTGAACACAATTATTTTTTACGCTCCCCAGATGGGGATTCCGCACTCCTCGATGTGGTTGATATCCACAGCAAGGAAAGGCAATAGATAGCGGGGGTGGTCACAGTTGCGATCCAGCAAGAGCTCGGTGTGGACTATGTCGCCCACACTTAAGTTGGTCTCGTCAAAGAGGTCGGTCGTGATGAGTATTTCGTATAGCCATTCGTTGCCAATAGGCAGCCTAAGTCCAGCATGACCGACTGGCTCTATGGTGAGGATTCCGGGGTTGCTATTCGTTGGGGCCTGGATTGATATAATCTCTCCGAACTGATCCCAGCTTTGAGTGCCACGGAAGGTGATGTCGCCATCGGTTGTTGTGATAACAACGTCGGCAACCTCCACTACCTCAACGCTGATTGCTTGTCGGATGAGATTGTTATGGCTTGGGGCGCCCGCCTCATGCTTAACCCTTATGACAGTACCTTTTTGTAGCTCGGCGAGCTCGAAATCAAGTAGCGCGAGCAGCTCGCTGTCAATATACAGATTGATAATGCTTGTCCACCCTACTCGTTGTTGCATAGTCTCGAAGCGGGTTGCAAATATGGCGTATTGATCTGAGCTTTCGCCAGTAGTGGCAAGGCAGTGAAACCTAAAATACTCTATGGCTTCAGGCTCAAAGGTCGCGGAAAGCATCTCCCATCCTCCATTACATTTGCCGGTGTTGGCGGGGTGCCCTCCCGGTGAAGGTGAGGGGGTGTACCCGGGCATCATTTCTTCTGGTGTGAGTGTAGGGGGTGGTTCGGGCATCGCTACTGATAGGCTTATTCCAGTAGGCGGTGTTGCTTCTGTAGCTGTTTCTGCTGTCGGCGTAAAGAGCTGTATGGCACCGTACATGACTATGAAGAGAAGAACGCAGCTGATGATAATAAGAGTTAAGAACCTCTCGTTGCTCATGTTCCTGGTGGTTAGCTTTTTCATAGTATCAACCTCCTGAGGTTTATAGCGATGGGAGCTTGGCTCGACCACCGCAGCGATTGGGCTGGGTTAAAAATTACCTAGAAATTGTGTTACTAATGTTATCTTAAGGGTGGGGCGGGTTGTCCTACCTCAACCTTACAGCTCCATTATATCACACTTATGCTTGAAAGTCAATAGTTGCTTATGCTTGTCAAGAAAAAGCAATAGAGACGCAATAAAGATCTACTTTTTGACAGAGACGCAAACTTGAGAAAGATATTGCTTAGGGTCTTGAATGCAGATTTCGTCGTGGAGGTATCTGACGAAGACTGGACCGATGATCTGGAGGGAGTTTTCTTTGGCGTACTTTGCCATGCGCTCAGGAAGGTCGCCTAGTTGGCCATAGTAGTCTTTATGGAAGCCGACTAAGAAGCGTCCAGCTTCTCGTGTCTGATTGCCGAACGGGTCGAGGGAGATAAAGTGGCTTGGTTCGCCAGTTGCCTGCATGAAGGTACCCCAGTCGTCATGAATACCGGCGACTGGGAAGCTGAGATTGATGTGGAAGTCCTTAGCTTTATTACAGAAGGTGGCAAATGGGGTGTAGAAGGATTCGCCTGGGGTGAATTCGTTACGCGGGCCAAGGGCGTAGGACATAGCCTCTTCTTCGACTACTGCAATATCGTCGTGGTTGGTGGCGTGATTGCCTAGCTCAATGAGATCGCGTCTAGTGTGTATGATGGAATAAGATTCGCGTAGGCGACTCATCTGCTGGTCTAGTAGTTTTTCTTGCTTGCTGATGAGCTGGATGATTTTGTCAGGTGAGCGTGACTTAACAAGCTCCCGAATGGTCTTAATTGGTACACCGAGGCTACTCATGACTTTGATGAAGTTGACAGTGATGACTTGGTCTGGGGTGTAGAAACGGTAGTTGTTGTATTTGTCGCGTTGGCTAGGTGAATAGAGGTCGATTTCGTCCCAGTAGCGCAAAGTCGAGCTCTCGACTCCAGACATTTTGGAGAATTCTTTGATGGTTAATAGGTCCCCCATTAATCATATAATACAGGTGTTTTTGAGTTTTGCAAGCACCCTATACCTACTTGAAGGTTGCCGTGAAGTAAAGTTAAGGGTTATGATAGGGTGGAGTGAGTGTGCTATGATAGTGGTATGGAGGGAGAGAGGCAGGCTAGGATGCTGGAGGACTTGGCGTCGGCATTGGAGTTGCCGTTTTCTTTTATTCGTTCGATTGAGCTGGTGCGGAAGGAGCAGAGCCAAAAGTTGCCGTTTCCCGATGAAGATCGCAAGATTCTATGGGCGGCGGAGC
>WQUV01000004.1 GCA_009781895.1 Candidatus Saccharimonadota bacterium
CATCACCCAGCTTAACTGCCCCACAGACCGAACTATGGTCACAGACGCTAGAGACAATCGCTCATATTGGGTACAAAGACTCCCGGACGGGAACTGTTGGATGCTTACCAATCTAGCTTATGCTGGTGGTGGAAATAATACGTTTGGGGACGTGGTAGATATTATCAGTAATTTAAACACTAGCTTCACCCAGCCACACTTTATGGTCACACCTAATGGCGCTAACCCAACAGACTTCCCGCAGACCCCAAGCACAGCTACAGACGGTGGTGCAGCTCTGGAAGGTAGACAATTCGGCTACCTATACAACTGGTGTGCTGCTATGGGGAATCAGCAAGGTACGGCTGCTTGTATGCAGACAGAAGCTCCGTTACCAAACCCTAGTATTTCTATCTGCCCCGCAGGGTGGAGGCTGCCAACGGGGGGAGTTGGCGGTGAGTTTATGCTGCTTAATAATGCTGTTAATAATGGGCAGACTGCTACAGACTTAGGGTTGCGCGCTAGCTGGTTTGGGATGTATGGTGGCAACGGGTTGAATGGTTCTGGAGGGCAGGGATGGAATGGCTCATACTGGTCTTCTACGATTGCGGATGCTAGTAATTCTCTGGCTATGTTTTTCTCTGCAACCAATGTTGATTCTGTGAATAGCAGGAATGCAAGCTTCGGTCATGCTGTAAGGTGCGTAGCTGATACTCCACTTATCCAAGATGTTACATTGGAAAACTGCCCACTAGAACGCACTATGGTACGAGATGCTAGAGACGACAGAACCTACTGGATACGAAGAATTCCTAACACTAGACAGGGTGGAGGAGATCTGTGTTGGATGGAGACTAATCTAGCCTATGCAGGTGGAGGAGACAATAGGTTTGGTGATGTGATGAATATAGGTACAACACCTGGTACACTTACTGCTGGTACGTCTAGTATGGGCTCACCTATACCAAGCGCTACTGCGTCAGGTGCGGTGTGCAGAGGAGACAACGCCTCCCTAAATACCCACGGACGAGGTTGCTTCTGGGAGCCAGGAGGGTCTAATCCAACCACCTACCCAGCTACACCATCAACGGCAGCAAATGGCACAGGTCAATTCGGCTTCCTATACAACTGGTGTGCTGCTATGGGAGGACAGCCTGCTGCTTGCCAAACTACTGCCGCTACACCTGCAGACCCAACTATCAATATCTGTCCTGCTGGGTGGCGGTTGCCTGCTGTAGGTAGTGCGACCAACAGTAACACTAATGAATTTTGGAATATAAATCAAGCAATAAATGGTGGTGCAACTGGCTTTCCAATAGGTCTCCGGAGCAACGGGCTACTCCAGCAGAGCGGCATCTTCGCTAACGGCAACTTCGTCAGTCAGGGTATTAATGGTGCTGGTGGCTACTGGTCTTCCACGGTCTTCGCTGCTACCAACGCCCGTCACTTCTGGTTTGCTGACGGAGGGGTCAGCCCAGCGGTTAGTGGTGGTAAAGGTGTCGGTTTCGCTATTAGGTGCGTCGCAGATTAAGCTAGCACCACTCGGCGCTCATCATCTAGCCTCTCGATCTTTATCACCTTCGCGTCTCTAGCCAGGTCGCCGAGTATTCCTCCCCACTCAACCACTATTATATTGCTCGGATCTTGTACTAGCTCTTTTAGCTCGCCTTCCATGATCCCGAGGTCTGGTAAGCGATAAAAGTCAAAGTGGTGCAACTCCAACTTGCTATCTTTACTTGTATATTCTTTATGTACCGTAAATGTCGGACTAGTTATATGTGCATCAATCCCAAGACTTCGCGCCATACCGCGCACAAACGTCGTCTTGCCGGCCCCTAGGTCACCAATCAACTGTATGATAAGCGCGCTATCTCGTTCCTCGCTCAGTAGTTCGCGGAGTTTTTGCTCGCCTAGTCTCTCCATTTCCTCTGCGCTGGCAACTTCGATATTATTTTCGCTCATGTTCCCATTCTACAATATTCACTTCTAGAAGTCGAGTTTTTGACTTCGTCTTCATAGCTACCCATATCACCAAGATCACTGCGTAAGCTACAGCTGCCTGCCATAGTGACCACTCTACTTCAAGTAGGGCAAACTCCATTTCGCCAAATATATTCATCACACTTATATGGTAGCGCAATATCACAGTAGCCAGCCAACCCAGAAGCTCTGCTAGCGGCGCAAAGAAGATTGCTAAAACCCCTGTCGCGAACGCAAGCAGCATCGCTATTGGGATTGTCGGTAAAATTAGTAGATTTGGTATCAGTGAAAGCAGTGAAATATAGCCAAAGCTATATAGCAAGATCGGTAGCGTTGTGAGTGTCGCGGCTGTTGTCTCGATCATAATCTGCGATAACGTCTTCGGCTTTTTCTCGCCATAAAAGAATCTGGTTAATACTGGTGCCACCAAAAGCACTCCAATAAATGCCGCGAACGATAACTGCCAGCCCATATCTAAGATAAAGGTCGGGCTCATCACCAGAGTTGTCGCGGCTGCTAGCAGAATCAATCGTACTGGGTGTACTGGACGCCCCATGTACCACGCAACCAATGCTAGGATCGATACTAAGCTCGCTCGTATTAAGCTTGGCGCCAGCCCTATCACACCCACCATGAAGCCAACCGCAATTATCGACAAGATCAGCGCGCTAATTCTTGACCTGCTAAACAGGCGTCGGAGCATTCGTGTGATTATCGTCAAGTTAGCGCCGCTCGCCACCACTATATGCGTCAGCCCTGTAATCGCGAGCACTTGCAGCAGTGCCGATGGCAAGGCGCGCTTTTGCCCCAGCATATAGCCAAGCGCAAGTGACGATTCTGGCGCTGCTATGTATTCTTCTACGCCTGCCGAGAACCAGTTACGTATTTGCAAGAATCTGTCTGGCGGGTCACTCTTCGTATGGCTAATCACGGTCGCCCGATATATCGATCCAGCAAACGCACCGAAGCCAGATCGCATTTGTCCGCGTACTGCTATTGCATCTCCTCGTTCCAGCGTATCAGTAATTGCCGTCGCGCGAAACATAACGAATACATTTGCCGCCACCTGCGAACAGTCATTCTCTCCTGTGCATAGCGTTAGGTCTCGTATCCGCACTCGGTATGAGTTGTCTTCTAGGTCGGGGTCCTCATATAGTCGTCCGCGCACCACCACCTCTTGGCTTTCCAGCTCGTGAATTATCTCTGCATCACGATCTGGCGTCGCCACTCGTATCATCGCCAGTATAACTAGCGCTATTATGAAAATATTTGCGGGCACTTTAAGCCATTGCCAAAGTCTCCCCCACCTCGTCTTGCGCTTTTGCGCCAGCGAGCGAGCTCTCATTTAGCTATTTTATTTTGCGTATTCTATAGCTCGTGTCTCGCGGACAACGTTCACCTTTATTACGCCCGGGTATGACATCGTACTTTCAATCTTGTCTGCAATGTCGCGCGCCAGCTTAAAGGCTGTCAGGTCATCAATCTGCTTCGGCTCAACAATTACGCGAATCTCGCGACCTGCCTGTAATGCGTAAGCTTTCTCGATGCCATCAAACGACAGCGCCACATTCTCTAGTTCTTTCATGCGCTCGGCAAAGTTCTCGGCACTGATATTACGTGCACCTGGTCGTGCCGCCGAAATTGCGTCAACAATCTTCACGATTACCGCTTCAACCGTTGTCGGCTCGATATCCTCGTGGTGCGCTTCCATAGCGTGCACGATTCGATCTTTAATGCCGTACTTACGCGCAATCTCTGCGCCGATCTCTGCGTGCTTGCCCTCGATCTTATGTGTCACTGCCTTGCCAATGTCATGTAGTAGTGTTGCGGTTTTAGTTATTCTTACGTCCGCGCCGACTTCTTCCGCAATCATTCCAGCGATATGCGCCATCTCGACTGAGTGTAGTAATACATTTTGCCCATATGAAGTTCGGAACTTTAGCTCACCTAGTAGCTTCAGGATGTCATGTGGTAGGCCAGTCACGCCTACTTCGCGTGCCGCATCCTCACCTGCTCGCATCGCTTCTTTATCAATTTGCTTGGTCGCTTTCTCAACCGCGTTCTCGATCGAGCTTGGATTTATCCGACCGTCTTTTAATAGTAGTTCTAACGCTACTCGCGCTACTTGTCTTCGTACTGGATCGAACGAACTCAAGACCACCATGCCTGGGGTGTCATCAACTAAGAAGTCTACACCAGTTGCTGCCTGTAATGCGTGTACGTTACGCCCTTCTTTGCCAATAATTCGGCCCTTCATTTCATCGTCAATCTTCACGGCTGTCACTGTACGATCTGCTGTCACTTCACTGCTCATGCGCTCCATAGCCGCCACCAAGATCGCTGCTGACGACTCCTCTGCTTCTCGACTAATCGCTTCTTGTTCTTTCTTGATTAAGCCTAGCAAATCAGCCTTGATATCGCGCTCAGTCATCTGGAATAGCTTAGTCTTTGCTTCTTCTTTCTTCAGCCCTGCGATCTTTTCTAGTTTGTCTTGTTGCTTAGTTCGGAGGTCTCGGATCTCGCCTTTTAGCGATTCAATCTCTTTGGTTTCTTTCTCTAGCTTGTCGCCCTTTTTGTCTAGCTGGTCAAGTTTCTTGTCTAGGTTACCTTCACGTTCGATTAGGCGTGCTTCCGCCTTTTTCATATCTTTGCGGATCTCGTCTTCTTCTCGCTTTGCCGCATTCTTGATGTCCATCGCGTTCTTTTGCGCTTCGAGCACCAGCTTGTCTGCCTCTTTTTTTGCCTTGGCGACTAGTGCGTCGGCTTTGCTGGCTGCGTTCTTTTCTTTGCTCTTAGAGTAGACTGTCACGCCACCTGCGCCCAGCGCTAAACCAGCGACTGCCGCTAATACCTCTATTACCATTTTTCTCCAATCTTTATGTAGTTATTTTCTAATCAGTTAATTGTTTTTGATACCAGATTCACTCTGGTAGCTAAAACACAACTATTTTCTTTAGGCGGTTTTTCTTTTCTAAAAAGAAAAACCGAAGTACTTGGTGCGGGCGGAGAGAATCGAACTCTCATCTCGAGTTTGGAAAACTCATATAATAACCATTATACTACACCCGCTACCCTTATAATATATACCATTTCTGCCTATTTTACAAGGCTTGCCGCTCTTTTGTGTTGGTGCCTATTAAGCCTCTAGGTCTCTCTTCATCACTTCTTTACGCAAAAATAATTTCTGTCCATTCATTAGCTCATCAATCAGTTTTTTGGTCGCCGCGCTTCTCGTAATTATTTGACTCTCGCTTTTGCTAATAGATATCAGGTTCAGCAGTCCGTCTCCGATAATCTCTAAGACTAGGTCTTCCTGCTCTAGTACTCTATTAGCGTCCCATACGGCTAATTGGTAGAGGTCTACTTCACGTCCTAGGGTCTTAAAATGGGCCTGCTTCATGTCATCTCTTAGCGCACCAGCCAAATCACGCAAGATATTCTCCTCTACAGCAGCAAAATATTCTTCTCGCATGTCGCCAAAACGCTCTGTTAAATCATCGTAGGCGGTCTTGTCTCGCTCGTTTGCAACATTTGCCATAAAGTCTAGGGTGTTATCTAGTATAGCCTGCATTAACAGTCTGCCACTCGCCTCGCTCATTTCATTAAGCTTCTCTGCATCACGCCAACGCTCCCATATGATTGTTGCGGCCGCACCAATCTTCTCAATCTGCTCGGCAACACCTCGCTCCTTCCAGTAGCCCTCAAAGCCGAAGTGGTGGTCAATAACCTCTATAATCTGTTCTTCGTGCACGATTGAGTTAAACTTACTCGGGTCGCTAATGTCCACGATAATATACTTATCATCAACATTCGGCTGGTAATTACGCACAACTCGCTCTTCGCTGTCAACGATACTCAGGTTCATTGGCGCGTCACTAACCGCCAGACCTCCGAGTAGCTCAGCATAAGCAACCATGCAGGCATACGAGTCTATGTCCATGAACTTATACCCAGTCGTAACAATAGTATTCATATCTACATTGTATCAGAATAGTCTAATCTTCTATCTCGCCGATCAAATTCTGCGACTTCTTTACTGGCAGCGTCTCTACATCACGTAAGCGTCGCTCAATTGTTCGCGAGGTCGTCTCAGCTGCGCCGATTTTATTTGCTGTTTCTTCTAGCTTCTTCTTGGTTGCTGCTAGTAAATCACCGAACTTACCAAACTGTGTCTTTACCGCTCCGAGCAGCTCCCAAACCTCGCTACTTCTTTGCTCAATCGCAAGCGTACGGAATCCTAGCAATAAGCTATTCAAGAACGCGGTCAGGGTCGATGGACTAACAATCGTCACTCGATGTTTTTGCCGCACTTCATCGAACAGCCCAGGTATCCTTAAGATCTCCGCATACAATGATTCGGTTGGCACAAACATAATCCCGAAATCCGTGGTGTGCGGTGGCTGGACATATTTCTCCGAAATCTTTTTCGCCTGCGCCTTGACGTCTGCCCCCAGAGCTTTTTGCGCAACTTCGATCGCTGTTTTATTACCGTTCTCGTATGCCTCAATCAACCGCGAATAGTTCTCAATCGGGAACTTCGAGTCAATCGGCAGCCAGACATTCGCATCATCCTCGCGCCCTGGCATCCGCACCGCAAATTCCACTGAATCTCGTGTGCCCGGTATGGTCGTGACGTTTTCTTCGTATTGTTCTTTCGTCAGGATGTCTTTCAGGATTGCGTCCAGCTGCACCTCGCCATAGACGCCACGTGTCTTTACGCCCTCCATTACTTTCTTCAAGTTGCCGACACCCACCGCCAATGTCTGCATTTCACCCAGTCCCTTATGGACTTGCTCCAGCTGCCCCGCAATTGATTTGAAGCTCTCGTTGAATCGCTTCTCGACCGACGCCTGCAATTTCTCGTCCACGGTTTCGCGCATCTTCTCCAGGGAGTCACGGTTGTTTTCGCGCAGAGTGTCCAGCTGGCGCTGGTTGCCGTCGCGCAAATCGTCTAGTTGCTTTTGGGTATTCTCACGTAACTTCTCTAAGTGTTCCGAAGTCTCTTTCCGCACTTGGTCTTGCCGTGTGAAGACTACAAACAGCAACGCTAAGTTCGCTACCACCAAAGCAACTAGAGCGATTTCCATATACTACTTTTTCGCCTTCTTCTTTGGGTCTGACGGCAAGGGGAACCGAATCGCCATCTCCGCCACTTCCTGTTTAAGTTCAGCGAGCTTCACTTCATCATCTCGTGCGTCAATCGCCGCCTTCAACCACTTCGCAATCTGCGGCATTTCTTTTTCCGTTAACCCTCGTGTCGTAATCGCTGGCGTACCTAGTCGGATGCCAGACGGCTTAAACATAGTTAGCGGATCATCCGGGATGGAGTTCTTGTTGAGGGATAATCCGATTTCATCGATTACTCGCTCTGCCTCTGCGCCGTCAATACCGAAGCTCTTATGGACGTCAGCAAGAATTAGGTGATTATCTGTGCCACCAGTCAACAGTATGAAGCCCAGTTTTTGCATTTCTTCCGCTAAGATTCTCGCGTTCTTTACTACTTGTGTCGCGTAGACTTTAAACTCTGGTTGTAGTGCCTCACCAAAAGCCACGGCTTTCGCGGCAATTGTGTGCATTAGCGGCCCGCCCTGCGTGCCAGGAAATACCGATTTATCGATAAGAGTCGGAATATTCTCTAGAGTCTTCGGCGGCGCTTTCTTAATTGGATCACCAACCTTACCCTTCGTCAGAATCAATCCGCCGCGCGGTCCACGTAAAGTTTTATGTGTCGTGGTTGTAATTACATGAAACCCATAATCAAACGGATTTGGGTGCTCTCCGCCCACGATTAGCCCAGCCACATGCGCCATGTCAGCCATCAATAGCGCGCCGATCTTATTGCCGATTTCCGCCATGCGCTTGAAGTCAGGGATTCTCGGATACGCCGAGTAGCCGACCAGTAGGATCTTCGGCTTTTCTTTTAGTGCGATTTCTTCTAGCTCGTCGTAGTCAATCTCACCTGTTGTTGTGTCTTTTTGTTTGTATCGGATAAAGTTATATATCTGTGCCGACTGTGTTACTGGTGCGCCGTGTGTCAGGTGTCCACCATGCGATAGATCCATGCCAAGAATCTTGTCACCTGGCTCCATCCAAGCATTATAGACTGCCATATTCGCTTGCGCTCCTGAATGTGGCTGAACATTCGCATGATCTGCGCCAAACATTCGGCAAGCTCGCGCGATTGCCACTCGCTCCATTCGGTCTGTGTTCTCCTGTCCACCATAGTAGCGACGATTTGGCAAGATTTCCTCTGCGATTCTTTCGTCCATCCATTCGGTCAGACCTTCAAAAGATGGGTAGCCTTCAGAATACTTGTTCGTAAAAACACTACCATTTGCCTCAAGCACTCCGCGTGAAACATAGTTCTCACTCGGGATCAGCTCGAAGCCATGTCGCTGTCGCTCTTGTTCCTCGTGAATCAAATTTGCAATTTCCTTATCCATACAACCTCCTATTAGTCAATATCAATCACCCTGCTCCGTGTGTATGCGATAATTAACTACAACATATTATATAAACCTACCTCTTCCTGCCTTTATTCTACTCTATTTTACTCTATGGTTCAAGCCTAGCCCACCCCGCACCCAAGCTTAGTCCATCGCCTCGCTCTCATCATCTTCTTTCTTCCGACGTTTCGCAAAGAATAGAAATATTAACCCCACTAGCATCAGCGAAAGTATTGCTGCTAACCAGCGCCAAGTGCTATGGAAGAGAGATCCTCTAGACCGACTTGTATCTGGCACTTCAATCGATCCTCCCCCTGCGCCTTGCTGGCTCTGATTGTTAATCGTAGGTGTATTTGGTGAGCCAGGTAGTGTACCTGAGCTAGTAGGAGTCTCTGGAGGACCAGGCGTTGAGTCTGGGCCTTCAATGTCTGGAGCGTCAGGCGCCTCAGGGTCGTCGGGGATAGTTGGCTTCGACTCTTCCGTCTCGGGCTCTTCGGGGTTTGTGATTTGTCCAGAGTTATCCCGATCGCTCCCGATAGCGTCCAGTGCATCTGACCAGTCGAAATCATCTCTCTCGCTTGGCGTCGCGCCATCATCGGCAGGCACTATTATCGGTTGGGTGTCCCATAGGAGGTCCCATATATCTACTACTCTCACCTGGACCTTGTTCTCGCGACTAAAGTCTAAGTCATAGATTGCCGCGCTCGTCATTGCACTATCGAGTCGCCCTAGAGGTACGCCGTTTACATAGAGTTGGTAGTGGCTGAACGGATAGAAAACTGCTAGCTGTGGGCGTGTCCAGCGAATTGCTAAGTAGCGCTCGCCATCCCCGTCTATTTCCTTGCTCGCTTCTAGATTGATGTCTACAAAGTTCATTCGTCCGTAGATTCCTGAAGTATCCTCTGGGTGGCGCATTATCACTATTGCTGATGCAGTATTCGATAAGCCATTCTCATCTACTATCCTTACTTGAGCATGGCGGAAGTTGGTCATGTCACCCATTTCGTACACGTGGTCAATCTTCAGGCTAGCTAGCCCCATATCTTTGCCAGAGATCTCAAATACTCCATCACCATCCAGGTCCCAGTCCGCATATGCGATTGGTGCCGAGACTCCTCGCGAGTTAGTTGCATCGAAGGTGATCGATTCCCCGTCAGTCACATAATAGTGTCTGGTGGCTAGGCGCGCTAATGGTCGTTTTGCCAAGCCTTCTAGCATTTGCCCAAAAGTTGGCCGCCCGTCACGCTCCCAGTTTGTCGCCGCTTCACCTGTTGTTATCTCGGCTAGTTTTGTGAGTTGTCTTAGTTGCGCTGGGTGAAGTGCTGAGGCGCTATCGTTTACAGCTTCGATCTTCGCCACGTATATATTTACTGGGTTCAGTTGAATTGACATTCTCTGCACTGTCTCCAGCGTCCACCCGTTGGTAGGATCTGGATCGTGGTAGCCAGCATCCGTGAACACCACGAGCGCCTTTGATGCGCTAGGACGCCAGTTGAGCTGCGTGAAGGCAACGCTGATACCGTGTAGCAATGACTCGTCATAATCATCACCATCTCTAGCCGTAAGGGCGCCTAGTCGCGCATTAATCTCGTCCATATTAGTGCAGACATCGAAGCCACAAAGTATTTGTGACGGCGTACCATTACTAAATTTCGAGTCTATGTCACGATATTCGACCATCGCTATTCGCCCGCCTCCTGCTAGCACTCGACCCGCTAGTCTCCTGGTTTCTTCTTTCATTAACGAGAACTCATTGAGCTGGGCATCCATTGACGCTGTCGTGTCAATCAAAATCGCTACATCCTGTCCAGGTGTTACGGTATGCGACGAGTGAAGCATGAACTCCGGGATAAACAGTGCAGGTAGCTCCATGCTCACTTCGTACACAATTCTCTGCCCGCCATCCCAGAAGTGTCCGTCCTCCACGTATGTCGTATGCCCACTCCACTCCAGGAGGTAGCCCGTACTGCCACAGATCATATCGCTTTCATTACAGTACGTCGCTACCTTATGTTGCTGGAACGGCTGCACGTATGGTTTACGTCCACCCAGCACTCCTTCCTGTGTGTAGCAAATGGGCGCCCACGCACGGTATAGGGAGAGATTCTTCCCCCGGCAAGCATCTGGGTATAGCCCTCCTCCTTCTGGTAGGTGTAGCTTCGGATCACCGTATAAAGTTGACAAGATCACTCGTTCATCAATCCCGCGCGGCAGAGTCACTAGCGTATCGCCTATCACTTGGGCGCCCTGTGAATACCCGCCTAGCGCAAAAAGTGTGCTCGGACAGGAGATCAATCTCGTGCTGATATAGTTTTGCAATTCTCTCACGCCCATTCGCACACTCTCACCATATGAGAACATCGCCCCAGCCCCAACTTTCGCCCCTATCATCGTGCGGAATCCGTGTGGCGTCATAGGGTCAATTGTCCGCGCTGGGTAGCCATTCTCAGCCACGCCTAACTCGTGGAAGTTCGCCACGCCACCGAACCCTGCAGCCGCCAAATGCAACTCGATATTCTGTCGAAACGCTCGGTATTCTGGTGCTCCTAGCCGCGACCCTGATCCACGCGCCCAAATAAACTCCACATCATAGCAGCCACTTGTACTGACCGCATTTATGTCTTTTGGATTGCTGATTGTGATCGCGATTCCAGCTAGCATGGCGGCAATCAAAAGCACCGCACTAACCCGCAATCTCTCTTTAAGATTTTTCATGTTCCGAGTGTAGCATTATTTTCCCTGAATCTAACCATAAGGACGAACGCTTATGTTTAGTTCTGACCTCTGTCATTCCTGAAGTCATATAATTTGTATAAAAAATACCACTTTATCTATTGACAAGACTTTTGCGAACACTCGTTTTAGCCCCGCATAGAACTATATGGTAAACTCAAACATTGCGGCGTTCGGCATAGGCATGCCTACAGCAGCCTCAGCTGGCAAGTCTTCGATAATTGTGCGTATCTGTTTGAGGTTATGCTTGCTGGTCACTATCAATATAGTCGCTTCGGGGCGTGCACTGAGTTTTGCCAGAAAGTCTCGTGTGCGGAAATTAACGTCACTTATCGACTCACCGTCATTGAAGCGGGTATTAAGCTTATCGCTAGCATTATCACGTGCCTCGTGATACTCCGCCACGGGTCTGCCCTCAAAGCCATTACGAATATCGTTGAGTAGTGGCTCTACCAAAATCTCGGCATCATGGTGGCTATTTATAATATCCGCGGTTTGGCGTGTGCGCTTGAACTCTGATACGATTATCAGATCTATAGAGCGGCCCTTTAGTTTTTCTGCTAGCTCCCGAGCTTGCTTCTCGCCTTGCTCGGTCAAATGCACGTCAACACTCGGGTCGTAGTTGACTAGTCCCAGCACATTGTAATTTGTTTCGGCATGACGTATGGCGATGATCTTCATGCCTATAATTATACACCAATTCCCCTTTTACAACCCAAGCCTAGAGTGGTATAATGGTGATACATATGGACGACTTTGGTTACCTAGGTGAGGATGATGCGTATTTCGACGCGGCTTGTCAAAGCCTGCGGCCCCAGCCAGTTATCGATGCGCTTAATAATTATTATCAAAACTTCAACTCTTGCGGCGAACGCGTCAAATACTCTTGGGGCAAACAGACCGACGACCACATCATCTCTACTCGCGCCCGCGTCCTAAAGTATCTGAAGTTAAGCTCCCGTCATTATTTCACCTCTTTCACCCTCAATACCACCTATGGCCTCAACATTATTCTCTCACAGATCAAACCCGGTATTTTTAGCAAAGTCATCACTAGCGACATCGAACACAACTCACCCTTCCTCGCCTCCATTGCTTGCGCCGAGCGTCTCGGTATCCCGCGCGAGATCATCCAACGTGAGTCCGATGGCAGTATCGACGTCAAAGCTCAAGATTTCACCAGGGCCATCGTCGTCCTTGGCGTCGTCTCTAATATCGACGGTCGTAAACTCGAGAACGTCAAAGAAGTCATCAAAGCTGTACGCAGGGCTGGCGGTATCATTATTCTCGACGCCGCGCAAGCTCTCGCCCACAATGCTGAGCTCCTCCACAAGACCGAGGCCGATGCCCTTTGCTCTAGCGCTCACAAAATGTATGCACCTAGCCTCGGCATTATTGTAGCTCGTAAAGATTTACTCAAAAAACTCGACACCACTTTCATTGGCGGCGGCATGGTTGACGATGTCGAGGCCGATACCTATAAATTGTCCTATGAGAACGACTATCATATTCACACTCGTTTCGAGTCTGGTCTGCAGGCGTTTGGCGAGATTGTCGCCCTTGGCGCTGCCATCGACTGGCTCGGCAAGCAAAAGACCAAGACCTTGCAGCAATATTCCGAACGTATTTTCAACTACCTCAAAGACCACCCTAAGGCCAAACTCGTAAACGACAAAGCCACCCCGACCATTAGCTTCTATGTCGAGGGTCTCGACTCTCATCTTCTTGGGAAAGCCCTTAGCTACGAAGGCATTATGGCGCGCACTGGTTATTTCTGCGCTCATTATTATCTTGATCATCAGCAAGGACTCCCGCCGCTCGTTCGCCTTTCGCTCGGTCTCCATAATCGCGACCAGGACATCGACAAACTTGAGGCAGCACTCGGAAAGGTTCTTAACTAATGGTCTGTATAGCAGCGTTTATCGTCCTTTGTGTCATGTCAGTTTTTGTTGGTTTACTTGCTCTTATTCGTCCCGACATTGGCGCTAAATACTGGGTTACATTCAAGAAGTCTTGGGGTTGTATCGCCAAGCGAGTTCGTCTCCAGAAATGCGAGACCAACTTCAAAGAAGACATCAAGAATACCCTCCTAGCCCGCTTTATCATTCGCCGCCCGAAACTCGTCAAGCCACTAACTGTCCTGATCGAAGTCATGGCTATCCTCATTGTCGCTGTCACTATTTGGAGTATCGCCGAGGTCGCCAAAGGCGGCTTAAGCCTCTGGATCTTCGGTACCTGTAATGTCTCCCGTCCATCTGCTTGCGTGATTGGGCAAAGTGAGGTCTGTGGCATCGACCAGGAAGCACCATCTGGAGCTGTTGGTCATGTTAGTCGCTGGTTCTCAGACTGGGGCGCGGTCATCACTGGCATACCCGACCGTATCCGCCGCTGGGATGCACGTCATTATTTCCCTCAGAACGCTACTTTCTGGAGCTATGAAGAGGGTCGTCCATACGCTCTCGATATCTTTGATTCTGGGTGTCCAGCTTGCCTAGCTTCTTTCCGCAACAAGCAGCGCTCTGGTTTCTTTGATCGTCATAATGCTACTCATATCCCATACGTGATCGTTAATCCCGTTACTGGCGAGGACACCTTCCCGAACTCTCGTCTCGTGTCCAGCTACATTACAGCTCTCCGCCTTCAACACGGCGCTATTGCCGCGGACGATAATCCTGTACCACTTGACTGGCGCATCATCGAGCGCATGTTCACCGAGCACAACGAAGCAGGCGTGAATTACCAGGCGTTCATCAAGAGCATCGAAGCTGATGAGGCTAAGACCCTTCTGGAATCCTGGCTGTTTGACTTTGGCGTTCACCCAGATGATATTCAGCATATCCGCACTCTTGCCATGAGCGACACTGTTGCTGATCGACTCTTAACCTATCGTCATATCGTCGAAGATCGCATTAACGCTAACGTAATCCCAACCACAATCTTCGGTGGGCGAAGACATGCGGGTATCTATGAGTAACAAAAAGCACGACCAGATTATCTCTAAGCGTCACTCGCAGGGCTTCGCCACTGGAATCTTCGGGCTCATCATGAATCTTGTCCTCGCTACCATGAAGGTAGTCGCTGGAGTTTTCAGCGGCAGTATAGCAGTTCTTTCTGACGGCATCAATAATCTCATCGATGCTTCTAGTTCTGTTGTTGTTATCATTGGCTTTCGCGCTCCTACTCAGGGTAGCAGCGACAAGCCTCGCCCTCACGGCCGAGGCCGCACCAGCTACATCATAAGTATGATTGTTTCTTTCTTCATCTTTATCGGCGTCCTTTATCTTGCGCGCACCTCCATTGCTCGTATTATTCAGCCCGAGCCAGTCAACTTCAACAATATCGTCCTAGCGATCATGGCGATATCAGTTTTCGTCAAGCTCTTTATGGCTGGATTCTATACTTGGCGTAACCGCACTCTTAAGTCCAGTCTCATCTCTGCTGCTATCCGCGATTCTATGAGCGACGCCTTACTTTCCGCTCTTGTCTTCTTCGCTGCTAATATCGCTCGCTCAACCAACTTCGCTGTTGACGGCGCCGTCGGCTTGGTCGTTGTGGCATTCATCGCTTATCAGTCTATCCGTGCTTTTCTCGACAGTCTAGACCTCCTACTTGGTCGGTCTGCTCACCCTGATAAGCTAGAGGGTATCGAAAAGATCGTCCTCAAATACCCCGCCTTTACAGAAGTCGTCGGTATCGATTATCACGACTATGGCGATAGCTATCAGCGCGCCTACATCAAGGTTAAAGTCAAGCCCAGATTACCGTCCGCCGAAGTCCGCCGCGCCATCGACGACGTTCGCCTTGACCTACTCAATCTCCAGAATGTCAAAGCCACTATCGTCTACTGGCATTAGTCTAGTGGCCATATTTCAGGAGCTCTATCGCTAACCCAACCATTACTAGGCCCAGTAACAGAAACCCAGCTTTGATCCATATCGTCTTTTTGTTGCCACTATGATATATCTCTTGCATCGCATGTAGCGCGAGATACAAGAAGAAGCCGCTCGCCAGACCCATCATATACGTTGTTTCTAGCTCACCTTGACTACCAATAGCAAAGAAAACTATTGCTGCCATGATGGTCGCTAGTGCGCTCGCGATATTTATTATAATTGTTCGCTTCCTGCTCATTCCGTGGTGCATCATTAGCCCGAAGTCACCAATCTCTTGGGGTATCTCGTGCGCCATCACTGCCAGTGTCACTGCTATACCGCTCGGCACAGACACTAAGAACCCTGCCGCAATCACGATACCATCAACAACATTATGTACAGTATCGCTAATCACTACTAGTGCCGCTACATGCTTCTTTTTGCCTGCATGATTCAGTATTAACTCCAGGAAAAAGAATATCAAAACCCCGCCCACCATTAGGAAGTACGGTAGGTGACCGTTATCGTGGCCAATATGGGGTAGCAGATCTAGCCCGACTGCCGCCAGTAGCGCTCCAGCCGCAAAAGCCGCAGCGTACTTTGCGATCTTCTTGTAGTTTTTCGGTAGAGTCAAGATCACTCCTCCTACCAACGAGGTCAGTGCCGCGAGCGACGAGAATACAACTACATACCACATATGCTTATATTACCACATCCTACTCCCCAGCACGCATAGATATAGTAGTGTATAATATATCTATTATGGGGAAGGAACTGAAATCAAGCGACTTTGTGCATTTGCACAATCATACGCATTATTCCGTACTCGACGGTCTGACTAAAATCCCCGATCTCATCCAGCAAGTCAAAAAGCTCGGCATGGAGGCTGTCGCTGTTACTGACCACGGCACCATGAGCGGTGTGCTTGACCTATATAAGTGCGCCAGGGCCGAGGGGATTAAGCCTATCATTGGCTGTGAGTTCTACGTTGCTGCCCGCGGCATGGAAGACCGTGACCCTCAGAAGGACAAGCAGCGCTTCCACCTCACCCTCCTCGCCTCCTCGCTCGAAGGCTACCAGAATCTCTGCCGCCTCATCACTGAGGCTAATCTCCGCGGCATCTACTATCGTCCTCGCGTCGACTACGAAACTCTCGAGAAATACAACGCCGGCATTATCTGCTTGTCTGGTTGTGCAAGCTCCGATATCTCCGAAGCTCTCATCGCTGACGACTATGCCAAAGCCAAGAAGCTCACCGAGTGGCACAAGAGAGTCTTTGGTGATCGTTTTTATCTCGAGATGCAAGACCACGGCCATGTGGACGCGCCTTCCTACTGGCCTATGCAGACTAAAGTGAACGAAGGGCTACAAAAACTTGCCAAAGAGCTCGATATTCCTCTCACCGTTACTTGCGATGGTCATTACCTCACACCTGAAGACAAAGATGCCCACGAGATCCTTCTTGCTGTTGGTACCGCGGATATCCTATCCAATCCAAACCGCATGAGTTTCGCCGAGTTTCAGCTCCACCTCATCGATCCACAGGATATCATCAAGCGTTGGGGTAAAGACTTCCCCGAAGCCATCACCAATACTCGCCAAATTGCCGATCGTTGTGATTTTGAGATCGAACTCGGTCGCATCCTCATTCCACACTTCCCTTGCCCTGACGGCAAAAGCGAAGAAGAACACCTGCGCGAACTCGTCCTCGCGGGCGCCGAGCGCCGCTATGGCAAAGATTACGCCAAGAACGAAGAAATCATGGAGCGCCTCAATTACGAACTCGACTCTGTTGTCAAAATGGGCTACTCTGGCTACTTCCTCATCGTCCAGGACTTCATTAACTGGGGTAAAGACCAAGGCATTATTTTCGGCCCTGGTCGTGGTTCTGCCGCTGGCGCCATTATCGCTTACTGTCTCAACATTACTGATCTCGATCCACTTAAGTATGGCCTGCTTTTTGAGCGCTTCTTAAACCCCGATCGTATCTCTATGCCTGATATCGACATCGACATTCAAGATACTCGCCGCGACGAAGTTATTAATTATTGCACCGAAAAGTACGGTAGCGATCGCGTCGCCAGTATCTGTACCTTCGGCAAGATGATGGCAAAAAACGCCGTCCGTGATGTCGCTCGTGTCCTTGATATACCTTATCAAGACGCCGACCGTATCGCCAAGCTAGTTCCTGATCCGATCCAGGGTCGTCATATTCCACTCAAGACTTCCCTAGAAGAAAACCAAGAACTCAAAGCCGAATACAACTCCAACCCACAAGCCAAGACTGTCTTTGACTTCGCCGCCCATCTTGAGGGTACCATCCGTAGTCACGGTGTCCATGCTTGCGGTGTCGTGATTGCACCCGACGAGCTCACTAAGTTTATGCCGCTCGAGATGACCCAGAAAGGCGTCGTTGCGACTCAGCTCCCGATGGGTCACGTCGAGGATCTTGGTCTACTAAAAATGGACTTTCTCGGGCTTAAAAACCTCTCTATTCTAAACTCCGCGCTCCGTATTATTGATAAAGTCTATAGCAACAAAATCACCCTTTCTGAAATCCCTCTTGACGACGAGAAGACATTCAAGCTCTTCCAGGCCGCCGACACCACAGGTGTATTCCAGCTAGAGTCCGCAGGCATGAAGCGCTACTTGAAGGGCCTTCAGGCTTCCCATTTTGAAGACATCGTTGCGATGGTTGCCCTATATCGCCCCGGCCCAATGCAGTTCATCGATAGCTTCATCGCTCGTAAGCACGGCATGGAGCCAATCTCTTATCTTCATCCTGGACTCGAAAACTCGCTCAAAAACACCTACGGTATTCTGGTCTACCAAGAGCAATTCATGCAGATTTCCAAAGAGTGGTGCGGCTTCACTGGTGGCGAGGCGGATACCTTACGTAAGGCCGTTGGTAAGAAGAATATGGAGCTAATGCGCGAAATGAGACCGCGCTTTGTTGAGGGTGCAGTCAAGGTTGGTGGCGCCAAGGCCGAGCTAGCCGAGAAATTCTGGGACGACCTCGAAGAATTCGCCAACTACTGCTTCAATAAATCCCATGCTGCCTGCTATGCCCTTATCGCCTATTGGACCGCCTATGTCAAAGCTCACTACCCTGATGCTTTTATGGCTGCCCTCATGACCGCCGATGCCGACGATACGGATCGTCTCTCCGTTGAAATTGCCGAATGCAAAAAAATGGGGATCAAGGTTCTTAGCCCAAATATCAACCAAAGCTTTAATGAGTTCGCTGTCGTACCAGGCGAGAACACCGTTCGCTTCGCTCTCTCTGCCGTCAAAGGTGTCGGCCACGGCCTGGTCGAAGAAGTCTGTGAAAACCGTAAGGCTAGAGGTAAGTTCAAGAGTTTAGCGGACTTTGCTGAGCGCGCCCCCGCTAAATTCAACAAAAAAGCTTGGGAAGCCCTGATTAAGACGGGCGCCTTTGATGAATTCGGCACCCGTTCCGACCTACTCTTTAATCTAGAGAAGATCGCCGACTTCGCGAGTAGCGCCCGGAAAGCTGCTTCCAGCAATCAAGCTAGCCTATTTTCCGACATGGCCGATATGGCACCCGAACTTGAAATCATCCCGGCACCCGTCCCAGCCAGCGAGCGCGAGCAGCTCCAGTGGGAGCGTGATCTCATTGGTCTGTACATTTCTGCCCACCCACTCGACAATGCCGCGACCTACCTCTCCGAGCAGACCCTCCCACTTGGCGAGCTTAACGAGCGCTCACATAAATCATCTGGTCAGTTCGGCGGCACTATCACCAGCTTCAAGACTATTCTTACTAAAAAGGGCGACAAGATGGCATTCCTCGAGATGGAGGACCAAACTGGCAGCATCGAAGTCGTTGTCTTCCCGAAAACCTTCGCGATATACGGCCACATGCTACACCCCGACGCTATCATCCAAGTCACGGGTACTATCGAATCACGCGACCAGAACAACCGTCCTGCTGACCCGAAGCTCATTGCTGACGAGATCCTCCCTATCACCGACCAAATCATCGCCAACTATAAATCCAAAGGCAAGCGCGAGGTAGTTGCCACTGGCGGCCATGCACCCGCTCCCACCCAGACCAAAAAAGACCCAGCCAAGACTATATATATTAAAATCGACGATTGCGAAGGTGAGATCGTCGCCCAAGTCAAAGCCATCACCGAAGCCTACAAAGGTCGCGACACCGTCACTTTCGTTTGTGTCCAGAATGGTGTGAAGCGTGGTATAGCTCTACCTAAAACTACTTCATACGACGACTGCGCTATTGAACTTGCCGCCCTCGTGCCTCAGTCGAATCTTGTCATCAAGTAGTGCGTTATCGCCGCAGCTAGCGCATCAGCCGCATCATCGGGTTTTGGGATTTCTTTGAGCCCCAAAGCTTCCTTGACCATCTCTTGCACCTGAAACTTCTTCGCCTGCCCATAGCCTGTCAGTGACTGCTTGATTTGATTCGAGTTATATTCATGGATAGGCAATCTCGCTTGATGCGCTGCTAACATCGCCACACCTCGCGCCTCTGCTACTGAAATACCTGTCGTAATATTCCGCGTGAAGAATAATTTCTCTATCACCACTTCGTCTGGTTGAAGCTCTTCGATCAAATCCCTGATCGTCGTATAAATCTCTTCCAGTCGTTCTGGTAGTGGCGTGTGCGCGGGTGTCGTGATTACTCCACCATCTATCATCTTAGGTTGACCACTTCGTATTTCGACCACCCCAAAACCAAATATCCCCGTACCCGGATCCAACCCCAGTATCCGCCTGTATTTACCCCTAGTCATATATTGATTATACCTATAATAACGCCAGAATGATAGTTTTTAAGACAGCAAAGACTACCTCTGTCTCGAGGGCTATTATCCCGAGCGTCGTCCTTGATTTTTCATAAAAAATCTGTATAATCAGAGTATGCGGGTTTAGCTCAGTTGTTTAGAGCGCATCCTTGCCAAGGATGAGGTCGAGAGTTAGAGTCTCTTAACCCGCACCACACCATGATTAATCAAATAGGTCAAGTCACCTTGGCTTATTTTTACCCCCTGCCGCCAGTGAGGTCAAAGACGCTTATGATATAATAAGCACATGAAGGTTAAGCAAGTTTATGTCGGTGGGTGGCTCAATAAGACCTCCCTCCACTTATCAGAGATTTATGATTTCTTTCTCGATCGTTATGACAATCCAGGGCTCAAAGACTCCAAGATGGATAAGCTCCGCGCCAATCTCGATCTTAACGAAGTCAAATTCTGCTTTGACGGTCTCGAATGCCTCGAGGTCACCACTAAAGGTGGCGTCGACTTCGAAGTTTTTGAGGACGGCTTGGTCGTCCTCGGTCGTAAGCGCAAAGATGGCTCCGAAAAAACCCTCAAAGCCGACATCGATTCTCTCACTAATTATTACGAGAACCACCTCTCACCTGCTCTTTCTGAGCTTTTCTCACTCGGCGCTCCGAATCCGCGCGAGCTCACCGACATCAAGACTTCATACCCGTTCTTCGTGGTATTAGATGATGCCAAAATGACCGACATGAAAAAGCTCCTTACCGCCTTTCATCAAACCGAATATTTCGAGGTCAACACCAAGACTTTCGACATCCTCCGTGGTGACAAGCTTTACATCATCAACAGTAAGGGCGAAAGCATGAAGCATATCCAGCGCTTCGTTGAGGAGCAAATCTTTCTTCGCGAGTTCAAATCTCGTCTCCATCACTACCTCAATGTCCACCGTTCACTCTGGGGTAAAATCGACCGCGCTCGTAGTAGAGGCGAGCTCACTGGCGATGAAGTCGAAAAGTTCCACTCAGAGATCGAAGCTGACGACCACACTATCACCTTAGTCGATGCTCGCATCAAACAGATGGGTACCTACCTCCGTACTCGCGAGATGCGCGCCAAGAATGACGCCACCCTCAAAGACTTTGAAGAAATCCTTCTCTATCGCTATGAAAGCATGGAGGATACACTTGAGTACATGCAGGGCATCTGGACCATGACTCGTCAGCACCTCGCGCAAGCCAAGGAGCGCTTCGGCAGCATTCAGAACGAAATGACCAATCGTTCGATCGAGGGACTCTCTGTCATCATGGCAATCGGCGTTATTGCTACAACTGTCCAGCTCGTCAATGAGATCCCAGACCTCGAGGGTATCACTCCGCGTACAGTTATCATATTCGCTATCCTCGCTTCTCTCGTGATAGGAATCATCAAACTTATGAGCATTGCCTCTCGCCGTCGCAAATACACTGTCGCCGCCGAACGCTCCAAAAAGCTCGGCTAATCTCTTCTTTACCCATCTGTGTCCCATCTGATATAATACTCCCATGAATGCAAATGATGTAAGAGACAAGTTTTTGGCGCGGATGAAAAACAGCGGACACGAAGTCGTCGCTCCCGCCTCTCTTAAGCTCGAAAACGACCCGACCACACTCTTTACTGGTTCTGGCATGCAACCGCTTATGCCATACCTTCTTGGCGAGCAACACCCTGACGGCCAGCGCCTCGCTAACTCTCAGCCTTGTTTCCGCTCGCAGGACATCATGGATATTGGCGACAATCGCCACACGACCTTCTTCGAGATGCTTGGCAATTGGTCACTCGGCGACTACTTCAAGGAGTTTCAAATTCGCCAGTTCTTTGACTTTTTAACCAAAGATCTAGGACTAGATCCTAGCAAGATTTACGCCACCTGTTTTATTGGTGACGAAAAATTAGGCATTCCACGCGATAGCGAAGCTGCAGAGATTTGGCAAAAGATCTTTGAAGAGGCTGGCGTCAGTAATGGCATCGCCGATATCGACACTGCCGAAGCCGGCGACAAGCGTGGTATTAAAGACGGCGAACGCATTTTCTTCTATAACGACAAAGAAAACTGGTGGTCTCGCGCTGGTGGGATCAAAGACACGCCGATTGGCGATCCTTGCGGTCCTGACAGTGAGGTTTTCTATGACTTCGGCCCCGAGGCTCACGACCCTAGTTTCGGCAAAGCTCACCCAGCTAGTGACTCTGGTCGCTTCATGGAGATCGGCAATCAGGTATTCATGCAGTATTGTCGCCTACCAAATGGCTCATTCGAAGAGCTGAAGCAAAAGAATGTTGACTTCGGTGGCGGGCTCGAGCGTATCACCGCAGCCACTATTGATTCAGCTGACGTCTTTAAAACTTCCCTTTTCACACCAATTATCAAAGAGCTCGAAAAACTCTCGGGCAAAAAATACCTCGAAACCACAGAAGAAATGCGCGTCATCGCCGACCATCTCCGTGCCAGCGTCTTCCTCGTAACGCAAGGTCTAGTGCCCAGTAATAAAGAGCACGGCTACGTTCTCCGTCGCCTCTGTCGTCGTGCTATTCTCAAGGCTCAAAAGCTCGACATCAAAGATAACTTCTTCGCCCAAATCGTTCCGATCGTCACAGAGGTCTACAAAGACGCTTATCCAGAGCTCGCTAAAAGCGAAAAACAAACTATCGAAGTGCTCGTCCGCGAAGAAACTCAGTTCAATCGCACGCTTACTCGCGGCATGAAAGAACTCACCAAACTCAAAAGCGGTGGTCTCACTGGTAACGAACTCTTTAAGCTTCAGGATACTTACGGTTTCCCACTCGAGCTCTCTCTCGAGGTTGCCGAGGAGCAAAAAATCAAACTCACGAGCAAATGGCGCGCTGAGTTTGACGCCGCGCTAGAAAAACAACGCGAAGCTTCGCGTACCGCGACCAAGGGCATGTTCAAGGGTGGCCTCGCTGACGATTCCGATCTCACTGTCAAATATCACACTGCCGCCCATCTCCTTGGTGCTGCATTAAACCAAGTCCTCGGTCACGACGCCGAACAAAAAGGCGCCAACATCAACGCTGAGCGTATCCGCTTTGACTTCAAAGCTGACGCCAAGCTCACCCCAGAGCAGATCAAGGCAGTCGAAGATTTGGTCAACGAGTGGATAGCGGCCGACTTACCTGTCACACACGAAGAAGTCGACACTGACTACGCCTTTGAGGCCCTTCACGCCCACGGCGTTTTCCGAGACAAATACGGCGACAAAGTTATCGTCTACACTATCGGTGAGGGCGACTCTGCTATCTCTCGTGAGATCTGCGGCGGCCCACACGTTGCCAAAACTAGCGAGATTCTAAAATCTGGCCGCTTCAAGGTTAAGAAAGAAGAAGCCTCATCCGCAGGCGTCCGCCGCATCAAAGCCATCTTGGTCAAATAATTCAGCTGCATAAAACGAAAAGCTCGAAAGGCATCAATATCTGGTCTTGGGCGGTCAGCCTTATCCTCACCGAGACCGACCTCTTTAAGTCGGAGCGCATTTGTGGTAGAATAGGACCATGTGGGGGTGTAGCTCAGGGGTTAGAGCAGCCGGCTCATAACCAGTTGGTCGTTGGTTCGATTCCAACCACCCCCACCACAATGATCTCCGCCGTTTAGGCGGATTTCCTTATTCACGCTTGTGTTTTGTTTTGTAACGATATATAATATATACATATGAGTTTAATTAACGGGTTGGGCGAATTTTTCGCAATCGACATCGGGACCAACAGCTTGCGTGTTGCTCAGCTTACGGGCAGCAAGAACTCTGGTTGGACACTTAAGCATTTCGGCTACGTGCCGATTACCGAAGGTCTCGCTCAAGACGATTCGAATGCTGGTCGCCAAGCCTTCATGGCTACGGTAAAGATGCTGGTCGAGCAGTCTGGTATTAGCACTAAGAACTGCGTCATTGGCCTCCCTAGCAATAAGGCGTTTACTAGTGTCATCAAAGTTCCAGCTCAGGACGATGCCGACCTCAAGAAAACCATGATGTATCAGATGGATAGCCTTGTTCCGACCGCCCTCTCCGACGCGGAAGTCGACTGGCGTGATCTCGGTCCAATCCCGAGTGATCTCGAGAATACCAGTGTTCTCCTCTCTAGTACCACTAGTTCCTTTGCCGAAAGTCGACTCGACCTCTTCGAGGATGCTGGCTTTAATGTTTATGCGGCTGAGCCTGAGGTTATCGCCATGACTCGCGCCCTCTACCCCTACGACGCCCACGATGCCCGCCTCATTGTCGACTACGGCGAAGCCTCTACTGATATTTCGATTTACTACCATGGCGCACCGCGTCTTCTCCGCTCTGTGCCACTTGGCCTTCGTGATCTAGTTAAAGTTGCGTCCACTTCTCTTTCAATCAAAGAAGATCAGGCCCGCCAATTCCTCTTGAAGTTCGGTCTCGCACAGGATAAGCTCGACGGTAAGATTTTCATCGCCATCAACGCTGCCCTCGATACTTTCGTCTACGAGCTCGCTAAAGTCATGCGAACCTTCAATACTAACTATCCAAACGTACCAGTCGGTGGTGCCATTGTCGCTAACTACGGTGAGTCCATTCCTCTCATGCTCGACTATATTTCTGCCAAGCTCAAGATCCCAGTAGAAGCCGCCAATCCATGGCGCAAAGTTGCCGTCCCGCCAGAGTATCGCGACGCTCTTCGTACCGTTGCTACCGAGTTCGCCGTAGTCCTTGGGTTGGCTGAGCGCACCAATGACGTTGCTCCATACATTGAGCCAAAGAAGTGGCTCGCGGCAGTTGGCTTTGTCAGTCGTGTCGGCGATGCCGCAGCGGGCGCTGGCCAGAAGATTCTTGATGGCGCGAAAGATCCAACTCACACTAAAGGAGGACCAGCATAATGGGCGGTGGTAGTTTTGAAATTAATCTTGTCCCGCAGATCAAGCGCGACGCTCTCCGTATCCAAAAGATCCGCAACATCGTTATCTTCTGTTGTATTATTTTAGGTACTGGTTGCGGTATTATCCTTGCCATCTTCGGCACGACTTTCGGCGTTCAGCGCGCCATCACTATCAGCCGCACCAATCAGATCAACGAGAATCACGAGCGCCTCATAGCCCGCGGCGACCTAGCTACTGGCGATCTCACCTTTACTGATGGCGCAGGTTTGCGCTACTTCCTCACCATCCAGCATCAGCTAGATGAGCTTCACGACATCTCGCAGCAAAAAACCGTCTTCTCGCGCGTCCTCAACATCGTCGCCGACGCCATGCCGCGTGATCCGCAGACTGGCTACCCAGTCATTCAGTTCTCCGAGCTCTCATTTAATATCAACAATAATCGAGTCCTTATTGACGCACAGAGTGTCCATGGCTTCCCCGCTCTAAACGCTCTCGAGGCTCAGCTCGACCGTCTCTACTTTGACTTCGGTGTTTACCGTGGACCTGACGGCCAAGAAGTCGAAATTATCCGCGAGGGTATCGTTAATGACCCAGAAAATCCACGTCACGGCGTCATCTACGGAGTTGTCCTTGGTCAGGACGGCAGTGAGCTTCGCATCTACCGCGACCGAACTACTAATGAAGCTGGTTTCCATTTCGACTCTGCCTGCCTCCAGGCTGACGGCGTAACCAGTAGCTGTAAGCTAATCATCCCAGGCCTCGAAGGTCGCGCTGGTACTCTCGATGAACCACCTAACTACGAGATCAACGTGGGCGGCCTGCCTACCCTCCGCTTCCGCATGTCTTTCATGATCGAGCCAGATGCGCTAAATATCCAGAGCCGCTTTGTCCGTGTTCTTGGTATCCCACGTCAAGATGTCACCGACTCATTCTTGCAGATTAATAATAACTGGTTCGCACCAGAACCAACCCGGCCGGAGGACCAACTATAATGGCTGCAAAAAAAGGTATCCAATCAACCAAGCGCGCAAGTATCGACAAGGCTAACTACTTGATGTTCCTCTCGATCGCTGCTGTCTCTGCTCTCGTCGCCGTTACTGTTATCGCGGTCGACTATCTATCCAAGATGATTCGCTTCCAAAGCGCGGTTAATGATGAGAAGCTGGTAGCACTCAATATTACTGAGGCCAATCTAGCCAATTTCGAAATCGTCGTCACGGATATCTACGCCTTGCGCGAGAACGACAACCTTTTGGCTGTCGCTGAGACCGTCAACCAAGCTCATATTGATGAGCCTCTCCGTGTCGTCGCGAACGCCATGCCAGCTTTCCGTAACCTCGCAGCCTTTGGTGCCAGCATCGCCGACCTCACGATCCATCGAGTTGGAGGCAATGAAGCAGTCGTCCAAAGTATCGCCGTTGGTCGCGACACGACCGTCACACCAGTACTAGAAACCACTGCCGAAAGAATGAACGTCACATTCCAGGTCGTCGGCGCTCTTGGCTGTGACGGTAACGCCACCGCATGTGATCAGCCTGTAGGCATTTCGCAGATTTTGAGCAATCTCGAACGCTCCATTCGCCCTGTCGAGATCAATTCCGCCACTTTCTTCTTCCGTTCTGAAGGCCTAGTCGAACTCACCGTCCAAGCTAACGGCTTCTTTACCAGCGACCGTACTGTCAATAAGGACCTCCGTCAGCTTACTGGAGCTGCAGTCCTAAATCGTCCGCGTGGCGCTAGCGCCGCTGGTCCTGTTTCGCCGCCCTCACCAGCAGGGGGCAGTTAATGAAAAAAGTTGACATCATCGTTTGCTTCGCTCTCGCTATTCTTTCTGCGATTTTGGCTGTCGTGATTTCTCGTGCCGCTTTTGGTGATCCTGAAGACGCCGTCGCCTTCGTCGAGGTTATCGACGAAATCTCTGCCCAGGTCCACCCTCCTGACCCTCTCGTATTCAACCGTTTTGCTATTGACCCAACCATCGAGATCTGCATCGGTGACCTTAACGTTGGCTCTGACATCTCTGCAGACGAATGTTTCAGCTGGGGCGAGATCATCAACCCAGGCTGTAATCCAGACATCGACCCAGATTGCGTACCTGACTCGGATTACGACGAGGGGAACTAATGAATTTTGACGCCGATACTAGCGCCAAGATCGCCAAATTAATCATTGACAATGGTCTAGTCGACGCTCTCCGTGTCCGTATTCTTCCGCCCGAGAAGCAGACTCCACAAGCTTGGCTTGAGGACGGTCTCATCACAAAACAAATCCTATCTCACGCTATCGCTACTAACTTCAATATACCTTTTGCTTATATTGATGGCGCCCTCATTGGTAGCGAGATCCTCCATCTCGTGTCCGAAGATTCCGCTAACAAAATGCGCGCCGTACCACTCGCCGAGCGTGACGGCAAAGTCTTCATCGCTCTCGAAAACGCCACCGATACCCAGAAGATCGACTATCTTTCTAATATGCTCAATAAACCGATCGCCGCGTTCATGGCTAGCCCTGACGCCATCAATGACATTCTCGAGCAATACAGGACCGATCTTTCTGCCGTCGACTCTGCTGTCGAAGCCAATCGTCAGATGGACGACGAGGTTGAAGCCGAGGTCAAGACCATCGTCCAGGACAGCCCGATCGCGAAAGCTTTAGTTTCTCTCCTCGAATACTCAGTCAAAGCCCGCGCCTCCGACATCCACGTCGAGCCCGAAGAGCATCGCCTGCTTGTCCGTTGTCGTATTGACGGCGTCCTCCGCGAAGTCATGAATCTACCCAAGACCATTGAGGGCCAGCTCGTTGCCCGTATCAAGATTCTCGCTGGACTCAAGATCGACGAAAAGCGCGCACCGCAGGACGGTCAGTTTTCGGTAAAAATCGGCGAATCACCAGTCGACCTTCGTATCGCCACCTCGCCAGTTGTGTGGGGCGAGCAGGTTGTCATCCGTATCTTGAAGAAAGAAGGCGGACAAATCGGTATCGAGAAAATGGGCATTGTCGGCCGCGCCCTCCGCACCATTCGTAAGGGCATCGCCCAACCGAACGGCATGGTCCTGACTTCTGGTCCGACTGGCTCTGGTAAGTCGACCACCCTCTACTCTCTCGTCCAAGAGATCAAAACCTCCGAGATCAATATCGTTACTCTAGAAGACCCAGTCGAGTACAAAATCCCTGGCGTCAATCAGATCCAAGTTAACGTCGCAGCTGGCCTTACTTTTTCATCTGGTCTCCGCTCCATCCTCCGTCAGGACCCCGACGTCGTGATGGTTGGTGAGATTCGTGACACCGAAACAGCGCAACTTGCCGTCCAGGCCGCGCTCACAGGTCACTTAGTTTTTAGCACGCTTCACACCAACTCCGCATCTGGTATCTTGCCTCGTCTCATCGACATGGAGATCGAGCCATTCTTGATCGCATCCACACTTAATACTATTATAGGTCAGCGACTTTGTCGTCGCATCGCGCCGAACGCCGAACCTGTCGCCTCCACTGAACTCGAAGCCGAAGAGATCAAAAAGAATATCGGCTGGCTCCTACCAGATAAGCAAGCCGACGTTGGAAAAACCAGCGAAGACCTCGGCTACGGCGTTCTTCCGCTTGCCACCGCCAAGGAGTTCACCTTCATGCGTGCCGCCGATTCCGAAGATACACCAGGCGGTTATCGCGGTCGAGTCGGTGTCTATGAGGCTCTCGAGATTGACGCAGATGTCCAGAAGCTTGTTGTCGCCCGCGCTACTGCGAGTGACGTCCAGAAGATGGCCATCGCCAAAGGTATGGTCACTCTCCGCCAAGACGGCATGTTCAAGGCCTTAAGTGGACTGACTTCTATCAAAGAAGTCAACCGCGTCACGTCCGACCAAGCTATGTAAATAAAAATAAAAACAAAGGAGCAAACATGAACAACCCATCAACCTTTTCTTCTCGCCAGAAGTTAAGTCACATCCTCGCCTTCACCGGCTGGACCCAAGGCAAGTTCGCTAGCCTACTTCGCGTCAGCGGTTTCACCCTACGTCGTTGGCAGCGTGGCGGCACTATTCGTCAGCCACATCATGCTGCTGAAGTTGCGCAACTTCACGCCGAAATCGTCGAGCCCTTCCTCTGCGAAATCCAGCTCCGCGCCGACGCTGCCGAGAAACGCCTCCTCAAAGCTAAACTCAAATCCATCCCTGATGGCGGTGTCTGCCGTTAGTCTGTAAGGTCTAGGTTGTGGATAACCTACTCATAACCTAAAACCTGAAGAAAATCACCATTGCGCCTACATGTAACCAGGCATTATAATATAGTTATTGAACAAAAGGAGGGCGTGGATGAATAAACTAAAATTAGTATTAGCAGCAGGAATTGCGGCTCTTAGCTCGGCGGTTATAATGGCACCGACAGCGTCAGCAGTAACAGATATAATGCCACTAACTGAAGTCCCTGCTGGCTGGAGGCGTATTGGCGGTATCGATCTTAATAGGGCCTGTGATATCCAATATGGTCTAGTAAACGGCGTAAGGCACCCGTCCGACGCAGTCTTGCAATCGCCTGGTAACGCGATGAGCTGGCGATGTCGGCGTATTGCAACTGGACAGATTGTAGGTGGGCTAGATCTTGACTTTCACTGTGGCGCCCAGCATACCCACATACCAGGCGGAAACACTTCTAGAGCTTTCTTCGTTGACTTCAACAATCCCTTCTCATGGGGTTGTTACGTTCGAAACTAAGGTTACACAATGCAAATCTCCATCAAAAATATAAGTAAAGAATACAAAGGGAGATTTGTCCTGTCTGGAGCCAGCCTCAGCATAGAGGCTGGCGACTTTGTGGCTATTATGGGCAAGAGTGGTAGTGGTAAGTCTACTCTCCTTCAGCTAATCGGCGGGCTAGATAAGCCTACTGCTGGCGAGGTGCTAGTGGCTGGCAAAGACATATCAAAGCTTAGCGATGCTAAACTCTCCTTGTTACGTAATCGCTTCTTCGGCTTTGTCTTCCAGTCTTTCTACCTTCAACCCTATCTCACAGTTAGGCAGAATATATCAGCCGCCTGCTTCCCTCAGAAGCTTAGCGACGAAGAGATTAGTAAAAGAGTAGATGAAGTCGCTGAGATTGTCGGTCTCACCAACAGGCTGGACGCCCAGGCGAAGACCTTATCGGGTGGTGAGGCCCAGCGTGTCGCCATCGCTCGAACTGTCGCTACCAAGCCACAAGTCCTACTCGCTGATGAGCCGACTGGCAACCTCGACTCCAAGAACTCGGAGCGCATTGTACAATTATTAGAAAAGATTAATCAAGATGGCACGACGGTAATTATCGTCACTCACGACCAAGACATCGCCAAGCGTGCCAAACGAACAATCAAGCTAGTCGACGGAGAAATCGATGCTTAGACTCAAGGACGCAGTATTACTAGCTAGAGTCAAGCTCAAGCAGAAGCCCTTAAGGTTGGCCGTACCAGCTGTATTTATGACATTATTATTTGGTGCCGTTTTTCTAGGTCTATCCGCCATAGCTTTCTTTGATAAACAGGTTGATGATTTAGCGCGGTCCGGATTGAATGGGAGACATATAGTATCTGCAACCGTATCTATGCGTACTGAGGGCTTAACAAATGACGCGGGCATTCAAGCGCGCGCTCAGGAATTATATGAAGAAGCAAAAGTCCGTAACGCCGCTCTAGCCCGTCAGTTCCGTGTTAATTATGACCCAGAGATGGAGGAGTCTCCATTTGTAATATCTTGGGGAGAGCGTTTATTCATGCCATGGACTAGGTATGCTGAGATGGCATTAGCGGAATGGCACGAGCAGAATGGGGTGCGTGCTGGTTTGCAGGATTTGAAGCAATTAGCCGAAGGCTACGGGGGGTTCAACTTTGCATCTAGTAGTTTTTTAAGTCCAGAACAAGGCTTTATCGCGTTCCATGATGGGATTGAGAACCTACGTCGCGTTACTCACCCCTGGACAGACTGGCAAGCTGAGCCAATCATGTCTTTAAGTGTCGTAAATTCAATGTTTACTCATGATTTCGAGTTGGAAGGCGCAGAAAATCTTGATTTTGTCGGCAGAATACCAGTCATTATGTCATATGACGTAATGGCAGATCGATTAGGTCTACCAAACCCAGAAGACGAATCTGATTTGGATGCAAGAAGCTCACTTATGCAGCAGATTCGCGAGCAGTCATTGGGCTACGATATCCAGGTCTGCTACCGCAATTCAGTATCTAGGCAACGCATCATTAATACTACAAGCATGGAGTTATCCGAAGCCACTCCCCGCATAGAATGGGGCCTGCCGACTGAAGCTTGTAGCCCAAGTCCGCTTATAGTGGACAGGCGTACCGCATCGGAACGAGATTACGACCGTCGCTTCCAAGAATTTCAGCTAGAAGCGGGCTTTATTACTGAAACTGAAGCAGTTGAAGGGACGTTCACTTTTACTGTTATTGGACTTACTCAAAACCCTATTTGGGACGACCCAACCACCGTGCCAGACATGATCCAGCGTATGGCGCGTCGTAGCATTTGGTCTCCTGTTGTATCGTTCGACTACTTCAATCGTGTTGACAGCGAGACACGAGAGAGATTCGAGGAGATAACGTCTGCGCCTGCAGACTGGCTAGCTTACGACCCAAGGACTCATTTTATGGTGGAGTTCCCAGACCGCGAAAGCGCTGACCGCTTCATCGCTTCGCATAGCTGCGGACACGACAACCATGTTTGCTCGACTCATGAAAAGCCATTTTTATTGACGCACTTCAACAAAAATGCCGCATTGCTTGATAACGTTCTCAACCAAACCAGCAACGCCAGCAATCTCGTGATGTTAGTAGGCACAGGCGTAGTTGCTTTAGTATCACTCATCATTGTCATGCTACTCCTCGCCCACGACCGCCGAGAAGTCGCCATCTTCCGCGCTATCGGCTACAAGCGTAGCGAAATTATGCAGGTTTACCTCACCTTTACCTTCATCCTCGCAACCCTCATCGTTGTCGGTGCTATTGTTGTCGGTGTTGTTGCTGGCATCGTCATTAGCGCTGTCTATTACGACATCATCTCCGTCACTCTCCGCACTATTTTTGACGCGCCCGATGCCACCATTCTCCTCTCCGCCTGGGATTGGGCTGTTGTCGGTCGAGTCGTTGCCATCGGCTACGTGGCTGTCTTTGTCGGCTCTGTCCTGCCAATCCTCATCAACTCTCGCGCCAAGATCATCTCGTCCATCCGCGCAGAATAGTCTCTCGCTCCACACCCCGCCAGCGAGGTCGAAGATATGGTATAATACAACCAGTATGTCCAAAATAAACCTCACCAATATCTCCAAGCAATACAAGTTAAAACGCAAGGTCGTCGACGCCTTAAATGACATCAGCCTCGAGATCAATAGCGGCTCTTTCACCGTCCTTACTGGCCCTAGCGGCTCTGGCAAGTCTACTATCCTCCAGCTTGTCTCCGGCATCGAGCAGCCCACCAGCGGCCAAGTCACAGTAGACGACCAAGACCTCACCAAGCTGAATGCTCAAAAGCTCGCCATCTTCCGTCGCAAGAATGTCGGTATTGTCTTTCAGCAGTTCTATCTCGACTCCACTCTCACCCTCAGGCAGAACATGGAGCTACCAGCCATGTTTCTTGGGCTGTCAGTCGAAGAGCGAGAGCAAAGGACCAAAGAGCTCGCCACACTCATGGGTCTCGCCGACCATCTCGACCACCTCCCCTCTGAACTTTCTGGTGGACAGATTCAACGCGCGGCTGTAGCCAGAGCTATATACAACAAGCCTTCAATTCTTATCGCTGACGAACCCACCAGCAACCTTGACCAGGACAACTTTCTTGCGGTCGCCAAGCTCTTCCAGCAGGTACATAAAACCTACGGCACTACTATTATCATTGCTACCCATGATCCGAGGATCCTAGAGTACGCCAGCCAGACTATTAAAATAAGAGATGGGAGGGTCGAACTATGAACATCAAAGACATTATCGCTCTAGCCAGTGCCAGACTCCGTGTTCGCAAGCGTCGCACCGTCCTCACCCTTATCACTACTAGCATCCTATTTAGCCTAATCATCACAATGTTTATCACAGCTCAGGGCGCCTATCGCGCATACCTTCGCCACAGCCTAAACGTCTTTGATAGTGGGGTCGTAATGCAGATGAGACACATGAATACTGATGGCTTCTCCTTCGGTTCTGATCCTCCAGAGGAAGTCCAGCGTATGGCTGTCGATCTCTATGAGGCTAGTACTGATCCAGATAAAGAGCACCCTCTCTCAACCATAGAGGTTTCGGATGATTTCAGCTTTATCCAGCTTGTCCAAGGAAATCCGTTTGCGGAGCAGGCTCTCTCCTATTTTGTAGCTAATCAGAGTCGCAACGCAAAAGATGCTGTGTCTGGCCAGGCTGCTCCGTATGGGGGTCACGTGCTGACCGAGCTGGAGACTTATTTTGTGAATGGTCGGCTAACGATCGGCGGCAGGCACCCTCATCACACTCCTCTTCAGTTCGTAGTCGCCCTATATGACGACAGTATCATCGATCAGTTCGTGCAGATATCAGAACAACGAGATGACGTAATCCAGATTCTCGCGTCCCTGGACTTGGCAGCGGAGGTTATAGGCGTTAATTGGCCATCTTGGCGGGCACTTACCCCCGCTACACTACGAGATAGTGTTCGCACTGTCAACGAACGCGCCTTGGGCTATCGCTTCACGGGTATTGTCATCGACGATGAGGGGGAGGCTGTTGCCGAAGTTACTTATGAGATAGTCGGTCTTCTTCCCGCCAGCTCATCACCACCAGTAGTTTCTCTTTTCCGTAATAACCCCGTCCATGATATAATCGATAGCTTTACTACATTCGCTACCCCTCCGGCTATCGTTGTCAATCCTGACTCCACCGCTTTTCGATCGTCCTATAGTTCAGGCATGCATGTTCGTACTTCTAGTGTCATACTCGTCGCTTTTGATGACGTTTCGGCGGCTGACGACTTTGATCAAGAGCACAATTGCCACCATGTAGTTAATGGCTGCACTAGAATAGGCGACCTATCTATTTCTGGCTTCATTGGTGACCCTATAGGTATTAAAGGCGTACATCGTGACCTAAGTCGCCTCATCATGATGATCACTATAGCAATTTCTGTGGTCGCTATCATCATAATGACTACAACCCTCATTCGCATTGTCGACGACGAACGTCAAACCATCGCCCTCTATCGCGCGGTTGGCGCTACAACTGGCAACGTCCTCCTTGTTTTTGTTGGATACATGTTCTTAATTAGCCTTCTCACTATAGCGACCGCTACTGCTATCGGACTTATTCTTTCTGGCATCATAGCTATTACTCATGCCTCTACTGCCGCCGCTCTACTTGCCGCTTCATACAATCTACCTGATGTCTCATCACCAATCCTCATCGGCTTCGCTCCGCAGATCCTCCTTACTTACCTCACCATTATCGCTGTCGGCCTCTTCTGTCTCATCTTCGTCTTCGATCGTCTGACTAATAAAGAAATCGTCAAAGACCTCCGTAAGTAATACTGATTAGTACCCGACTTCGTCCATATCACAAGTTCGCTCGGAGATTGGAACATTAGGTTTCGAGTGGCAAGTCTACTGGTGCCACATCTACCAACCGACCCTCAGTATGCGCACCACCAAAGTCCGATACTGTGAGCCGAAAGTCAAAGTTGTATTCTTGCAGGTCCCGCAAGTGAGATAGCTTCTCCGCCGCGCCCCACGCGCAAAGTCGGAAGTCGCGTCGCTCCTTGTCGCCGATTCGAAGTCCCACATGCTCTTTTTGCTTACCCATCAGTCGCTTCTCAAACAGCGTCCCTCGCACACGAAATAGCGGCTCCAAATGCCCCTGCCCAAATGGCGCGAGGTCTTGCATCTCCTGCCAAAACTCCATCGATAACTCTGTCACATTCTCCACCGTCACGTCCGGCTGCGTCCGCAAATATTGCAGCTGATTAGTCAGCTTCAGTCCGCGATAATACTCTAGTATCGCCTTCTCGATCATCTCGAAGTTGATCAACTTCGCGCTCATACCGCCTGCCGCCGCATGCCCTCCGCCCTTCTCAATTAAGCCTAAATCTTGCAAGTGCCCAATCACGCCCGCGCACGAGAATTCACCGAAGCTTCTGGCGGAGCATTTTATCTTGACGTCAGCGGCTAGTTTCGCTTCCGTGGCAGTCAAGGCTGTTCCTGTCGCGGGGGCGGAACTAGCCGCTATCGTCCAGACAAACGCTGGCCGCTCATAAGCCTCTACCAGCTTACTCGCCAGTAGCCCAATCAGTCCTTCATGCCACTCGCCCTTCACTACCACCACATCTTGCTTCACTTCTAGTCCTAGTATATCTTTCACGTCATCGACCGCTTTTTGCTGCTCTTGCCTTCGCTTCTGATTCAAGCTATCTAAGTCCATCGCTAGCCCCGATGTTTCCATCGAGTCGTCAGACAGTAGTAAGTCCAGCGCTTTCCGCGGCGACTCCAGTCGTCCGCTCGCGTTAATCTTCGGACCCACCACGAACGCTAAAGTATATGTATCCAGTTGTTTCGCATCACGAATCAATTCCGCCAACCCTCGCCACTTCGTCTGCCTCATCACTTTCAGCCCGTACTTCACCAAGATGCGATTGTCACCTTTCAACGGCACCTGGTCGCACACCGTCCCGAGAGCGACCAGGTCCAGTAGCCACTTAGTCCATGCGCTTGCGGCGGATACTTCTGTGGCAGTCAGGGCTGTTCCTGTCGCAGAAGTATTTGGCGCGAGAGCTCGTACTAACTGGAACGCTACACCCACACCAGCCAAATCGCGGAACGGATACTTGCTATCCTCGCGCTTCGGATTTATCACCGCCACTGCCTTTGGCAGTTCGCCAATCTCGTGATGATCCGTGATAATCACGTCCACCCCACGCTTCTTTAGCTCCGCTACAATCTCCAGGTCTCGGCTACCGCAGTCCACCGTAATCAGTAATTTTGTCTCCAGGTCCATTGTTTCGGTAATCCGTTTCGGCAGGCCATAGCCGTCCACTAGTCGCTCTGGTAAATCATAGCTCACATTCGCGCCCAAATGTCGTAGTCCGCGTACTAGCACAGCGGTTGCCGTTACGCCATCCGCGTCATAGTCGCCAAAGACCAAAATCAACTCTTGGTTCTTTATCGCTTTCTGGATACGCTTCACCGCTTTCGCCATGTCGGGCAAGCTATCCGGCGCGTTCAAGCTCTCGTACTTTGGGCGCAGAAAACCTTCGGCCGTCTCCGGGCTAATTCCCCGCGCCTTTAGCAATTTCTGAAATAACGGGCTATAGCTCACAGTCTAAAATTCAACCTTCTTCGCCAGGTTGCGCAACTTCGCAGTACTCGAATAGGTCGATGTGACCTCTGTAGTTAACTCTAATAGTCCGAGGTTGCGCAACTTCGTGAGCTCTCTCTGCACATTCCCAGCGTTGATCTTTAGCGCCCGCGCTAATTCTCTCACGCCAATCTCCACCTCGCCATTCATCGCAAAAAACCGCATAATCCTCACCCTTGTCCGCGGCACACCTAATTCCTCCAACATACCTACATTATACCATGCCTACCCACCGCTACCTGTCTCCTAGGGCCCAAAGCTCTGTAGTACGAAGCTCTTCAAGTCAGCTTCTTCAAACTGCCCAGTTAGTACTAATTGCACTGCTCGCTTTTTGTCTAGTAGATTACTTTGCGATGCTGTCTCGTATTGCTCAATCATCTTTGCCGCAATTTCTGGTGGTACCAAGAAATCAACCACTAAAGGATCCGACCCTTCATGAATCACGAGGAAAATCTTCCGTTCGCCCTCTTCGTTCTCGCGCTTAAACAGTCGCAAAGTCTTATATTGATTCTTCGGATTCTGAATCTTTTCTTCTTCGCCACCTAGCTCTAATGCATACTCCGCTAATAGCGACTCCAGTTCCGCGCCGTTAAACATTAATCTTCTCCAGATATGACTTCAGCTCATCAATCGAGCCACGTATATCGTCTTCCGCGCGGTGCGCGTTTGGTTTTTTGATCTTCAGTTTATACATGTGACTAAAGACAATTTTTAGCGCTGAGACATCAAGCAGCCTATAGTGGAACAAGTCATCTATCTCTGGCATTGCTACTTCCAAGAATTTGCGATCCTGATGAACCGAATTACCAGCTAGGTAGATTGGTCGCGCCTTCGTTTTAGTTGGTTGTGCCATATGCTGGCTAATGAACTCCAAGAGTTCTTTTTCCACGTTCTTAATTAATTGCCCCTCCGAGCTCGCCTTAATCAAGTCAGCTCGCGTCTCGGCGTTCTTGTCCCAGAACTCACCTATCATTTTCTTTTCGAGTAGCTTCTTGCTCCACTTCACATTCGCGTGGAATGTCGCTAGTTCGCGTAGCTTCCAGTCGGTTGCCACACAAGCAACTTCTATAATCTTGTCACGTTTTGGGTCCAGCCCTGTCATCTCTAGGTCGATCCAGAGCAGATTTGCTTTCTTCATATATTTATATTATACCATAGTTCGCCCAAGTTGAAAAACACTTGCTTTTTTGATACAATATTAGTCAGTATGGACAGGGAAAAACAGAGAGCGTTGCCAAGGCGCACACTTCACTACTTCTGGCATGAATTACGCCAGTATCGTGGGTCGTTCTTCGTGATGATTATACTTGGTGTTATCGGCACCATTCTTCTTAGCACTCTCGTCCCGTGGATCTTCTCTCGTATTATTGATCGTCTCGATCCCAGCTACGAGTTCGAGGGCAGTATCCTCTCTTACTTTCTCCCCCTTATCGCCTCCGCAGTCGGCATCATGTTTGTCGGTGAGATGATTTTCCGCTTGCGTCTCTGGGTCTTATGGAAGAACCAGCTCAAAATGATGGCCGATCTCGACCTCCTCTGCTTCCAGGCTGTTGCCAACCAATCAATGTCCTTCCATAATAATCGTTTTTCAGGTTCGCTCGTCAATTACACTAACCGCTTCGTCCGCTCGTTCGAAAACCTACTCGACAACTTCGTCTTCCGCATCGTTCCGTTTTTTACTCTCGTCGTCGCCTCGTCTATCGTCCTCTTCCGCTATGTTCCGCTTTACGCCGTTTCTCTACTCGCGATTATTATCATCTTCTTTATCTTCACATATTTCATTAGCAAACGCGGCTTCGATATCCGCGAAAAAAGCTCTCGCGCCAGTAGCGAGAAAACCGGCAAACTTGCCGACGCCATCGGCAATATTCTCACCGTCAAATCTTACGCCCGTGAGACCGACGAAAAACGCCGCTATCACACCGCGGTCGACAAAGTCATTGGCCTCGAGCTCATACGTATGCGCTTCACTACTTCACGCCACATTTTCAACACCATCGTCCTTACCGTCCTCCTCGCTCTCGCTCTCGTCTTTATAGTTGGCGGTACTCAGTGGTTCGGTATTAGTATTGGTACAGCAGTTCTCATCTACACTTACACTCAAATTATCTTCGGTCAAATGTGGGACGTCAACAACATCATCAAAGACATCATCGAGGCCTTCAGTGATGCCGTCGAGATGACCGAAATCCTCGACGAAAACCCAGCCATTTCTGACACTAGCCCAAATCGTCTTTCGGTCGCTAAGGGCGATATTATCTTTGACAACATCACCTTCAACTATACCGAGAGCAAACGGCCAGTCTTTCAGGATTTCACGCTCGAAGTCAAAGCTGGCGAGCGCGTCGGCTTAGTCGGTATTTCTGGCTCTGGCAAGACTACTCTCACCAAGCTTCTCCTACGCTTCTCCGACGTCGATGAAGGAGCTGTCATGATCGATGGACAGAACATCAAGGACGTCTCGCAAAAATCATTGCGCGAAAACATCGCCTATGTCCCGCAGGAAAGCTTGCTCTTCCACCGTTCTATTGCCGAGAATATCTCCTATGGGCGTGA
>WQUV01000005.1 GCA_009781895.1 Candidatus Saccharimonadota bacterium
AGCGCGACCAGACTCTTCCTCTGGCGCCAAACGAATGGTCGCGTCTCGATTTATCGCCCTTTTCGCCCAAGAATTAAATATGCTGTTTACCAATCCACCATTACCAAACTTTGTGTTATGCGAATGCGCTATCCTTACCGGCACATCATGCCGCTTCGCCGCGATCATCGCGTAAGCGTTCGACATATCAACCTGGGCATGTACCACGCTGATTCTCTCTTCGTCTATCACGCGTCCTATTTCTTCTATAAACTCAAAAGGGTGCCGTTTGCGATTGTCTTTTATGCGTATAATCTTACCGCCCAGCTTTTCGATCTCATCCTCGTAATCGTATCTCTTATCCGTACGCAAGTAGCATAGAAAAATAAACTTATACTTATTGCGGTCAATGTTTCGGAATATATTCATCGTAAAAGTCTCAGCGCCGCCGAAGTCCATCGCGCCCATCACCTGCAATATATTCTTCACGACTTCCTGAGCCCTTTCTGGTAGACAAACCGTACCGCTGACGTCGGAATAATCGCTACAACGACAAATGCTAGAGAAGTCTTCATAAAGTCACCAAGACCTATCCATCGATTTACCAAGAAATGTCGTCTTAGTCGAATCTGCGCCACACAACCCTGCCAGCTTTTTCGTCGCCCGATCATATAGTCACCCGCCCTCAGTCGACAAAGCGTATCTGGAAGATTCCGTATCACATAGCCGTCACTAAGCGCCCTCATCCATAGCTCGTAATCTTCGACTTTGCCTATCTTCTCGTCATAGCCGCCGAGTCTATTAATCACACTCTTACGAAACATCACTGACGGGTGGTTAAGTGGGCAACGCAACTTCGCAAATCGCCCAATTTCTTCTTCAGCCACTGGCACGCGTCGATACCCTGTAATATTATCTTCATCGCCATCAAACTCCGCAACTTGCCCGCCCAAGATGCTCAAAGTCGAGTCGTCGTTAAATGTTTGAATCTGCAACTTCAAGCGATCCTTCTCCATGATGTCGTCTGCATCCATCCGCGCTACCAGCTCGTTCTTGCATTTCATAAGCCCCGCGTTCAGCGCTCGCGCCAATCCGCCGTTTTCTGCCAATCTGACTACTCGGACTTCCGCTCGCTTCTCGTGTTTCTTCAGTACTTTCTCGATATCATCGCTGACTAGCCCGTCACGCACAATCACAATATCGTTCGACTTTGTCGTCTGCCCCAAGATGCTCTGCATGGCCTGCTCTAGCCACTCTGCCTGATCGCCATGATAGACAGCCATCAGAACCGAACAAGTCTTGTATTTCGGCAACTCCATATCTTATATGTTACCAGAAACCACCCCAAAATCAAAGCTTAAACCCGTCTCATCTCTCCGTCTTTAGACTACGAATATCTTCCTCTCTCGGCTCATCGCCTAGGCCCTCCATCCAGAACTCTATCTTCGTCTCATCGGTGTAGCGCCAAAGTCGGCTCTTCAGCTGGTCCAAGATCTCTCTCTTCGTGCATGGATCTATCTCTCGTTGTCTACTTGAACGATACAGTGCCACCTCTCCCGTCCTAAAGTCTAGTGATACACGATAAGTCTTCGAGTGTTTGCAATAAGTTCGGATTAGGTGATTTCTTAGTATGGCTGGGTATTCATCACCAATCACGCAACTTTCATTCGGCAAGCAGACCACCGCATAAACACTCCGCTTACAGCTCATGGCTAGCTGCTTCATACAGGCAATGTCAAACCCCTTACGCTTAACTGCGCACTTCATACTCTTGAACTCTTTCTTTTTACTTGCAATCCTCATTGTAGAAATGAGACTGATTTTTAGCTGAAAGCCCTACCCCACTCCCTATCTGGCTTATGATATAATCAAGATATGAGTACGATAAGTTTTAAGACAAGTGTTAAGATCCCTCAAACCGACTGGAGCCCCCACCTAGCTGCCCTATCCGCCGCCCAGATGAATGGCTGGGCTACCATCCAAGACCCAGACCCACGGCTCAATGACTATGTCGCCCAAATCAAAAACAGCGCCGAGGTTCTCGTCGTCATTGGCATTGGCGGCGCTTTTCTGGGCACCAAAGCCCTGCTCGACGCCATCCCACGCGAAAGCAAGACAGAGATTATCTTTGCTGGCACCAGTCTCAGCCCAGCCGCCATGCAACAAGCCCTAGACCGTATCGGCGACCGCAATTTCTGCATCAATGTCGTAAGTAAATCTGGCACCACTATCGAAACCAACGTCGCATTTGACATCTTTTATCAAAAACTCCGCGACAAATACAAAGAAAAAGCCGACAGCCGAGTTTATGCCACCACTGGTCGTAGCGGTACCATCTTCCAGATGGCAAGCGAGCGCAACTGGTCTTGGCTTGAGCACCCCGACAATGTCGGTGGGCGCTACTCGGTCCTGACTTCAGTTGGCCTCCTACCCCTTGCAGTCGGCGGTGTCGACATCCTCGAGCTCCTAGGTGGCGCTAAATCTTACGCTGCAAATCTAACTGGCGCCCTCAATTACGCCGCGCTCCGCGTTCACCTTCACAACCAAGGCTACTTTAGTGAAGCCATGGCGACCTTCGAGCCTGAGCTTCGTTACTTTATGGAGTGGTGGAAGCAACTCTTTGGCGAATCCGAGGGCAAGAATAAAGTCGGGCTACTACCGACCTCTCTCATGTATTCAACCGACCTCCACTCGCTCGGGCAGCTAATCCAAGACGGCAACCCTAAGATCTTCGAGACCTTCCTCGAGATCCAGCCGACTGCCAGCGACATACATATTAATGCCCTCCGCGGCCTCGAAAGCAAAGACCTAGCCGAGATTAACGCCGCCGCACTACGCGCCACCGTTGCCGCTCACGCTAGCGTTCGCCCAGTAGTTGAAATCCGTATTAATAATCGCACTGCTGCTGATTTTGGCGCCCTCGTCTACTTCTTCTTCATTGCCGCTGCAATGAGCGCCTTTGCTCTCGGCCAAAATCCTTTTGACCAGCCTGGCGTCGAAGTCTACAAGAAGAACATGCAAAAACTCCTCGGCCTCTCGGACGACTAGTTATGGCGCAAAAACGCTACAGTCCCATCGAACCAAGACGCTGCTCAGTTGGCGATCGCCAAAAGATCATTTACCCCACCGAACTAGAAGCTGAAGTCGCTGCCCGCAATGCGGAAATCGACCACAACCTCCCAGTTAATACTCTAGACTATTATAAATGCGAATTCGGCGATCATTTTCACCTCCGCCACGCCCACTCCATTCAAAAACCAAACAATCATTAATGCAGATAAGAGCAGCCCCCGTGGGGATAAAATCTCCACGGGGGTGTACTCCAAAGCTTAATTGAGCCCACTTCGTTTTTTGTTACTCTAGAAGGCGACCAAGCTTATTTCTTTCGGCTAACAAGCATGTAACCAGCAGCAGTTGCAAGTGCACCAGCACCAGCAGCTACGCCCATTACCGCGCCCATACCTGTGTCAGGAAGGCGATCGCCCTCATCTGTACCACACTGGCGCACTACGTCTACTGCTGTGTAAGCAACAAACGCGTCAGTTGCAACTTTACCATCACGGTAACCTGCAACCGATGTAGCGATGTTAAGAGTGTTAACACCACATACTAGACCGGTACCGTTTGCACGGACACGGAATGAAACCGAACCAGTACCACGACCATCGTTGTCGATTGGACCGTAGCCACCTAGGTTTGCCCAGTTCGATGTGATACCATCGTTCATTGGCATGCCATTAGGATTTGTTCGGTTGAATAGGCGAGTAGAACCATTCACAAATGTAAGCTGTGAAGGCAGGCTTACTCGACCTGCAATCGTTGAGAAGCGCTCGCCGCTCTGGTTAGCAAAGCTAAACTGAACGAGAACTTCTTGATTTACGTTAGCGTTAACTCGTCGCTCGAACTGACCTGAGCCAGCACCTGCGATCTGAACGCCTGCGTTTAGTGAAATTGGCTGAGTCTGAGCAGCTACTGGTGCGGCAAATACAACCGCTGCAGTTACTGCAGTACCCACAATACCTAAAACTTTCTTCATAGTTTTAATCCCTTTCTTTATAAACATTATACAAAACCCTCGCATTTATCAAAATGCTTGGATCTTGCGATAACTACACACATCGTGTCGCTATCCCTTTTTACACTTTGTTAGCCGAATTTTTAAGGAATAGCAACCAGCAAGTTAGATTTCTACACACACATGAAATAATATTTGGGTTTGGAGGGGGTTTTAAGGACCCCCTCCGAGTATTACGTATACCCAAATGTGCTAAGTGTTATTTTAGTTGTCCCAGCCAGGATCTTGTCCTGGTGGCGTTAGGTCGACCACGTCGTCCTCGCACTCTGGGGGGAGTGGTGGCAAATCCGGTATAACCGTTTGACCTGGATGATTCGGGTCATTCGGATTATGCTGTGGGTGTGTCGGATGCGTCACAGGGTTTCCTGGATTAGGATTAAAGATATAATCTGGAGTACCAGAGTTATTCGTATCTTCACCCCATGGCGGTCTTGTTACCCCGCCCGGAGGCGGATCAGCCGGTACAAATCCAGGTGTTGTGCCCGGACCACGGTTTTGATCCACAATCAGTACAGCGGTGTCGCCTTGGTTGTTGCGGAACGTGATGCGGAAAACTCGAACCATACCAGGATTTTGCGGTAAGGTCACAGTCAAGCTATGAGTTCCAGCCGCAGCCGTGTGGAGATTTAGGGTGCCGTTAAAGCCACCCCAGTCACTGACCGCCCATTGATGGGTGGATGTCAGTGTAGTGGTAGCTGAACCACCTCGTCCATCAATTACTACGCTTGATGGGCTTAGTGAGATATTACTCTGTACAGCTCTTGCGGTTACGGTCAGTTGCGCTTCGCCAGAGATGCCACCTACGGTAGCTCTCACGGTATAAACCGCGGGCGTTGCATTTGCCGCCGCATTCACAGTTCTGCCACTTATCGTGACATTATGTGCTGCTGTTGCGTTAATCGTCCAGACTAAATTGCTTGGGTTGGTCTCGGTTGTGTTGTCCGAGAACGTTACCACTGCGGAAAACTGCTGGCTCTCTCCTTGTCGGATAGATGCCGTCGCGGGTGTAACCGCAATCGACCTTACGGTACGCTGTTGTTGCGGTGGTGGCGTTTGATTATTGCCACCGTTACCTGGTGGTAACTGATCAGGTGGCAGTAAATCTGGAGGTTGTTGATTATTTCCTCCTTGGTTTCCGCCCTGATTATTGTTACCGCCTTGATTACCGCCGTTTGTCGGCGGACGAGGCACTCCAGCACCACCATTCAAGCCAAGGCCCGAATGCATATTGGCAGCCAGAATCAAACCAGTTTCTGTGAACTCCGATAGCAATCGCTGTGTTTCGTTGAAGTTGGTATGGGGAAGCTGAGGGAAACTCATTCGTATCCCAGGCGTTCCTTCTTCCACTCTACCGATACTCACCCCATTCAGATACCAAGGATTGGCTATGCCAGTCCAAGGTGGATTTGTATGGGTTACGCGTGCCAGAACAGGCATCCATGGATCCGGTGTCGGAACACCTTCGAGCAAAGAGGCATAAATACCTCTAAAACCCCATAGGTGCTGTCCGATATGCGTGCCATAGATGGTTTGGTCGAGGCGGATGCCACGACGCATTACTATGGTACCGACCGCATCAATCGCAGTTCCGGCGCCGTGAGGCTGCCCGAAGACCGCATTGTACATAGCGTCCACCACGATGGATGGAGGCTGGTTATCCTCATCTAACAATCGAAAGACGAAGCCACCTTGCGCCACATAAGTGGTGCCGGTAACTACATCGACTGCCGACGGGAAGTGGCCTACCAGAGTAACAAAAGTAACGTTGTTGCCGTGTCCAAAGATGGCTCGCTCATAATTCAAGCTGAGCCCGTTCGGGTGGTGCATCCAGCCATCTCTATTCATTGTGTCATAGAGTTGCTGAATTGTCACTACAGCCGAAGACGGCATGTTGTGACCACCTACTTGATGCAATACGGTGGTTTGGATGGAGCCCGGAATAGTCCTGGCTTCCGCATCACCCGCGTAAGCAGATGCCGCATTCAAAAACGCAAAACGTTCCGCGGTTAGCCGCGAAGTTGTTGCTGCTTCCGTTCTTTCCGGAGTGCAGCCGCTGAGCGCAAGAACGCCGAATGTCGCCGTTATTAAGAGGGCGACGAGGTACCAAAGTTTGTTCTTCATTGTTTTCATGATGATGAACCCTCGCTTTCTTCGCCCCTGACTCTTCGTCGGGGCAATATTTTATTGCCCCGATTTTAAGCCCTCGGAGGTAGGCCATTTTTAACTGTCGCTGCAAAATGAAGATGCAGCAAGCAGATTACATGGATTTAAGCCGTCATAAGACGGGCTTTGACTTACGTAGTCAACACTTCTTAACTACGTAGTCGGTGCGGTGCATTAATTAATATACATAAGCACCGAAAGAGCGTGCCGAAGCACACCCTTTCGGTGCCTACATCTTATCAATCTAGCACCTCATGTGTATAAAAATCTAACTTGTTAGTGCACACACCCGTCTGAAGCATCCCGCCCATCCAAGTGCTGGCTTCATTATATCATAGCCATTTACAAATGTCAATACTTTTATGCTATTTTACAAGCATAAGCAAGAATCCATAATCCACTATTTCTGAAGAGCTTTTAGCGCCACAGACATTAGCCACACAAGGAACTAGAATACCCACCATCTGGCGGGTATTCTACGAATATAAAGCTCTCAACTTTACAGGACTTTCGTCCAGTTCACTTACTCTCTCGCGAACCTGATACTATTATATATCAAGGTCATCAAGATCTGCAAGCTCTTGGCGAGTCTTTTCTGCTAATTCGTTGCTTTCTGACGAGTTTTCCACAGCTTCATCTTCGACTACCTCTGTTGCTTCTTCCACAGACTCGTCTGCTTCTTCTGACACTTCTTCTGCAGCTGGCGCTGATACTGGGCGTTCGCCACCCTCATCATCACTAACGATCTTTAAATTGTAGCGCGCGTCGTTCTTCATACCGAGCGCTCGCAACAATGATCGTAGCGCTTGCGCTGTGCGACCCTCACGGCCAATTACGCGACCCAAATCTTCTGGGTCAACCGACAACGATAACAGGACTCCCCTATCATCTGTAGTCCGCTCAATCTTTACTGCTTCTGGCTTGTTTACTAGTGTTTTTACGATGTACTCGATAAACTGCTGGTCGATGGTCAATGCCATTAATCCTCCTCTTTTACCCCTCTATTCTAACACACCTCCACCCGCAATACTAGTCTCGTTTTTTTAAGCTTACATGCCTAGACTATTGACTTTTAGCCATAAGTATGATACAATGCTCGTACAGCTGGTGTGGGCAACTAATTAAGCCCTCCCCTCCAGCGCTAATATAGAGATAAATATACTTATCCTATTTTAGTCACCATGATAAGGTGGGCAGGTATTTTTACAAAATATTATTCATCCAGGAGGACAGAGAACATGAAGAGAATTTCACTCTTAGCGCTGATGGCGCTTTTCCTTGCCGCATTGGTGGCATGTGCCGGTGGTGACACAACCGCTCCGCGTCCGCGGAATGTAGTTGTGATCAGTGGCAACATACAGGGGTCAGCGACCCCCACAGTCCCAGATGCAATAGTCAACTTGATTATCCAAGACCTTATGGGTGGCGGAGAAATCATGGTTATTGCGCCTGATGAAAGGCCAAGCCTCACCCGCATAGACCCGATTATTCGGGGAAGTGGCGTACTGACAGAGGCGTGGCGTGATTTCTTGAATCGTAAGTTCCTACAAGGCGACGCCAATACGGCACCGCTAGTGGAACAGATCAACAGCATCGCACCAAGACGGCCAGGCTACAACCTATCTGAAGCTCTTTCGTTAGCCGCCCGGCAAGACCCAGACCATATCATCATTCTGGGCCACATGCTGAGCACTCACGGAGCAGTCAACTTCACTGAAGGCGACTTACTCCTCGCAGACGACGAGCAACGGCAAGCATTTGCCGAAAATCTCTTCGACACCAATCGCATTCCCGACCTTCGGGGCGCAAGAGTCACCGTCGTCGGCCTCGGTGAGGTTAACGGCGATCAGCCGGCTCTGGACAACCATTTCCATGTCGCGCTAGAAGACCTCTGGCGCGAAATCATTGAGTTTGCTGGCGGCTCGGTCGAGTTCAGACCTGGCAATATTAATGCCGACTTCAACCCTGAGCTCCCCGCCGTACCACTGGTATCCCTACCAGTAAGAGCGGATGCACCGCCGCCAATCGTTATCGAACCACCCAGACAAACCATAGTTCTTAACGACGCAGCACTCAACTTCGTCATGGACCAAGCAGTCTTCATTGACCCGGTAGGCGCCGAAAGATTCTTAGACACTGTTGCTGTCGGACTAATCCAGTCTGGACAACAAGTCTACATCCTCGGCATGACAGCCCTCGCTGGCGATGGTAGCAACCCCATACTCAACCAACTCAGCCTGCAACGTGCTCAAGCCTTCCGCGACGTTTTAGTGACCATCGGTGTTCCGAGCTCACAAATAAGCGTAGTCGGCACAGGCTCTTTACCTAATGCGTTCAGGCAGCAGCCTGATACTGTTGGTTCAGTTGTTAACCGCGTCGCTATTATAGTCGACGCTGAAGACAGCCGCATCCAGCAGATCCTAAGTGGACAGAGAGGAGTGGATTTCTATGTGGAAACGGATTAAAGCTTGGTGGCGCGCCAAAAAAGCCCGCAAAATCATCGAAGCACTCTATAAACCCTATGACACTAGGGGAGTAGAAAGAACCACAGCCGAGAGACACAATAGAGCCCAAGGCGGCCTATTTCAAACTGGCGACATCCAAAACAACGCCTACAGAGAAGCCGTATCAGGCCTAAAGAGCCAGTACACCGACAAAACTACTGCCTTCCAAACCCTGCTAGCCTACTATAAAGGCATCCAGGCGAGATTAGGCAGTACTATAAGAAGTCTCCAAAACGAGCGAAGCGACCTCGAAGATCAGCTTGCCCAGGCCAGGTTCGATACCAACAATAACGTTGTGCGGTACGACCATAGCCAAGCCAAGCTTCGGCGCGGCGTGAGCCTCTTCTTGGTATCCCTCATTTTCATCGCTGCGTTTACCTTCTTTGACTTCAGTATGAACAGCGCGCGTCTGGCCTTCATTTCGAACGCCAGGCTGGACACCTTCCTGCTGACCGCTCAAGACATATTCAACAATACCATATCAGTAGCAGCAATTTCCTTCTTCGGCAATCTCTTGCCTGTCTTAGCTGGTAACGCATTCCATAAAAGAACACGCGGCAAAAAATCTGGTAGCACCATCGCTGCTGTCGGCGTGCTCATGGCCTTGGCATTTTTTGCCGTCCTGATCATACCGGCACAAATCCTAGGTATGCCAGAGGCGACATCATTCCAAATCCTAATGGCGTTTATGCCAATGGCATCAACTATCGTCGGATTCTTCCTTCCTTCAATAATCGGCCGTTCAGCCCGTCGCCACGAACTAAACCCAGAAGAATGTGAAGCCGCAATAGAGAGCATCGATGACGAAATCGCTATCCTCGATCAGCGCATCACGGACATGGGGGGCGAACTGACCGCAGCACATAATCAGATCAGCAACGGCTTCCTTGACGCTCAACAGTGCGCCTTTGATACCATAGATTCCATCATAGCACGTTTTACCACCAACTACACCCAACGCCGACCGACTAGCAACTCACGTCCAACAGTCGGACAGCAGCGTATCGGTAGAAGATAAACCCCAAGCAGAACGAATGAATAATATTAATTTTAGCCCGTTTGTATACTCCATAGTATACAGTCGGGCTATTTTCTTTGTCCCACCCCTATAAAACCACCAAAAAGAATGAATAGGCCTATGTCAGGGCTAATGCCAACCGACGTTTTCACGACCGTCAAAGCTTATGCTATTATCTATTGCATAAGTATTGACTTTTTAACATAAGTGTGATATAATGGAAGGGACCAACTGAGAATAAGTTGGCAGGCGACGGGTTAGTGTAGACTACCCCACCCCGAGCCTAGAACTAGGGTAGATATGAAAATTAAAAAACTACAATACAAGGAGGATTTCCCTATGCCAAAAAAATGGTTACCATTCGGCGGTAAAGATGCCGCGACCCCTGACGCCGACAACTTCGGTGGCTTCCCCGACTATGATGACACCCCCACCAGCAGCAACAACCAAGATGCCTATGAGGCTGGTGTAGGCTGCGAAACCGTCACCGCCGCCTACAACACGGCGCGCGACATATGCAGCCTAATGAAAGACAACCCCCCAGGCCCCGATGATGACGGGCTGGGCGAACTGTCCCTGATTACAGTCTGTGCTGATGATCTCAATTTAAAGCTTGACGAATCAGCCGATGACTGCCAATTAGCCAACAACAACGTTGCCGTCTGTCTTACTGCCAAACAGCAAGCCGACGACACCTTAGCGCAGGCAAGTCAACGACTCGTCACAGCTCGCGACAACGAGTTCACGGGCAAATCGAATCTCGACGCAGCCAAGCAAGAAAGAGACGGCAAAAAGTCCCTATTGACACCTGCCACAGACGCTTTCAACCAAGCCGATGGAGCCAAGAATTTAGCTGACGCCGCCCTACAAGGCAAGCAAGACGCTGACCGCCAGGCGCAAGAAGCCCTTAACATCGCGAACGCTAAAGTTAGCGCTCAAGAAACCGCGCGCGCAACCATACAAAACCTCGCGGACAAGACAGAAGACGGCCCCGTCAAAGATGCCTTTAACGCCGAACTACAAAAGATCGCTGACGAGCTAAATGCAGCTACAGGCGAGCAAAGTACGGCAAAGTCTAATGCACAAGCTACCAGCCAAGAGCTTACGCAGGCAGAAAAAGCGGCGAAGACAGCCCAGACCAACTGGGACACAGCCAGGTCCGCGCTCGACACAGTGCTCTCTGACATTGAATCCGCTCTCAAGGCTTTTCAGGACGCCGAAACGTCCTATCACGATGCTGAAATCGAGCTAAAAGCCGCCATAGAAGGCGAGCAAAGCGCCCAGAACAACGTCAACACCACCACCTTCGCGTGGGAATGCGCCGTAAAGAACCTCAACCTGGCGAATATCAAGCAAGACGCTTACAAAGAGCTATTTGCCTGCGCCAACAGCCTAAACTCAATATGTAGCGCACTTGACCAGCAGGCCACAGACTTCTGCAATTCACTCAGTTCTGTCGACGCATATGTCAGAAAGTGCGAAGACGACCGCGATACTGCGATTGAAAGATGTAAGAAGGCAGAAGCAATCGCTGCACAGCGAGACGAGACCGTCCAGCATAATCTCGAGCAAATCGAGCGACACAGTCAATACCTGGTCAACCCAAGCGGCCTGCCCGCTGGAAGACCGGTTACCGTCCAAATCCCTGGCAGGAATGGCGGCAGGCAACAGACACCACCGCTACTACCTGGCCGCCGTAGCGGAAGGCAAAATTAACCGGCTCCCTCTCCTTTGTATTTGTATCAAGCCCCCAAACGCATATTACTTGCGTATGGGGGTCTTTTCTTGTGTATAATACTTATATAAATTATGAGAGACCTAGAGCCAGCTCACCGAATACGCGCCTCAATGCGTGAAGGCTATGTCACGACGGACAAGAAACAACCCATATCCAACACTAACGTCCTGAAGCTAGCCCGCGCCTTCGGCCTCAAGTCCCCTAAGATCTTCGCCTACAACCACGGCTATCGCAACCACAGCTTCGGTATCCTCTCCGAAGATAAAAAATACAACCTCATGCTCCTCAAAAACGAACCAAACGCCCTCGAACGAGCCGAGCGCGCCGACGCCATCGCCAAAACTGTCGCCGCCCACTCCAATCTCCCTATCCGCATCCTCGCAAATCCTCGCACCCTCAAAGTCACCACCTCTAGAGGCTTCCGCCTCGTCCGATTGTATAACTGGCTACCTGGAGATACTATCCCCTGGGAAGCCTACACTCAAAAACACCTAAAGGCACTTGGCATTACGCTCTCCAAACTCCATAAATCCATCAGTAAGTCTACCGCTTCTAAGGTAGTTAAGGCTGCCCCTACCGCAGAAGCGGTAGTCTTACCAGATGCCTTAGTGGAGCTCTTAGAGCAGAACACTAAAATGCAAACCTACTTCAATAACCCAGCCGTCATCAAAGCCCTTGATACCAAGCTCCACCTCAAAACCAAGCATAACCACACCCAAATCTCCAGATTTCTGGAGTCTCATGAGCTCTCAAACCTACCAAAGCAACCATTACATTTAGATTTCGTCAGAGGCAACATATTGTGGGAAGAATCTATTGTCAGCTGTGAAGCAGTTTCTTCCGAAGCGTTGCAAGGTGAAGTCTCCGGGGGAGACAGAGGGCCGCTAGGTCCTGTGGTTTCGCTGAGGAAGAAAGCTGCTTCACAGGAGCTGACAGTGCTTTTTCCTAAAATATCCGGCATCATCGACTTCGAAAAAACTGCTATGGGCAGCCCCCTGATAGACCTGGCGCGAACCTACGCCTTCCTCCTCGTTGACTGCCCAAAGCCCGAGGACAAAATCGTCAAATACTTCCTCCATAGCGGCTACATCAAATATGGCAGAAGTCAACTTCCCCTCCCTCCCAAGATATTTTATAATCTCACTAATTACTTCCTGATCTTCGACCTATACAAGTTCTTGAGCCATAATCCCTATGAAAGCCTAGTCGAAAACTACCATTTCTGCTGTACCCGTGATATACTCCTAAGTAGAAACATATTGGAGGATTTATGAGTGCTGCCGCTATGCCCAGCAGTTTTAAGAAACGTCTAGTTTCGCAGAGTAACCTTATGGAGCTCGGCGAAAAACTCCGCGCATCCGGCAAAAGAATCGTCTTTACCGCTGGCAGCTGGGACCTCATGCATGTCGGACAAACCCGCTATCTGGAGGAAGCGAAAAAGCTCGGCGACATACTTGTGGTCGGCGTCGTCGCTGATCGCGCCATAGCTAAGGTCAAAGGCCCCAACAAGCCCATTCTCGGCGAAAAAGTCCGCGCCGAAGTCGTTAGCGCCCTTCGCGCCGTCGATTTTGTCACCATCATTCCTGAACCATCTTGTGCCCCCAGCCTCGGCCTTCTCCGCCCCGACGCTTACGTCACCGTCAAAGAAGACTGGGCCTCCGACTACGAAAGCTCCGTCGAAAACCGTACCGTCACTAGCTACGGCGGCAAGATCCTCGTCGTCGACCGTCAAAGCACCGACATCTCCACCAGCAAAATCCTCGCCCGCGCCATCGGCGGCGGCCTCTCTGACGTCCTCAAAGATTTCATGCAGTACCGCAAAGACCCATTAAAGGAATAACTGTGAGCAGTGAGGAGCTTGAGTCGGTAAGAAGTTCTGAGACAGTCAAGGCTGTTCCTGTCTCAGAGCTTCCTAACGCTCAAAACCCATTGTCACCAAAGCAAATTGCCTACAGAGACGCCCGCATAACTGGCGAATACGACCAAATCTGGCAAACCGTCGGTAAGTGTTGCTTTTGCGACATGCGCGAACGCTACATCATCCACGAAAAAGACGGCGTGGTCCTCACCATCTCCCTCTTCGCCTACATCGATGGTCATATGCTAATCGTCCCCCGTCGCCACATTCGTGGCGTCAAAGAGTTTACACCCAAGGAGTGGGAAGCTGTCCGCGAACTTATGTATATCGCACAAAAGATCATCCGCAAAGTCTGGGGCATCAAAGGCGTCCAGTTTATCCAGAAGGTCGGTGCCACAGCTCAAAGCTCTGTCAACGAGCACATACACTATCATTGCGTCCCGTTCGACGCGCCCGACCTCTCAGTCTGGAACTACCGCCAGATGAAACTCACCCCTCTCCAAAACGCCCAAAAATACCAAGACCTCGGAGACAAGCTCACCAAACTCGCCAAGCGATTCGAGGATAAATATACCGGAGGTGAGGGCAAAGACCATGCCTGAGGCAACCAAGACTTCGCGCATGCCTCGCACTTATTTCGTCCTAGCCCCACGCGAGATGTCCGACAAACGCGTCAAAGAACTAATCCGCGAGCTCCTCCAAAAATCCAAAGGCGGCAAGGTCGTCTTCGGCATCACAGAAGAGGACTATATACTCGGCCATGAGAACCAACCTCAATTCAGAACCCTGGGGCCCAACCTCGTAAAGTCTCTCGCCGCCCAAGCTCCCGACCACCTCCAAGTATTGACATATTCACAAAAAGATGGTGTCGACATCATCAACAAAACCGCCTTCACCCACGCCATCGTCATCAACGGCTCCTTCGCCCGCTCATTCCATCTCCGCGATGAATCCAAAGCCATTCTCGCTAAAGGCGCTCGCATCAAGCATATGTCACCATTCCTCGACGAAGAAGAAGCTAGGTCTTATGCTAACAACTTTGCTCAAGCGTCTGCGAGCTCAGCTTCGACTGAAGCACTGCAAGGTGAAGTCTCCGGGGGAGACAGAGGGCAGCATGCCCTGTTTTGTGCTGAAGTAGGAGCTTGTGAGCGAAAGATGCTCGATAAAGAGTTTAGAAAGAGCTTCGACAACTCTTTCCAGACCGCCGCGATCATTGTCAAAGACGGCAAGATTATCGCCAAAGCCAACAATACGGTTGTCCCCTATGCGACCTACGCCTGGCACCACGGCCCAGAACGCGAACGACACAAATGCGACGCTGGCGACAGCTCACACTATGACACCTGCCACGCCGAAACCGCGGCCCTCATCAACGCTGGTCCAGCTGCCCGAGGCGCCGACCTCTACTGCCGCACCTTCCCCTGCCCCCAGTGCGCTAGAAACATCGCCTACGCGGGCATTAAATCCGTCTTTTACCAACTTGATTTTGGCGACCCCTATGGCTATAATCTATTTAAAGAGGCTGGGATAGAGTATCAAAAGATGGAGGATTTATGAGCAAAAAAGTACACCCCGAGTACCAATACTTAGAGCTTTTAGCAAGGATTCTTAAAGACGGCAAAAGCAAAAAGTCCCGCGGCATCGTAAACCTCAAATCCGTCTTTGGCGCCCAGCTCTCATTCGACCTCCGCTACGGCTTCCCCCTCCTCACCACCAAGAAGACCCCCTTTAAATGGCCAATCCACGAAATGCTCTGGTTCATCTCTGGCGACTGCACCACACCCAAGTATCTCCAGGACCACAAAGTCAATATCTGGGACGGCTTCGAAGACGCTAGTTCCGTCAAAGAAGGCACCTTGGGCCGCATCTACGGCGTCCAGTGGCGCCATTGGCGTAAGCCCGATGGCACTGAAGTTGATCAACTTCAGTGGGCGATAGATGAGATCAAAAACAACCCTGACAGCAAAGCTATCATAGTCAACGGCTGGAATGCTGGCGAGCTCGACGAAATGCGCCTACCGCCTTGCCACACTATGTTTCAGTTTGTCGTCATCAAGAATAAGCTATATCTTCACCTCTTCCAGCGTGCCAGCGATGTCTTCCTGGGTCTACCGTTCAATATCTGCCAGTACGCAGCCCTATTAATGATGGTCGCAAAAGTCACCAACCTCGAAGCCCGTGAACTCGTTGTCTCGATTTCTGACGCCCACCTCTACGAGAACCAGCTGGACGCTGCCCGCCAGCAGGTCCAAAATAAACCGATGAAACTCCCAAAACTCGTCATCAATGGCGATCAAAAATCCATCGATGACTTCCGCATCGAAGATTTCGACCTCCAAAACTACGAATCCCAAGGCCAAATCAAAGTCCCAACGGTAATCATCTAAATGCCTAAGAGCAAGAATATGTTCGTCTGTAGCAGCTGCGGCGCCAGCTACTCCAAGTGGCTCGGTCAATGCACTGGCTGCGGCGAATGGGAAACCCTGATCGAGCAAGGCCCAGCGCCTGACGTCAAGAACACCCTCACCATCGCCTCCAAGACTGGCTCTATTCTGCCTGTCGAAAACATCTACAATAAAGGGTCTGGTGTCAACGCCGAAGTCTCTCGCCTCTCTAGCGGCTTCTCTGATCTTGACCTCGTCCTCGGTGGCGGAATACTACCAGGTAGCGTCACCTTGCTTGCTGGCCAGCCTGGTATCGGTAAGTCCACCCTACTACTCCAGATCGCTAATCAGATCGCCAAATCCGCTCCCGTACTCTACGTCTCTGGCGAGGAATCGGCACCTCAAGTGCGTGCGCGAGCCGTCCGTCTCGCACCTAAAAACACCGGATCAAAATCCACCGCCGATGTCGTCACCTTAGACTTCGCGAGCTCCAACTCCACCAACGACATTGCACAAACTATCGCTAGCGGCAAATACAAATTCGTTATCGTCGACTCTGTCCAAACCCTCACCGTCGCTGAAATACCCTCCGCTCCTGGCAGCGTCTCTCAGGTCGCAAACTCGGGCAACATCCTTATCCGCGCTAGTAAGGCCGCTAACTGCGCCCTTATTCTCGTCGGCCACGTCACCAAAGAGGGCACCCTAGCAGGGCCGAAAACCCTCGAACACATGGTCGATGTCGTCCTTAACTTCGAAGGCGACCGCTACGGTGGCTTCAAAACCATCCGCGCTAGCAAAAACCGCTTTGGCGCTACATCCGAACTCGCCATCTTCGAAATGGGCGGCCAAGGTCTGCAAGAAGTCAAAAATCCTTCCGCCGCTCTGCTTGCCGAACGCCAAAATGTCGACGGCTCAATCATCTTTGCGTCCATCGATGGCACTCGACCACTCTTGGTCGAGATCCAAGCTCTCGTTAACCCTACTAACTTCGGCTATCCCAAACGCACCGCTAGTGGCTTTGACCTTAATCGCCTAAATCTCTTAATCGCCGTCCTCGAGCAACGCACCCGCCTCACCTTTGCCGACAAAGACATATTTCTTAATGTCGTCGGTGGTATTCGCATCTCTGACGCTGCAGCCGATCTCGCCGTCTGCCTCGCTATCGCCTCTGCCGCTGCTAATCGCAAGCTCGCTGACGATCTCGTCGCCTTTGGCGAAGTCGGCCTCGGTGGCGAGATCCGCTCGGTTCACGCTGCAGACAAACGCATCTCAGAAGCCAAAAAGCTCGGCTTCTCCGCCGCTATCGCTCCCCACACTGTCAAGTCTAGCTTCGCCAAACCAGCCCAAGACCTCACCGCCGTCCTTAACACATATCTCCACTAACAACAGATCTTCCTTAATCTCTCACACACCTAACTGATAGGCCATAGCTCACAGAATCCATGGTCACAGAGTTTACCATGTTAGACAGTACAAGAAAATGAGCCATAGAACCAAACGATGAGTTCCATCCTGCAGCAGTGGAAGACCAAAAGTTACCTATGCCAGCACCATACATTCCGTACACGAAGATATCCCCACGCGTACCTAACCAATTAAAAAGCAAGCCAGCGGGGTTTGTTGAGCCACCATTAACAGCATTGTTTAACAACGCGAACTCTCCACCGACCCCTCCCGTGGGGAGTCTCCACCCAGCTGGACAGACATTTATATTTTGGTCGGGCTGATCAGTTTGCATGCTCTGACAGGCATCTGGCTGATTACCCATAGCAGCACACCAGTTGTATAGGTAGCCGAATTGAGGATTAGTCACACCACCATCGGTTGATATAGAGGGAGCGTTAGGGAAAGTAGTAGGGTTAGCAGCAGCAGGTCGCCAAACACAGCCTTCTCCATGATTGCTAAATGAAGCATTATCACCATGACACACCTGTCCAGCAGCAGTGTTTGTACCAATAACACCTTGTGTCAGCATCCGTACATCACCAAACTGGTTATCGCCTCCACCAGCATAGGCCAGGTTGGTCTCCATCCAGCATAGGTCTCCTCCACCCTGTCTGGTGCTAGGGATTCTTCTGATCCAGTAGGTACGGTTGTCTCGGGCGTCAACTGCCATTGTACGAGTTGTAGGGCAGCTGGATAATGTGATATTTTGCATTAGTATAGACGGATTTGGTTGCGGTACGTCGGCTACACATCTTACAGCGTTACCAGAAGCCTTTTGATCACTACTGGTCGCTGGAGCAACCACGTCGGCCTCAAAGACTAGACTACGAGCACCTACAGAGCCAAAGACGGTAGAGGACCAGTAGTGGCCGATGCCAGGGAAAAAGTTGCCATTCCAAAATTGTCCGCCATACTGTCCTAGCCAGTTAGTGCGAAGGCCTGCATCTGTACCAGTCGCACCATTATTGACAGCATTATTAAGTAGTGCAAACTCGCCAGTGGTAGGCTCACCCGTTGGTAACCTCCACCCAGCAGGACAGATACTCATGGCTTGATCTGGCTGCCATGAATTAGAGTCCTGGCAAGCGTCGCCCTGGTCACCCATAGCAGCACACCAGTTGTATAGGTAGCCGAATTGTCTACCTGCTAGAGCTACGCCACCATCTATGGCTGTAGATGGTGCTTGCGGGAAGGTTGTGGGGTTGGCACCTGGAGGCCTTGCGAACAAAGCCGCCCCTATGTTGTTTTGCAACCCTTCTTGCAGCCAATCAACAGCATCATTGAACGTATTATTTCCCCCTCCACCATAAGCTAGGTTAGTAAGCATCCAGCACATGCCATCAGGCATACGTTGGACCCAGTAAGTTCTGTTGTCTCTAGCATCTACTGCCATAGTGCGTTCTGTAGGACAGTTAAGGTGAGTAATTTCTTGCATTAGGATTAGTGGTGGAGGAATGATGTTGATACTAGCAGATATTGTGACTTCTCCTGTGAAATTGCCTGTTGGCATGTATGTACCAGCAGATACCGCAAAGAAGATATTGTAGTTATTTGGAGTAGTGTTAGCTGTATCGGTGATGGATATAGGTGTGGTGTCTGTTGGTAGGGCAGCGAATCTACTCGTATTAGCTAAACTATTTGATACTTGATATGTAGCGTTAAAGTCATTGATAACACCGCTAATCTGGCCGCTAGGTATCGCGAAACCCCACGCACCACGATCCGCTAGATTAGTGAATGTGGCAGGTGCAGCTATAGTGCCGTTAGTAGGGTCAATAGGTCTAACACCTGATGATGTTAATTGCCCTGCGGGAGGACCCTCTATACCTAGAGTATAACCCTCTGCTCCATCGGTAGAGACAGAAACTGTGATACAGCCACTAGCGATATTGCTAATGACTACATCAAGGTTAAGTTCACCACTATTGTGATTAAATGTGCTGCATGGACCAGCATTCGAGGTGGTGAGGGACAACGAACCACCAGACATAGGTTCGATTCCTATTTCTTCTTGAGCGTGGGTGGGGCGGATAACATCAGTAAGGATGCCAGCGAAAACTAAAAAGCCCGACACTAATAGCGTCGCGCCCGTTATGCGCTGGATTGCTCTAACTGTGTTACTACCCATTACCCTCCTTAATGCCTATGGTTTAATATAGCAAGATACCATTATTATATCATGCTTTAGGTAAATGCAATTATCCACTCTCGCATTCGTGGGATATAAATATATGTTATAATATAACCATATGTTGTATTACAATTCTGGTTTAATTGGTCTACCTGTCCGCGAAGCTCGTAGCGGCGACACTCTAGCTCTAGTCGAGAAGCTCATCATCGACCCTCGCTCTTTCACCCTTGCCGCCATCCAGCTCACCACACTAGCTAAAGAAAAATGCTTTCTAGTCACCGACAGCATCGCTGAGCTCAGCCTCCAGCACGGCATCTTCTTTACCGACACCGATGCTATATCAACCCTACCCGAGCTGCCCCGCCTAGAAGAGGTGATCAACCTCGGCTTCGAGCTCCTTAAGCTACCTGTCCGCACCCAGGGCGCTAAGAAAAACCGTTCACAAAAACTCGGCGCGGTCGAAGACTTCGTTATTGACGATACTTCTTTCGCCGTATTCCAAGTGGTCGTCAAGCGCGGCCTCTTCAGTGGCCTCATGCCCGAACTCGCCATCAATCGCCAGCAGATCCTCGAGCTCACAAATACCGAGCTAATTGTCGATGACGCCTATGCTAAAGCCACGGATCCAGTTCCCGCTAAGGCAAAAGACAAGAAGCCTGCTACGGCAGAATAGTTCTAGCCACACACCGCTTTTTTGACATCGTCGTAGCTAAACCCCTGTCGCACAAGATACCCCACCAGCTGGTGATCATCGTATTTTCGTCGTTTCTTGGCGATGATCTTCTGTATTTCTTCCGCATCGTCTCGCCCGCGCCCAAGCTCATTTAGCTCATCTAATATCCGCTCAGCCACTCCTTGATCGACACCCTTTTCTTTCAACTTCATCATAATCCCACGCCGACTTACACCCTTACGATATCGCCAAGTCTCTATCAAGCACCGCGCGAATTTTTCATTGTCTACGTAGCCCTTCCTAACCAGAGCCTCTCGCACTCTCTCTGCCACTGCTGGGTGCATGCCAGAGTACTCTTTCATCACAGCCTTACCTGATTTATCGTGACTTAGTCGACTCTTTGGCATGGATTTACGAAATAAGTAATCATCTAGCTCTTTCGTCGAATGCGGCCGACTAAGTGCCCATTCCAGTGCTTTAGTATACGCCTTGCCAAACTCGCTTTCTGTCCTCAGCCTCGCCTCTTCTTCTTCTGAAAGCGTCACACCAACCTTTATCCCACTATCCACTACCTGAGACAGCGCCAACGAGAACGAATACTGCCCACCCATAAAAACATTGACTCGTGTTTTGTCTTTGACCCCCGCCTTTAGTGCCGTGATTTTCCGCACCTCAGGCTCTTGATCCGCCAATCTCTTCTTTTTTGACAATGGCGCAAAAGGACCATCCGTCTCAACCAGATCGTCCTTTACGCTTAATACTTCTAGTGCCAACTAGATTATCCTATTCCTGCGGAACACCCTTCATGGTGAGGCTGAGTCGCCCACGGTCATCAATGGCTTCAAGCAAGACATAGACTTCCTGCCCCATCTTCAAAGCATCCTCAACTTTATCAAGTCGCTTCTCTGAGATCCGCGAAATATGCAGCATACCGTCTGTGCCTGGCATAATGTTCACAAATGCGCCGAATTCTTTAATTCCGACCACAGCACCCTTGTAGATCTTGCCTACTTCTGGTTCTTCTACGAGACCCTTCACCCAGTCAACTGCCTTCTGGATCGATACTGGGTCAACACCAGCAATTGTTACGAGACCATCTTCCGCAATATCAATCTGCGCGCCAGTCTCTGAGGTAATCTTATTGATAGTCTCACCGCCCTTACCAATCACCATGCCGATCTTCTCAGGGTTGATCTTCACCTTTTCAATCTTCGGCGCATAGTCAGAAATCTTTTCGCGCGGCGCACCGATCACACCCACCATATGCTCTAGAATCTCTAGTCGACCTGGCTTACTCTGTAAGATCGCCTTTGACAGCACCTCGACTGGCAAACCATGAACTTTCATATCCATCTGTAGCGCCGTGATACCCTTTGCCGTACCAGCCACCTTGAAATCCATGTCGCCCGCGAAGTCTTCTGCATCCGCAATGTCGGACAAGACATATGGATTATCGCCATCCATCATCAAGCCCATCGCAATACCCGAGACCGCTGACTTTATCGGCACACCCGCATCCATCAAAGCCAGAGACGAAGAACAAACCGCCGCCTGCGAAGTCGAACCATTCTGGCTCATAATCTCTGTCACGCTACGAATCGCATATGGGAACTCCTCTGCTGTCGGCAATACTGCCATCAACGCTCGCTCCGCCAAGTATCCATGACCAATCTCGCGTCGCCCAGCCGAACCCAACCTCTTGACTTCACCGACCGTATAACCTGGCGCATTGTAGTGGTGCATATAGCGTCGCTCGCCATCAGTTACTTCCATAGTGTCAATAATCTGCGCATAACTAAGCGGCGCCAAAGTCACGACATTCATCGCCTGAGTCACACCGCGAGTAAAGAGCGAGGAACCATGTGCTCGTGGCAAGAAGCCAATCTCACTCGAAAGCTCGCGTACTTCATCCAATGCTCGACCATCTGGCCGTGCATTATCTTCAACGATACCACGTCGCACGTCCTTATGAACAGACAGCATAAACGCTTCTTCGTACTCACCACGCTTTGGGTCGTCTTCGTCCACACCCATGTTCACAAACAATTCTGTTCGCATCAAATCACGGAGCTCTTTCACGTATTCGTTGCGCTCTGGGTATGGCTTGCGACCCATCTTACCAAGCTTGCCCTCAATCCATGAGTCCACAGCCTTCTGAATGTCCTCGTTCGGCAAGACTAGTTCGTATTCCTGTGCTACTGGCGCAACCTTCGCCGCAAGCTCCTTCTGTAATGCCAACACTGGCGCAAAATTATTCTCCGCCCATTCGAGCCCAGCAATCACGTCTTCTTCTGACACTTCTAGCGCACCAGCTTCAACCATGATAACGCCTGACTCAATACCAGCCACCACGAGATCTAGGTCACTTGCCGCTCGTTCTTCTGGGTTCAAGAATGCCTTAAATTCGCCACCAACTCGACCAAGTCGGAGCCCAACTACTGGCCCATCAAATGGTGTACCTGTGAGACAAAGTGCCGCCGAAGCTGCAATCATACCTATCATGTCTGGACGGAAGGTAGGATCCATTGACAGTACTGTCGCCACCACTTGAACTTCTTGTCGATAGCCTTTCGGGAAAAGCGGACGAATTGGGCGGTCAATCAGGCGACCAATCAGCACTGCTTCATCAGACGGACGACCCTCGCGCTTGATGAATCGTGAGCCCGAGATCTTGCCCGCAGCATAGAACTTCTCCTCATAGTCCACCGATAGCGGGAAGAAGTCTTGTTCGACTTGTCGGCCCACCTGCGCCGTACCGAGCACCACTGTTTCGCCGTATCGCACCAAAACCGAAGCTGTCGAACGGAAGCCTACTCGATTTACTTCGAGCGTTAGCTCGCGCCCCATCCACTCAGTGCTGACACTAATGATATCCTTGCCTGTAGGATTTTTGATCATTTGTTTCCTTTCTAGGAGCAAATTGAGTAGCCTGCAGTCTAATAAATCAGGCGACCGGATTTACTCCTATTTGTAGCTATATTCTACCATATCACTCACACTATTACCAGATTGACCCCATCATATAACTATGTCATACTACAAATATCCATGGAGATATTATGAGCGAACGCATCAACTCAGCAAATAACGACTCGCCGCCTAGCGGCACAGAATGGGATATCCTCACAAACTACACCCCACAAACAGAAATCACCAATGCGACAAAATCTGGCCGCAAGATCGAACAGCTCGGCTATGCCAAAGAAATCCCCAAGTTCGCCGACCAAGTCAGCGATGCCAGTCGCACTCAAGCAATCGAATATGAAGCATCCACCATCGCCCAATATGGCCGCAACTATGACGCGACCAGAACTATAACCGAGCACCAAGCCTTAGTTGAGCTAAACGACTTCCTAACTTCTGCTAGCTCTAACCCAAAGATCGACGAGAGCCTTCGGCAAGAAGCCGCCGCCATGACCGACAGCCTGACTTTCATAGGACACAAAGAATTCGTCGAAGGCGCAGCTGGTCTTGCAGACTACTGGAAGAGCCACCTCGATGACGATCCGAAAAATAAACTCCTCATCCAGCTCATGTCAGAAGCTGGCAGCAACAATACGTCAGGCATCACAAAAAGCGACGTCTTCCTACTAGACGAGATTATGAGAAACTTCTCCGACGAAGATGTCGAGAAGTACGCGGGTCGACTATTCCGTCAGCCAGACGACATCGCGACCATAGCAGGCGAAGAAAACCACCTCAAAGTCATCGTCCTAGACGACTGGAGTATTAGTGGCGAGCAAATGCGCTCAACCCAGCGCGGTATACTCGTCGGCAGGTGGGATCGCAACGACGAATATTATGTTACGCCGGAAATCAACCTCCTAGTCGGCAAGCAAGAACAAATCGAACACGGATTCCAGTATCTCGGTAGCGGCGATCCAGTACCGATGAAAGCCTACTATACCGCACGCAAAGATGCGCGATTCGCAGCCGCAGGACTAGATGTCGGCGAGATGGGCGACTATCGTATTACTGGGTTTTACTCCTCAGTAGACTACGGCTTCGAGGCACAGATTGGCGACATGGTAGCGCAGTCAGGCGGCGAGCTTATCATGCCTCCACTCACTAATATCAAGCGTCCATATCGAGAGGAAAGCTACACACCAGAAAATGTCGAGCGAGTATTCGGTAAAACGCAGCATGAGGCCGAAAGCGACACTAGCTCCGAATACCAGCAAGCAGCTTAACGCTAGTGGTTGTGTTGTCGGAATGACAAGAGTATAATAAGAGTGTTATGGCAGGACATAGTAAATGGGCAACTACCAAACGACACAAAGCCGTCGTTGACGCAAAGCGCGCCAAGATTTTCACTAAAGTTGGCAACCTGATTGCGATTGCCGCGCGTAACGGCACCGATCCTGACATGAACCCCGCTCTCGCCATGGCCATCGAAAAAGCCAAAGCCGCAAACATGCCACAAGACAACATCAAGCGCGCCATTCAGCGCGCTGCCGACAAATCCTCTGCTGACCTCATCGAAGAAACCTACGAAGCCTATGGTCCAAATGGTCTAGCGATAATCATCGAAATCGCTACAGACAACAAGAACCGCACACTACCCGAAGTTAAGTCAACCCTCACTAAAAATGGCGGTCGCCTCGCCGATAGCGGCAGCGTCCTCTTTCAGTTCGCGAGAAAAGGCGTCATTACGCTAAGTCAAGAGCTCGATGACGACCTCCTCATGGAAATCCTCGACTCGGGCGCCGACGATGCGATCGAATCAGGCGACGAAACAATTATTTACACCAAGCAAGACGAGCTTAGTAGTGTCCGCGAAAACCTCCTCGCCAAGAACCTCCCCATCTTCGAATCCGAACTCCAGTATATCGCAAACACCCCACTCGAACTAGCGGACGAAGACGCCGAAAAAGCCGAGCTCCTCCTAGACGCCATAGATGACCTAGACGACGTCCAGAACCTCCACACCAATCTCACCTAACCCCCAAACTTAAAACAATCAAAAGCCCGCTGAAACAACAGCGGGCTTTCATAACTAAGTTTTCTCTTGCGACACTATTCACGCGTATGGCCAACGTGCTGCTACTGTCGCAGCGATAGATCCACGCTTAACCATGCCATGCTCAAGTAAACGTAGAATGGTCACATCAGGCGCTCCACGGAGATGACTCATTGCTTGAGTCAAACCATTGTGATAGCCATTAACATCACCATCTATCTGCGAGATGTCGCCCAACACAATCACCAACGAACTACGCCCGATCCGACTCATCATTGATCGCAACTGATTTGGCGTAAAGTTCTGCGCCTCATCGATAATCACAATTGCGTTGTCATAGGTCGTGCCACGTTCATCGTTAATAGTATCCATGACTACACTATACGAACCACCTTCTGATTGCGCCAATGCTCGCCCGGCATCCACGGGGTCAGCCGACATCGCCTTGCCCACACCATCTTCGTCTTTGCGTATATCCGCAATCCGCGCAATCACTTGATATGCGCCACGGAAATAATGGTCGCACTTTTGCTCTTGCGTACCGGGCAGATAGCCCTCCTTGCTCGCCACTTCAGTATTGGTCTTGAAGTAGTAGATGCGCTGCAATTCACCTTCTCGTTGCAGCTCTCTACGCAACTGAAAGGCGCAGGCGAAAGCCATCAGGGTCTTACCCGTGCCTCCCAGACCTTCAACCAGTACCATTTTGTTCTGCGGCTTATTCATCACCGCATCAACCATAAATCTCTGCCGCACACCAGAAGGCGTCACGCCAAACACCTGCGCTGGCTGCAAAATCACCTCGACATCTTTGCCATTATAGCGCCCTAATAACGTCGAGTTCGTACTTATCGGATGACGCACAATCACGTATTCGTTGACAGTCATGTTGCCCAGTGGGTATTTCTCACCTTGCTCATCGTAAATCGAAAACGCGGAAAGCGGGATCACAAAATCACCTTGTTCGCTCGCCTGCTCAAACGCATCAACATCGCAAAAAGCATCAACAACCCCTTGGTAGCGGCTCGCGAAGCGCGGCTGCTCAATCCTCACGGTTTTCAGGTCATGTTTCTTGCAAAAGTAAGCTATCTGTCGATCAAACCTGTCGCAATACGCCACTATAACCTCACGCTTATCCTCAAAATGCTTCTTTAGCATCAGCGCTACTTCAAGCGCAGATCTTTCCGAAGCACTCGAGCAATCCACGATCGCGTCTTTTGGTCGCACAATCGACAGGGTCAACCCTGCACCGTACTCCTTGCTCTTACCAATATCATCCAACGGCTTTTCATCGAACAGCACCTCAACATCGTTGATATGCGCCCAAATCTGCCTCGCATTGTGTTCTCGTTCCGCCTGCCAGGCAGTCGTTTCGCGTGTATTATGCCCACGCGCCAACTGCTCGTAACGCGGAAGATCGCTAAAAGGTATAACTAAGTCCATATTTTGGAAATCTGTGGTTTCCAGCCTATGAGACCCTACCCCCCCCAATAGTGTTTTTTGGTAGTCCGCAAGCACTGCGGACGTCGCGAGAACCATTATAGGTCTCCCATTCCTCCCCATGACTACTCCTCCTTTTGGTCATTTACTGTAAATCTGGATAAAGCTATCGTATTAGGTTTACTCTCGGGCATCTAAGTGTTTTTAGAAAACTTATTTTTAAGAGTACTCCCAACCGTACTCACATTATAACACAACACCCCATTGACATCACCCCCCCCCACTGCTATATTGAGGGTGGCCACAGAGAGCCAAATACTTTAATATTGCAAAAGGAGGTAGAATCATGTCTAACATGGACAAAGCTACTAACAATGCCTGCGAGCCTGAAATCATTGAGGTTCACATCCCTACTGTAGAAGCAGTGCTATCCGTTGCTGACGAAGTTCTTGCCATACTCGGCAGCGCCGTCGGCGTAATCAACCGAGACATCTACACACCCGAACAGGCAAAGGCTGCCGCGGACATAGCGGATGCCACGGTCCTTTTTGGTATGGATGCCATCAAAGCGATCGTACAAGCAAACGAAGCTTTCGACGCGGGCTATGACGAAGGTCACGAAGACGACTACGATGAAGCAGCAACCGACTATGTAGTAGACAACGAAGAAGAAACGTGCAACAACTGCAACTGGCCTGGCGTAGAAACTTCTTTCTTTCAATGCCCGAATGAAGACTGCGGCCATATAGGCGACACAATCATGGAAAATTCCGAAAACGGCGACAAAATCTGCACTCAATGCGGCTGGGTAGTAGTCCGACTGTACGACAATGATCATGATGGTGATCCGTCTACCGAAACACCTGACCCAACAGCCCTTTACTGTGCAACATGCACTAAGCGATTCAACTCCGACAACGTAGAAGACAACAAATGCCCAGATTGTGATGGCGAATTGACAGAAGAAGAAGCCGACCCGCAATCAGACGGTAGCGAATAACCCCCAAGCCCCCTACGGGCACTTGCAATATCACCCCCTCACTGCCTCGCGCGGTGGGGGGTTGACTCATTACTGACTCGTACTAATCAATTACAGTCTCTGACTGACGATATGCACCTAGTCGCTTCGCAAGTTCTGGGTATTTCTTGACCCCCGCAAAATCATCCGCTGCAAACTCTCTAGCTGCCGCTCGCGCTTTCTTAGCAAACTCTGGTCGCCTATTCAAGAGTCCTAGGTCATCATTTGTTAACAATTCACTTTTACCATGCTGCTGCGAACCCATCTGCGACAAGATTCTCTGTCCGATCTTCCGTCGATCCAGGTCCATCTCCGCAAGTCGGAATCCATCCATACTACTCGCCACCTCCACCAGCCGTTCTGGTATGCTGTCATCGCTGCACGCCACAAAATAACAAAAGCTTTCCTTGTCGCTTCGCCCCACCCGACCACGTAGCTGGTGCAGTTGAGATAGTCCGAACATATCTGCCCCGCGAATCACGATCAATGTCGCGTTCGGATTGTCAACTCCGACTTCAATTACAGAGGTAGATACCAAGATCCCCGTCTTGCCAGTATGAAAATCCCACATCTTTTTTTCTTTTTCTTCTGCTGTCATACCGCCGTGAAGTTGATCAACTTCGGCTATACCCTTAAAGACCTTTTTTAACTCCTTAAACTCTCGCTCTAGCGTCGGTCGGTTCGGCCCCCATAGGTCTAGTATCTCCTCATCGCCACCCTCATCTTCAACGTCCGCCGCAATCCTCGGGCAAACATAATATACTTGCTCGCCTCGCGCCAAAGTCTCACGTATCGCCTGATGAATCTTCGCAATCTCACTCGGCTTTGCGGTCCGTGATTCAATCTTTGCCCGACCAGCTGGTCGCTCCTTAATATTCGAGATACCCAGATTCCCATGTCTAGCCAAAAACAAGCTCCGCGGGATCGGTGTCGCCGTCATCGAAATCAAATGCGGCAGTATATCGCCTCGCATCAACGCCGTCCGCTGCCCCACGCCAAATCTCTGCTGTTCGTCCACCACCGCCAAAGCCAAACTCTTAAACTCCACCTTCTCTGCCAGCACGGCAGTCGTACCAATCACAACCTGCGCCTTACCCTCCGCAATCTCTCGCCTTACTTTTACTTTATCCTCACTCGCACCAGTCAGCAAGCGGTACTCAATCCCCACCTTGCCAAACAATCGCTCAAATGTCTTAGAGTGTTGCGAAGCTAATACCGACGTCGGCGCTAGTATCGCCGACTGATATCCTTTTCGCGCCACATAGACCGCGAGCACCAATGCCACTGCCGTCTTACCCGAACCAACATCGCCCTGAATTAAGCGATTAGTCGGGTGGGCTTTCTCCAAGTCTTTCGCTCCCTCCTCCACCGCTTTTCTCTGATCATCTGTCATATCAAACGGCAAGTATTTGATAATCTTCCCCAGCAACTCGTCATCATAAGGAATTGCCACACTCTCCATTTGCTCCATCTCCATCGCGTCAGCCTCACTCGCGAGATACATAATAACCATTCGCTCAAACGCCATTCTCAGTCGCGCAAACTCCACCTGCTCTTCATTCTGCGGGAAATGCAAAGCATATAAAGCCTTAAAATGCGACCACACCCCATACTCCTTAAAGCTCGGCATCACTTCTGGTAGCTTACTAAAATATCCACGGAGCCTATGCATGATTCGCCCCGTTCCCATTGCCGACATAATATTATTGACTGGCCGATACGCCGCCACATAAGGCCCGCGCTCTCGGATGATCTCTTCGCTAATTATCCTCGGGCTCGAAATCTGAAACGAATTATAGTAAAACCCAAACCGCCCATGAATCAAAACTTCTCTCTTCGATCTTAGTGTATTCTCTATATACGGCTGCCCGAACCACGTCACTTTCACCGCCCCTGTGTCGTCAAATAACTCGCCTGTCGTGATGATATGTCGTCCTCGTCGTACCTCTACCACATTCCGCACCTGCCCCCGCACCACCACCATCTCACCATCATGCTTCATAAGCTCGCCAATCCGCGGTGTCTTACGATAGTCGTGATATTTACGTGGCAAGTGCTTCTCAATCAAATCTCCGAGTGTCAGGATCTTTCGTTTCTTTAGGTCCTCCGCACTCTTCCTGCCGATACCGTCCAACTTCTCGACTGGCAACGCCAACAAATCCTCTCCTGTCATCTCCCCTGCTGATCCCGCTCTCGCTCGTGGCATATAACTTATTATATACCACACTATGATATAATATAGTCTCAAGTAACAATTAGGAGGGAAACGCCATGAAGAAAGTTCTCGCGTTCGATCTAGATAAGACGTTAAATGACTCAAAGCAGCCAGTACCAGAAGAAATGGCCAAGCTTTTTGCCGATCTACTCAATCATTATCCGTGCTGCATTATCTCAGGCCAGAAATACGAGCAGTTTGACGTCCAAGTCATGAAGCCGCTCGCCGCTATCGGCGCCACCGACGCCCAGCTCGCAAATCTCCACCTCATGGTCGGTCAAGGTACTCAATACTACGTTTATAGCGCGCCAAAATGGGAGAACATCTACAATAACGCCCTCACCTCCAACCAAGTTGAGGAAATCAGCGCCGCTCTCGAAAAGGCCGCCCGCGAACTAGACTACTGGATCGATCTCACTAACGGCGACGAGATCATCGAAAACCGCGAAAGCATGGTCGCCTACTCCGCCCTAGGTCAAGCCGCTGGGCTCGAGGAAAAGGAAGCCTGGGATCCAGACATGGTTAAGCGCAACAAAATCGCCGCTCGCGCCGCTGAGCTCGCGCCAGACTATACGTTTGAAGTCGGTGGTTCAACCACCATCAACGCCTTTATGCCTGGTATGAACAAAATCTACGGCATGACCAGACTAATGGAAACCCTCAACGTCACCGAGAAAGACATTTTATACTTCGGCGACATGACCCAGCCTGGCGGCAACGACTATCCGGTTGTCCAAATGGGCATCGACACCATCACTGTCGAAAAATGGCAGGATACCGCCTTTTGCCTCCGCGGCATTCTCGGTATTCGATAGTCTTAGCGAGACGAAAAACGGGCCCTTTGGCCCGTTTTTCTTTTTCTATTTCTTTTATCTTTGCGCTACCTGGGTGCCACCACAACGAAAGCCCTCAGCAGTCCATCGTCGATATAGTTCCTCACGCGTGTAATTCGCAACAAGCGTACCATCCGCCTGCTGGTCTGGCTGCAAGCCAAACTGTCGAAGCTGCGCGTCATTCAATAGTGAGTTTAGCAGGTAAGTTGAAAGCGCCATCTGAATACCACCGCCCTTTGAATGGCTCCATTCGGCCTCAAAGCCTCGGGTATTAAGTGGATATCGTGCGTTAAAAATTCTCTGGAACTCGTCTGCTCGCGCTGCTACCACATTTGGGCTCGCGAAAGTAAATGTGTTTGTCACAAAAATCTGATTCGGGATGTTCTGCGCGGTGAAAGTAATTCGGCGCTCAATCGCCTTGTTATCAAAGTTACGGAAGCCGTAGAACTCATCAGTTGTACGATCCATAGTACATACTAACTCTGGAATCTGCGCTGGCTGCTCTACCGTCTCGCCCTCTGGCGTCTCTACCTCTGTCTCTGGATCTTCACCAATTAGGTCTGGAGTTAGTTCGATCCCAGCTGGTCGTGTCCAGACAAAAGTCAATATGATCAACGCCGCGACAACTGCCGCACCAGCTAATGACGCAATCGCTGCTGCTGGATTCTGCCTAAGCTTATCACCAGCCGCCGCAATCTTCGCCTTCGCGATCAAGCCAACGCCTGCTACTGCCGCGCCAGCTGCTGCTGCCTTTGCGCCAATCTTAGCGCCTGCTGCCTCATCATCATTCTCAGTCTCTGACTCTACACTTGGTACTGGCACTACAGGAGCTACACTAGGAGCAGTTGCCCCCTCTTCATTCTTCGCTGTCGTATCCGCCGCTTCTTTATTCTCCCATGGCGCAAACTTATCACGTAAGTTTACCTGCTCATCTGGGTTGAACGGCAGGATCAGCTCGCCATCACTATCGACTGGCGGTAGTGGCATATAACCATGCTCTTCTGGCTTGTAGTTCTTCTTTCCCATTATTTCCTTTATAAATTAAAAAAGCGGCTTGACTAGCCACCTCTCTTCCCTAACATTATAGCACAGCCGTTATGATAAGTCAACACTTACAACACACTTACGTTTATACGCTTAAAACCGCTAGATCACACTGTATTAATAGATAGCTAGCCCTTCAGAAAAGCTAGGGTATCACGCATCGCATCATCCAGAACCAGCTCCGTCTTCCAGTTCAGCTTTTCTGCCGCCAGATCCGCTGCCGCCCAATACGCCGCCAGATCACCTGGTCGTCGCGCCACCACTCTCTTTGGTAGCTCTCGACCCGAAAGTCGCTCATAGCTCTCAATCACCTCAAAGACACTTCTACCCTCGCCTATTCCTAGGTTATAGATCTGCACCCCTTCATGCAAGTGTTTCAGCGCTGCCACGTGCCCACGCGCCAAGTCTACTACATGGATAAAATCTCGCACCCCCGAACCATCTGGCGTTTCGTAGTCGTCGCCAAAGATTAATAGTTCCTCCATCTCGCCTCGCGCCACCTTCATTACGATCGGCATCAGGTTATTTGGGATACCATTCGGGTCCTCACCAATCAGCCCACTCGAATGATTACCGATCGGGTTAAAATAACGCAAAATCGCCACCTGCCACCCTGGCTCACTCTCTGCTAAATCTTTCAAGATCTCCTCAACCACATGCTTGGTCTCGCCATACGGGTTAGTGATCCCCTGTCCGCTCGGCTCAGTCTCACGATATGGCACCTTCGCGTGCTCACCATACACCACTGCCGTACTCGAAAAGATGATTTTGCGTACACCTGCTGCCTGCATAGCTTCTAGCAGATTAACTGTCCCACCAACGTTGGTCTCGTAATATTGCAGTGGCTTCTCGACACTCTCGCCCACTGCCTTTAACCCAGCAAAATGCATCACCGCATCAAACTTATAATCACTAAAGAGCTTCTTTAGCTCCGCCTTATCTAAGATATCGCCTTCGACAAACTCCAATGTCACTCCAGCAATTTTTGCGATCTTGTCAACTACATCTAGTTTGCTATTGCTTAGGTTGTCAAAGATCACAATCTCATCATAACCTGCCGCCACCAGCTCTACCGCCGTATGCGATCCAATATATCCCGTACCACCTGTTAACAATATCTTCATACCTCCATTATAGCATAACGACCATCACCACATCAGAAACCCAGCCAATATCTAATTAGCTGGGCTCTTTGATTATTTATTGGCTCCCCGTAACGGACATGCTTCGGAGCTTCTGTCAAGAAATTCGCAATATTTGTGAGATTTATGACAGCTCAGAGTGCGGCTAAATGAAATCGCTTAAATAACAAAAGAGGGTCTATTCGGACTCAACGCTTTCAAAAATCTCTTTTATACGAACTACAATTTTTGGCATTTCGGAATAGGCGTTCCATGCAGTGTCGCACTCTATAGAAGCAACCAGATCAATGAGTTCTGGGTTGCGCGACATTAGTTGCCCGAAGTAGGTTCTGGCATGGTAACGATTCTTGGAGTATGTTGGGGCATTCATTGCACTCGTAAACCCCACTTTTTCCACGAGATTCCGAGAATTTAATTCATCTGTCTTCTGATTTATAATGGTCTCATACTGGCTAGGACGAATCCCTACAGCTTCGTCTATAGACATGAAATGAAGCAGGATGAAGAGTTCGAAATTGGGACGATTAATAATCAGCTCAAAGCCTGCGTCGCGAGCATCTTGTCGAAGATCTTCTATGCTCACTCCTCGCTCGTGCATTTTGTCATAGTCACAAATAATCCATTTTTCGACTGTGTCGCCCTCCCCGATGTAGCTATCTTCAATGTCAGTATAGTCTGCTACTTTTTCATTCGCCCTGCTAATTAGTGCTGTATGCCCTTGATTGCCTTGCAGGTCGAGCGCCTCCACCTCCACTTGACCTGCATTCTGCGGTGCTTGAGCTATAATAGCAGCTTTTAAAGCATTGATGTATGCCGGCTCGCTTACTTCTCCTTCAGTACAAATCAGCACGAAAAGCATCTTCGCCTACCACTGTATATTCGGAGTAGCTCCGAATAGTCCTTTGTCGTACTTCTTTTCTAGTGCCACATCATCAGGTCGCACATCCGACCCGATGACACCTAATATGCTCTCCTCGCGACTATTCTTACCAACAAGATGAACTCCTTTTCTCCCGACCTTGTCTAGGATCTTAGTGTTATGGGTGTTTATGATTAGCTGTGCGTTAGCAGTGTTTTGCTCGCCAGAAAACAACCTGACGATAAACAAGCATTCCTGCGGATGTAGAGCAGTCTCAAACTCGTCTATGTATAAAATCTTGCCGTTCTCAAGCGCGTCTATTAGCGGGTATGCCAGCTCGAAGATGCGTTTTGTGCCTGTAGACTCTTGGCGTGCCATTGATAGAGACTTGGCGCCAATGACTTTTCCACTTTCGTCGTGGACCAAATGTGTAGTCGTAACATCATAGCTAAACTTACTTAGCATAGCCTTAAACTCATTCTTTAATGCTACATCGCCGTACAGGTCGTCTGGCATTTTTATGGGTGACGCGGTCACATCTTGTATAGACAAATCGGCCTGTCGCAGCAGGTCCAGAACCTTTACCTTAAAGCCTTCATCCTCTATTATCTTTTGTGCGGTCTCGCCAATCGGCTGTCCGCCACTCATAGGATTAAAAAATGATAGCCACTCAAAAACTTCTTGTGCAATTTTGTTATTGCTCTCCCATGCCCTTGTCAGGATTAAAGCATCCTGTCTCGTGCTTTTAAGTAGCTCGTTTGTAAAACCATATTCATTAAAACGACCCTTATCCATAGAGTTGCGACGAAACACCGTAGAGTATGAACTACTTTTAAGTATGGTCTTTCTCTGCAGATATTCATCCTCTATGTCCTTGCCACCTATCGAGAAGCTATACTTATAAACATATTTCTCAGTCTGCATTTCCGCCGAGAAAGATGTCAGCTTACTACCTGCCGAATTGTTCAGCAAGAACTTATCGTGAGCCATAGTTTGCCCTTCGTAGCTTGTAGACATTCGTATGAAATTGCGGTAAAAGGTCAAAGCAAGGAAAAGGTTGGTCTTGCCAGAACCATTGGCACCAAAAACAGCATCAACATTGTTGCCGTCAACACCAAAAATAATAGTTTGCTCGTTAAAAAACGAGCGATAATTAGCCACACTAAAACTTAGTAGTCGCATACCTATTCCCCTTACTGATACTAACATTTTAGCACACTTTTATTCCAAAAACAAGTATTTTTGCTATTTTTTGACATAATAACGCTCTTTTGGCTTCGACCTCACTGGCGGCATCTGGAGTCTTACTTTTAGCAGTCGCTCCAACCCAGACGGCAACCCGAATTAGGGAGTCTTTGCCTTTAACAGAACGACTTCGCCAGGAGAACCTTATGGCTGGCGCCCAATAGTTGCTGGTAGCTAAGTATATACATACTACTTCCCAATGTTGGTCACATTTGAGGCTCATTGTCAAGAGTTTTACCATATCCATGGTATTTTTGCACTTCTGATCCGACTTAAAGAGTCTGCCTAGATTTCTCCAGCATGCAAAGTTGAATGCTATAATTATTGTATATGGGAAAGAAAGCAGAAAACACCATCTTCGAAATAGAGAAGAGGTTCTTCGGCAAAGATAAGACCCGTAGATACATGCTAACCGATCTCGATATCGCCTTTCGTCGGCTTATACAGCACGACCTAATCTTCCTCTTCCACATCATGGTGTGGCATGAGCTTGGGGGAGACTTATGTAAGCTAACCGAAGTAGAGGATCTCTATGACGCCTCTAAGGATGCCTTTATGGTATCCATGCGAAATATCTCCCGACGGAACGAAGAGTCTTGCGGCAAATTCATCTCTATGTTGAGCAAGGCAGCTACAAAAGACTTCTCGGATGCCTGTGGCTCCATCCGTGGCCTAAAGATATTCCCCGACATGAGCATAGACGACCTTAAAGCAAAGAATCTTATCAATGACGCGGAGAAGCTAGGTACGCAAATAGAAAGCTACTACACCAAGACCGTCCACCCATATCAGAGAATTAGGCTTCATCCATCGGCTAAAGAAAAAGTTAAAGTAATCACCGTGCAGAAGGATCAACCAGCACCCAAAGACGAGGGTTTTTCCGACCGATACACCATGGATATAGTAACCATCAAATCATTGGCTGATGCTGAACTCGATAAAGCCCCAGATCTATTAAACAACATCGCAAAACTATGCATTGGCTATAGGGCGCTGGGAGTACAAGGATACATTGACGGCAATAAGCTAATAATCTCAAAACGCCGATCTGACAAACTCCCACCACTCGGCGGAGTCCGAGGATATATAGAAGATACCACCAAGATGTTTGGCCTAGTCTCCATACCGCAGAACGAAATAGATAGTAGAGTAGATTTCATTGAGTCGAAGATGACAGATGTGTTAAAGCTGCTGGGGTGGTCTTAGTCCGTAGTAACCTTAGAGCCCTTCGCCTACTCTCTTTGCTCTATATCCTTTTTCATACGCTGCAGTATCCCTATAAACTCAGCGAAACTCCCCACTTCTTCTGGGAGCATAGATTGTCTCAACTTGCTGCCCATACCTTCTTGCAATAAGCATCCATCAAACTTATATATCATGCTGATACATATATCATAGCACAAAAGGCTCCAGGCTTAGACTCGCATCGGACAAGTTTAGAACTTTTTTACAGATAGGAAACAGGGGCTCTCGCCCCTATTCACACATAATGTTTATGCTTGGCTCCCACTCGTGGTCTTATTCAGGGCTCACTTTCATGAAATCCGACAGACACTTTGCAGTTTAGATACTGTCGCTTTTGAGGCTAGAATCAAAGAGATTACCTATAATGAGCAGGAAAA
>WQUV01000006.1 GCA_009781895.1 Candidatus Saccharimonadota bacterium
ACGTCGGAACCAGTAGCGGTGCGTGGAGTGGTGGAAGAGGTTAGGCAGGACTTTGGGCAGTTTTGGCGACTGGTAAATGAACGACCAGAGGTAGAGACGCCGAAGAGGCAGCTGTTGGTAGATGTAAATAGGCGAGTTGTGAAGTGCTTTCTGTCTTCGCTGCTCGCGGAGAGCTTGCAGTTTTCACGATCTGGACGGGTCTTTGCACGAGGGACGCGTGGGCGCGTGCAGTTGGGAGTGAGAGACTTTGGGCCAGCGCTCCCGCGTAATTTCACCTATGAGGCTGGGCGGACATTGCCACTAAGGCCAAGGTCGCGGGCGGCGTTTTTAATGATTCATGAACTGTCGCAAGCGATGGGAGCGGAATTATTGACCACCTCGCACATAGATGGCGCTTCATTCTTTATTGAGTTGGCAGAGAGTAGGCAGGTGTCATTATGGTGCTAGTGGTGACGGCGGATTACTTGCGGGGTGAAATGATAGCAAAGAGCCTAGGCGATAAGGAGGTTTGTATAGCCAAAGATGCCTTTCAGGCATTAGACGCGCTGGATGGGGCGAAATTAGTATTCTTGGACTATGCTTTACCAGCGGTCAACGGCGCGGCTTTGCTGCATGAGCTGGCAAGCGACAAGGAGCTAGCAAAGATACCGATTGTGTTGATGGCAGATGTAGGGTTAGAGATTGATATGGAGACATACAATATAGACGAGGTTCTGCCAACTAGAGAGGCGACGCCTGACAGAGTAAGACGATTAGCAGGGCGATATGTCGAGTAGTATAGGTGGGCGTGAGTACAAAGGGCAAGCGATAGTTCTGTCGCGGACGAATTACGGCGAGGCGGATCGAATTGTGCATTTCTTGACACCAGAAGGAGTTGTTTCGGCGATCGCGCGAGGGGTGCGGAAGGAGAAGTCGAAGCTGCGTGGCGGCTGTGAGCCTTGGACACTGAATGAGGTTTCGGTGCGGCTAGGGAAGGGTTTGGGGACGGTACAGTCGTCGCGAGCGCAATATTTGTATGAAAAGATTATTTATGACCTTGCTGCGATGGAAGTGGCCGCGGACATTATTAAGATATTACAACGAGTAACGCGCGATCATACGGACGCATATTTCTTTCAAGTTTTACGGCAGGTTTTGGTCGAGCTCGAGCATGGGCCAAATCACCAAGCGGTAACATTATGGGCCTATTTGCAGATTGCACAGTCTATGGGTGTACAGCTAAATCTGACGCACGATAATCATGGTGAAGCACTAGAGGTGGGGGCGGAGTATGTGTTTTCGTCGCACGATCATGCTTTTGCTCTCTCTGTGAATGGTGGGCATGGCGATATATATACGGCGAACCATATCAAGGTTCTGCGCTTGGCAGCTGTGGCAGACCTGTCGACATTCTTGAAGTTAGAGAGCATAGAGTGCTTGCTGCCTCTGTGTTTGTGCTATGCTCGCGCGATTTTACAGCAGTGATGGCGGATCAAGCTCAAAGCGAAGTTCGGGCGGGAGGTCATGGACGATTTGGAGAAGATCGGCACGCCGTTGGCTTTTTATGATGATCTGCCAACGGTAGGTATTGTGGGCTCGCTCGTAGAAAGCTGGTGTTGGTTGTGATATCAGGAGGTCGGGGTATTTGGTGAGTAGAGTTTTGCGGAGTTCGCGAGCTTTACGTATAGCGGTTGTTTCGGTCTTTTGGACGGTGGTGATCTTAAGAAGGAAGCAGAAGGGCGGGAAGTGCGATTTTTTACGGAAATCAAGAAGTGCAGGCGCGGCACTGATAAAGTCGGCAGTAGCGCCAAAACGAACAATTGGGTGATCGGGTCGGTAGGATTGGATAAATATGCGAGAGACTTTTTCGTTACGACCGACTCGGCCGACCACCTGGCTGAGTAGTTGGAAGGCGCGCTCTTCGGCTGAGAAGTCAGGCATCATGAGGCCGTTGTCAGCCTGGATGACGCCAACTAAGGTGAGGTTGGGGAAGTCAAAGCCCTTAGCAATACTCTGAGTACCGATGATAATGTCGACACCGCCAGACTTGACACGGTCGTACTGGGCGGGCATGGCTTCGGCAGCGGATGAGTCACTGTCAAAGCGGGCGATCTTTGCTTCGGGGAAGATCTTGGTGAGTTCTACCTCAATCATCTTGGTGCCAGTGCCCTTATGGATGACGTTGGCGGACTTGCAGTCGGGGCAAGAGGTTTGGACGGGCTGGTGGTGCCCGCAAGTATGGCAGAGGAGTTTTCTCTGATCGAGATGAAGAGTGAAGGGCAAGAAACACTCAGGGCAGAGGGCTTGCCAACCGCATCTCTGACAGAGGGTGACAGGAGCAGAGCCGCGGCGGTTATGGAATATGAGGGTTTGCTCGCCACGCTCAAGATTGTCTTTGATGGCATCGAGTAGGGGGTCGGAGAGGAAGCGGTGTTTGCGAAGAGCTGCCTGGTCGGTGAGATTGACGAAGAAGAGGTTGGGAGCAGAAGCAGTATCTCTAGCTTTTTCTGTGAGGTGGACGATGGCGTCTTTCTTTTCTGCAAGGTAGTAGTCGCTGATGTTTGGGGTGGCAGAGCCGAGGATAGTTCGAGGTGAAATATGGGAGGCGAGGCGTAGCGCTGAGTACTTAGGGTTTTGATCCTGATGGTAAGAATTGTCATGGCATTCGTCAATGATGACGAGACCGAGATTGCGGACTGGGGCGAAGAGAGCAGAGCGAGCGCCGACGATTATTTGAGGCCCTTTGTTTTCTAGGATTTGAGTGAAGATTTTGCGACGCTTGGCAGGAGTGAGCTTGGAGTGGATTAGTATCGCGTTAGGGATGTATTTTTGGACCTCACTGATGAGCTGGGCGGAAAGGGCGATTTCTGGCACTAGTAGGATGCTGGATTTCTTGAGTTTGAGTTGCTCGAGTATTAAATGTAAATATATGTTGGTTTTGCCGCTACCGGTGATGCCGCGGAGCAATATTGTCTTGTTTGGATTGTCACGGATTTCTTGTAGTGACTTTTTCTGACTGGGATTTAATGGAGGGTATGCGAAACCAGCTTCCTTCCTCTGTGAAACTGCAGGGCCTAGCGGCCCTCTGTCTCCCCCGGAGACTTCACCTCGCAACACATCGGAAGGAACTGTTTTTGCTACCCTACCAGTAAGCCCAGCAGGCAAAATAGTTTGCCAGACGACAGGCATTTCGGTGGCATAATATTCGTGCAGGAAATCGGCGGACTTTAGTAGGTGAGGTGGGAGCGGAGTGTCGTGGATGGTGCGGACGATGGGTTTGGTCTTGAACTCAGGTTGATCAACTTCGCGCGCCACGACCCCTATAACCTTAGCCCGACCAAGCTCAATCTCGACCAGGGTGCCGATGGGGAGATTCGTATCAGAGCTATAGGTCAATACCCCCGCTCCCGCTCTAAATACTTTATTGGGAGCGACTTCGTAGTAGATCATTTCTTAGTGGCTGGCTTTTTCCGCGTGGTGGCTTTCTTGGATGTGGACTTTGTAGATTTGACGCTTGATTTTTTAGAGCTGCTGCGTCGGAAAGATTTTCTGGCAGGCTTGTCTTCGAGCATTTTGCGGGCGACAGATTCGGTGATAGTCTTTGGGTCAGTGTCTTTCGGGATTTTAGCGTTATTGAAGCGGCCTGGGCCCTTGACGTATGGGCCGTAGGCGCCTATGACAACCGAGACGTCACCCCAGTCAGCGATGATACTGGCCTTTTTGGCTGCGATTAGTTCTTTGGCTTTATCAAAAGTGATAGTGTAAGGATCTTCGCTTTTGATGGTGACATTGAGCTTGCCAGCTTTGAGGTATGGGCCGAATGGACCGTCAGAAGCGAAGACTTCATCACCGTCAATCTCGCCTAGGGCACGGGGTAGAGATGGCTTCTCGAAGGCTTCAAGAGCTTCCTCGAAAGTGACGGTTTTAAGGTCGCGACCGCGCGGGATTGGCATGAAGCGGGGTTTTTCGCCGCCCTTTTCGCTTTCGCCGAGCTGGAGGTAGGGGCCTTTTCGCCCGATCTTGGCATAGATATTAAGGCCAGTCTTTGGCTCGACGCCGAGGAGGTTGGCTGAGTTGAAGCGCTCGATGTCGTCGGAGCTTTCGACGAGCTTATGGAATGGGTCGTAGAAAGCATTTAAGACCTGGAGGTAGGTTTTGTCGCCTTCGGCGATCTGGTCGAGCTCTTCTTCGATGCGGGCGGTCCAGCCATAGTCTTCGACTTGATGGAAGTGAGCAACGAGGAAGTCGGTGAGGATTTCGCCGATTGGCTCTGGCAGGAGCTTACCGCGGTCGGCACCGGTTTTTTCGGTTTCAGTGCGCTCGTGGAGCTTGCCGTTTTTTAATTCGTGGATTTTGATCTCGCGCGGCTTGCCTTCGCTTTCGCCCTTTTTGACATAATTGCGGTCTTGGATGGTACTCAAGATCGAGGCATAGGTAGACGGTCGGCCGATACCGAGCTCTTCGAGTTTCTTGACGAGTGAGCCTTCGGTGTAGCGAGCTGGTGGATTGTCGAAGGTTTGGCGAGCGGTGAGGTTGATCAACCTCAGGCTAGTGCCAATCGATAATTCTGGGAGGTGATTGACCTTACCGCCATCGTAAAGCTTGAGGAAGCCGTCAAAGACTACGACTTCGCCAACTGCTTCGAGCTCGACTTCGCCGTCCGAGATGGTGTAGGTGGTTTTGGCGACTTCGGCGTCGGCCATTTGAGAGCCTAGAGTGCGACGACGAATTAGGTTGTAGAGGCGCTCTTCGAAGTCGGTCTTACCCGCCACCTCCTGAGCGGCGTTGGTTGGGCGAATGGCTTCGTGGGCCTCCTGGGCGCCCTTGGCTTTTTTGGTGAATTGGCGGACTTTACTGTACTGCTCGCCGAACTCACCAGTAATATAATGCTGGATGGTGGCGATACTCTGACCTGAGAGACTAGTAGAGTCGGTGCGGTGATAGGTGATAAAACCAGCTTGATAGAGGGCTTGAGCGGCATTCATGGTAGTTTTAGCCGAATAGCCAAGCTTGTTGTTGGCTTCGATCTGGAGGGAGGCGGTGGTAAAAGGCGGAGCAGGCGAGCGCTTGCCTGTGGTGTTCTTGACGTCAGTGATGGACCATTTGGCGCCTTTTTGTTCGCGCTCCAGGACTTTGTCCATGAACTTCTTAGCCTCGGCTTCGTCTTCTAGCTTGGTTTTGTGATCGGCTTTGATCTCATCCTTGCCGTGTTCGAATAGGCCAGCTACCTTAAATGCGGATTTTGCGGCAAAAGCTTCGATTTCGCGCTCGCGCTCGACAATGAGGCGAACAGCTGGGCTTTGGACACGACCGGCGCTCTTGCCGCCGGGGACTTTTTTCCAGATGACAGGGGATAGCTCAAAACCGACGATACGGTCGAGAACTTGGCGGGCGCGCTGGCTCTGGACCATTTTGTCGTCGACCGTGCGAGGGTTAGCGACGGCGGCCTTGAGGGCGCCTTCGGTAATTTCATGGAAGGTGATGCGCTTAGTGTCTTTTGGTAGGTTGAGGACTTCTTGTAGGTGCCAAGCGATAGCTTCTCCTTCGCGGTCCTCGTCAGTTGCGAGTAAGACTTCGTCGGCTTTAGCGACGGCTTTCTTTAGGTCGTTTAAGACGGTCTTTTTGTCGGGGGAGACTTCGTATTCTACTGAGAAGTTTTCTTTCGGCTTGACAGCGCTATTGCCAGCAGCGATTTGGCGAATATGACCAACGCTGGACATGACCTTATAGTCCTTGCCAAGGTATTTCTCGATGGTTTTGGCCTTGGCGGGGCTCTCGACAATCAGTAGCTTCATTGCCATATCATAGCATACTAGGGGTGGATTTGCAAAGTAAGCACGTCTTTCTGGTTACCTAGTGAGCGAAAGCTTAGTGCTAGCTAATCTTCGAACTGACTTTGGCGTTTCCACATTTTAGCATAGACGCCCTCTCGGCGGACGAGGCTTAGGTGTGTACCGTCTTCGACTATTCTGCCGCCCGCGAGGACGATAATGCGATCCATGTCGCGGAGGGTAGAAAGGCGATGGGCAACGACGACTGCTGTTTTATTGCGGAAGATGCTTTTGAAGGAGTCTTTGATGATAGCTTCGCTTTCGCTGTCAAGGGCGGAGGTAGCTTCGTCAAGTATCATGACTGGCGCACCTTGGAGCATGGCACGAGCAATGGCTACGCGTTGTTTTTGTCCGCCAGAGAGCTTGATGCCGCGTTCGCCGACGATTGTATCGAGTCCGTGAGGAAGGGTTTTGATGAGGTCGGTGAGGTGGGCGGCGCGAACGGCTTTTAAGACTTGTTCTCTGGTGGCTTTTGGGTTGCCGAGGCGGATATTTGCGTCGATAGTGTCGTGCATCAGGAGGGGTCCTTGGGGGACGTAGGCCATATTGCGACGCAAAGAGTCTTGCTTGACATTACGAACGTCGAGGCTGTCGATCATAACTTTGCCGCTTTCGACATCATCAAAGCGCATAATCAGCTTGACAAGAGTAGTCTTACCAGCACCGCTAACACCAACGATGCCAACTTTCTGACCAGCTGGGATCTGTAATGAGAGATTCCTGAAGACTTTATTGCCTTCATAGCCCATAGTGACGTGAGAAAGCTCTATGTTGCCCCTGATCTTTTTAAGAGTCTTGGCACCTGGCTTATCGACGATTTTATTTTGGCGCTCCATAAACTCGGCGGCGGGCTGGATTTTGTCGATGCAGTCGGAGATGTCTTCGATGTCGTCATTTAAGCTGTAGCAGCCGACGAGAATAGTCATTAGGTATTGCATGATAAGGATGGCAGCGGTGAGCGAGATGGCGCTGGTGTAGCCTTGCCAGACGACGAGGAGAGCGGCAGAAGAAAAGAAGAGGAAGCCGACAAGTTCTTTGCCTAGGCCGAGACGTATGGTTAGAAAATGCTTACGGAGAAAGTGTTTGATTTCGAGGTCCCAGCGTTTTTCCATGCGGCGCGATAGATCTCTTTCGCGGGCGGCGGCGCGAATGGCAATGATATTCATCATGATGTCGGAGATGATGCCAGTGTTCTCGTGGTAGGTGTCACGAGCTTTTTGACGAGTTGGTTGGAGATATTTAGCTGACCATTTGGCGTAAAATATAAGACTGATGCCGAGAGCGGCGACTACCAGGCCGATTAGCCAGCTTTGGGTGAAGATAATGATGGTTGGTAGGACGATAGCGATGACGGTTTCAGAAAAGCGACGGCGAATGAAGCGGAGGAGGTCGAGAACACTGTCGCCGAGACTGCGGGCGCGGGCGGCAAGCTGGCCAGTCTTATTGTTGGCGAAATACTCAACGTCGGCCTGGACGAGCTTGTCGAAGTGCTTATTCATGATAATACGATAGCCGATATGTTCGACCTTGGTGGCGTAATAATAGCCGAGAGGAGCGGCAACGCCGTGGACAAAAGACATCGCAGCATAGGCGAGAGCGAAGTAGAGAGCGCCACGAAAGTCACCCATTGCCATGCGCCCAAGCATAAGACTAGAGAAGAGTGGCATAAGGACGATCTTAGCAATACGGAAGGAGATGGAGAGACTCATAGCGCCCCACCAGGCTTTGTAGCGGCCATAAGTACCCCAAACCAAGCGCCAAGCTTGCGAAGTATCTCCCGTGTTTCGTTTCATGATCTGATTATATCAGATGTGGGGTGTTTGATAGCTAGCAAGCGGAGTCGACGTCGGCGCCTGGGCAGGTGGTGACGCCAAGTGTAGAGCGAATAACGCGTTCGTAAATAGTGCGGAGATAGCGAATCTCGTCCTCAGCGAGAGGGTTCCATTGATTACCGTACGGATTGCCAGGTATGGAAGCGGGGACAGTATAGACGTGGGAGTCGACGATCCGACCGTCACGAATTGCTATCACGGTCGGGACGAAGATGCGGAGTTCGCCAGTGTCGAAGCGGTTGCCGTCAGTATCGGTAATATGGAAGGGGTTGAGGTCCATTGGCTCGATTACAGAACGAAAGGCAACAAGAAGATCTTGATACCGAGGGTGCCCAGGATTGGTCATGACAGGTTGACCGTCTTGGACTTGCCAGGTGGTGCGAATAGTAGTCATATCTATGTAGTAGATGGTGTCGATGCCTTGCGCGAGCGCTACGTCGATTAGGAGGGGCGCCATCTGTCTGCACCACGGACACTGCGGGAAGCCAAAGAAGATCAATCCAGTACCAGACTCAACAATCTCGAGGATGCGCTCTGGTGTGGCATAATTTACGAGATTGAACTCGGGGATAGAGACAGTCTGCATTGTTTGGGTACCAGCGGCGTTTGGCTGGCCGTTGAGAGCTTCGAATTCTTCGCGAAAACGGCGCATGTCAGAAGTGGCGATGCGTTCTTCGGTGTGCTGGTTGTCGTTTCGGTCGTGCGAAACGAAGAACCAAGCTCCGATGCCGAGCGCAATAGTCAGCATGAATGCAAGACTCAAGAATAGCTTTTTGCTCATGCCTGCTTCCATCGCTTGAGGGTCGGAAGAGTTTTTCGGGCGTGCTCGAGCATTTCCTCTTTGCTAAGATCAGCCATTTCGGCGTAGTTGACGCTGTCGGCGATCATCTCGTCGAGGGTCATATTGCTGGTGAAAACGCCGTCCTTGAAGCAGTAAATGCAGTATTCTTCATTAGGCGTGCCGTTTTCGTTGGTACCCTTATCTAGGGCTTGTGGACCACTAATAGGACCCGAGCAGCTTTGACAGATCACCCAGTTTCCATAGTCTTCTTGTGCTGCACCTTCCATAAATCCTCCTTAGAATATATGAGTGTATTATATCATATCGGGGGCGGAAATCTTGATTCTAGAGAGGGGGTGTGATATAATAAGGGGAGAAAAGGACACGTAATAGGGGCATAATATGGCAAGTAAGAATAATACAAAGCGAAAACTAGTAGGCTTGGTTAGCGATGAGAGCGGTAACCGAACTTACTATACTAAGAAGAACACAATGAACACTCCAGACAAGCTAGTGCTCCGTAAGTACGATCCAGTGCTCCGTAAGCACGTGACTTACACCGAGACTAAGAAGAACCTCGGTCGAAACGAAGTCAAACAGAAGAAAAACTAGTTAATTTAAAATTATTTTAAGGAGGTCGTCTGATGAAATCAGAGATGAAGAAATTAGATGGTGGGCGAGTAGAGCTACGGGTGGTATTGGACAAGCCAGAGATTGAAGCGGCTCATAAGGCTGCCGTGGAGTTCTTGGCGAAGGACGTGAAGGTGAAGGGCTATCGCCCTGGTAAGGCACCACTGTATGCTGTAGAGCGCCAGTTAGATCCGAATGCCTTGATTCAACATACAACTGAACTTATGGTGCGCAGTACGCTACTAGACGCAATGCGTGAGCATAAGGTTCACTTTTCAAATCAGCCAGAAGTTGACGTAGTGAAATTTGTGCCAGCAGAGACGTTTGAGTATAAGGCGACAGCTGACCTAATGCCAGAAGTGAAGCTGGGCGACTACAAGAACCTCAAAGCAAAGCGACCAAAACCAGAAAAAGTATCGGCAGAGGAGGTTGAAGCTTTCATTAAGTCTATGGCAGGCCGAAATCGCACCTGGAAAGAAGTGAAGCGAGTAGCAAAGAGCGGCGACCGAGTGATTATGGACTTCCTGGGCAAGGAGAGCGGCACACCGTTTGAAGGTGGCGCAGGTAAAGATTTTGCATTAGAGCTAGGTTCAAATATGTTCGTGCCAGGCTTCGAAGAGAAAGTGGTAGGACACAAAGCGGGTGAAGAGTTCGTGATCGATCTGAGGTTCCCTAAAGACTACCATGCTCACTTAGCGAACAAGAAGGTGCAGTTTGAGATCAAGCTCCATAGGGTTGAGGAAGGTTCGGGTGTCACAGTTGACGATGCTTTCGCGAAGACTATGGGATTCCCAGACCTCAAATCATTTGAGTCGGAAGTGGCACATAACCGCGAGCGAGTAGCTGAGACAGAAGCAGATGATCGACATGTTGACGCTCTAGTGCAGGAACTAGTAAAGAAGAGTAAGATAACAATGCCAGAAGGCGTTGTGACCCGAATGATGCAAGAGATTGAGCAGCAGTCACCAGGCGCACCAAGGGAGCTGGTTGAGACTCAGGCAAGGACAAGAGCTGAAATGCTCTCAGTCTTAAATGAGCTAGCTGTAGCGATGAAGATTGCCGTGACCGACGAAGAGTTAGCGCAGCAGATTGATGTGCTGAAGATCCAACATAAAGACAACGCGCAACTTGTGGAGCGTCTGAATACTCAGTTTGTACAGGATGATATCAGAGGTCGTATGCGGATGGATAAGGTTGTGGGCGAGCTCCGAAAACTCTACTCTAAGTGAGAAGCTTCTCCATTTAGCGCAGGGCGTTGTTAAAGTTTCCGGTGCGTACTCACTGTATGCTAGATATAGTTCCGTGCGCTCCTCGACTTTGCCTAGCCCTGCATCTAAATGGCTGGAAGCTGGACAGCCTAATACATAGAGCTATAATAATAACCCGAGAAGTCGGGTTATTATGGTGGTGCGATAGGGCGGGGTTAGCGTTTGCTGAATTGCTCGCGTTTGCGGGCAGAGCGTAGACCGTATTTCTTGCGTTCTTTCTCGCGGCTGTCGCGCTTCATTAGGCCGGCCTTCTTGAGGACTGGGCGTAGATCGGCAGCTTCGGTGACGATAGCTTTTGCGATTGCCATGCGGATTGCATCGAGTTGACCACTAGTGCCGCCACCGCGAGCAACGATAGTGACATCTAGGTCTTTCTTGCCAGAGATGGTAAAGACTTGCTCTAGCTCTTCGAGCATAGCTTTGTTGTCATTTAGATATTCAGCAGCTGGCTTGCCGTTGATGGTGATATTACCCTTACCTTTGAAAACACGAGCGGTTGCGACTGCCGACTTGCGGCGGCCAATGCCATAAGTGTATCGATCTGCCATAATTATTTAACCTCTACTTTCTTTGGTGTCTGCGCGGTATGAGCGTGCTCAGCGCCTGCAAAGACTTTGAGTCGAGCCATACGGTCAGCCTGAAGTTTGTTCTTCGGCAACATACCCTTGACGGCTTCTTCGATGACGCGTTCTGGGTTGCTGCGGAGTAGGTCTTCAAGTGACTTAGCCTTTAGGTTGCCGATATAGCCGCTGTGGCGGTAGTATTTCTTGTCTGTGAGCTTACTGCCAGTAACGCCGACTTTAGCTGCGTTGATGACAACCACATAGTCACCGTTGTCGACATGCGGAGTGAAGGTCGTCTTAGTCTTGCCAGATACTAGATTAGCGACGACAGTTGCGACGCGACCAATTGAGTTCTCGCTGGCGTCAACTACGTACCAAGTGCGCTCAATCTCTGCTGGCTTCTGTGAGAAAGTCTTAAAAAGTTTCATTATTTCTTCTCCTTCTTAGTCGCTTTTGCGCCAGATGTCTTCTCAGCAGGAGCGGCTTTAGGTGTTTCGCTAGCATCTGTCGTATAGGCAGAAATACTGTCTACGAAGGCGATACGCGCCATTTCAGCGTTGTCGCCACGGCGGAAGCCTTCACGGGTGATGCGAAGGTAGCCACTGTCGCGCTTAACGTCTTTGACGATGGTGTCCATGAGGGCGTTTGCTGCCTGCAGGTTACCAATGCGCGAAGTGAGCAGTCGTCGTGAATGTAGGTCGCCACGCTTCGCTAGGGTGACTAGCTTTTCGAAGCTGCGTCGTAGTTCTTTAGCTTTAGCTAGAGTAGTAGTGATTTCGCCGTGCTGGATGAGCGCAACGGTAAGGCTGCGCATTAGCGCGAGGCGCTGACCAGCCTCTCGTCCAAGCTTGCGGCCCTTATATCCGTGCCTATGCATCTTGTTTCTCCAATTCTTTCATTTTGTTCTCAACTTCTTCCTGTGCCTTCGCACCAAAGCCAGGAATCTCTCGTTTCTCAGTGTCGGTTAGTGCTAGAAGGTCAGCGACTGTTAGGATGTCGGCGTTGACTAGAGCGTTAGTGGTGCGGACAGATAGGCTCAAGTCTTCAACAGGAGTTGCCAGGAAGCTTGCTTCGTTAGCTGCGTCAGTGCCTGGGGCGATCATGCCTTCGACTCGAGTTGACCCAGCGAGGGCGGTGTATTGATTGATTAAAATAGCTGCTGCTTCTTCGAAAGCCTCACGTGGGCTAATAGTGCCATCAGTGTCGACGGTCATCTCGAGCTGCTGCATGCTGATGTCGTGGCCGATGCGCGCATCTGACACGTGGTAGCGGACGCGAAGTACTGGAGTATAGATAGCATCAATAGCGATGAGGTCTGTAGACTTACGCTTTTCAGCAGTCTCGGCAACTGGCTCATAGCCACAGCCGTAATCAACGGTGATCTCCATGCTGATAGTTTTCTTTGGGTCGTCGATGGTAGCGATGATCTGGTCTGGGTTAGCAAGAGTGGTGCCAGTAGGGAGCTTGAAGCTCGCGCCAGTGATAACTCCGCCAGTTTGCTTTAACGAAATACGAGCTTGTTCGTCGTCAGTCATCTTGAAGCGTAGCTTCTTGAGATTAAGGACGATATCGACCATGTCTTCTTTGACGCCGTCGATAGCGGTGAACTCGTGCGGGGCGCCATCGATCTTGACGCCAGTAACAGCTGCGCCACGAATGCTTGAGAGAAGTACGCGTCGGAGGCTGTTGCCTAGAGTGTTGCCGTAACCTTGCTGAAGCGGCTTGATGGTAAACGTCGAGCTAGTCGGCGAATGATCCTTGATATCGCTCATAGTTGGATTATAGATAGCTTTTGACATTTTGTCCCCCTTTTACCTTGAATAGAACTCAATAATTGATTGTTCGTGAATCTCGTCTTGGATGTCAGCGCGTGTTGGAAGCGTGACAACTGTGAACTTAAGATCCTTCTGTTTGACATCGAGCCAATTTGCTTGGCTCGCACCCACTGCCATGAAGACATTTGATTTCTTTGCCTTTGGTCGAGCTTCGATAACATCACCAGCCTTAAGTGTGATTGATGGAATGGTGACTCGCTTGCCGTTAAGAGTGAAGTGACCGTGAGCGACCATCTGACGAGAAGCGCGACGAGTGTTGGCGAAGCCAGCGCGGAAGACCGCGTTGTCGAGGCGGGATTCTAGAAGAACTAGAAGGTTCTCACCAGCGATGCCTGGGCGTCGCATAGCAGTGCGAGCTAGCTTAGAGAACTGCTTCTCCATCAAGCCATAGAGGTGGCGAACTTTCTGTTTTTCGCGAAGCTGCTTGCAGTAGAGGCTTGGCTTGTTGTTTGGTCGACTGCCGTGTGGACCAGGGGTTCCTGGGCGTCGAGCCATGATCTTAATAGCCTTCTCGGAGAGGGCAAAACCCTCGCGACGGCTCTGTTTAACGATAGGTGTACGATTGCGTGCCATTATGGGTTCCTTTCTCCCTTGCGACGAACACCGCCATGTGCAAGTGGTGTAAGGTCTGTGATACTGTTAATAACGACGCCGAACGAGAGAGCAGCGCGGATGGCTGCGTCGCGACCGAGGCCGATGCCTTTAACGAAAACGTCGACTGTAGTTAGGCCGTAGTTGGCGCGAGCCTTCTCGACAGCCTTCTCGCCAGCGACCTGAGCGGCGTAGGCAGTGCCTTTCTTTGAGCCGCGGAAGCCGTTAGCGCCAGCGCTTGAAGCTGCTAGGACAGCGCCAGTCTGATCGGAAACAGTGATAATGGTATTATTGAATGTCGAATGAATGTGAAGTTGGCCATGAGAAACAACACGCTTCTTCGCCTTCTTCTTGGCGACCTTTACAACAGCAGCTTCTGGAGCTTCGGTTGGGGTCTCAATAGTTGTGTCTTTAATATCTTCTGCCATCATCATCTCCTATGTCTTGCTTGCTGCCTTTGGTTGTGCGCCACCGACGGCGATTGCTCGACCCTTGCGAGTGCGGGCATTTGTGCGAGTTCGTTGACCACGAACAGGAAGCCCCGACTTGTGTCGGAGTCCACGGTATGCGTTAACGTCTTTAAGTCGCTTGATATTGCCCTGAACGATGCGCTGCAGGTTGCCCTCGACAGTCATGTGGGCAGCGATGTATTCATTGAGCTTCTGTTCTTCAGCGGCAGTTAGGTCTTTAACCCGCTTCGCAGTGTCAATCTTTAGTTCATTTAGGATTTTCTTTGCAGTATTAATGCCAATGCCGTAAACTGCTGTCAAGCCGATGTAGATCTGCTTGTCGTTCGGAAGAGTGATATTTGCAATTCGTGCCATGATTTAACCCTGCCTCTGCTTGTTCTTTGGTTTCATCTTATTGATTACACGAAGAATGCCCTTGCGACGAACAATAATGTCGTCCGGGCTAATTTTTTTAACGCTTGACCTAACCTTCATTCTCTCCCCGTTTAAATGGTTTATATTTAATTATATCGGTAGCTGATTCTGCCCTTATCTAGATCGTAAGGAGTCAACTCAACCTCTACCGCATCGCCGGCCACTAATCGAATGAAGTTTTTTCTCATACGACCAGAGACGTGCGCAATAATCGTATGGCCATTCTCAAGGACCACTTCAAATTGTGCACTTGGCAAAACCTTGACGATTTTACCAGTCAATTTTATAACTTCCTTCTGACTAGCCATAAATTACCACTTTCATTGTAGCACATCTTATAACAGATAGCAAGACCTATTTCGGTTTTTCTTCAGAAAAAGAAGAAGCAGTCTATAGTAAGATCACTCAACCAGGTAGGCGCGGACGAGTAAGCGCTCATTCATGGTGTTTTCGTTGAGATTCCAGGCACCAATGCAGGTCATGAGGTAAAGAATGTTGCGGTTGCCAGCATTGGCGTTGGCGCGGGCACCGAGATTGCTGCGAATCCAAACGTTAGCATCGGCGATAGTGAGACGCGAAATTGCGGCCACTTGGTAGTGAAAGTTACTGCCATCGCCACGTTCTACTATGATCTCCTCACCAGGACGCAAGCGATGCAGGTCGTTAAACGGTGCGTGACGAGCAGCGCTACTATGAGCGCTGATGAAGGTGACGCCGCGCTCACCAGGACGGACAGAGCCGTTGAACCAGCCAGCTACATAGATGCTGTTCGGTACGTCGATTTGAGTGCGGCCATTGCGCTGAGTGGTGCCGAGCGATGAGAGCTTCATGCTCGGGATGCCGATAGCGGGTAGGCTAATGCGACAGAGTTCTTGGGGACTGGCATTTTCGCAGTGATTGATGATTTCTTCTTCCGGGATGGGGTCGTCAGAGACCTCTTCGGCAGCTAAAGGGAGGGGGTTGAATTCGAGGTCGGCACTCAAGGCTCGCTCATTGATGACCACGCGGCCGAAGAAGACACCAAGAAGGCCAAGGATTACGATCCCGACTCCTAACTTTACGGCTAGAGGCAGGTCTACGCCGTTACGTGGCTTGCCACCCTGACGCGTACTAGGCTTTAGCCTTGCGTGCTTGCTTTGCTTCATTTTTCTCTTGGAGGTTTTGATGGTCGTCGTAGGTAATCATGAGAGCGCGTGAGCTGAGAGAGCGGATGTTTTCGAGAGCAACGGTCGCAACGATGAGGAGGCCAGTACCTGACATCGCGAGGTTGGTGCCAGAAGCGCCAGTTATAAGGAAAATACCGAAGTCGAGAACGAATGGCAGCATAGCGATGAGGCCGAGCGATAGCGAGCCGAAGAGGTTGAGGCGAGTGAGGAGGCTTTTGAGGTATTTGGCAGTCTTAGTGCCTGGCTGAACGCCGTCAATGAAGCCACCCTGCTGTTGTAGGTTGCGGGCAATCTCGTCGGCATCAAAGACGATGCTGGAATAGAAGTAGGTGAATGCCACAACTAGCACAAAATAGACGGCAGGATAGATCATCTTCTGGCCGAAGGTGGTAGCGAAAGAAGAGAAGTCAGGGGTCGAGAACCAAACAACGAGCCGAGCGCCAAGCTCGGCATTCCAGCCACTAGAGACCATAACTTGACCGATGAAGGACGGCAATGACAAGAATGCCAGCGCGAAAATAACTGGGATCACGCCTGCTGCTATAAGCTTCAGCGGCAATATGGAGCGCACACCACCATAGACGCTGTTACCGCGGACACGTTTGGCGTAATTAACTACGAGGACACGCTGTGCTTCATTGATCTTGATAATCATATAGAGGGTCAGGATAGTAAAGATCGCGAGGCCCAGAGATAGCATGATACCGAAGCCGTTAATAGGAAGAGTGAACCAGCCAAAGACGCTGAGTTCGCCACCCTGGGTGATGACCGCCCAGAGAGTCGCAACCATGGAAGGAAGCTGGCTAATAATACCAGCGAAGATGACCATGGAGATACCGTTGCCGATGCCTTGCTCGGTGATGAGCTCGCCAATCCACATCAAGATAATGGAGCCGGCAACGATGGCTAGTATGGCGACGACCCAGTTGGTAGCGCCGACACCAGAATAGTCTGTGACGGCGGTCTCGAGTACGCTGCGTTGGACGACAAAGAGAGTGGCGACGGCCTGAACAATCGCAAAGGGCACGGTGAGCATACGGGTCCATTGGTTAATCTTGCGACGACCAGCTTCGCCGTCTTGGCGGAGTTCCTCGAAGCGGGGGATAGCTTTGGTGAATAGTTGGATAATAATAGAAGCAGAAATGTACGGGCCGATACCGACTAGGAGGATTGACATATTGGCCAGCGCGCCACCAGTAATGAGGCCGAGGAAGTTGCCGAAGTCACTGCCGCCGAGCTGATTCTCGATAGCTTGACGCATAGTGACGGGATCAGCAAAAGGAATTGGGACTTGAGCAATCATGCGGAAGACGGCAATAGCGATCAAAACAAAGGCGATGTGTTTGAGCATCGTCTTGTTGCGGAACGCTAATCCTAGTACCTTGAAATCCATATAATTACTCTAGCACAAAAAAACCCCTCTTACAAGAGAGACTTAAAATAAAGAAAAAGAAAATCAGGCGAGAATGGATCTGCCTGATTTCCGTTGATATATTTAATCGGTTATCTAGCCAAATGTAACTTAAGCAAGCTCGACGGTAGCACCAGCTTCTTCAAGAGTCTTCTTGAGAGCTTCTGCTTCGTCTTTCTTGACGTTCTCTTTAACGGTTGCTGGCGCGCCATCAACCATTGCTTTTGCCTCACCAAGACCGAGGCCAGTTGCTTCTTTAACAGCCTTAATGACTGCGATCTTTTGCGCGCCTGCGTCCTTTAGGACAACGTTGAATTCTGACTTCTCGTCAGCTGCTGCGCCACCACCATCAGCTGGTGCGGCTGCTACTGCTACAGCGGCTGCTGCAGCTGGTTCGATACCATACTCATCCTTAAGGATGGTTTTTAGTTCATTTACTTCCAAGACGGTCAACTTTACCATCTCTTCAGCGAGTTTCTTTACATCTGCCATGTAATTCCTTTCGATTTATATAAATTAAGCGGTTGCTTTAGCTTCGACGCCGTCAAGCAGGGCATGTAGATTGCCCGAGAGAGCATTGACCGAATCGTTGACGCCAGACAAGAGCTGGCTAACAACCTGGCCAATAAGCACATCTTTGCTTGGTAGCTTGGCGAGAGCGACAACGTCACCCTCAGCAAGCACTTTACCGTCGCCACTGATACCGCCACGCATCTTAAGCGCGACGCCAGTTTTTGCGAATTTGTCAAGCACGCTAGCTGGTAGCACTTCGTCGGTGTCAGAGAAAGCATAAAGGAGCTGACCAGTTAAATCTGGGTTCGATTCCTTATATGGCTCGACTTCACCCATAGCGACACGAACCAAGCGGTTCTTCGCAACAGTGATGTTGACACCCTCAGCGCGGGCAGCTTTGCGTAGCTCCTGTAAATCCTTCACACTCATGCCATCGTAGGCCGCAAAAACGGTCATCTTGGCATTTTCGAGCGAGCTTTTGAGTTCAGCAACCAATTCTTGTTTCTTATCACGACTAATCGCCATATGAAATCCCTTCTTTATTCTGGGTTGATATTGGTTATGTAGTTGGCTAGATTGTTAAATAACAATTGCCAATCAAAAAGTAGATTTTGACCTCGGTGGCGAATTAAGCAAGATATACTCTCGCAGCCACTGTCTTTGGCAACTCCTCAGTATTATAGCACACTAGCCCCTGAATTGCAAGTCAGAGGCTAGCTGGTATCTTAGCGAACTAGGTATTAGTTGACGTTATTTTCGACCTTGATGCCCGGGCCCATAGTAGTAGAAACGGTGATATTTTTGACAAAAGCACCTTTGAGGCTGGCTGGTTTCTGGCTCTTGAGGCTCTCGAGGAAGGCGTTGTAGTTGTCGAGGAGCTTGTCGGCGCCGAAGCTAACCTTGCCGATAGGGAGGTGGACAATCGACTGCTTGTCGACGCGGTACTCTGAGCGACCAGCCTTGGTGTCCTTGATGGCTTTCATAACGTCGTTTGCGACGGTACCGCTCTTTGGGTTTGGCATGAGGCCTTTTGGACCGAGGGAGCGAGCGAATTTGCTGAGCTTTGGCATGCCAGCTGGGTTGGTTACGAGAACGTCAAAGTTGATTGTGCCCTTAGTGAGGGCTGTGGTGATTTCGCTTTCACCTGCGATGTCAGCGCCAGCAGCGATAGCTTCTTTGACTTGGTCGTCTGAAACGAAGGCAGCGACGACGATCTTGCGACCTGTACCGTGCGGCAAGCTGACTGTGGCGCGAATGTTTTGGTCGGCTTGGCGTGGGTCAACTGCGAGGTTGACGTGAAGTTCGACGCTAGCGTCAAACTTAACGAATGAGCTTTCGATGGCGGTCTCTAGCGCAACTTTAGGCGCATAGGCTTGAGTCAGGTCTAGGCCCTTGACGGCGTTCTGGTAGTTTTTGCCACGGCGTTCAATCTTGGCCCTAGCGATAGGCTTAGCACCTGCTGGTTTTGCGGCTTCGGCTTCATCGGACTCTTTCTTCTCGGCGACTTTTGCCTTGCGCTCCGTCTCGGCGGCTACTTCCTCGGTGATTTTTTTGCTGCGCTTGCCTGATTTGGCAAACCTTTCTTCTGCTGGAGTCTCAGAAACTACTTCTTCGGCAGGAACAGCCTCTACTGCCTCAGAAGTAACTTCTGTGGCTTCTACTGATGTATCTACAGCGTTATCGCTATCACTCATGTAATCCTTTCGTGGTGCAAACGTCTCTCGACTCCCAACTTTGATTTATAATACCTAATTTATATCATATTCGTGATGAAAAAGCAATCAGAGGACCACCCGACATATTGCGGGTGATATAATATACATATGAATAAACTGATGATTGCTACGGGTGTAGTCTTGTTGGGGTTGGTAGTGTTTATTGGCTGGAATATAGCGACTCGCGAACCAGTTGAGGTGGTGGTGCGACCAGAAGCGACGATGATCTCGGCAGTGATGGGTAAGGCGATGATGGAGGATGGTGAGCCGTTTGTTTTGCTGGACGTGCGGACAGAGGAGGAGTTTGACTGGGCACGGATACCTGGGGCGATTTTAATACCCTATGATGAGTTGCGCGAGCGAGCATTAAGCGAGCTGCCAGATAAGGGTGCACGTATTATATTGTACTGTCAAACAGGGAGACGGACTAGAATAGCGTCAGAGGTGCTACTGGAACTTGGATATGATCATATATATGATATGGGTGGGATTTTAGGTTGGACGTTCGAGATTGAAGGCGACTATAACTATAGTGGTGTGCCGGATGATGAAGAATAATTAAAGAATCTTACGAAAATCCCTTGTATTAGGCGGCTAGGTGTGTTATACTCACCAATAGATACCCAAGTTTAGGGAGATTAAACCGCTGGGTCTTATGAGTTCGCGATATTCACGCGATGGCAGTATTTAAATTCGTATCGGTGTCTGCTTCGCGACTCAATTTTACGAAATTTTACAATTTAGAGTAGAAATTAAGACGGAGGCTTTTAGTTGATTATCAATTATTGGCCACGTCAATGCATATGAAAAGATACAAAAGCGCATTAATAGTGGATGCCTTGATATGTAATACCGATGAAGGACGTAGCAGTCTGCGATAAGCTTTGGGGAGCCGACAACGGGCTTTGATCCAGAGATTTCCGAATGGGGAAACCTAGCTAGAGTCAAGTCTAGTTATCCAGCTCTGAACACATAGGAGTTGTGAATGGGAACCAGCCGAACTGAATCATCTTAGTAGGTTGAGGAAAAGAGAATAAACAATAATTCTCGGAGTAGTGGCGAGCGAAACGGGAGGAACCTAAACTTTTTAAGTTCTTTTATAGCAATATAAGAGTACGGCTTTACGGCCAATGCTTGAAAGGGGTTGCGAAATAACATAATTTTTATGTTAAGCTTACAATTTTTGCAAGTTTAGCATAAAAACCAACAGCGTAAACTGAGTGGATAGGGTGCATAGTTGTTAGTTGAAGTACTTGGAATGGTACGTAAAATAGCGTGAAAGCCGCGTAAACGAAAACAACTTTTGCAATTATATATGTCATTTCAAGTAGGACGGGGCACGAGAAACCCTGTTTGAATCCGGCAGGACCACCTGCCAAGGTTAAATATATTACATGATCGATAGCGAACAAGTACAGCGATGGAAAGGTGAAAAGAACCCCGGGAGGGGAGTGAAATAGACCCTGAAACTTAATGCGTACAACGTGTCGGAGCCTCCTTGTGGGGTGACGGCGTGCTTTTTGTAGAACGATCCAGCGAGTTAATTTTGTCGGCAAGGCTAAGTCAGTTGACGGAGCCATAGTGAAAGCGAGCCTGAATAGGGCGTCAAGTCGGCAGGATTAGACCCGAAACCGGGTGACCTAACCATGGGCAGGTTGAAGCTACCGTAACAGGTAGTGGAGGACCGAACGGTAGTACGTAGCAAAGTGCCCCGATGACCTGTGGTTAGCGGTGAAATGCCAATCGAACTCGGAGATAGCTGGTTCTCCTCGAAATAGCTTTAGGGCTAGCGTCGTGTAGTAGCAGATGGAGGTAGAGCTCTATAAGGAACTGGGGGGAGCAATCCTACCCACTCCTAATAAACTACGAATACCATCTGTGTAATCACGGCAGTCAGTACAGCGGGGCTAAGCTCGCTGCACAAAACGGAAACAGCCGAGACCATCGTCTAAGGTCCCTAAATCAATACTAAGTGGGAAACAAAGTGAAATTTCTTAAACAGTTAGGATGTTGGCTTAGAAGCAGCCATTCATTTAAAGAGTGCGTAACAGCTCACTAATCAAGAGATTTTGCGTGGAAAATGTAACGGGGCTAAGTATTGTACCGAAGACATGGGTGTCATATTTATTTATGGCGCGGTAGAGGAGCGTTGATATTGCGGTGAAGTCAGATTGGAAAGTCTGGTGGAGCGGTATCAAGTGAGAATGCTGGAATCAGTAACCATAAGAGGGGCGAGAATCCCCTCGGGCGTAAGAGCAAGGTTTCCACGGGCCACAGTAATTGGCCCTGGGTTAGTCGGGCCTAAGGCGAGGCGTAGCAGCGTAGCCGATGGACATCAGGTTAATATTCCTGAACCGATTATAGTTTGTTAAATTTGCGCAAGAAAGAACTTAAAGCGGATTATTGGTATATATCCGTTCAACCGAGTGAAGGCTCGGGAGTAAAAGTTACAGAAATGTGGCGATTTTAGGGAATATCTTGACTAGAAAAGAATTTTAACGCGTGACTATAGTTGACCGTACCGCAAACCAACACAGGTGCTCGGGTCGAGTAGACTAAGCCCTACGAGAGAACCTTCGCTAAGGAACTCGGCAAATCAGCGACCGTAACTTCGGAATAAGGTCTGCCCCATCACTAAGGTGAGGAAAGATTTGCCACTAAGAGAAACTCTAGTAGAAGAAATTGAGTGTATAATAGGTTATTCGTTAGTTAGAAAGCAAAGATAGAGAATTTGTATCATATATGCGATCGTATTTTACTGTGCTATAGTGTTAGACAGGAACAAAACAAGAGTGATTCCGTGTGTCAGCTAAAAAGCAGGAGCGGAAGAGGCCAAACCATTGCCAGGGCTAAGGTAGAAGCGCTGCATCATTAGCCGTAGCGCACCGATTGCCGGCAGATGGGGTAGCGGACGCCAAAAAGCGAGCTTGCGATGTCAACCTAAGAGATATTTTATGCCTATACCGTAGGCCAAAATGTCTGCCGTAGAGGGTACTTAATTAAGCCCCGTGGGGGAAGCAGAGCAGCCGCAGGCGAATCCAGAGTAGTGTCTGAGTGAAGACACGAAGCCGGGTGTAGCTGCACCCAAGCCTAAACCTCATAACACTACCACACGCAAATAAAGCTTGAACAGCGAGATTAAGTAGTTAACGCTACGAAGTCTAAGTGATTGAATTCACTGGTTTTAGTTGTCAATCAGCTTGTGTGAGGCGCAGTAATGTCGAAGTTGCCGTCAAGGCAACGTACCTTTGAGCCGGAGGGGGTCGTGCAACCAGTACGAACTCCCCTCCATTTTCAAGACTAGCTCAGTAAAATACGATCGCCCAATTCTTTGTTTTCGCTTTCTAGCTAACATGAGTATCTTTTTATGCATCGATTTCTTCGGTAGAGCCAATTATGTTGACGGCTCTACAACGAGATATTTAACTGATTCTTAGTGGCAAACTTCATCATTTTAGTGATGGGGCCGCAGCTAAAGAATCCCACGGAACTGTTTAGCAAAAACACAGGTCTCTGCTAAAGCGAAAGCTGATGTATAGGGGCTGACTCCTGCCCGGTGCCGGAAGGTTAAGGGGAGAACTTCACGGTTCGAACTGAAGCCCCGGTGAACGGCGGCGATAACTATGATCGTCCTAAGGTAGCGAAATTCCTTGTCTGGTAAGTTCAGACCTGCACGAATGGAGTAATCATGTGGGAACTGTCTCGGCGAAGGCCTCGGTGAACGTGCATTGGCGGTAAAGATGCCGTCTGATCATGCCAGGACGAGAAGACCCCATGGAGCTTTACTACAACTTTGCATTGTTATTAGGAATATTTTGTGTAGAATAGGTGGAAGTCTATGAAGTAGATACGCTAGTATTTATGGAGACGAAAGATGAAATACCACCCTGAATGTTTTTGATAACTTTACTCTCAGCCGTTACCCGGCGAGAGGACCGTGCATGGCGGGTAGTTTAACTGGGGCGGTTGCCTCCTAAAAAGTAGCGGAGGCGTTCAAGGTTTACCTAACTACGGATGGAAATCGTAGTGATAGTGTATGCGCATAAGGTAGATTGACTGTGAGGGCCACAACCCAATCAGACACGAAAGTGGGAGCAAGTGACCCGCTGTATTAGAACTTCGGTTCTTATTTACGTGGGAAAGACAGCGCACACGGATAAAAGTTACCCTGGGGATAACAGGCTGATCGCGCCCAATAGTTCACATAGACGGCGCGGTTTGGCACCTCGATGTCGACTCGTCACATCCTGGAGGGGGAGCACCTTCCAAGGGTCCGGCTGTTCGCCGGTTAAAGTGGTACGTGAGTTGGGTTCAGAACGTCGTGAGACAGTTCGGTTTATATCCGGCATGATCGTTAGGAAATTTGAGAAAATCTGTCACTAGTACGAGAGGACCGTGATGGACGAACCTCTGGTGTATCGGCTGTCGCCACCTGCGGCAGTGCCGAGTAGCTATGTTCGGTTGAGATAAGCGCTGAAAGCATATTAAGCGCGAAGCCATATTCAAGATTAGATTTCCCTAGGAGAGCCCAGAGAGAATATCTGGTTGATAGGCGCAAGGTGTAAGTGTAGCAATACATTCAGCCGAAGCGTACTAATATAACTCCATTGTCTTTTCATTGTATTGTCGTGGTCGATAATAGGTAATTGACTCCTTCGGCTTAATTTCTACTCTTATAGCATCTATAATTGATGCCAAGAAGAGATGACAAGCTTTATTGAGCTTGGTCGTTTGGCTGGTCGCCTCTTCTCGGTGTCAATGGCGCTGGGGCAACACCTGTTCTCATTCCGAACACAGCAGTTAAGCCCAGTTGCGGCGATTATACTGGATAACGGGAAAGTAGCAAGATGCCGAATTATGCGAGACTCCACCTGAAAAGGTGGATTTTTGCATGCAAACTCAGCGAACAAAGTTCACGGAACTTAAGTTCAGCCTGAAGAATGGTAGCCCTAGAGTTTGCAGTCAACATTCTATTGGGGGCTTTTACCGAATACTACGTAATACATCTTGTAATTTGCAATCCTATATGATAATATGGTATGAAGAGGAGAGTTGCGGTCTACGAGCCGACTTTTTGCGCTAGAGGCGAAGTGCAAGAGGTTAGTGGGCGGCGGGAATCTCTAATACGCTTATCAACAAGAGAGAAGAGGGAGAGAGATGGCGAAAGTAAAAAACGCAACATCAGCGCGCGAATGGCTAAGTAAGCGTAAAGAGATTCTGGAGATCCCAGACCTAATTGAGCATCATACGCGTTCTTGGTCTGACTTTATCACAACTGGACTCAGCGAGCTAATCGCCGAGACTGGTACAATCGAAGATTATTCTGGTCAAAAGATGACTATACGCCTCAAAGACTTCTACTTTAAAGAGCCTCGTCACACTGACGGCTTCGCGCTTGTGAACGAGCTTACATATGTCGCCCCGCTCCACGTTAATGTAGAGCTTACTAACAAGGTGACAGGCGAGGTCAAAGAGCAAGACATCTTTTTTGGGGACTATCCATGGATGACAGACCGCGCTTCGTTTATCATCAATGGCACAGAGAGGGTGATTGTCTCTCAGCTAGTACGGTCTAGCGGTGTACTCTTCACCGAGATTGACACTACGACCGCTGGACGACGCCTGTACGGCGCTAAGATCGTGCCAAATCGAGGCGCATGGCTAGAGTTTGAGACTTCAGCGAATGGCGCAATCTATGTGCGTATCGATCGCAAGAAGCGAATTGCGGCAACTACGTTACTTCGCGCTATTGGCTTTGAGACTGCTGACAAGATCCGCGAAGCCTTCAGCGATGTAGATAACGGTGAGCAGAGCTACATTGCGGCAACTCTTGATAAAGACGCTTCCACAAGCGCACGCGAAGCTTACATGGCGCTCTTTAAGAATATCCGCCCGGGTGACCATGCAACCCCAGAGAACGCAAAATCTCTAATTGATAATATCTTCTTTGATGCGCGACGCTACGACTTGTCGCGGGTTGGCCGTTATAAGCTAAATAGACGCCTTGGTCTAACCGTACCGAACGACAAGGAGCACCGCATCTTGTCTCCAGACGAGATTGTGGCTATCTTGCGTGAGATTATCCGCCTAAACAATACTCAGGCGCCAGCTGACGATGTAGACTCACTAGCTAACCGCCGTGTCCGCCTAGTAGGCGAGCTTCTAGAGCGATCGTTCCGTATCGGCCTAATGCGACTGCACCGCAATGCTCTGGACCGAATGAGTATCATCAACCCAGAAGAAGCTACTCCAAGCAATATCCTAAATCCACGGCCGGTGATTGCAGCGGTACGTGAGTTCTTTACATCCAGCCAGCTGTCCCAGATGATGGACGAGACTAATCCTTATGCGGCACTCGCCCACAAGCGACGCTTATCGACAATGGGTCCTGGTGGTCTAACTAGGGAGCGTGCAGGTCTTGAGGTCCGAGATCTTCACCCGTCTCACTATGGTCGAATTTGTTTGATCGAGACACCAGAAGGTGGTTCGGTGGGGCTAGTTCTTTATCTTGCGATGTTCGCGCGCATCAATGAGTACGGCTTTATTGAGGAGCCGTACCGTCGTGTTGTGAATGGTAAGATTACTGACGAAATTGTTTATATGGATGCAGAAGAAGAGTTTAATGAAGTAATTGCTGACGCCAAATCGCCAGTTGATCAAGATGGTCGCTTTACAGAAGAGCGCATCGGCGCGCGACGCTTTGCAAAAACTGAACTTTTCGGCGCAGAGGAGATCACTCTAGTTGATGCTTCAAATGCACAGATCCTCGGTTCATCTGCGGCGATGATCCCATTTGTAGAGCGAAACCGTATTGACCGCGCTCTAACAGGTTCATCGATGCAGAAGCAGGCCGTGCCACTACTCAGGCCATCAACACCGTCAGTAGGTACAGGTGTCGAAAAAGCAATTGCTAGGGCGACTGGTAGCCAGGTGATCGTGACCGAAGATGGTGAAGTAACCAAAGCGGATGGCAATATGGTTGAGGTGAAGAGCGGCAAGAACACTAAGCAATACCCAATCACTCACTTCCGTAAGTCAAACGATGACCGCGCGATTAACCAGAAAGTTGTTGTAAGCCGTGGACAGATAGTTAAGGTTGGGGACGTGTTGGCAGAAGGTGCAAGTACTGCTGATGGCGAGGTTGCGCTTGGAGCTAACTTACTCGTGGCGTTTATGCCATGGAACGGCTACAACATGGACGATGCGGTGATTGTGAGTCGCCGACTGGTCGAAGATGACACATTAACAAGTATTAATATTAAAGACGTAGAAGTTGAAATCCGCAACACCAAGCTCGGTCCAGAGATTATGACTCGCGACATTCCAAACGCTTCTGAGCATGCTCTGCGACACCTTGACGAGAGCGGTGTGGTGCGTATTGGTGCTGAGGTGGAAGAAGGCGACGTGCTGGTCGGTCGAATCACGCCAAAGGGCGAACAAGACCTATCCAGCGAAGAGCGACTCCTTCGTGCTATCTTTGGCGAGAAGGCAAAGGACGTAAAAGATACATCAGAGCGCTTTAAACAGAACACTAACGCGAAGGTTATTGACGTAAAAATCTTTACAACTGAGACCGGCCACGAGATGAAGTCAGACGTGATTACTAAAGTAAAGATCTACATCGCTGAGATGCGTAAGATTGGCGTCGGCGACAAGATGGCAGGTCGACACGGTAACAAGGGCGTGGTTTCACGCGTCTTGCCAGTCGAAGATATGCCATACATGGAAGACGGAACACCGGTAGATATCTTGCTATCACCGATGGGTGTACCGAGCCGTATGAATCTCGGACAGATCTTTGAGGTGCACCTAGGGCTACTTGCTAAGGCGCTAGGCGCTAAGTTTGCAGTACCTTCGTACGACAATATCTCTGATAGCGACCTCTCAGACAGGCTAGAAGAGGCGAAGTTGCCGCGCGACGGTCGGATCCAGCTATTTGATGGCCTGACTGGTGAAGCGTTTGTCGAGCCAGTAACGGTCGGCCTAATGCATATGATTAAGCTACACCACATGGTTGATGACAAGATGCACGCACGATCAATCGGGCCATACACAATGGTAACCCAGCAGCCACTCGGCGGCAAGGCACAGAATGGTGGCCAGCGCTTTGGTGAGATGGAGGTGTGGGCACTTGAGGCTTATGGTGCAGCTGCGACACTCCAAGAAATGCTAACCATCAAGTCTGATGACGTGATTGGTCGAGCACAGGCTTATGAGGCGATTGTTAAGGGCGAACCAATCGCAAGCGCGAAGCTTCCCGAGGGCTTTAACGTTCTCGTGAAGGAACTTCAGGCGCTTGGGCTTAAAGTTGACCTACTCAGTCGTGGTGCGGTTCGGACCAAAGAGGATCTTAGTCGCGAACGAGCCGAGCAGGCGCGCGCAGAACGAGTAGCAGCTAACGCTGAAATTGCGGCTGAGGTTGAAGTGGCGACAATAGTAGAAGACATGCCACCAGATATAACAACAGATGAATTAGAAGATATGGGCGAAGAGCTAGAAGTCCGAGACATTGACGAGCTAGAGGAGCCAATGATCACAACAGAAGATGAAAGCGAGGAGGCGTAATATGTCGTGGATGAATCAATACATCGGTACGGACGACTTTGATGCGGTGCGACTGGGTGTGGCGTCGGCTAACGACATCATGAGCTGGAGTTTTGGTGAGATCTTGAAGCCAGAGACAATCAACTACCGAACCCAGAAACCAGAGCGTGACGGTTTGTTTTGTGAACGTATTTTCGGTCCAGTAAAAGACATCAACCCGAACGATCCGCGCATTAAGGGCGTCCGAAGTCGCGAGATGGCGGTTGACCGTGATGGTAACTTGGTAACAAAAAGCATCGCAAGGCGTGAGCGCATGGGTCATATTAAGCTGGCAGTGCCAGTAGCGCATATTTGGTTTATGCGTGGTGTGCCGTCAACTATTGGTCAGATTCTAGACATGACAGTTAAAGATATCGAGCGAGTAGTTTATTTTGCTGCCTTTATGATTACTGACGTAGATGAAGAGGAAAGGCAAAAGCTCGTTTCAGCCCTAGAAGAGAACACTGTAGCGGCGCGAGACGCGATAAAGATGCGTTACGAAGAAATGCGAAAGGTTGAGGGCGCAAATGTCGAAGAGTTAAACGCTACAGAGACAAAAGAATCAGAAGAATTTGAAAAAGATTACCAGACCAAGAAGCAACAACTAGAGAAACTAGTCCGTGGCGGGCTAATGAGCGAAATGGAATACAATGCGTTGTCAGATGAGCATGCAGACTTGATCCGTGTCGAGATGGGCGCTAAGGCAATTGCGAAGTTCCTAGCAAATGTTGATGTTGCCGAAATGGTAACAAAGCTCAACGAAGAGTCAGAGAAGACTTCAGGTCTCAAAGCGAAGAGGATTGCGAAGCGACTAAAGACCTTCGAGTCACTGGCACAGGCAGGCATCAGCCCGAACGACCTAATTCTGACAATTCTTCCAGTTATCCCGCCAGACCTACGACCAATTATCAGCTTGTCAGGTGGTCGATTTGCAGTATCAGATCTAAACGATCTATACCGACGAGTTATCAACCGCAATAATCGCTTGAAGCGACTCCTGGAGCTACGAGCGCCAGAAGTGATTTGTCGAAATGAGATGCGAATGCTCCAGGAGGCAGTTGACGCTCTTGTTGACGGCTCAAACCCACGATCAGTCCGCGCAGCTAATGCTGCTGGCGGTCGACGACGACGCCTGAAATCGCTTGCTGATATCCTAAAGGGCAAACAAGGACGATTCCGCCAGAACCTCCTCGGCAAGCGTGTCGACTATTCTGGTCGTTCGGTTATCGTGGTTGGTCCAGAACTAAAGATTGATCAGTGCGGCCTCCCGAAGCACATGGCGCTCGAGCTATTTCGACCATTTGTAGTATCGTGGCTCGTTCGCGGTGAGCACGCAAGCTCGGTTCGCGCAGCGAACAACATGATTGATGCGCAGAACGACCTAATCTGGGACGCGCTAGATGACGCAATCCAGGGGCGATACGTACTTCTGAACCGCGCGCCATCCCTGCATAGACTCTCGATTCAAGCATTCCAGCCGAAACTAGTAGAGGGTCATGCGATCCGCCTACACCCACTCGTCGCGGAAGGATTCAACGCCGACTATGACGGAGACCAGATGGCAGTTCACTTGCCGCTCTCAGCAGCTGCGCAAGAAGAGGCTAAGACTTTAGTTTCGAGTGTGAACAACCTAATTAAGCCAGCTGATGGTGAGGCAGTTCTTGCTATCTATCAAGACGTCGTTCTGGGCGCTTATTATGCAACAATGGATACGGCTGATGCAGAGGCGAAGCCGATTGCGTTCTCGTCGCTTGAGGAAGCTGAGTTGGCGTTTGATCGCGGTACACTAGCCCTACAAACGCCAATTCGCGTCGAAGTGAAGGGTGAGATGCGTGAGACGACGTGGGGTCGGATACTACTGAACGAATGTCTGCCAGCTGACTTCCCGTACGAGAACTCAGTGATGACCAGTAAACGAATTAAGGCGCTACTCCGAGAGATCTTCGAACAATACGACAACGAAGAGATGGCTCGCACAGCCGACAACATTAAGGCGCTATCATTCAAGTACGAGACTTACGCTGGTATCTCAACTTCAAAAGATGACTACATCGCCCTACCAGAGAGCGAGACGATCATTGCTGAAGCAGAAGGTCGAGAGGCGCTGATCGCTGATCAATTCAACAACGGCCTACTTAATGAAGAAGAGCGCTACAAGGCGATTGTTAGTAGCTGGCGCGAAGCCGATGCGCAGATCAAAGACTTGGTCTCAGATAAGCTGAAAGGTATGAATACTGACATCTCGCTAATGGTTAACTCAGGTGCTCGAGGTTCGGCGTCGAACGTCAAGCTTGCGAGCGCGATGATCGGTATCATGGTTGACGTTTATAACCACGAAATTGAGCTCCCTGTGCGAGGCAGCTTTAAGTCAGGTCTTAGCCCGCTAGAATCATTCGTAGCCTCACGAGGCGCACGTCAAGGTCTAGTTTCGACTGCCCTAAAGACCGCTGACTCTGGCTACTTGACTCGACGACTTGTTGATGTGGCACAGGACATCTTTACAGATGACATTGATAACAGCACAGACCCAGGCTATGCAATCCACCGCGCGGAGAGCGAACTGACGATGATTGCGTTCGCTGATCGCTTGAAGGGTCGATTTGCAGCAGAAGAAGTAGGTGGCTACATTCAGAAGGGCGAGTTGATCACTCCAGAGATTGCCCTGAGCATTGAAAAGGATAGTAGTGTCGAAAGTGTGAAAATCGAAAGCATCCTAACAACACCGGTTCTTGACGCAGTGCCACGCACGGCTTATGGCTACGATATGGCGAAATGGAAGACAGTGGACGCGCACCAGCCAGTCGGCGTGATTGCAGCGCAATCAGTTGGTGAGCCAGGTACACAGCTAACACTTGACACCTTCCATTCATCTGGTGTTGCCGGTTCGGGTGCGGTAGCGCAAGGTCTCCCGCGCGTGGAAGAGCTCCTTGAAGCTCGAACACCAAAAGGCCAGGCTTTGATGGCGACTGTTGATGGTACTGTCGAGATCACTCAAGATGGCGCAACCCAGACGCTAACCATCACACCGACCAGTGGTAAAGTCGAGACCCTAGAGCTTAACGATCGTAAAGCACAGATTAAGGATGGCAAGAATGTGAAGGCGGGCGACATCTTGGCGGCGAAAGACGAGGGTAAGAATCCACTAATCGCACCATTTGCTGGCAATGTGCAGCTCTTAAATGACAAGATCATCCTAACAGGCAAGCCACTTAGCCCAGTTAACTATGTAGTTTCTAGCGACATCAACTTCGTGGTGAAGAATGGTGATAGCGTAGAGGCAGGCGACCGCCTGACACTAGGCTCGCTCAACCTGCAAGATCTGATGAAGCATAAGGGCATTGAAGCAACCGAGCGCTATATTTTGAATGAAGTTCTGCGAATATATGCGGCACAGGGTCAAAATATCGCCGACAAACATCTTGAGATTATCGTGCGACAAATGTTTAGCCGTGTGATAATTGATGAACCAAGAGACAGCCACTTTATCGCTGGCGAGATCCGATCGCTTGCAAGTGTGGTTGAGGCTAATAAGAAACTAGTACTCGAAGGCAAGCAGCCGGCAGAGTACACAAGGCAGATCCTTGGTATTACTAAGGTTGCGGTTTACTCAGATAGCTTCTTGTCAGCAGCATCGTTCCAGGATACAACGCGGGTACTCATCCGAGCGTCGATCTCAGGTCAAGTAGACAATCTACGAGGCTTGAAGGAGAACGTAATCATTGGACGGAAAATCCCAGTAGGCACTGGTGTTACTGAAGCAGCTTAACGTTGCCACCCGAGCTTAGTCCTCGCGGACACGACGACGCCTCACTCTGTCATTATGAGTGGGGCGTGTTCGTATAGCATAGCGTTTTGGCAATTTTGCCCCTACCATATATAATGGTAGTGTTATGTGGAAGAAGCAAACAGTTCGGGATATAGATGTAGAAGACAAGGTAGTACTGCTACGCGTAGACTACAACGTGCCAATGGAGCACGGTAGGATCACTGAGGATTATCGGGTTCGTGAGTCAGTACCGACGATTAACTACTTATTAGAGCATGGTGCGAGACAGATTGTGGTTGTATCACACCTGGGACGACCAGAGGGGCGCGATCCTGAACTCTCGCTTGAACCGATTGCCAGACGACTAGAAGAGCTGCTGAAAGGCAGCGTGCGATTCTGGGATAGTGATGACAGAATCCCAGAAGATGCGAAGGTGGTATTACTAGAGAATCTGAGGTTTCACCCTGGCGAGGATAAGGGTGATTTGAGTTTTGCGGAACACCTAGTGGCGCAGACGGGCGCGACGTTATTCGTACAAGACGCCTTCGGCTTTGCACATCGACCGACTGCCTCGATGGTGGCAATCACAAAATTATTACCTAGTGTCTCGGGGCTACTGCTGGAGAAAGAAGTAGCAGCTATTGATAGCGCGATGCAGGGGCCAGAACGACCACTACTTGCGATTATTGGTGGTTCGAAAGTCGCCGACAAAGAGCAGTTAATTGAATTATTCGCAAAGACTGCCGATACGGTAGCTCTGGGCGGCAGATTAGGGCTAGAGTTTCATAATACGCTACAAAATGTAGTAGCACCTATAGACTATCGTTACGGGCGAGACGAAGAGGCATATGATATAGGTGATATCTCAACCGCGACCATCGTCAACCTGATACGAGAAGCTGGTACGGTGATCTGGAATGGCGTGGTCGGTATGGTTGAGGAGCCAGAGTTCGCAGAGTCTTCAAGAGTGATTGCTGAAGCAATTGGAGAGAGTCAGGTACAATCTTTAATCTTGGGTGGCGATACCGCAGGTTTTGTTATTAGCTTGCAGGAGCATAATCCGAAACTAAGATATTCCCTCATCTCGACTGGTGGCGGCTCGGCACTGGAGTTGATTCTCGGCAAAGAACTCCCTGGCATCACTGCACTACCTGACAAGAAATAGTCTAACGAAGGATGCGTTCGTCAGGGCATTGCTGGAGTACACGCTCTTTAGCTTGGCGCTCAGAGAGGGTGACGCTGAGACTATAGCGAAACTTGACCGAAATCTGACGAGCGACAAAGACGCAGTGAAAAGCGCGGTTAGGTGGTAGCCAGCGGTCAGCAGCATGGTCGGACTTCGCCATGTTCGCCGGACCGTCGACCGCCCAGAGATTGAGTGGGTCATTGGCGAAACGACGACGTTCATCGGTTTCGCGATCATACATGCCGCTTTGCCAGCCATCTGACAAGGCAACGATGTGATCAATATGAACAGCGTTACTGTTGACGCCACGCTCGAAGTGAATCGTTGTGCCAGTATAAGGGTCGTCGAGAATGCCGCTTTGCACAACACAGCCATCAAGAACGGTGTCCCGCATGTCGCGATAAAGTATGACATTACGCATATCGCAGCCATTGTCAGCGATGCCCCAGCCGCTACCAAAGAGAGCTCGCTGATAGCCAGGGATACGCTCGTCGCTCCGAACAGATAGGGTGGCCAGGGCATCAATAGCGCGCTTTTCGTCACTAGACCCAGTGGTCATTTGTGGCACGGGCGCAAAGGCGCCAGTAACTATGAGGTATACGATGAAGGCAGCGCCTATAAGTAGCAGTAGAAATATGCGTCGACGAAGGTGTATGTTGGTACTCTTTGCGATTAAAGCCATATCAGTATTATATCATTCCAGCCCAGAAGTATTAGTGAGAGTCGAAGATTATGATATAGTATAAGCATGTTTCTACCTTTTCACACTATGGTTCTCATATTTGCAGTTTCTGCTATGCTGGGCTGGATCTATGAAATGATAGCGGTCAGTATTCATAAAAAGCGGATTGCGCCACGCGGACTCCTGGTTGGGCCATTCTTGCCGATCTATGGATTTGGTGCACTGGTGATTATAACTGCCACACACAATGTTACCGATTCGCCGCTAGCGGTGTTCCTGGTAGGTATGGCAGTAGCAACCGCCTTTGAGTACTTGTCAGCCTGGCTACTAGAAAAAATATTTAAGATGTCGTGGTGGAGCTATGACGAGTTTAAAATTAACTATAAAGGAATAATCGCATTGGCGCCATCACTAGTATGGGGTTTTGCCTCGCTGCTCGCTATTTATGTCTTATGGCCGCTTCTACAAGATCTGGACGGGCAGCTATTTGAGCGATTTGGGGTCGTGCCATATATAGTATTCACTGTGTGTATAGTAGCAGATATGATTTTTAGTGCGGTACATGTAGCAAAGTTCCGCGCTTACTCGACGCAGGTACGGAAGAGCTGGGAAAAAGATGGCGAACTAGACACGGCGAAATACATGCGTTACCTTTACCGTGAGATTCGTAGCCGCACGCCGTTATTTTCGATTCGCAACTTTGTGATGAAAACGGCGCCAGAGCGCCTCAAGGATGCGTGGCCTGGGCACAAGAAAAAGCAATAGAGCTTTCTCGCTAAATATGCTGTGATATACTGAGTTTATGATGAAGAGAGGTAAGGGTGCAGACAGCATTAGGAGGGATGTCGACTTCCTGTTTGAGATGGGGACGTTCCGTCACGTAGCAAGGACCTGGAGCCAGTTTGGCGGATCACCGATGGCAAATAACGCAGAGCATACCTTTCGTACGGCTATGATTGCTTGGGTGCTAGCTGAGTACGAAGGTGCAGATACGGGACATGTCGCGAAGATGGCGCTGATCCATGATACGCTAGAAACACGTACTGGTGATGTGCAGTATATGTCGCGACTTTATGTGGATAGACATGAAGAAAAAGCCATCACAGACCAGACGGCAGGCATCGCAATGCAGAATGAGATGCGAACGCTGATGGCGGAATATATCGCACGGGAGACGCTGGAAGCAAAGATCTTAAAGGATGCCGATACGCTGGATATTGATATGGAAATAATGGAAAGTATTGCGCGCGGCGAGACAGTAGGTGAGGCATTCTATAGGCCGCGAGACCCAGTGATCCGTGACAAGTTATACACTGATACCGCTAAACGCTTCTGGGACGTAATCCGCACAACTAATCCGCACGACTGGCATATTAAGGGTGCTAACCGATTCACATCTGGCGACTGGAAAAAGCAATAGAGCCCAACATATGCTATAATACGACCAATATGCAGATCATGCAAATAACAAATTCAGCTGGTTTTTGGAGAACTCTCCTAGGGCTTTCTGTTGGTTTTGCGATTGTTGTAAGTGGAATGCTTGGATTGTCGACAGCAGTAGCGAATAGATACGAATTGATTAATCCTTATGACATAGAGGTAGAGCATATCTTAGGGTCTATGGAGGCGATGGAGTGACCTCAGTCTGCAATGTGTAAGGTAGAGGAGAAACGAAAACCGCCCAAATGGGGCGGGTAGATTATGTTTGGTGCGCATATCTACACCATACTCGAAAGATTTTGTCAAGACTGCGTTAAAATCTCACCGCAAGCTACTTACCTATATCTTACAGGATAATCTTACTCCCGTAAAGCCCGATAAGCCAAATCTAT
>WQUV01000007.1 GCA_009781895.1 Candidatus Saccharimonadota bacterium
AGATTAAAACATAAAGGAATTGACGGGGACCCGCACAAGCGGTGGATCATGTTCTTTAATTCGATGCTAAACGATAAACCTTACCAGGGCTTGACATCTAGGGAAGGACTACGAAAGTAGTTTGTGCCTTTTTGGAACCCTAAGACAGGTGATGCATGGCCGTCGTCAGCTCGTGTCGTGAGATGTTAGGTTAAGTCCTTCAACGAGCGCAACCCTTGTGAATAGTTGTATTTTTCTATTCAGACTGCTTCGGTAACGGAGAGGAAGGAGGGGATGATGTCAGGTCAGTATTTCCCTTACGTCCTGGGCTAGAAACGTGATACAATGGCGAGCAACAATGCGTGGCGAAGTCGTGAGATGAAGCTAACCGCAAAAAACTCGTCCCAGTCCGGATTGGAGGCTGAAACTCGCCTCCATGAAGTCGGAATCGCTAGTAATCGCAGATCAGCAAGTTGCGGTGAATACGTTCCCGGGTCTTGTACACACCGCCCGTCAAACCATGAGAGTCAGGGGCACCCGAAGTCCGCTTAGGCGGCCTAAGGTGAACCGGATGATTGGGGTTAAGTCGTAACAAGGCATGCGTACCGGAAGGTGTGCATGGATTACCTCCTTTCTAGGGAGAAACAGTTACATTTCGCGTGCTTTTGAATAATGAAGTACGAGAGATGGTAACAGGTCAGACGCGTTGATGTAAAATAAGCTTATACATCAACATCAAAGCGTAAAGCTAGATGATATGCACAACTAAATTGTTAACTCAAAGCTCGTTCCTATAATCTAGGGGCGAGCTTTTCGAGTAACCTTAAGTGGTTTTAACCGCCCTCCGTATGTACGTTGGGCGGTACTAGGTTGATGGCACCAGTTTCGCGTCATTACGGTTGCTATTACTAGTCTTCGTTCTGGTCAGCATTAACTTCTGCACTCTCCTTGCCTCCATGGTCACAGCGGACCGAAAATCCTGCGCAAAGTCCTTTTCCCCAAAATCCACAGCTCTCACGAATTAACTCTGGGCATGGGATTGTCGTTGTCGTCTTTGTCATGGGTCTCTGCTCCTTTCTTTCGGCTTTAATGCCGATATCACCAGTAGTGGTAGGAAGATACTTTAGCAGTCGGTTTACCTGTAGACTTCTCGCTCGCCGCCGCTTTCTTCGCCAACTTCGCTCCTGAGTAGCCTTTTCCTGCCATTTACGCATATATTTGCCTCTTTTTCGCGTTCGCGCTGTTTTGTTTCTTTGCTGCCTCGCGCGCTTTACGACCCTTGCTCATTTTGCCTTTTGCCATCTTAAAGTTCTCCTTTCTGTCGAAAGTTTATCTTGTTCTATCCACTATACCACAGAGGTCGCTAAAAACATAATGGCTATGTTTTACCATTCAATCGATACCAGCCCTTGTTTGTCTAGATATTCATTCGCCAGCCTAAAATGGCCACAGCCAAAGAACCCATTATGCGCCGAGAGCGGGGAAGGGTGCGCCGCCTCTAGCACTAGATGCTTCGACTCGTCTAGTATGGATTTCTTCGACCTCGCATCGCGACCCCAGAGCAAGAAAATCAGCCCCGAGCGGTTCTCGTTTAGATATTTAATAATATTTGCCGTAAAGATCTCCCAGCCTAATCCTCGATGCGATCCAGCCTGCTGCGCTTCCACTGTCAGGGTATTATTCAGCAAGAACACTCCTTGGTTCACCCAGTCTTTCAGGTTGCCGCTTCGCCCAGCCGTCGATGTCCCGAACTCACTCTCAATCTCTTTGTAAATATTCAGTAAGCTCGGCGGCGTTTTCACTCCTTCCTGTACAGAGAAAGACAATCCATGCGCTTGGCCCGAGCCATGGTAGGGGTCCTGTCCGATAATTACTACCTTCACATCTTTCGGCGCTAGCTGGAAAGCGCTAAACACTTGATGTTTAGGCGGAAACACCTCCTTTGTGGCATAAGCTTCTCTCAGGTGGGCGCTAATCTTCTCAAAATACGGCTGTTCGAACTCACTCTTCAGGATCGGCTTCCAGTCCTCGTGTATCATTTACGTTTTTCTTTTAGTACTTCGTTCAGCATCGCCATTTCTTTTCGCGTCATCTCTAGCTGTTTTTTAATCAGCTGCAACTCCTCAATAGTCATCTTATGCGTATCACTCGTAACTCTTTCTTGCCTGTCTCCTTGCAGGCTACTAGTTAACGCGAGTACTGGTAGTGCAATCGCCTGGAAAGCCGCCGAGATCACGAACATCACAATCGTATAAGGAGTGCTAGGCGGGTCTAGAATCGCGGCCACTATCAGAGCTATCACCAGTATCCAGAATAGCCACATCGACGATAGTAGAACTGTCAATTTCACCGCAACCCACTGGTTAAACCTCTTCATAGACCCCCTCGCAATTTATATATAATATACCACACTTGCAAAATCTGCGAGAATTTGCTAAAATACTAGTATTATGCCAAAGAAAATCAAAGTCGCGTTACTTAATCGCAACAATAACCACAAGCACAGCGTTAAGCGCCAACGCAACAAAAAAGCCGCAGCTCGCCTCAAGGCGAAAATCGTCAAGTAACCACAAGCGCGATTGCGAAAAAATATACTTCCGCTATACTATTAGTAATAGCGGAGGTTTCATATGGCATCAGTGATCGAGGTTAAAAATCTAACCAAGCAGTTCGGTAAGTTCAAGGCTCTTAGCGGCGTCGATCTTGCAGTCGAGAAGGGCGAAGTTATGGCCTTCCTTGGTCCGAACGGAGCGGGGAAGACCACTACCATTCGTGTGCTCCTCGGCATTCTCCGTGCCTCCAGTGGCTCTGTTAAGGTCTTCGGCAAAGACGCATGGGATCATGCCGTCGAGCTCCATAAGCGTATCGCTTTTGTCCCTGGTGACGTCAACCTTTGGCCTAACCTCACTGGCGGTGAAGTCATCGACCTCTTTACTTCGTTTCAGGGCGGCAAGCATTCCGGCGAGCGTCATCGCGAACGTTTCATCAAGATGTTCAACCTCGACCCGACCAAAAAATGCCGCACCTACTCCAAGGGCAACCGCCAGAAAGTGGCCCTCATTTCCGCCCTCGCCTCTAACGCCGAACTCTTCATTCTCGACGAACCAACCAGCGGCCTCGACCCGCTAATGCTTAAAACCTTCGAAGATTGCATTCTCGAACTCAAAAAGGAAGGCAAAAGCGTTCTCCTCTCCAGTCATATCCTCGGCGAAGTAGATAAGCTCGCCGACCATGTCACTATCATTCGCGAAGGCAGGGTCGTAAAAACTGGAAGTATGACCGAGATTAAAAAAGCCGCCCACGGCAAATCTCTCGAAGACGTCTTCCTCAGCGAGTATGAGGACCAGAAATGATCAGATACCTCCTTTTTATCTTGCGTCGTGAGCGCCTCATGACCCCCATTTGGATTGCGAGCCTCCTCGCCGCCAGTATCGGTATAGCAATAGCCTTCCAGCAGCTCTTCGCTACGCCAGAAGACATGCGCGTTATGGCCGAGACTCTCGCAAACCCTGCTATGCAGGCTCTAATCGGCCCTACCTATGGTATTGATAGCCTCACTCCTGCTATGTTGATGGCGCAGGAGCTCCTAATCTTTATGATTATTACCGTCGCCATCTTTAATATCTTCCTGGTCATTCGTCATACGCGAACCGATGAGGAGCAGGGTAGGCTCGAGATGCTTCGCGCCCTACCTATAGGTCGCCTCACCAATCCTGCCGCCACTCTACTCTTCGCTTTTAAGGCCAACCTCGCCATCACTCTCGCCATTGCCCTCGGCTTAATAGCGACCAATATGGACGGCATGCAGGTTTGTGGCGCCTTTATCTACGCTGGCTCCATCGGTGCTAGTGGTTTCCTTTTTGCTTCAATCGCCCTACTCATGGCCCAACTCTTCTCCACCTCTCGTGGCGCTCTTTCTGGCTCTTTTGCTCTTATGGGTGTATTCTATATCGCCCGCGCTTTCGGCGATATGTCAGGTAATATCCTCAGCTATATCTCGCCCATGGGTCTCGGTCTTCGTGTCTACTCGTTCTACGACAACATCGCTTGGCCCATTCTCGTACTCTTCGTCCAGGCTATAATTATCGGTGGTATAGCCCTCCTCGTTTGTCGTAATCGCGACCTCGGCGAAGGCATCATTCCAGCTAGCAAGGGTCGTCGCCATGCCTCACGCTTCCTTCAGACTCCTTTCGGACTCGCCTGGAATCTAAGCAAAGGCAATTTCCTCGCCTGGACCATCGGACTTTTTGCTCTCGGTGCGACTTACGGCGCCGTCATTGGTGATATAGCCGAATTTGTCCAGACCAACGAGATGTTCCAGACTCTCCTAGGCCTAGGGCAGGGCGACCTCATCACATATCAGGTCGTAGAGAGCTTTATATCGATGATTCTCGTCGTCATGGCAATGGTCGCCGCTATTCCAGTCGTTATTATAGCAAACAAGATCAGAAGTGAGGAGAAGCAGGGCAGGATCGAGCCTATCTTCGCCCGCGCTATTCGTCGTCGCAGCCTCCTCGCGACCTACACCATCATCGCTGCTTTTGGCAGTGCCTGGTTCATTTTTATCACTGCCCTCGGACTCTATGCGGGCGGCGCCAATACTGGACTACTCAACTTCAGCAACATAGTTCATATCGCCCTCTTCTATGTCCCAGCTATCTTAGTTATGCTCGGGATGGCAGTCTTCTTGGTTGGGTTTCTACCAAAGCTTACCAGTCTTGTCTGGGTTATCTTCGGCTACTCATTCCTAACTGTCTATTTCGGCTCACTCCTCGGCCTCCCAGAATGGATGGATAGACTCTCGCCGTTCGGCTACCACCCAGACCTCGAAGCTTCTGGTTTTGTCACTATGCCATTTATCGTCCTATCTACTACTGCCATCGCCCTCATTCTTATGGGCTTTCAGGCCTATCGCTCAAGGGATCTAGTGGGTTAATCTAAGTATGGTCATAGTTAAGAACCCCATGCTCGACCAAGTAACGAAAAGCTATTCGCCTGACGGCCTAACTAACACTCAGGCCAAGGATCGCCTCCAGACTTATGGTCCAAATGCCTTCGCCAAAGAAAAGCCACGCATCTACCGCATCTTCTTTCGTCAAATCTTAAACCCGCTCAGCTTCATTCTTATCGCCGCCGCGGGTCTAGCGTTTTACCTCCATGAGTACTCCGACACTATCGTCATTATGTCGATTGTCCTTATTAATGCTTTACTCAGTTTCATCCAAGAGTTCCGTTCCGAAAAGGCCGTCGAGAAGCTATCTGAACTCATCGAGCGCAAGATCCTTGTTGTTCGTAGTGGTAAACGTGTGATGATTGATGTCGCTGGACTGGTCCCAGGCGACGTAGTGGTACTGAAAGGTGGCGATGTTGTGCCAGCTGACATCAAAGTCATGGAGGTCAACAACCTCTCTGTCAACGAATCTCAACTCACTGGTGAATCAGTGCCTATCAGTAAGGCCGTTAACGGCAAGCATCAATACGATAGCATCTTGTTTACCGGCAGCGTCATCGATCGAGGGACTTGCCAGGGGGTGGTTTATGCCACAGGCAATCGCACCGAACTTGGCAAGATCGCCCTCTTATCTAAAGACACTAAAAAAGTCACACCATATCAGCGCTCACTATCCGAGTTTAGTTTTGCTATGTTGCGCATTATTGGTGCTACTATTGTCTTGATGATGGTGGCGAAAACTCTAGTTACTAGCGGGCACAATAATGTCGCCGACATGATCCTCTTCACTATCGCTCTCTCTATGACTGTCGTCCCCGAGGCTCTACCAATGATAACCACCATCAGTCTATCTAACGGCGCCATGCGTCTTGCTAAGCATAAAGTCGTCGTCAAGCGCCTTTCTGCCATTGAGAACCTCGGCCGCGTCAACATTCTCTGTACCGATAAGACTGGTACTCTTACTCAAGATCACCTCACTGTCACCGACATCATAGCAGATGACCAACTGATGTTCCAGATGCTCTACATCGCATCGATTGAAGGTCTTAATGTTAAGCGTGGCCTGCGGCACCTTAGCGCCTTTGACCGCGCTTTTTATGAGCATGCGCCCGAGAAGATCCGTAAAAAGGTCGCCAACTGGGAGCTCGTTACTTCTTTGCCATTTGACCCCTCCGACCGCCGTCGCCGTGCCGTCGTTCGCGACCCTCGTAGTAAGAAGCATTACCTCATCGCCATTGGCGCTATCGAATCACTCATATCTATCTCTAAGGGTCGACACAACTATGACAAGATGATCAGTCAAGGCGCCTGTCATCAGAAGCGTCAACTAGCCCTCGCTTTCAAGGAGATCAGCTACCAGCCTGACCTCAATATCATTGATCAAGAAAAAGACCTGACTTTCGTCGGCTTTGCCAATATGGTCGACCCTCTTAAACCCACGTCTAAGGCTGCTATCTCGCTCGCTAAAGAGCTTGGCGTCGAAGTTAAGATTCTCACTGGCGACAGCGCCGCCGAAGCCGCCAATGTCGGCCGCGAAGTTGGTCTTCTTAGCGAAAGCTGCAAGGTCTATACGGGTGACGAACTCGAAGCCATGACTATCCCCGAGTTCGACAAAGTCGTCAGGGAGTCAGCCGTCTTCGCCCGCGTCAACCCTCAGCAGAAATATAATATCATTCAGCAGCTTAAGATCAATAATGTCGTCGGCTACCAGGGTGATGGTATCAATGACGCACCCAGCCTTAAACTGGCAGATGCCTCCATTGCAGTCAACAGTGCATCTGACGTTGCCAAATACAGCGCCGACATCATCTTGCTCGAGAACGACCTCGGTGTCGTAATTAAGGGTATTCAGTACGGCCGCAGCATATTCGTCAATATTAACAAGTATCTCAAGCACGCTATGATTGGTAATATTGGTAACTTCTTCTCACTTGCTTTCTTCTACGTCGCTTTTTCCGCCGACCTGCCCATGCTGCCCATACAGCTGCTCATCGGTAACCTCATCCAGGACATGCCACTAATGGCCATCTTCTCCGACAGAGTAGATGACAATGAGGTCGACAAGCCGCTAGTTGCGAGCCATATCAAGAGCCTGATGCGTACCTCGCTTGTACTCGGAGCTTTTGTCACTGCTTTTTATCTCGTCTTCTTCCTCTTGGCTGGCACCGCCGCCACCCCACACTCGCGCACTGTTCTCTTCATCTTCTTTAATCTCACTCAGCTCCTCGTCGTACTCTCAGTTCGGCGTCGTGGCTTCGCCTGGCGTGGCGCTAAGCCATCGAAGCTACTTCTTATCTCGACTATCATTTTCGCCGTCGGTTCAATCGCTATCACCCATATTCCAGCTCTCTATAGTGTGATGGGCTTCGAGCCACTCTCGATCTTCTCAATCCTCGGCCTCATTGCTATCGCTCTACTATTCTTCTTCGCGCTAGACTTCGTCAAGGTCACCTGGTATAGATGGTATGATAAGCGCCGTGCCAATGCCACCACCACACCCCATCTTCGCCACTAATATCAACAGTAGAGTCTGATATATCGGACAGATTGACTAGAGGTAGCGTTTTTGCTAGAATCATAAGTGGAAGCGTGGCCGAGTGGTTGAAGGCGCACGACTCGAAATCGTGTAAGGGGTAACTCTTCGGAGGTTCGAATCCTCTCGCTTCCGCCAAGCATAATTTAAGAGGTAAAATGATATTAGTTAGCGCCTGTCTAGCAGGCTTCAACTGTAGGTTCGACGGCAGTAGTAAGCCTAATGATAAAATTATTCAATTAATCAAGGACGGCAAGGCTATCCCAGTTTGCCCCGAGCAGCTAGCGGGCCTCGCTACTCCACGCAAAGCGACAGAGCAGAGAAGTGATGGTCGGATTCTCTCCGAAGACAGCGAAGACTTCACCGCCGAATTCCAGAAGGGCGCTGAAGAAGTCCTCGCTATCTGTAAACAATTCGGCTGCACTAAGGCCATTCTCAAGTCTAAGAGTCCTTCCTGTGGCTCAGGTCAGGTTTTTGATGGCAGCTTTACCAGTACGCTGACCGATGGTTATGGTGTCACCGCTAAACTGCTAAAAGAAAACGGCATAGAAGTCATCTCCGAATCTGACCTACTAATCTAGTTTGGGCTAACTGCTCGTATCTCTTCTAGTCGGTTATTAAAGAAGCGAGTTCGGCTAGCTGTATTGATTGAGAAGAAGTTCGAGCCTTGAGTCCAGGAGTTCGCACCATCGGTCGATAATGTTTCTTTTGCCCCTGTAATTGCATTATAAACTAGCACCGTGTCATTCCTGTTATCAAATGCCGCAAAGAACGTCGAGCCCGCTACGGTTTGTATTGAGCTCTGAGCTGTCATTAAGGTCCGACCTCTTCGCATATCATATAGTGTATATTCCTGACCGTTCTTCAGTATCACCAGCTCTTGCCCAACTCTTCGTCTTAAGAATGTAAACAGGGCTGCATCCAGCATAATCACGTCATCAAACTCGCAGGGCAGTATCGCTAGATCACCTAGGTCATTCACCCCAGACAGATTACCACAGCTCGACCGTGTGATACCAGTGGTTAGATCACTGATCGTCAGTGGTCGTCGCGCGCTAGTTTGATGGAAGGTGTCCTCGCGCTGACGATAAAAAGCAAAACGACCGTTGCGCCCACGATCCGCCCAGGTCTCGCCAAAGTCAGTTAAGAAGAATCGGTTACGCGGGTCATGCAGCGAGAAGCTCACGCCATCCTCAGCTTCTACTGTGATCCGATTTCGCTCTATATATCTATAGAAGGTCGCAGTTCGCCCGCCATCCTCGACGCTTATGACACGAAATATATTATTATCACGTACTTCCACCTCTGTCGTCTCGCCATACTCGACAATCACCCGTCCGTTATTTGAGTTAATAATCACGCTGGTGCCATTATCCTTTGTCACGAGAGCATAAGCGATACGCAGCTCACGCACCACTGTTGACACTTCAATCTCACAAGAGGTTCTGCCGCAGTCAAAGATCTTCCGACCATTGGCATTCATGATACCGAAGCTATCACCGCCCTCAGCAAAAGGGAATAGCCCGCGCGACCCGCGCCGCACATCTTGACGATTATGTGAGACTCGCCGTAAATTATGATTATAGAGCGTCCCGCCGGCTAGCCAGGTCCGAGTCACCTCATCGTAAACTACTGTTTCTCGTAGCACGTCTATCTGGATTTCACCTCGTCGGTTAATGATCTGGTCCCGATCGCCAGACCCTACTAGTGCGTATCGCCCATTGAACGCCTTAGCTCGGTCGAAGCGCGGCTGGATTGCAACTCGACCACGCGTGTCCATGAAGCCCCACAACCCACCCTCACGAAAAGGCACTAGTTGATTTTGGTCAAAACGCTGATTGACATTTACTCCCAGCACCACGATCTGAAATGGCCGAATTACACCTAACACTACTATCGCCGAGACTAGTAGCGCCGCGCTAGTACTCACTACCGCATAGAACACCCTTTTCTCCGACAACTTCTCCAGTAGACGCGCCCAAAAAGCCTTAACCTTACCCCAAAACTTCTTCATGTTACCAGTATACACCACTCATTTGTCTCGCGCAAACTTGCATAATTCACAACAAAGCTTAATTAGTATTGACTTAAAACCATTAGTATGATATAATAAACGTAAGCACAGGGGAGTGGAGTGCGATCAGTAATTAAACAAATTAATTGGTGGGAGAAAGAGATGAGATGGCAGGAAACAAAGTTGGCGGCGCTAAGGCCGCAGCAACCAACAAGTCCAAGCACGGCGCAGATTTCTACGCTCGCATCGGTGCTATGGGCGGCAAAAAAGGCCGCACTGGTGGCTTTGCCGCAAACCGTGAGCTAGCTCGCGTTGCTGGTGCCAAAGGTGGCGCAATCAGCCGCCGTGGTCCAGCAAAAAAGAAGTAAGCTAATCACAGTTTACGCAAACATATCCGCCGCTCTTTGTCTGTAAGCGACATTGTTTACAGATAGGGCAGGCGGATTTTTTGTGCAGCCACTCCCTGTAGGTATCAAGCATATCTTGCATCAGCTCTTCGTCGAACTCAATATCATAGCGTGGCGCGAGTTCCGCCCTGACCTTCTCCCAGGCCTCTACCTCGCATTTTAGTCGTTTGAGGTCATAAGTATCATCTTCATGCCCTAAAAGCGCGTGTGCGACCTCGTGTAGTGCCAGGAGTGCATATTTCGCATCGACTCCACCCTCTACACCACTTCCAGGATTGTCTCCCGCAGAAATCCTACCCAATGTCACAGTTCGCGTTCTTGGTCGCCAGCGGAACTCCTTACCTTCGCGAAACTTAAACTCAGGAAAATCTGCTTTCAACCTCTCAATCATATGTATACTATATACGAAATGCCAGCTGCGCCCAAGCCAGCCGCTAAACGACTCCCGAAGGACTAACGGAGCCGACGTGGCGAGTTCGAGACGGTGCCCTCCTGTAACGACAGGGTGGGCAAACGTCGTGCCTGAGGACAGGATTTAGCGGCTGGCTATAGTTGGGGTTGCTTTTTTATATCTCATCTGATATATTACTTAGAGAAATGAAAGGAGTTTTGGGTAGGTCTTTGGCCTTCTCAAGAAAATAAGTAGTGGCAGCAAAATTGACAATGGACGAATTGCTAGCGGGGCAGGATTTCAAGGCTTTCGCAGAGGGCGAGCTAGTAGATGGCAAGGTGCTCTCGGTTAAAAAGTCGGAGATCTTGGTAGATCTAGGCGCGCATGGCGTCGGCATCATCCCTAGGAACGAAGTAGCGTTCTCGCGCAATCTACAGGTTGGCGAGGCAGTCCAAGCCAGCATTCTCGGCGAAGAAACTGAGAATGGTTATCAGTTAATCTCATTCCGTAAAGCAGCGAAGGATCGCGGCTGGGACGAACTTCTCGCGACTAAAAACTCTGGTGAAGCTATCGAGGTCACTCCATTTGACGCCAATCGTGGCGGTCTCCTCATCGAATACAGAGGGGTTCGTGGCTTTATGCCAGTCTCTCAGCTTGCCATTGAGCATTATCCTCGCTCTACATCTGGCGACCGTAGTGAGATTATCCAGAAACTATCAACCCTTATCGGTAAGCCGCTAACTGTCAAGGTTATCGACGCTGACAAGAAAAACAACAAGCTCATCTTCTCCGAGCGCGACACAGCGAAGACTCTTAGCGCAGAGAAGCTAGAGGGCATCACTGTTGGCTCAGAGGTAGACGGTGTTGTTACAGGTGTAGTTGACTTTGGCGCCTTCGTTAATGTCGATGGTATCGAGGGTCTAGTTCATATTTCAGAAGTCTCATGGGAGCGTGTTCTTGATGTTAATAAGTACCTCAAGATCGGCGACAAGGTTCGCGCTAAGGTTATCTCAGTCGATAACGGCCGACTTAGCCTAAGCATCAAACAGACCCTACCAGACCCATGGCTATCAGAGACCGCTCACCTCAAGAAGGGCGACGAAGTCGAAGGCACAATTACCCGAATCACTCCATTTGGCGCCTTTGTCCAGATCACCCCATCAGTCGAAGCCTTGGTCCATATCACAGAGATGGGCACTAGCCGCAACGACGCCCCAGAGGATGTATTTGCCCTCGGCGACAAGAAAAAGTTCACCGTCATCGACATTGATCTTTCATCACGCAAGATCGCACTGTCACTCAAGAAATAACGTAAATTAAGCTTTAAGAGAAAGGAGCGCTGTAATGAAAAAGGTGGTATCAATTGCTGGCTCCATCACAGTCGATGAGTTGGCTGATGCGCTAGGTATTCCAGTAGTTAAACTCATCGGCGAACTCTTCAAAAACGGTATCGTCGCCACTATCAACCAAAAGTTGGACTACGACACCGCAGAGCTCATACTTGGTGAGCTCAAACTCGAAGAAGAAGTCGAGCTCGAGCGTCGCAAGGTTGACCTCCCAGCGAGGGAAGAGCAGAAGCTCAGCGCCGATGCTGTCCAGCGCCCGCCAATTGTCGCGATCATGGGGCATGTCGACCACGGTAAGACAACCCTCCTCGACACTTTGCTCGGTAAGAAAACTGCTGCAGGCGAGGCGGGTGGCATCACTCAGCATATCTCAGCCTACCAGCTCGAGCATAAGAAGCGCACCATTACCTTCCTAGACACCCCAGGTCATTCGGCTTTTGCCGCACTTCGTCAGCACTCAGCTAGCCTCACCGACATTGTTGTCCTGGTGGTTGCAGCCGACGATGGCGTCAAGCCGCAAACCGTTGAGGCTATCGAGTTTGCCAAAAGCTCAAACGCAAAAATTATCGTTGCTATTAACAAAATTGACAAGCCTGGTGCCGATGTCAATCGCGTCATGGCTGAACTCGCTACCGACTACAATATGAACCCCGAAGAATGGGGCGGTGACACCATTATGGTGCCTGTCTCCGCTAAGGAGGACAAAAACCTCGATAAGCTACTAGAGATGATATTCTTACTAGCTGACGTCGAGGATCTCCGCGCTGACGAGAACATCCCAGCTTGCGGCCTCGTTATCGAGTCTCATATGGAAGTCGGTCGCGGCCCAATCGCCACCCTTCTAGTCACTGGCGGCGTTCTTAAGACTGGCGATTTTCTCGTTGCAGCTGGAGCTCGCGGCAAAGTCCGCACCATGCTCGACTGGCAAGGCAGGCCAAGAGGCAAGGCCACCCCAGCTACCCCGGTTACTGTCGTTGGCTTCAAGGATCTCCCGAACTTCGGCGACTACTTTGCTCAGGCTGATAGCGAGCGTGATGCTCGTCGCACCGCTGAGGGGAACCTTACTCGCGCCCAGGAGAACAGTATGAATACTAATGTCACCAACCTCGACCTTCTCCGCAAGATGACCGCTATCGACAACTCCGCTGAACTCAATGTCGTGGTCAAAGCTGATGTTGGTGGCTCCGCTACCTCTGTCGTTGACAGCCTCCGCCTAATTGACACCAAGGGCCTCATTCGACTTAACATTATCGCAACTGGCGTCGGCAATATCACCGAGAATGACCTAGCTCTTGCTCGTGGCGCTAATACTGTCCTCTACGGCTTTAATGTTGACATCAGCCCGAGCCTCAAGAAGCTCGCCGAGCGTGACGGCACCCCTGTACGTACTTTCCGTATTATTTATGAGCTCCTAGACGACGCCAAGAGCGAGATGGAAAAACTCCTAGCTCCAGAAGTTATAGAGACTGTTGCAGGTAGCCTCAGCGTCAAAGGCATCTTCCGTGACACTAAGAGCGAGATTATCGCTGGTGGCGAAATCACCGAGGGTCAGATCTCCGCTAATCTCATCGCAAAAGTCATCCGCGACAAGACCGAGATCGGAGAACTTACCGTCCTCAAAGTCCAGAAGGAAAAGAACACGGTCGATAAAGCCGTAGCAGGGGAGATGTGTGGTCTCAGTCTCAAGAAGGACGGCAAGATCACCATGCAGATTGGCGACAAGCTCGAGTTCATCTCTCGCGAGATCAAAGCCCGCAAGCTTTAGTCTCTAGCTATCTCTAATATCCCTTATTACCAACTCTGTCTTTATGAATATTGGTGAATTTCCTGGCGCGCACTATTTCGATGAACTGCTCTATGTTCGTGATTTCAACATCGGTCAGGATCGCGCCTAAGCCCAAGTCCGCTGGCTCATGATAGTCCGAAGTCGCCAACCCAATGAGGTTATGCTCTCGCGCGTACCGCTCCGCCTCTTCGTTTGCCTCAGGCTCCGTCCCGCCATTCCAGGTTTCAATCGGCCAGCCCAGCTCTGGTGGCACTAGCTGCATAGCCAGCCGGAAGGGGTGGGCTTGAATCGCCAGCCAGCCATTTTTATTCACCACATCGACTAATTCACGCAAGTTCAGGCAGTGTAGGTTCGGGTTCTCTCGCATAAATGCCTCATTTATGCCATATATTAGATAATCGCTCTGCGTCGTCACGAGAGTTAGTTCTGTACCTAGCAATACATTCAATCCGATTTTCTCTCCAGCTGCCAACGCCTTCTTAAACCCACCCACCAGATAATCCATCTTCTCGTCCCAGCTGCCGTCAATCTTTCCTAGATTATCTGCTGAATAATGATCGGTTACAATTATTGTGCTGTACCCAGCATCTTTATGCAGTCGCACCAGTTCATCTGGGTCAGAGAATCCTCGATCGCCATGCATCTTGGTGTGGAGGTGGATCTCAGTTTTATATTGCATATGCTTAATTATACATCATTGATACCTTTCCGCCCACTGGGCACTCTTGCAATCTCATCTCGCTTACGCTATAATGATTCCAAACAGGCAAGCAGGAGACAAAATGGTGGAGTTTGACGAGCAATTCTTGGAAGAAAACGGACTAGGCGCCCTACCGCACAAGGCAGAATTCTTAGCCCACCTCAGCGAAGAGCACGAGACTCGAGTCGGCGAAGCTATCGCCGAGGGTCTACCACAGGAGGTTGTTGACGAGTTTGATGGCATCGTCGAGGGTAATGTCGAGATCATTAACGCCTTCCTTGCTAAGAACAACTACCAAGCTGACCCCCTCTACGCTGAGATGTCTACCAAGATGAACCTCGCCTTGGAGTCGCCAGAGCTTAACGACGAATACGCCTCTGTTAAGTGGCTGTTTGTCAATCGCCCAGACTACGCCGAAGTCATCAATAAAGTCACCGAAACCATCAAACAAGAAGTTCTCGCCACCAAAGACCAGCTGCTAGCTAACGCCAACGTCGCTCCGTAAAGACGGCCCCTCTTGCGCTCAGCAAGCCTGCCTACTGTCCTCGCAGGTAATCCGTCACAGTCATACGCCTTTTCCCCTCGGGAGTAATCTCGGTAGGGGAATAGTATTTCCCATCTGCTGTCGCGATATCCAGCTCCGTTTCACGCTTATCTGTAATCTCCCCAGCGTGTACCTGAAATCTTTTCCCGTCGTACATCATAAATGCCCGCGGGCTCACGTCAAACGCCCGCACCTTTCGCTCCAAAGTCTCTGCGGTCTGGCTGTTATCCAGCTCCGCTTCCGCCTTTTCAAAGCGCGGCGTAAAGGTCGCTTTTGAATGGTCTTGCTGAAGTAGCGCAACTTCAAAACCCCTGTTATTTAGCGACCGTAGCAACTTCGCGACCATCTCCCAGCCTACATTTGCCGCCTTTTCATAAAGCGAGCTGCTAGTTTCACCTGGCTCTAGCGAGATCTTCTCGACTGCCAGGATGTCACCCGCATCCATCTCCGCCACCAACTCAATGATCGACACACCCGTCTCTTTATCGCCGTTTAGTATAGCACTCTCAACCGGGCTGCTACCTCGATATTTTGGCAGCAGGGAAGGGTGGATATTAATAATAGGATACGGCTTAAACCAATCCAGCGCCGACTGTGGGATAATCTTCCCGTAGCTAACCAGTACTCCCAGTGGCTTCTGCCCCTGATACCACTCCTCATCTTCAAGCGATTGCAGTATAGGCAAAATCTCCCGTCCCTTTAGCGGCTGATAAACGGGAATATTATATTTCTCGCCCAACACCTTCGCAATAGGCGGTTTCTTCTTGCCGCCGCGCCCGTCTTTGTCTGGTGCCGCAAAAATCGCTTTCACATTATAGCCACCCTCAAGCAACTTCTCCAGCGGTAGAGCAGGGAAGCGATCCACTCCAAAGAAGATTATCGGTACATTCGGGATTTTAGCCCCAGAGGTCGTCATTGTCTTCCACTTCGCTATAGTCAATCGGCATCAGTTCTCCGTTCTTTTGGAGCCGCGCAAAGCTCTTTCTCTTGCCCTTAATCTTATCTAGGAATAGCACGCCATCCAGGTGATCAATCTCATGCAGTATAGTCCGAGCCAGATGACCCGATACCTTCACTCGCACTTCTTCGCCATCTAAAGTCACCGCCGAAACCTTTATTTGCTCGCGTCGCGCCACCTTGCCATAGAGGTCTGGTACCGATAGGCAACCCTCCCAATCCTCGAGCAATCGACCACTCTCACTCACCACTTTCGGATTAATCAGTGTTGTAAAAGTCTTGTCTGATTTGTCGTCCGAGCTATTTCGCACAATTATCATCCGTACGTTCTCGCCCACCTGCGGCGCGGCTAGAGCAGAGGAGATCTCGTGCGGATGGTCTTTCTCCCAATCCAGGCTTAGATCTATCATCTTTTGTGCTAGATCTTTGATTTCAGTAGTAATCTCGCCGATCTTTCGGCTCGGTTCTCTCAGACCCTCAGCAGGAGTGGATAATATTTTCATGTAAGCATTATATCACATTAACCCCTGTAATGCCAGGCTTGAGGCAGTAAGGGCTGCCCCTATCTCAAGTTTGGTATTCTGGGGTTGATTTTACGAGGCTAGTGTGTTAAAATGTCTCTATGAGCATTAAAGTTGAACGAAAAGACCCGAAAGAAGCTAGCGAGAACATCCTTCGCCGCTTCAACCGTAAGGTATTGCAGAATGGCCTCCTTAGCGAAGCAAAGGCTCAGATGCGCCACACCCGCCCCGAGAGTCGTCGTAAGCGCCGCACACGCGCTATCTTGCGTGATATGCGCCGAGCTGAAAAGACCCGCCGCATAAAGATGGGCTTATCGAAGTAAAATGCATCTAATCGAGTTTGTGGGCAACGTCGGTAGCGGCAAAAGCACACAAGCTCGATTTCTGGCTGAAACTCTAAACACTCCTACATCACCCTGGCGACACATATCGTCAGGGGAGATTCTTCGCCAGCTTGCCGATCAAACTGCCAGCACTGACGATGACGAAGCTCTCAAGCGCGGCGAGATGACCCCAGATGAAGTCGTCATGCCTCTGATGTTTGCCGAGCTCCAGACTACTAAAGACAGCGACGAGAGCCTCGTCCTTGACGGTTTTCCACGCACCCTCCTCCAGTATCAGGAGTTCAAGGCAGCTGGCTGGGCTCTCGTCGCCGTAATCGAACTACTAGTCCATCCCGATGAGTCGAAACGCCGCCAACTCGGCCGTGGTCGCCCTGGCGACACTGAAGACAACTGGCAGATCCGCAATCAATTCTATCAGACCGAAACCCAAGCCATGCTCGCCTCTATGGTCGCCGATGGCGTTACCCATATCAAGGTCGACGGCAACCTTACACCCGAAGAGACCAGGGGAGCTGTCCTCCGTGCCTGGGAAGAAAGCCAGAGATGAGCACTCATGTCTTGGTCGAGAAGATGCAGGCCCAGCGCGAGGGCGGCAAGATTCTTGCCACAATTCTGAAAGAAATCGAAGCCCGTACAGTCGCTGGTGTCACTGGCCTCGAGCTCGACGAGTACGCCCGCGAACTTTGTGTCAAGCATAGCGTCGAAGCTGTCTACCTTAAGGAAGCCAAAGATTTTGGCTACGCCATTTGTATCTCCAAAAACGACGTCCTAATTCACGGCGTACCCGACTCAGAGCCGTTTCAGGACGGTGACAAAGTCAGTTTTGACATGACCATTCGGCACAAAGGTTGGTGCGTAGACAGCGCCTTTACAATTTTAGTTGGTGGCAAAGGCTCAGCCGCAACAAAACATTTACTCAGGGCTACCAGGGGTGCTTTTTATGCCGGGATCGAAGGAATCCGGGCTGGATCGTCTGTCGGTCAGATCGGATACCAAGTTGAACAATATTTGTGTTCAGCTAAGTTAGGTATCATTAAAGATTTTATCGGCCATGGAATCGGCCGCACTATGCATGAAGCGCCCGAAGTCCCAAATTTCGGTCATGCCAAAAGTGGCGCCATTCTCAAGGTGGGTCAGACCATCTGTATTGAGCCGATGACCTCGCTCGGCGGCGTCGCAACCAAGATCGATCCTGTAGACGGCTGGTCAGTTCATCTCGTTGACGGCAGCCTCGGCGCCCACTACGAGCATACCGTCCTCATTCTCGAGGACGGCACAGAAGTCCTCACCGCCTGGTAGGTCTGGGGCTACAATTAGCTAGCTGGCAGCGCTTGCTTGTTGCGTAGAAGTTGTGTATAATTTAGTTATGGAAGCGGTAAGAATTGGCATCGGTATTGATATTGGTACAGAGAACATAAAGGCAGTTGTCTTAGCGCAAAAGGGGTCAGAGATCCCGGCTGTCCTCAGAGTCAAAGAGGTCCCATCCGCTGGCGTCCGTTATGGCGAAGTTGTCGATCTCGAGCGCCCAGCAGCCATTCTTCGCGAGCTCCTAACTGACCTCCATGGTGTTTTGCAGTTCGAGACCAATCACGCTACAGTCAACATTGGTGGCGTTAATCTTCTGACCACACATACCGACGGCGTCATTGCTCTAGAGGATAGCAACCGCCCGATTAACGGCAAAGACCTTGAGCGCCTCATTCAGGACGCCGAGAAAGGTCGCGTCCCAAGCAATCGCAGTATTATCGATCTCATACCCCACGGTTACACCCTGGACGGTCAAAGTGGCATCAAAGACCCAGTCGGCATGAGCGGCCAGCGACTCGAGATGCGCGCTAGCGTCATTTCTACTCTCAACCCTAGCTTCATCAACCTCCGTAAGACTGTCGAACTAGCTGGCATCCATGAATGTGGCCTCGTACCTGTCGCCGCCGCAGGCGCCCGCGCGGTCCTCTCTAGCCGCCAGATGGAAAACGGAGTCGCTCTAGTTGATATCGGCTCCAGCACCACGTCTGTAGCAATATTTGAAGATGGCGAACTCCAGCATGTCAGCGTTGTCGGCATCAATCATTCTGGCGAACGCAAGTCAGTCGGCAGCAACAACATCACCAAGGACCTCGCTACCGTTCTTCAGATTACCCCAGAGATTGCCGACGAGGTTAAGCGTAACCACATCAACGCCCTCGGCTCTCCTAGCGGCGGGGAGATCACCCTTACTAAGGGGCGCGAGAGCTACAAGTTCGATCGCGAGGAGGTCGATGAGATTGTTGGCGCTCGCCTCAAGGCTATCCTGAAGTCCGTTCACGAAGAGATCGCCCGCGCTGGCTACTCCCAGAAGCTCCCAGAGGGCGTTGTTCTTATTGGTGGTGGCGCAAAGATAAAAGATTTATCCAGCCTCGCGAGCAAGGAGCTCGTCATGGCAACTCGTGTCGGCGAAATCAAAAATATCGGCAATGCCTTCCGCGAAGTCTTCCGCCTCGAGTACGCTGCTGCTGTCGGCCTCGCTCTCCAAGACCTCGAAAACTCCAGCCTCAGTGGCGTCTCATCTAAAGCTAAGAAACAGTCATCGCCAAATGGCAAGGGCTTCCTCTCAAAACTCTTTGATAAGATTAAATTCTAGCCTATCCACTCTCCGTACAAAATCTGTAAAAACCCTTGCAAGGTCGTCTAGTATGTGTATAATATAATTAAGTATCAGGAGGAGAGGATAGCACAATGCCAGAAGTCAAACCAAGTGAAATTGTAAAATTCGCAAATATTAAGGTGGTTGGTGTTGGTGGGGCAGGCGGTTCAGCAGTGAATCGCATGAAAGAACTGGGCGTACGTAACGTCGAGTTCGTCGCAATGAATACAGACGCCCAGGCGTTACATCACTCCAAGGCAGACACGACAGTCCATCTCGGTCAGAAGCTCACTGGCGGTCTCGGCGCTGGCGCCAAGCCAGAAATTGGCTCTGCGGCAGCGGAGGAGTCCATCGATGACATCAAGTCTACCCTCGAGGGTGCCGACATGGTTTTCGTTACCATCGGCGCTGGTGGTGGTACTGGGTCAGGCGCTGGTCCAGTTATCGCTCGCGAAGCTCGCAATCTCGGTATCCTTACAGTCGGTGTCGCTACTCGACCATTTACTTTTGAGGGTGCTAAGCGCAAGAATAACGCCGAAGATTCAATAGCTCGCATGCGCGAGGAGGTCGATACACTCATTACTATTCCAAATGACCGCCTCCTACAGACTATTGACCCACGCACTCCACTTCTCGAAACCTTCAAGCTGGCCGACGATGTGCTCCGTCAGGGTGTTCAGGGTATTTCTGAGCTTATCACCGACCATGGCGACATCAACCTCGACTTTGCCGACGTCCAGTCTGTAATGAAGAATGCCGGCTCTGCACTTATGGGTATAGGTCGTTCTAGCGGTGAGGGGCGTGCGACTAAGGCTGCTCAGGCCGCTATCGAATCGCCACTCATTGAGGTTTCGATTGATGGCGCTAAGGGTGTCCTATTTAATGTAGCGGGTGCTGATGTAAGCATGAATGAGGTTCAGGAAGCTGCCGAAGTCATAACGAACTCCGTTTCTCCTGACGCCAACATCTTCTTTGGCGCAGCAACTCGTCCAGAGTTGGGCGACGAGATTATGATCACTGTTGTTGCAACTGGCTTCGGCCCAGACTATCATTCTAACCGCGATAAGCTCGCTCTCTCGGACTCGCCAGCTCCAGCTGTCGCCAAGGCCGCTCCGCGTGCTGCCGCATCTACTACTCCAGCATCTCCAGAGACCGAGCCAGAGGATATGTGGAGCAAGATCACTGGCCCAGTTGAGGGCATCACCCCCCCAGCGCCTAAGCCAACTCCAGTCGAGGACTTCATTACTTCCGCGACTCCAGCTCAAAAAGTATGGGACGAAGACGAGGATGACGACCCAGATGTCCCTGAAATCTTGAAAAAGCGCATGCGTGAGCGCCGCAAACAGGGTAGCTAAATGGATAAGCCTCGTGGGCTTGCTAGACCTAAGGATCTGTTGCAGATTAGTAACAGTCGGGTCCTAGAGTCGCGCGAGAGCAATGACGGCACGACAATCCGTCGTCGTCGCGAGACTACTGACGGTCGTCGCTTTACTACCTATGAACGCGTTGAGCGACCAAACATTGTTGTTGTTAAGCGTAGTGGTCAGCGCGAGTTCTTCGACCATACCAAGCTTCAGAATGCCATCCATCGCAGTGTCGGCAAGTTTCTGAATGGCGAGTTGGCTGTTGAAGACTTGGTTAACAGAGTAGAATCCGCTGTCTACACCACTAATGCCGATGAAATCACCAGTCGTGAGATTGGCGAGCAGGTCCTCGCCGCCCTCGCCGAAATCAACGACGTCGCCTATGTTCGCTTTGCTAGCGTCTTCTATGAATTCAAAACTCTCAGCGAATTTGAGCGCATCCTTGCCACACGTATTCGCGCCCGCGCAGGGGACAAGAAGGAAAAGAAATGAAATACCTCGTATTCTATCGAAAGCAGAGAGACTACACTCAGGCCACCGAGGATCTCCTCGAAGATCTTAGGCGTCAATATCATAAGGAATTCGAGTATGTCGACCCAGACACTCCAGCTGGTGTTGAGACTACTCATGCCTATGACATTATGAACCATCCTACCTTCCTTGTCGTCATGCAAGATGGTCGTGAAATCTCCCGCCACACTGGCCTCCCGCTACCGACCGTTGCCGACCTCGCCGCTATGTTCGTCCACATCTGACGACCACAGATTATATGATATAATAAGTAGTATTATGAGCGAGAGATTTGAGAAGCGGCGACCCGCCGCTGAGTACGAGCAGTTTTGGGTGCAAGAATGGAAGAAAAACAAAACCTTCGAGCAATCCATCATTAATCGCAACGAGAAAGACGACTATGTCTTCTATGACGGTCCGCCATTCATCACTGGCTCACCTCATCACGGTACTCTGTTAAGTAGTATAGTTAAAGACGCCGTGCCACGCTTCTGGACCATGAAGGGTCGTCGCATCGAGCGTCGTTGGGGTTGGGACTGCCATGGCCTACCAGCTGAGAACTTCGTCGAGAAGCAGCTAGATATCGAGGATCGTCGCCAAATTGGCGCCGAAACTCCAATCGAAAAGGACGGTAAAAAGCTCCCACCGATCAGCCTCGAGACCTACATCACCAAAGCCCGCGAGTCCATGATCGCAAACTCCGAAAGCTGGGAGAATACTGTCGACCGCATCGGTCGCTGGGTCGATTTCAAAAACTCCTACAAGACCATGGATAAAGAATTCATGGAGTCTGTCTGGTGGGCTTTTAAAGAACTCTACGAGCAGGGTAAGATATACGAGGGCCAAAAGGTTCTAATGTATGATACCAAGTTCGCAACGCCCGTCTCGAAGAACGAAGTCACCATGGACAACGATGCTTACCAAACCGTCACCGACCCATCCGTCTATGTTAAGTTTAAGTTAACAGATAGAAAAAACACCTACATGCTCGCCTGGACCACCACACCATGGACTCTTCCAGCCAACACTGCGCTTGCCGTCAATCCCTATCTAGAATACGGCGAATACAGGGTCGGAGACGACACATTCATCTTAGCAGTCAAGCTCGCTGAGAAGGTTCTAGGCGATAGTTACGCAAAGCCTACAAAGAAATATAAAGGCAAAGAGCTAGTTGGGTTGAGATATCAGCCATTGCGTGCTGGGTCCGAGGCAGTCAAGGTTGTCCCTGCCGAGGAGGCAGCGAACAAGGGCTGGCAAGTCCATTCGGCGGATTATGTAGAGGCAGAAGTTGGCACAGGCGTCATTCATCTTGCGCCTATATACGGCGAGATTGACTTCGAGTTCGCGAAGGAGAAGGATATACCGACACTATCAGTCCTAGACGACAACGGTTATTACGACAAGCCGACCACCGACTGGCTTCACACTATCGGCGTTCGCGACACTGACGAAGCTGGCATCGAAGTCTGGGCGGCCAATAAGTTCATCGCCAAATGCCTAGAAGAGCAGGGTATCGTCTGGAAGATCGACTACATCCGTCACGAATACCCATTCAATCCTCGGTCGAAGCAGCGCATCATGTACCGCGCCATCCCGTCATGGTTCTTTAATATCCAGGACAGCAAGGAAATACTCCTATCTCAGAACGAAAACATCAACTGGGTACCCGAGCATCTAAAGCACGGCCGCTTCGCTAAAAACATCGAAGCTGCCCCTGACTGGACCTTAAGCCGTAATCGCTTCTGGGCCACCCCTATGCCAGTCTGGAAGGGCGACAAAGGCACAGTCAAGGTCGTCGGTTCATACGAAGAACTCGAAGACCTCAGCGGCAAAACCCTCGAAGACTACCATCGCCCGTGGATCGACGATGTCACCTTCGAGATCGACGGTGAGAAGTTCGAACGCATCCCAGAGGTCCTCGACTGCTGGTTCGAGTCTGGCTCGATGCCATTTGCCCAGATGCATTACCCGTTCGAGAATAAGGAAAAGTTCGAACAGAACTACCCAGCCGACTTCATCGTCGAATATATCGGTCAGGTCCGCGCCTGGTTCTATTACGTCCACGTCATTAACACGGCATTATTCGGCAAAGAAGCCTTCAAGAACGTCATAACCACCGGAGTTGTAGCTGGCAACGACGGCCGCAAGATGAGTAAATCTCTCGGTAACTTCACCGACCCAGCTGTCATGATGGATACTTATTCTGCCGATGCGCTTCGTTTCCTCTTACTCTCTAGCCCACTCCTGTCTGGTGAAGATTTCTCCCTCCAAGACAAAGATGTCTCCGACGTCCAGCGCAAGCTCGCGATGATCTGGAATATGTATGACTTCTTCGCCCTCTACGCCAATGTCGATGACTGGAAGTTCGACGGTCAGCGCGCTAGCCTCAAGACCTTAAAGAGCTCGCTCGACATCTGGATTATCTCCCGCCTCCATCAGCTCAAGGTCCAGATCAACTCAAATATGGAAGTCTATAATATACCTGATGCCATGAGCGGCATCCTACCGTTCCTCGACGATGCTTCGAACTGGTTCGTTCGTCGTAGTCGCCGTCGCTTCTGGAGGTCAGAGGATGATGGTGATAAGAATGATGCGTATATTACATTATATACAGTACTCGAGCAGCTCGCCCTCATTCTTGCGCCATTCACGCCATTCCTCTCCGAGGAGCTATGGAGTAAGTTGGGCGGGGAGGGGAGTGCCCATCTCCAGGACTGGCCAGGTGGCTCAAGTATCGACCAGGGCGTGCTGGACAGCATGGCTACCGCCCGCGCTATTATCGAGCAGGGCTTATCGATCCGCGCTAATCGTCACGATGAGTTTGGGTTAGTCAAAATCCGCCAGCCGCTCGCCAGTCTCACGTATGGTGGCGAGAAGTTGGACGAATTCTACGAGCAAATTATTGCAGACGAAATGAATGTTAAAAATGTTATACACGTAGCGGGCGAAAATGTTTCAGTCGATAAGAAACTTACAGACGAGTTAAAAGCCGAGGGCGAAATGCGTGAGTTAATTCGATCTATTCAGGGCCTACGCAAGAAGTCTGGTCTCGAGGTAGACGACCGCATCAAGCTATCTATTACTGGTATTACCCTATCTGATGACCTTCTCGATACTCTCAAGAAGGAGACCTTGGTAGGGGAGTATACCGATAAGAACTACACTTATGACGAGCTAGTAAAGCTTGGTGACCTAAGCATTACCATTTCGCTCGAACGCGCTTAGTCCGCGTATAAGATTTGTATACTAAAAATATTGCTTACCAAGTATAGGCGATATTTTTGTATAACAATTTTAATCAAACCTATTGACTTTTAAGCATTAGTGTGATAGACTAAAACTAGTTAGCAAACAACTAACACAAAAACAACAAAACAAAAAGAAAGGAGCATAATGCCACGGACCAAGCAGGAAACCGCAACTGCCACAGAGTTCGAGTACATAGATGATTACAACTACGTAATCCCCTCATCAGAAGCTCGAAAAGCAGCGCAAAAGCGTGGCCAGCGTTTTGGCAGAGCAGCAGAGTATTTGACAATACATAAGCAGCCTCAACTGTCACAAAGGCAGCGTGCTAAGAAAATGCGTAACGTACTAAGCGGCATTTCCGACCAGGACGCCAAGCGTATCCTCAATAACCCTGAGGCAGCATAGCGACCTAGCTTTTTGACAAAACACAAAACTTAACAGAGAAAGGAATGACAATGTAAGATCTAAAACCTGGCTGTATAAATAATTTATACGCCACGAAAACCCCACCAAAATAGTGGGGTTTTTGCTTTGTATACAATTATTATACAAAATGTATTGACATAAGCTTTTTCCATGTTAGAATAGAGATATAAACCAAAATAGTTAAAAAGAGAAGAGCATAGCTATGAATGTGGATCAACTGAATAACATGAGTCAAGAGGCTCTTGAGGCTCGCATGCAGGACCTCTTGAATGCGCGAGGCAAACGCATCCGTAAGGATGTTCTTGCAGTAGGTGCTCTGGCTCTCGGCGGTGCAGCTGCAGTCACTCTTGGCGCTGTCGGTGCGATACGGGCGTTCTCTGGGGAAGGCGATGACTACGAGTCAGATGACATCTCATCTCCGTCTCTAGACGACAGCCCGGGCGACGTTCAGCCCATCAACACACCTCCAGTAGAATATACCACTCCTGACACCCCTGCCGAAGTCATCGTCGACACTCCTGATTCGTCTATCAACTGGGATGATATGACTCGCGACGATAAGGTGGACATGATTCTCAGTGGCGAATGGCTCGATGAGAACGGCGACGGCATTCATGATGCAGTCTACCAGCTTCGTCAGGCAGGCTATATTGGTAGCGACGCCGACAAAGAAGCCCTCAATACATTCATCATGCAAAAACAAGCTTTTGATGACCCAGGAGGCAGCACTATTGATCAGCTTACAGCTGCTCATCAGGGCATCAACAGCTCCGACGACCCAGTCGTCCGTGAGATCAAGGCGCAAATGACCAGGGATCTCTTTGAGGCGAACGGCGAAACACCACCTGCACGCCTAGACATTAATGGTGACGGTATTGATGACCTGTGGGGCGGATATGTTAGTCGCGAAGTCTTGCAGTATACAGGTAATGGCGGCTTCTTGCATGTAGATCGTGACGGTATCGCCTCTATCAATCAGAATATGATGAGTCGCTTCTCATTTGGTTCGTCCATCATAGGTAACCCAGATGGCTCTGATATTCTAGAACAAGACGTCGACTTTCTTAATACCGATGACGGCCGTGACCTTCTGATCAACAACTGGCTTCATGGTAATGGTTTTGAAAACGGCTATAATGGCACTTTCCTCCAGCCAGCTAATATGGCTTTCTTCGCTTCCAATGTCTTTTCTGGTGATCTCAGTCAGTGGTTCGAAGATGGTGCGACCAATAATATGGTCGGCTTCACCGAGTTGATCGAACGCCTCGACCCAGATGTGCGCGCTGATTTCAACATGGCGATGAAGGAATATCTCGAGGGTGCTAATATCACTGTTGAGTATTGGAGCGGTGATCGCGGCTACAGCTCAGCCTATTTAATGCCAGAGACAGACGCTAAGGGTGGCGACATTACCGGGGCCCGCCTTGTCCAACAGGAGCTGGTACGTGGCAGTAGCCAGCTAGTCATGCGCGTGGTTGGCCCAGATGGTCGTGAGCAACTATTCACTATGCGTTGTGGCGTCCAGCCGATGTTCTATGAAGATGAGTATATCCCTGTGGTTCCTCCACCAGAGATCATTGTGACTCCACCACCAATTGACACACTCCCACCAATTGACACCCTCCCTCCACCAGAGATCATTGTGACTCCACCACCAATTGACACACTCCCACCAATCGACACACTCCCACCAATCGACACACTCCCACCTTACATTCCTCCAGAGACGAAGCCACCAGTTATCACAGAACCCCCTATCGTCACCGAAGCTCCAACTAAGCCTCCTGAGGTGCCTACTCTCGCACCGAAAGATCCAGAGCTAGCCCCAACTATGCCGCCAACTATAACGACACCTCCAGACGAAGGCGGTAACCACGAAGTCGTAACTATCGCTCCAGACTACGACGCTCAGCAGGATGCTGATGACAACGAGATAGACATCGATGACGCAATAACCCCAGACGACATACCAGATGATCCAGATGATTTCGATGATTGGCTAAACGATTTATTAAATAACCCATAGGAAGGAAGGGTAAAATAAAATGACAAAACAAACAACAAAAACTAAAACCTGGAGGAGCGCCCTCGTTGAGCTGGGTCTCGCGATCTCAACCGTAGCAGTCGCTCTCCTTATCGGCACCACCGTCTCAGCCGATGGTCCGTCGTGGGGCCCACAGGACCGTCCGACCTTTACCATGCAGAATCCAGCGCCTCGCGCCGTCTGGAATTCCATCATTGATCAGACGATTTTGCCGCCTGTCGCTAACGGCGATGAGAGAAACTTCATCTGGGTTCGAGAATTTGGTGTCGGTGAATTCCAGAACACTCTCGCCATCCAGGGCGGGCGTCAGTATGAAGTTATGATGTACTTCCATAATAACGCTGCCGACAATCTTAACCGCGAAGACCCTCGTAACGCCATCATGTTCCGTGCTCGTACTCGTGTCATCCTTCCAGACACGCTCGAAGCTCAGGAAGTCGGCATCATTCGCGCCTATCTCATGGCTGACAACGCTGACACTGTTTGGGATGAAGTATGGATCATTTCGAACGAAGCGGTTGAGATCGCTTTCGTCCCAGGATCTGCTCGACTATTCAATAACTCCAATCGCATGCACGACGGCAGCGGGCGCGTCCTCCCAAGCTCGCTCTTTTCAGCATCTGGCACACTTATCGGCTGGCACGACCTAGATGGTGTCCTTCCTGGCTGTACCTACTATTCCGGCTGGATCCGCTTCGTCTTTAATACTGTAGCTATCGAAGAGTACAAGCCGATTCCACCACAGCCACCAGAAGAGCCAGGTGATGGGCCAGAAGAACTACCAGAGACTGGTCCAGTTGAGGTCGTTGGTGTTATGGTCGGCACCACTCTCCTAGTTATCGCCGTAGTCTACTATGTACGCAGTCGCCGCTCCATTGACCAGACTGTCTAATCCCTCATCTCACCCCAAGAGAATTGCAAGCTAATCCCTTGCAATTCTTTGCTGGTTGTGATAAAATATCCCTATGAGTAAAAAAGCAGTTGTAAAAGTCCTGGGCCACCAGTATCTCGTCTCTGAAGGCGAAGTTATTACCGTTGACCTATTACCAGAGGACACCAAGAAGCTTGACCTAGAGGCTCTCCTCGTTATTGACGGCGACAAGACCACCGTCGGTACACCAGTGGCTGCTAAGGTTGTAGCTGAGGTCGTCGAGCCAAAGGTTGCCGGCGAAAAGATCCGCGTCATCCGCTATAAGGCAAAGAAGCGCGTTCACAAAGAGATGGGCCACCGCCAGAAGTATTCTACTATCAAGATCACTAAAATCGCGTAGTAGCACGCCACCTGCATAGCAACCCCCATTAAATGGGGGTCTCTTGATACTGCACCCGAAAGCAAGACGGCAAGAGACCCGCCATATTGCTTTTGATTAGCCCGTCCTATATAATAGCACTATATATGGCAGAGGTAATCGCAATCACGAACCAGAAGGGTGGCGTCGGCAAGACAACCACCAGTATCAACCTCGCATTCTATCTCGCCAAAGCAGGGAAGAAGACCCTTATTCTCGATTTTGACCCCCAGGGCAATGCCACGAGCGGTCTTGGCATCGACAAGTCCGAACTCAAGAAGACTATGGTCGAAGTGTTTGCGGGATCAGTCCCGCTATCAAAGATCTTGGTCACCACCAAGTACGCAGACCTCGTCGTCGCGCCGACCATCCCACAACTCGCCAATACAGAAGTAAAATTACACAAAGCCAATAAAAAGTTTATTCAACTAAAGAACGTCATCCAGGAAGTCGAAGCAGATTTTGACTACATCATTATCGACTGTCCGCCATCTCTATCATTGCTGACCGTAAATGCTCTGGTAGCCGCCGACTATATTATCCTGCCAGTACAAACTGAGTTCTATGCCCTAGAGGGAGTCGGTCAGCTTCTAGAGACGATCACCCTATTAAAGAAAGCCATGAACCCCAACCTGAAGCTCCTTGGCGTCGTACCAACTATGGCAGACGAGCGCACCGCCCTTACCAAGCAAGTCATAATTGAAATCAAAAAGTACTTTAAGGACAAAGTATTTAATACTGTCATACCGCGCAACGTTCGTCTCGCCGAGGCTCCTAGCCATGGCGCACCAATTGGTGTCTATGATCGCTTCTCTAAGGGCGCCCGCGCCTACAAGCGACTAGGTGAAGAAGTTATCAATCGTACTACTAAAACAACCAAAAGGGGGGAGTAAATGGCAAAGAAGGGTCTAGGCAGAGGGTTTGAAAGTTTGATCCCAACTGAGATTGACGAAGACTGGGACGAAACCGCCGACGTGGCAGTTAAAGATAAAGGGGAGCTTAAAAACATCCAGCTCTCTAAGATCGACAGCGACCCCAACCAGCCTCGCCGCGACTTTGATCCTGAGTCTCTCCAGGCTCTCGCTCAGTCTATTTCTGAACATGGCGTTCTTCAGCCTATTGTCTTGAAGCCTGTTGGCGATCGCTACCAGGTCATCGCTGGAGAACGTCGCTTTCGTGCAAGTAAATTGGCTGGCCGCGACACTATACCAGCCCTTATCCGCGAAGTCACTGAGCAAAATCGCCTCGAACTCGCTCTAGTCGAGAACGTCCAGCGTGAAGATCTCGCTCCACTCGAGAAAGCCCGCGCCTACCGCAAGCTGAAAGATGAGTTCAATATGTCGCTCGAAGAAATAGGCAAGCGTGTCGATAGGTCCTTTGAAACTGTCAAGCAGACTATGCGCCTCCTTGACCTCCCAGCCGAGGCCCAAGACTTGATGACCAAGCATAAACTTACCGAGAGTCAGATGAAGCCGCTCATTGGTTTGTCAGACGAGATTATTATGAAAGTATTACCACGCATCATAGATGAGAAACTAACCGTTGCCGAAATACAGAAGATTGTCGCTGGTGCCCGCAAGAATAAGATTATTCAGATCTATGAGCGCGAGAAGCAGATCATGTCCAAGGCTCTCAATCTTCCGGTTAATGTCCGTACCACTGGCGCTAATAAGGGCACCGTCGCTATCCAGTTCAAAACCCAGGAACAACTTCAAGATATCATTAAAGCTATCACTGGCAAAGACTTCGAATAGACTCCCTGACTCAACTCTCGACTGACCGTATTTAGTCATGTATCGAAAGTCAACCGATATCCATTCTCGGTTGGCTTTCTTAACCCACCTTCTTTAAGTGATTTCTCTTTTTAGAAAAAACCGAAGACTAAAATGCACGCCAAGAGCTAAAAGGGAAGATTCTGACAGCCGCTGGACCAACGATCACGCCCAGCGGAATTGTCCCAAGCCCATTCCGTGAATCCCACGAATACATGCCCTCGCGATTATCGCCCGCGACAAAAATCTCACCCACTGGCACTACTACGTCCGCCTCGCCTGAAGTGTTTGATTTTGGTTCGCCACCAAAGTCATCATCTGGGTTAAAGCAGTGACCATTAGTCTTGCAGACCTCGATCCTGCCATCACCGACGATAACTCGCTCGCCCTCAAAGGCAATCACTCGCTTCACTACGTATTCGTCCTGAGCGCCAGCTCGGAACTGCGGATTACGGAATATAATTATCTGACCACGTTGCGGCACATAATGCTCGCCTACAAAATGAGCCATTGTTACTGGTAGTCGATTTACGATTAGCCGGTCGCCAGAGTTTAGTGTGTTCTCCATGCTCATACCGACTACATTATATGATCGAAACACGAACTGATTCAGTAAGAAAGTACCCACAACCACAGCCGCCACGAAACCTACCAGCGACAACGCATCCTTTAGCATGGGGTGCCGACGCCAAAAACCTGCCCGATGTTCCATTGCCCTATTATATATCACGCTTAGGTCTTTTGCAATGCTTGTGTTAAAATATGGGCATGAGTAAGGAACGAATCTTGGTGGGGATCGCGTCATATCGTGACCCCGAACTCCTAAAGACCATCCAGGATTGCCTTGCCAAAGCTAAGCACCCTGATCGCGTCAACTTCGCCGTCATCAATCAATACGACGACTCTACTCGTTTTATGTTACATTACTTTAATAACGAACGCCTCAAACTCATCAATATACACCATCTACAATCACATGGTGTCGGCTATGCCAGACGCCTAATGACCGACTTGTGGGGTGGAGAAGATTTCGTCCTCCAGATCGACGCCCACACCCGCTTCGAATCCGACTGGGACGAGATCCTCCTCCAGCAGTGGTACGCCATTAACGACCAGCGCGCCGTGTTTTCTGCTCATCCCATCGGCTATTCCTATGAAGAGGATGGTAGCGAATCCATGCTCCACGATGATCATATCGGTAAAATCAAAGTTGACAAGTTTGCTGGCGACATTCCTATCTTCAAGGGTGAGCGTCATAAGCCAGCAGGGGATTTGTCCGAGTCTATCGTCGGTGTCGCCGCTGGCTTTATCTTCGGTCCTGGCGCTGTTTTTGGTGTACCTTATATCCGCGAGATTTGCTTCATGGGCGAAGAATTCGCTCGCGCTTTCCAGCTCTACTCTCATGGATTCAATCTTTATTCGCCCCGCCGTCTCCCAGTCCGTCACCTCTATTATCGCAAAGACACTCGCTTCTGGCATGACCTACCTAGTGCTGGCAAGCGTAGCCACTACGACGAGATGACTGCTCGAAGCTATGCTTTTGTCCGTTCGTTTCTCCGTGGCGATCTGTCGAACTATCACGCTTATTTTGGTCCCGAGCGCACGCTAGAGCAGTTTGAGGAGTATATAGGGGTAAGGGTTGCATTATGACAAAAGCTACTCCGCCATTCCTCATCGAGAGCTCCAGCCCGCACCAAAAGATAGGTCGCTTCTCTTTTCATAATGGTGGGTTTTCTCTCAGTGCGCCAGAAGGCATTGAGATCGGTAGTTTTTGTGCCTTTGCCCCAAATGTCAGCATCTTGGGGTCCAATCATGACTACAATTACACAGCTCTACAGTATTCTTTTTACACGCACTTTTTCGACCAATGTCACCCAAGCTTTCGCGTTTCTAGAACTAGGGCTGGGTCAAAAGGTAAAATAACTATCGGCAGTGACGTTTGGCTGGGGCAGAATGTCGTTGTGCTTGGTGGTGTGAATATCGGCAATGGTGCTATTGTCGGCGCTAACGCAGTTGTTACAAAAGATGTCGCACCCTACACTCTAGTCGCTGGCGTACCAGCCAAAGAAATCAAAAAGCGCTTCTCTGATGACACGATAGCCTTTCTGGAAGACTTGAAGTGGTGGAGCTG
>WQUV01000008.1 GCA_009781895.1 Candidatus Saccharimonadota bacterium
ACAATTCGGACTCCTATATAACTGGTGTGCAGCTATGGGTGGACAGCCTGCTGCCTGCCAGACAGCTGCCGCTACACCTACTGATCCATCCATCAACATCTGTCCTGCTGGGTGGAGGTTGCCTACGGGTGGAGTAAGTAACAACGCCAATGAGTTTTGGAACTTAAACCAAGCCATCAACGGTGACTCAGTCAATACACCTTCAGGACTACTCACTAACAGCCTGTTCCAGTATAGTGGCGCCTTCAACACCGGCGCCTTCAACAGTCAGGGTACCGCGGGCGGCGGCTGGTATTGGTCTTCTACGGTCGTCAATGCTGGCAACTCCCGCAGCCTCTGGTTTAGCTCCGCGAACACCGTCAGCCCAGCGAACAGTAACGGTAAAGGCCTCGGTTTCGCTGTTAGGTGTGTGAGGGAGTAGGGGAGAAAGAGAATATGAACATACAAAGCAAGACAAAACAAACTAAGATTCTGGCGTCTGCGGTGTTGCTGGTTGCTGTTACTGCGGTGCTAGCTGGTATGATTGTGAATATTCTGGCTTACTCGCGAGCGTTAGGGGAGGTAGAGATACAACCAACATCTGGCCTGTCATCGATGTCGCTTACTACTTCTAATGCTGGGCCGTGCAGTTCCTATAACGCTACGACTGGCATACTAGAGATGAATGTTACTGGCGGGGTGATGGCTGCTGCCTGTATAGCGGTGGCAGCGACGACAGACGGGGCGGCAGGCTATACTCTAACCATTGAAGGGCCTGCGACGGGTAACTTGGTTTCTAGCGATAACGACATAATCACTTCCACGCATGGTATTATAGGTGCTCCATTAGCTTTTGCGACACAAAGCACTGGTGGCGCGTGGGGGTTCGCGATACCGAATAGCCAGATTAGTGGGCTGGATTTAGGGTTTGACTTGACTTATAGTAGTAACGTTAGTAGTACAGCGAGATTTGCGGCTGTGCCGAATGAGCCAGTTCCATTCTCTGTGACGGACGCCGCCAATACTTCGGCTAATACATACCATGTGTTTTTTGCGGTGTCGGCTGGTCCTGCAATACCAATAGGAGTATATACAGGAAGCGTGACTATATCGGCTACCGCTAACACAGTGCCGCCGCCATTAATTCTGATGCAGGAGCTAAGCCACTATAACTGTCCTACCGTAAGGACGATGGTAGTAGATGCTAGAGATAACCGTAGCTACTGGGTGCAGAAGATGCCTGATGGCATGTGCTGGATGCAGACTAACCTAGCTTATGCTGGTGGAGGCAATAACTACTTTGGCGATGTAATGCCAATAGGTACAACTGCCGGAACTATAACTGCTGCTACAAGCGCCCCTGGCACACTGATCCCAGGTGTGTCTGCTGTATCAAACCAAGTCTGTGGTGGCACTAATGCTTCTATGAACACGCACGGTCGTGGCTGCTTCTGGGAGCCAGTAGGATCTGACCCAACTACATTCCCGCAAACTCCATCAACTTCAACTACAGGTGCGGGGCAGTATGGACTTCTATACAACTGGTGTGCTGCTATGGGCGGACAACCTGCTGCTTGCCAGACAGCTGCTGCAACACCTGCTGACCCAACTATCAACATCTGTCCTGCTGGGTGGCGGCTGCCAGCAGCAGCTAATCCAGGTGTCACTACCGTGCAAGAAAATAACACTAATGAATTCTGGAACTTAAACCAAGCAATTAATAGTGGTGTAGCTAATACCTCCGCTGGGCTATTATCGAATGGACTATTCCAGTACAGTGGCTGGTTTAGTCTCGGTGGCTTTGGCCTTGCCGGCACTAATGGCCTCTATTGGTCCTCTACAGTCACCAATGCCGCTGGCTCCCGCATTGTAGGCTTTAGGGCTGATAACGTCGCCCCAGCGAGTAGCGCTAGTAAGAGCCACGGTCTTAGCGTTAGATGTGTGGCTGAGATGCCGCCCGTAATGCAAGAGATCACAGCCGCTAACTGTCCACTAGAGCGGACATTAGTGAGGGATGCTAGGGATAATAGAACGTATTGGGTGCGAAGGATACCCAACACCAGACAAGGCGGAGGAGACCTATGTTGGATGGAGACTAATCTAGCCTATGCAGGTGGAGGTAATAACCAGTTTGGTGATGTGATGGCAATTACACAGGGTGTCGTTGGTACTAATACTGGAGCGGGCGAGGCTTGCTTTGGAGATAACTCCACCATGGATGGGCCGTGCTTCTGGAATCATGCTGATGCTAACCCTACTAATTCGCCACAGCCTCCAAGTACAGCTACAGATGGCGGTATAGATGTGGCGGGCAGGCAGTTTGGCTATCTGTACAACTGGTGTGCAGCTATGGGTAACCAGCCCGATGCCTGCCAAGCTACCTTAGCAATCCAGCCTGATCCGTCTGTAAGTATCTGTCCTGCGGGCTGGCGCCTGCCGACTGGTGATATAGCTGTTGGTGAGTTTGCTCTACTTCATGACGCCATCAATGGTGGCTCTAGTACTCCTGCTGGGCTGTTAACAAATGGATTGTTTCAGTTTAGCGGTCTTTTTAGTAATGGTAGCTTCAGCAACCAGGGTGCTGCTGGTAACGGTGTATTCTGGACATCTAGAATGTCTTCGGGCGCTACAGCTAATCTTTTCTTGATTACTCCTGTAAGCGTATTGTTGTCTGTTAGCGCGGACAAGGGTATTGGTTTTTCTGTTCGGTGCGTGGCGGACTAAAATGATCCTCTGAAAACGCAAATGTTTCGGAGGATTATTCTATAGGGGTGAGATTAAGATTATTTTGGTACACTCGACAGGATTTGAACCTACGACCTTTGGCTCCGCAAGCCAACGCTCTATCCAGCTGAGCTACGAGTGCAAATGCCAGCTAAGAATACAATTTGTTTATAAAATTAAATAGTCATGCTGGCCGAAGATGTAAGGTACGCGAGGTATCACCCCGCATTGAAATTATACACTATTCACCCCAAGGTTGCAAGATAGGTGAGGATCTGATAAACTGTGGGCATGGAAAAGGGTAAAATCACAATAGGTGCACGGTGGGCGAATTTCATGGCAAAGCTTCGCAAGTTTCCGGCGCATAGCCTGAAAGTGATTGTGGTTTATGGTGCAGGAGCGACAGATGTGTCGAACTTGCTCCTAGAGACCTTAAAGGCAGATGGTCGCAAGGTAGCGATGTTGGCGAATAAATCGTACGAATTAGCGGGGCATCGGGAGTTTGACGATCTGCCGTACAAGCCAACAGCCGGGCTGTTCCAGCGATTCTTTGCGGAATGCAAGAGGAAGAAGACAGAGTTTGTGATTGTAGAGATTGACGCTGCGGGAATGCAGCGAGCTACACTATATAATGTGCCACTATTTGCGAGTGTGGTAATGGCAGACGGCTCTGGTGTGAGTGAGTTGGCTGGGGCTAGCAAATACTTGATTGCGCCAGATGGTGACGAGCTATCGAGCCTGATCAATAGCCGTCCAGCTGATACTGTGCTGACGTTTGGTCGAAGTCGCGCCGCGACAGCAAGGATCGATCATCATAAGTTCTATAAAAAGGGCACAGAGACTCAGCTGCTACTGAATGGTCGACGCGTAGAACTTGCGACATTCCTAGCGAATGAAGATGCACCAAACGGCATGGCAGCGGTAGCGGCACTGGCATCAGTACTAGATATTCCGAATGATATCCTAGAATCTGGCATCGCAAACTATATCCCTGAAGGACAGTAAAACGTGGCTAAACGCCTCGTTGTTATAGACGGTAAGAGTGTTTTTTATCGCGCATTCTATGCGATGAGCAATCTGACGACTCCGCGACTGGAGGACGGTACGGGTGGCGAACCGATTGGTGGAGTGTATGGGATCGCAACTATGTTGCTAGAGATTCAAAATCGCTTCAAGCCAGATATGTGGGCGATTGCATGGGATAAATCACAGACAAATATCCGACGCCGACGCGAGATCTATGCCGAGTATAAGGCGAATCGAAAGAAGGCACCAGATGAGTTTTATGCGCAACTGCCATATCTAGATGAGCTATTGGAGGCGTTCCAGATCCCGAAATATGAGTTTGACGACTATGAGGCGGATGACATTATGGGGACAATGGCAAAGTTTGCGAGCGATGAACTGGAGATCGACTTGATCTCGAGCGACCTCGACATGCTACAGGCGCTAGGCCCGAATGTTCGATTCTACGCGCTGAAGACTGGCCTATCAAACATCGAAGAGTTTGATGAGAAGGCGTTCGAACGAAAGTACGGAGTGCTGGCAGAACATTTCCTAGACTGGAAGGCGCTAAAAGGGGATACGTCGGATAACATCCCAGGCGTGGCAGGAGTCGGGCCGAAGACAGCGGCAGAGCTACTGGAGAAATACGATAGCTTGGACGGGATTTATAAAGCTATTGATGCGGGCGAGTCTGATGATAAGCTACTAGAAAAATCAAGAAAGAAGATGCTAGCTGGGCGCGAGATGGCCTATATCTCGCAAGAGTTAGGAGAGCTAGCTTGTGATGCGCCAGTCGTACTAAACGCGGAGTCGGAAGAAGAGATGACGGTGCGGATTGATTATGAAAAGCTCTGTGCGATATTTGCGAAGTTTGGGTTTAAGTCGCTCGTCAAAAAGATGAGAGAAGGGGCTTGTGACCCATCGCTGTTTACAGAGTCTGCCTCAGTCTCAGCCTCAGCGGCGGGAACAGCCTTGACTGTCACGAAGACTAAAACTGAGCCAATCCCGCCAACTACCAAGGTCGAGGATAGTCTTCTAGTATCGAATGACGTGAAGGCATGGCTACATGAGCAGGGTGATGATAGAGTGAGTGAAGTCCTAGCGGAGTTCCGAGAGAAGAAATTATTCCCGTTTGACATTGGTGTTGCGAACTTCTTATTGGATATGGACAGCGCGGATTTCCAAGAACTACAAAACGCCTTTAACGCACAGCCACGCATTAAGTGGGTAGCAGCTAATCTAGACTTTCCGTTGATTCCGGTACTATATAAAATGGAGAAAGTCGGAATGAGAATCGACCGAGACCGACTTGCGGAGATTGCGGCGGGCCTAGCAGAACAGGCGAAAGGCTTTGAGCAAGAAGTCTTTAAGTTGGTCGGCATGGAGTTCAACTTGAACAGCCCTAAGCAACTATCGGAGGTCTTGTTTGAGAAACTAGAATTGCCGACGACAGGGATTCGTAAGACGCAGGTGGCATACAGCACGGGTCGAGCAGAACTCGCGAAGCTGCGAGAATTGCATCCAGCAATTAAAGTGATCGAACAGTACCGTGTGGTGCAAAAGCTACTATCGACTTATGCGGAAGCATTGCCGAAGCTGGCGGACGAGAATGATCGGATCCATACAACCCTATCGCAGACGACGACTTCAACTGGTAGGCTCGCGAGCAGTACGCCAAACTTGCAAAACATTCCGATTCGGACAGAGCAAGGACGGACGATTCGCTCGGCTTTCGTGGCGGATGAAGGCAAGGTTCTGATTGAAGCGGACTACTCGCAATTTGAACTACGGATTGCGGCAGCACTGTCGGGTGAGCAGGTGCTGATTGATGCGTTCAATGCGGGCGAAGATGCGCACATACGAACGGCTAGTGAAATCTATGGTGTGGGGGCAGATGAAGTGACGAAGTCACAGCGAGATGCAGCAAAGACGATTAACTTCGGGGTGCTCTATGGTATGAGCGCGGCAGGCTTGGCGGAGGCGACGAAAATGTCGCGCTCGGAGGCGTTGCAGTTTATAAATCGATACTTTGAGACTTATTCAGACCTCGATAACTTTATGAAGAATGTCTTGGCGAATGCGAAGCGAACAGGCTTTGCTGAGACTTGGCTAGGGCGGCGGCACTACTTTCCGGATCTGCACACGCCGAACTTCTCACGTCGCCAAGCGGCGGAACGCGCGGCAATGAATATGCCAATACAGGGTACGGAAGCTGATTTGATGAAGCTCGCGATGATTAGATTAGACGAACGGCTAGAGCAGGAGTACCCAGGCGCGCACCTACTAATGCAAGTGCATGACTCGTTATTAGTTGAGGCGCCAAAAGTAGAAGCCGAGAAGATCGCGGAGGTGGTGAAGGAAATCATGGAGGGTGTGGCGCCGAAGATGCCAGTGAAGTTGGCGGTAGATGTACGGATTAGCAAAAGCTGGGATAAGTAACGATGCCCGAGCTACCAGAAGTTGAGACAGTTCGTAGAGGGCTAGAGAAAGTGTTGTTAGGGCAAAGATTCCTAGGGCAAGCTAGCCAGCCCAAAGTCTCTGGTTTGAGGCGCTTTGGTAAGCTGCTTATAATTGACTTCGATAATGGTAAGTCAATGGCGATTCACCTACGGATGACGGGGCAGCTGGTGTATCGAGATCGGGAGGGCGAGGCGGTCGCAGGCGGACATCCGAACAAGAGTTTTGTTGAAGAGTTGCCCGATAAAAGCACCCGAGAGATTTTTGAGTTTGAGAAGGGGACTTTATTCTTTAATGACCAGCGGAAGTTTGGTTTTGTGGAGTGGGTGGATACGGATAAAGTTGAGGAGATGCCGTTCGTGGCGAAGCTTGGCAAAGAGCCGTGGATAATTACGCTAGATGAGCTAAAGAAGAAGCTAGAGCGACGCGGGCGAAGCAAGGTGAAGGGTGTGCTACTCGACCAGACGGTGATGGCGGGGCTAGGGAATATTTACGCTGATGAGACTTTGTATCTTGCGAAAGTGCACCCAGAGCGCTTGGTCGGAAGCTTGACTGATGATGAGATCGGAAAATTAATTGAGGGTGCTAAGTCCTCGATGGATGCGGCGCTAGATTCGGGCGGTTCGAGTCTGCAGAACTACTTGCAAGTGGACGGAAGCTACGGTGATTATCTGACGCTTTTTGCGGAGGCCTATGGACGGAAAGGTGAGCCGTGCAGGAGATGTGAGACACCAATCGAAAAGATAAAAGTTGCGGGTAGAGGAACGCATTTCTGTCCGTCATGCCAGATTTTACTGCCAAGAAAACCGAGCCTAAAATCCAAAAAGGCGAATAAATGATAACCGTACTTATGGGTGATGACAGGATGAGGCTGCTTAAGACTTTACCGGCGAGATATACGACGCTCGATGCAGAGAACCTGACGGCGCAGGAAGTTCTGGAGCCGCTACTCTCGACTTCGCTATTTGATGATAGGGGGGCTTATCTCGTAAAAGATGCGGATAAGAACCCAGGGTTTCTAGCGGAACTAGAGAAGTCGACAGAAAAGATTGCGGCGTCGGGCGAAGTGTATATACAGTTCGAAAAACTGGCGAAGAATACGAAGCTATACAAGCAACTAGCAGCGACTAAAGGTGTGCGAGTGGTGGAGTATAGGATCTTTGTCGACAACTCGACTAACTTCGATATCTTGCCAGCGGCACTAGGAGGTGACAGGCGGGAGGCGCTCCGACTGCTGAAGAGGTCGCAAATGGACGGCAATGAACCGATTGCGGTGCTGGGGGCGATGAACTATAAATTGACGGAAGCTTTGGTCGGAGCTCATAAATCAAAGTCCGACAATTTGGCGGACCTAAAGAGGATCGGGGAGAAATTCTTAAACGCCCGAGAGATCTTGCTTTCAGGCGTGATGGATCCGTGGCTATATCTTGCCACATTGCTGACCGAAGCATCGCTCATATCTCTAAAGAAGTATTAGTAAAAAGAAAGAGAGCCGAAAACGGCTCCCTTTAAATTAAACAATCGTTATTTCTTCGCGGTAGCTTTCTTGGCGGTCTTTTCGACTTTGGTAGCGGTCTTTGCTACAGCCTTGGCGCCTTTAGCGACAGTCTTGGTAGTGGCTTTTTCGACCTTCTTTGCAGTGGTCTTTACAGTCTTCTCTGCGGTCTTAGTAGCCTTTGCTACGGTTTTCTTTGCGGCTTTCACCTCGGTCTTAACAGCTTTTTCGACTTTGGTAGCGGTCTTGGTGACACCAGCATGAGCCTTTGCCATCTTTGCGGCTAGAGCTTTACGGCGAGCGGCGGTATTCTTCTTGATGTAGCCTTTCTTGACAGCCTTATCAAACTCAGACTGAACATCGCTCAAGAGCTCGCGAGTAGGATTCTTGACGAACTTCCTCCAAGCTGACTTGATGTCGCTCTTAATCACCGCGTTTTTCTTGCGGCGCTTAATGTCCTGACGCATTTGCTTTTTGGCTGACTTGATGATTGGCATATCTTCTGGTTCCTATTTCTTTCTTGCAATAATATATCATACCTCGAGGTAAATTGCAAATCATGAGCAATAGGAAAGCCGCCACAAAGCGTGGCGGCTCTCTTACTAAATTCATTCCTATGCCGCAAGCGATAGCAGAACGTAGTCTACTAAAGCTGAAGTTGGGCCGAATGGCAGTAACTTTTGCGGTGAAGATGGAGTTCTCGCTGCGAAGTCCTTTGATGATAAGATCAGCCAAAAGGACAAGCAGAGTAACGATGAAGAATGCAGGGAGAGCTACAGGATTAGGCGCGCTGACTGGCGCATCCACCACCGCACCTTCGGGTAACTTCACCGACACAGGGTCGGCAGCGGTTACGGGCTGGGATGCTTGCTCGACCAAAGAATCAGCTACTGGTGCTGGCTGGAGAGTGGTCTCGTCAAGCTTGGCTAATGGTGGAACGATGGCAACGGGAGATTCTACAGCAGTTGGCGCAATTGTGGCTACGGATGGTGCTACCAAAATGAAGTTGGCGGCGTCTGTCCAGCCTAATTGGAAGCCGTTAGAACTCCAGATGTGAACGACCGTTTTGACGGTGCCTTCAGGGGCATCTGGGAGAACAATCGCGCTACCCTGGCAGCCCATGAAGCCTAAGACTTCTTGGTCGGCTCCGAAGAACCGAAAGCCAGTGACGATCACTCTGCGACAATCCGTAATAAATCGGTTATTATCGGAGATGATATTGTTCCTGCGGGTCAGTTCGGGGGTATAATAATATATAGACCCCTCTTTGATAGTAAAATATGTTTCGGCCGCCTGAGCGCTAGTTGCGCCAAAGACCAAAATTGCCAGGGTAAAGAGAACTGATAAACCGATGATTCGTTTCATATGCGAATCCTCCTTCAAGAATGAATTTAATTTTTAAAGTTTCATTATGTCTATAGTATTTGATCTATAGGTAGACTTTCGATCTACAACCCCATTATATCATACCATAAGCGTTTTGTCAACAGCCTAAGCATAAGCGCTGCCTTATCGCAAAGATGTTACCCCTGTTGTTTTGGTTGTTTTATGAATGAAGCTGGCAATAATACTTGACGAGTGCTAGAATCTTTGCTATGCTAGAAATATATGAAATCGAAGGGGGAAATATGGCAGTAAAACCATTAGGAGCGAGAGTGGCGGCGCACCGCGAAGAGGCAGTCGAAAAGACGAAGTCTGGCATCTTGCTGGGCGAGGCGAAGGAAGCGCCGAACTATGCGGTGGTTGACGCGGTGGGCGCTGGAGTGAAGAACGTGAAGAAGGGTGATAAGATCCTCTTCAAACAGTATGCAGCGACCGAGATTGAGGTTGAAGGCAAAGAAGTCTTGATCATTAGCGAAGAAGATGTCCTAGCGACGATTTAAATAATATTATAGGAGGATTTTATGGCAAAGAAAGTTTTTTATGATGAGGATGCACGGGCGCGAGTTTTAGGGGGCGCGAAGTCACTCTATGACGCGGTGAAGGTGACGTTTGGGCCGAAGGGTCGCAATGTAGTAATCGCAAAAACGTACGGCGGTCCAGTGGTAACACATGACGGCGTGACGGTGGCAGAGGGTATAGACCTAGAAGAGACCGAGGAGACCCTCGGGTACAAGACAGGCGCTGAGCTAATCAAGCAGGCGGCGTCGAAACTGAATAAATCGGCAGGCGATGGCACAACAACTGTGACCGTTTTGACATACAACATCCTTGCGGAGGCAAATAAGTTGATCGCGGCGGGTCATAACCCAATGGATCTACGTCGTGGGATTGAAGAGGCAGGCGCGGAGATCGTGAAGTCTCTAGACAAGATAGCAGAAAAAGTTGACGGCGACAGCTCGAAAGTGGCGGAAGTTGCGACAATCTCGGCGGGCGACGCGGAAATCGGTAAAATGATCGCGGATGTGATCGGTAAGATTGGTAAGGACGGCGTGGTGACAGTCGAGCAGGGACAGGGCTTAGCGATGGAAGCTGATGTCGTGGAGGGCTTCTCGTTTGATAAGGGCTTCATCTCTACCTTCTTTGCTACTGATCCAGTGCGACAGGAAGCGGTCTATGAGAAGCCAGCTATTCTGGTGACAGATAAGAAAGTTACTTCGGTGCAGGAGCTAGTGCCACTACTAGAAAAGATGGCGGCGGCTGGCATGAAGGATTTAGTCTTGATTGCGGACGAAGTGGATGGCGAGGCTTTGAGCGTTCTAGTCTTAAATAAGCTGAAAGGTGTATTTAATACACTAGCTTTGAAGGCGCCGGCATTTGGCGACCGACGTAAGGAAGTCCTAGAAGATGTGGCGGCGGTGACTGGCGCGACTTTGATCTCGGCGGAGCGAGGTATGAAGCTAGATGAAATTGGACTTGAGGTCCTAGGTAGCGCACGGAAGGTCGTGGCGACAAAGGATGAGTCGACCATTATAGAGGGCGGCGGCAAGGCAAGCGCGGTAAAGGCGCGGATTGAAGTAGTGAAGGCACAGAAGGAAAAAGCCGACTCGGAATACGAGCGTGGTCAGTTTGACGCACGGATAGCGTCTCTACTTGGTAAGGTAGCAGTGATTAAGGTGGGCGGTGCGACCGAAACTGAAATCGCGGAGAAGAAGTTCCGCGTGGACGACGCGGTGGCGGCAACCAAGGCAGCTTTGGCGGAAGGTATCGTGGCGGGTGGTGGCGTGACACTAGTGAACCTATCGAACGCGCTAGACACGAAGGGCGACGCGGGGCGGACTATCCTGAAGAATGCGCTACTAGCACCATTTACGCAGATTACAGAGAATGCGGGGCTGAATTCGCAGGCGCTATTGGCTGAAGTATCGAAAGCCAAAGATGGACAGGGCGTGAATGTGATGAAGCCAGAAAAGGGCATCGTCGACCTGAAGAAGGACGGGGTGGTTGACCCAGTGAAGGTGACGAAAGAAGCAGTGCTGAATTCGGTATCGATTGCGGCGACAGCTATTACGATGGGTGCGTTGGTGGTTGATATCCCAGAGAAGGCTCCGACTGGTGGCGGAATGCCTGATATGGGTGGCATGGGCTTCTAGCTGATACGGGTTTTGAGGTGGGATATGCGAAAAGCATAAGCGTATAAGCTAAGGTATCTTATGGTTACTCCACCTCTTGAAATACCCGCTAAAGAGCGGGTATTTCTGTTGCTAACATTGACTTTTTGGCATAAGTGTGATATAATGGAAGTGTAAGTCGGTTGAACCCTTCCGCTTACCACGAAACCCAAGGGATAATATGAACTTTAGGAGGAATAAAGATGGAAAATAAGCGTTTTCAAAGTCGCTATGACTGGGGTAATGGCTCTTATTCGAGCTGGAGTCCTGGTAAAGCCGCTGATCAATTTGACGAAACTTTGGCTGGACGCCTGGATGCGATGCCTATTGGCGGTCGAATATCCGTTTATCACGGGAGTAGCTATAAGATACCGCAAGGTGGAGGAGAGAAAGTTCCTTGCACCGAGTATCTTGAAATCAAGCGCGTTGCCTAAGGAATGACAACTCCGAGACCAAGCGACCTAAATGAGGAGGATTCTCAATGAATAATGTTGAAGCTGGTAACAAATGGCTGGAACTAATGAAGCAGATTGACGCTTGCCGCAACAATAATGGTCCTGGAACAGACTACGAAGCTTCGTTACAAAAACAAGCTGATGAAATCGGGCCGGGAGCCAATTGGGCACGCGTGCAATACTACAACGAAAAGGCGAAAAAGGTCCGCGATGGACGCGGTCCTGGAACCGATTCGGAAGACGCTTACCTGAAACTGGCGAACCAATTCGCAACAGTATAACATCATCTTTATCATCCGCAATATAGAAGCCCGCGATCACTCACGAACGCGGGCTTTAACCATGTTTGTGTTTATTTGATGGAGGCGAAGCCTTCGCGGATGGCGCTTTGGGACTTGACGAGCTTGCGGCGTTCGAGGGCGGACATTGGTATGTCGAGACGGCGTTCGATGCCGTTACGGCCGACTACGCATGGATAGCCATAATAGACTCGTTCGGAGCTGTCGTAACAGGAAAGCGGGAGGACGGCGCGCTCGTTACTGAGGATGGCATTGGTGATACGAGTGAGGCACATGCCGATACCGTAATAGGTGGCGCCTTTGCGCTTGATGATTTCGTAAGCGGACTCGCGGACGCGTTCTTCGATAGCGGTCATCTGACTGTCGCTAATGAAGTCGTTTAGAGGCTGAAGGCGGACGCGGCAGACACTCCAGGGCACAAAACTAGAATCGCCGTGTTCGCCGAGGACGTAAGCGTCGATGTCCTTAGGGTTGACCTTGATCTGGTGGCCGACGGTATATTTGAGACGAGAGCTATCGAGTACGGTGCCAGAGCCGATAACTTTAGAATGGGGGAGGCCAGAGACCTTCCAGGCAAGCTGGGTCATGACATCTAGAGGGTTCGTCACCATTAGAATGATGCCGTTGAAACCGCTCGCCATAACTTCGTTGACGATAGGAGTGATGATGGCGGCGTTTTTACGGACGAGGTCCATTCGGGTTTCACCTGGAGCCTGCGGAGCGCCAGCAGTAATAACGACTAGGTTGGCGTCTTTACAATCAGAGTAACTTCCAACGCGGATCTTCATGTTGGTTGGGCTGTAGCCAAGAGTGGAGTGGAGGTCGAGAGCTTCGCCAGCGGCTTTAGCACGAGTGCGATCAATGAGAAAGAGCTCATCAACTTCTGTGCGCTGATTGAGGAGGGAGAAAGCATAGCTCATCCCGACGTTACCTGTTCCGATTATTACCACCCGTTCCATAATATGTTTATTATAGCATAATCACGTTTGACATGACAAGTAAAAACTGTATAATAGTAGCATAAAGCACATAAGGAACTACTATGAACGAAGAAAATAATACTGCTCCAGCGCCAGCTCCAGAGGCAGCTGCGCCTGCTTCTCCGTTTGGCGGTGAGCCTGCACCTGTCGAGGCGGCGCCAGCGTCATTTGGCGAGACCGCACCAGCTCCAGCTGTAGAAGCGCCTGTGGCACCCGCTCCAGAGATTACGCCACTTGCGGCTGAATCTGCGGCACCAGTGACACCTGAAATGCCAGCAACTACGCCATTTGGTGAATCTGCGGCACCAGTTGCGCCAGTTGCTGTTGAAAGCCCTGCTCCAGCACCAGCTGCTGCGCCAATCCCGACACCTGCGACTGGTGATCCATTTGCGGGCGCTGCTGCTCCAGCGAAGAAAGAGGGCTTTACCCTGGGTGGCAAGAAGCTATCACCGACCACGATGATCCTATTTGGCGTGCTAGGCGTGCTAGTTATTGGAGCAGTTCTTGGCTTTATCTTCTTCCTAGACTAATTAGAGACTTATTAAAAACCGCGCGTCTAAATAAAGATGCGCGGTTTTGATTTGGAGCGACAGCTATGTGACGAAAACTATATAGAAGGCAAGCATATTCTTGAGCATGTGCATGATGATGCTGGCGTTGATGTTGCCAGTGATCTCGCGGGCGCCAGAAGCGACCATAGCAAGCACGAAGACGTCGATGGCGACGTTCCACTGTCCATGAAGAGCGGCGAAGAGGACGCTAGTGATGGTGGCAGAGAGTATGAAGCCGAGCTTGACGCGAAGGCGTCCAAAGATAAGCCCACGAAAGATGAGCTCCTCGATAAATGGTATAAAAATACAGAGGAAGAAGAAAGCGACAAGAAGATTGCCGCCCATGATGAAGGAGGGGACGCCAACATCTTGTGGTTGATCCCAGTCGACAAAAGGCAGAACTTGCCGGGCGAGAGCCATTATGAAAACAGCGGTAATAAAATAGACGATGGTACCTAGGAGACCAAAGCCGATCTCGTTCCATTTGAGATTGGCGAGGCCAAGTTCTTCGCGAGTTACAAGCTTCTTGCGGACAGCGGAGATGATGGCGTATAGGACGAAAAAGCCGACTACGAAAACGAGTGCCTGCCAGGCGAAGGTTATGACTAAGTCCCAGTCGAGAGCGAAAGAAGAAGCGCGAGGGAACATTAGGTTGCTAGCCTCCAGATGTCAAGAATAACAGTGAGAGCGATAAGCCCAATCAAAACCATGAAGCCGCGGACAATGATCTTTTCTTCGGTTTTTTTACTGATCTCTTTCTTGGTAATCTTGGTGTAGAGAGCCATAAGCCAGCGACCACCATCGAGCGCTGGAATGGGGAGGAGATTCATTACAGCAAGAGAGAGCGAGATAACGCCAACGAGCAAAATAACGATCGAAGGGCCAGAGACGAAGGCGCCCGGAAAAAGAATGCCTATAATGCCGATAGGACCAGCGAGCCCATCGCCAGCGGCAGCGATGCGAGCGCCGCCGTTACCGTCACCCGCACCAAAGATGCCCTGGATGTTGGCGATAATGCCGCCGAAGAGGTTGCCGAGCATAGTGCCGAGACCGCGGAAAGTTTCGCGAGTGAGCTGAACAGTAACACCGATACCGACGAGTGGAGCGCTCCAGGTGGCACGGTTGCGTTCTTCGCTAAAGGCGGAGACACCAAGGGCGCCGCGACCATCTGTACCATCGCCGAGAGTGAGGGTCTTGGTGATGGTCTGGTCGTCACGCTCGATTACTAAATCGACTGTTTCACCACGGTGGGCGGCAGTGAGAGCTGGGAACTCGACAGAACGTATAATTGGAGTACCGTCGAGACTAACTAGGCGATCGCCGACTTTGATGTTGTTTTCCTGGGCGACCGAACCTTCGACAACATGGGCGACCTCGACTGGGCCGAGGATCTCGTGATTGTCGCTGAGGACGTGAAATTGATCAGGGATAAGCTTCGGCATACCGAAGAGGGAGAGGATGGTAAAAACGACAGCAGCAAAAGCGAGGTTGAAGGAGATGCCACCGAGAAGGAATTGGGTTTTGCCTTGGAAGCTGGCGGCGCCATAAGTGCCTTTACGCTTGTCGGTGGAGTTCTCACCTTTGACACGACAAAAACCACCAATCGGTATCCAATTGAGCGAGAAGATAACGCCATTCTTGAGCTTGCGCTTGTAAGCAAGAGGGGGGAAGCCAATACCAAACTCTTCGACCTCAATACCGTTACGGCGAGCATTAAAGTAGTGTCCGAGTTCGTGGACGACCACGATGATGGTGAGCAGGATTAAGCCGCCAATAATCTGCGCGACAAGAACCAGTATGCCCCCCAAGGTCATATCTTCATCAATTCCGTTTCTTTAGCCTTTAACTCGGCTTCAACCTTACCAGTGTATTCTTGAATGGCGTCTTCGATTTGCTTCTCGAGGCGCTTAGCCTCATCTTCGGAGGCGGTCTTTTCGTCTTTCATTTTTTTGATGACTTTACGGGCATCCTCGCGAGCAGAGCGGAGAGCGACCTTGGCTTCTTCGGCCTTGGTAGCGGCAGATTTGACGATCTCGCGGCGGCGCTCCTCGGTGAGGGCTGGGATTGGCACGCGGACGGTACGGCCATCGTCTGAAGGGTTAAGCCCAAGGCTCTGATCAGCGCGGATGGCGTTCGAGATAGCCTGGATGTTGCTGGGGTCAAATGGTGTGACTGTCAGCATGGTAGCATCGGCAACCACGACGTTGGCGACGTGAACGAGCGGCATAAACTGCCCGTAAACCTCGACCTTAACACTGCCGAGCATGTCTGGATGAGCGCGACCTGTGCGCAGCTTACCTAGCTCACTCTTGAACCGTTCAACCGCACCCTGCATCTTCGTATTCATCTCTTCCATAGTAATTATATTATACCCTATCGGTTTTCTTTTGTAAAAGAAAACCGCCTAAGAAAACTCAACTAAAGTAAGGGGCTAGAGATGCTTGGACGCCGCCCCGATCTGCTGGTAGTAGTCTGAAGTGGTGCTACTTGGTGGCGGGGGTTACTTTTTCGGGGCCTTAGTGCGGTGTTTGACGGTGACATCGAACTTATCCATGTAAAAGCCAAGTGCTAGGCGAGTCTGCGAATAGAATGCAGTGGCAGAGGTGTAGCCGATAGCAACAAAAGGAACGAGTACCCACTGAGCGACGAAGCCGACAAACTTCCATTTGGTGCGGTGCCTTGGACGGGAGGGGAGCATGCGAAGCGACATGACAATCAAAATTATGATACCGACAAGCGCGAGCTGCTGGACGGTAGAGATGATAATAGGAAGCTGCTGGACGACTGGGTCGAGGCGAACAGTTTGATTGAGGAAGAGTGGCACGAAACCGCCAAAGGCGATGAGGAGAGGGTAGGTAGCGAGGGTACGGGTCTCGCCGAGGAGGACGCCGAGATTCCAGAAAGTCTTAAAGAAGGGGGCTTTACGGTTGCGGCTGAAGAGATTGGCGCCGACATAGGCAACGTCGCTCGCACCATAGAACCAGCGGCGGAGCTGCTTCCATTGCGCCTTCAGGCTGGCTCGGAGAGTCGGGCCCTGGACGATATCCTGGCCAATGCTAATGCCGACTGGCACAGCGCGATAGTCGCCGTTGAAAAAGAAATAGGAGCGCCAGTACTGGTGTCCATCCTCAACGATGGAGCGCTTAGTCCAGAAGTTCATGGCTTTAAGAGCGCTAAGTGGCTGGGAGTGAGAGGCGAAGTTGCGCGTGAGATGAGGGCGCATCTGGCTGGCGAGGGACCAGAAGGTGTTACCAGCGGCAACCACACGCATCGGCGCTGGAGCATCCCAGACGTTATTGAGGAATAGCGAGACGGGCTGGAACGAGCAGCGGTCGCGATCTTCGCGTGAAATGAACTCATAGGCGACGCGGTCGAAATAGTCTTTGCTTGGGCGGTTGTCGCTATCGAGAGTCGTAATAATGACGCGATCAGCTGGGACCTTGGCTTTATCAAAGTACTCGGCGACCTTAACGCCAGCATAGGAAATATTAGGACCCTTGCCGACGACTTCGTCAGGGAGGTCTTTGGGGTGCATAACAGTTAGGAAATCACGGACTTTATTACCGTACTTTTTCTGTAATTTGGCGGCGGTCTCGGCGATAGCTTTGCCGCCACGCTCCTCGTAAGCTAAGGTGATGACGACTTTAGAACAATCAACACCGGAGCTGATGATGCTCTCGACAGTTGGGGCGATGATGTCGTACTCCTCGTCAAAGGCGGCGATAATAACGCCGTGATAGACGGCACTGGCAAGCGGATAGTGCTCGCGTTCGGCAGCGATGAGGCGGAGGTTTTCTTCGTGCTGTTTGACCAGAGCTGACTTTTGTCCGCCGTTAGCGCGACGCTTCTCTAGGGATTTCTCGGCGTCATCTAGTTCATGGAGCCATTTATGCCAGTCGATGCGACGATTGGCCTGGAGGTTACGATAAGCCAGGAAGAGATGAGAGCCCATGCGGATCACACGAATGAAAACGATGGAGGTAATGAGAAGCATAAAGAAAGCCGCCCAGGTTGGCTGAAAGATAGATAGGACAACGAGAAGAATAATGGCGCCGTAGCTCATGGTAGCTGGGAGGATCTCGAAGAGACGGTAAAGGAGCTTGCGTTTGCCGATTGGGATCTCGGGAGGGCCGACGAGCGACGGGTCAGGACTCGACATTATGAAAGCCCTGCATTAAAGAGTAAGACGCGAATAGTAGTAGCGCCAAGGGTGACTAGGACGAAATAAGAGAGAAATACGAAAGAGCGAGTGAAGGCAGCGCCTCGCTTCTCAAAGAGCCGTCCAGTCATCAGAGTCCAGAAAAAGCCGAAAAAGACGCCAGAGACAGGGAAGATGATGGCGTGCCACCAGCGGGCGTTTAGGAAGTAGTTGACAGCACCGAGGTTGGTGTAATGGCTGAGAGTGCGAAGATGCTTTGGCTCCAGCAGGACTATGGATACGATGATCAACAATAATACCATCGCCCACATAATGATAATCATTACGGCTAGGCTACGGTGGTTCTGCCAGATTTCTCTATAGTTGGCTCGAGTTTCTCGACTCATCTAACCCATTATACCTTACTGGCTTTCTTTTGTAAAAGAAAACCGCTGTTATGATGCTCGGTGAAGATTTGATTAAGCGGAATACTTGAGTTAACATATTAACATAAGAGTAAGATAAGTAGACCATGAAGAAATCACATGAACGCATAGCTTTCCGCGCGGGGCGTAATAGCATTATGATTAATGTGTTGCTGTCGGCTTTTAAGTTGTTTGCGGGAATAATCGGAAACTCAGCAGCTATGGTGGCGGATGCGGCGCATTCAATGACTGATTTGCTTAGTACGATTATTGCTTTGGCGGGCATCAAGCTTGCAGGCAAGAAGCCAGACAAAGACCACCCGCGTGGGCACCAACACTATGAAGGAGTGGCGACGGTGATCCTGGCGATAATGATAGCGATAGTGGGAGTCAGTATAGGCTGGGCCGGCATGAGAATGATAATATCTGGGCAACATCAAGAGATGGGCGTGCCCGGAGTGCTTGCGGCGGTTGCGGCGGTTGTGTCGATAGGAGTGAAAGAGGCGGTATATAGATATATGCGAGCAGTGGCCAAGAAAGTCAAGTCGAGCGCACTGATGGCCGACGCTGTGCATAGCCGGATGGATGGGCTATCATCGGTCGGTAGCTTGGCGGGTATCTTAGGGGCGCGGATTGGCTTCCCAGTGCTTGATTCGGTTGCGGCGGTTGTGATTGGTCTATTTATTTTGAAAGCCGCACTAGACATACTAAAGAGAGTGCCTCGCCGTCGGGGTCGAAGGTAATTATGGTATAATAAGTGATATGAAGACGATTAATATTATTATCCCATGCCATAACGAAGCGGAGGTTTTCCCGAAACTACAAGAACGACTAGTGGAGCTGGCAGACAATAATAAAGAATATAAGTGGGAGTTTATATTTGTGAACGATGGTTCGCGAGATAAGACCATAGAGAAGATTAAAGACTTTGCTGACAACGACAAGCGGGCGAAGTATATCAACTTCTCGCGAAACTTTGGCAAGGAAACAGCGATGCTGGCTGGGCTAGACTACGCGGATGGTGATGCAGCAGTAATTATCGACGCGGACCTACAAGACCCGCCAGAGCTAATCCCAGATATGATTAAGATCTGGGAGACGGGCGTGGACGATGTCTACGCTAGACGCAAGAGTCGATCGGGTGAGACCTCACTAAAGAAGTGGACGAGTTCGTTATACTACAGATTACTACAGACGACAACACGCGTGCCGATACAGATTGATACGGGTGATTTTCGGCTACTATCACGACGCTGCGTAATGGCTCTTCGCGAAGTGCGAGAACGTAATCGCAATATGAAGGCGATTTTCTCATGGGTCGGGTACAAAAAGCAAGAGTTTATGTATGATCGCGATGCGCGAGCGGCGGGAACGACACAGCAGGGCTATGGCAAGTTGATCAACTTGGCTATTGATGGGATTACCTCGTTCACGACCGCGCCACTACGAATCGCCGCCGTGATTGGGCTTTTGGTGACGTTTGCGGCTTTCTTGTTGATGATTCGAGTGATAATACGAACGGTGGTCTTCGGACCAGATACAGCAGGCTATCCATCGTTAATGACGGCAATTTTGTTCTTGGGTGGCGTGCAACTACTTTCGCTCGGTATCATTGGTGAGTACATTGGGCGGATATTTATCGAAACCAAGAATCGACCGCTTTACTTCATTGAAGAGTCAAATATCAAAAAAGCAAACTCTCCTACATCTAACGAATAAATATTCACTGACTAGCAGATGCGTTGGCCGGTTTTCCTGACACAGTAGCGACGGCGACCGTGGAGGGCAGTGTAACCAGCTAGCCCCGCAAGACCAGTAGCCGAGAGGACGAAGCCCCGCATAGTGGCTGGAGTAGTGGCATAAAAGACTTCTATGCCGTCGGCGACATCGATGAAGACGCCATAAGCGAGAGGCGATTCGTACTGACTAGTGTCGACGCCCATACCTTCTTCGACACGGACGGCGACAAGACCGCTATCGGACTCGAAGACTTCGAGATAGGTCGGGGTATCGCTAGTGTTGGTGCGGGCAGTCCAGCCTGGATAGAAGAAGAGCGGGAACTCGAGGTAGCCAGCGCAGGTTGCGGCAGCATCAGGAGCAGTGTCTGATAGGGCTGACATGGTGACAGGCTCATCGCAAACGCGGATGATGCCCTGGGCTTTACGGGTATAGAGCCAGTCTGGCATTTCGTATTTGAGTGGACATTGACGCTGGTCTGTGCAGTCCATGACGCGAGCTGGGAGGTATTCGTATTCGGCACCGAACCACCAGTGGCGGTTAGGGTTCTCAACGAATGAACTGAGGCGATAGTCTGGCCAGTAACCCCAGCGCGGTGAGTCCATGCCGACCGAAAGCAGTGGGGCGACAACTGCAATCATTAGCACAGAGCCGACAGCGGCGAAAGACCATTTAGGGACTTTTTTGTCTTTGGTCTGCTTCTCGAACCAATTCTTGCCGAGCCAGTAGAGGCTGATGCCCGCGACCAAAGGTAGGGCAAAGGAAGACAGCAACAAGAGTCGCCATGGGAACTGGATAGACGCCATAAACCCAGGCGCCCACTGCCAAGGGAAGAAGAGGACAGTAGTCATAAAGGCAGTGACGAGACCAAATATGAGCATGTGACGGGTGAAGCGATGAACTTCGTCAGGTAGATTCTTGCGGACAATGAAGAAAGCAACGACACCAAGAATGGCAGTGATGCCGAGGCCAAAGAACATACTCTCAGAGACTCCGCTATCAAAGAAGAGGCTGCCAGGATGTATGCCGCGGTTCCAGACGGCGTTGGCGTTCTGACCCATGTTGGTCTCGGCAAAGACTGGGTTGAAGATATTATATAGAGTAGCACTGCGGGCTTCGAGCATTGGTAAGATAAAGACAGAGGCAATCATTAACATGAGAACGCCCGAGATAGCGAACTTCGGTAGGCTGAGCTTCCAGTTGCTATTAGCGAAGAGCGGGCGCCAGTTCATGAGGATGAAAATAGTAGCGAGCAGAGCAAAGAGCAGGGCTGAAAGATTATGTGAGAGGACCATGCCAGCACCACCAATGACGATCGGCAGAATGGCGTTTTTGTCGCTTTTCTGAATGATTCGCCAGATACCTAAGAATACAAGTGGGGCAAAAATAAAGGGTAAGATCTCACCATCGGCGCGACGAATGAAGTAGTCGAGTAGATGATAGGGGGCGGCAGCATAGGCGACAGCGGCTAATACGGCAGGAGTGGTCTTGCCAGTGACTTCACGGATAAGCTTGTAGCAGGCGAGAGCGGCGCCGAAAACAGAGAGGATCATTAACATATTGACGCCAACACCAACATAGCCACCAGCAATCCAACTAAAGAAGATGACTAGCCAGCCAGTGAGAGGGCCGTAAAAAAGACTAGGCGCATAGCCGAAACCACCAAAGGCGACTGGGTCGAGTTGTGGCACGAGCTGACCATCACGCCAAGCGTTGATGATACCCTGGTAGCGGAACATATGAAATGGCGCATCGTGGCCAGTCATTGCCTCGGGGTGCATGAAAGGCAGAGATATGACAAGGGCGGCAGCCAGGACAATCCAGAGCCCCCAATGGCGTCGGAAGAAATCTTTGGCTTTGGTTAGAAAATCTTTCATTTATCCTCCTTTAATGGCTTGTTTGATCTGGCTAGAAACTTCGATGAACTCTTCATCGGCTACGTCGTGGTTGCGCGAACCGTGCTTGAGCTGCTGATCGTTGTCGATAGGTACGAGATGAATGTGCGTATGTGGGACGAGGAAGCCCTCAACGATGACACCGACACGCTTAGCGCCTGTGGCTTGGCGGAGTGGCTTGGCTAGCTTCCTGGCAGTGGCCCAGAGATAACTGTAAGTGTCGTCGTCTAAGTCAAAAATGTAGTCTTCTTGGAGCTTGGGCACAAGTAGAGTGTGGCCGCGATTGAGTGGCGCGTTGTCAAGGAAGGCAATCACCTTGTCGTCTTCGTAAACTTTGTACGCAGGGATCTCACCCTTGATGATCTTAGTAAAAACACTCTCTTCCATATCAAATATTATATCATAACACTCTGGCGCGCTACTAGTTCGGATTGACTTAGCCTAAGTAGTGTTAGCTAGTAAACCAATGACGCCCCGTGTCGAGGTAGACGTAAAAGAAAGCGATGTAGTAGGCGATGGCGGAGACAGCGAGAGCGACATAGATTGGGATAGTTAATTTTGGGTGCTTAGCGAGTAGCTTCTGGGTGCCAAGAGCCATCAAGATGATAAAGAACGGGGCGGCGGCATTAGCGCGTAGAGAGTGAGGCTGGGCGTCTGGGTGAGTAAGAGCAGACGTAATAATGCCGAAAGCGATGCCGAAGATAGCAATGGCAAACAGTAGCTTTTCGTTCTTTGTGAGAGCGTGGTGGTAATAAATAGCTCCTATAATAGGGATGATGGCGAACGGTCCGAGCATGCCCATCATGCCAATGGAATGAGCACGGCTGCCATCGCCAGTCGCAAAGAGGAACAGTGGGCTGGTGAGGCGAGCGACGTTCATGAAGAAGCGACGGACACCCTCAGCGATACCGACATCGTAGAAGATGCTGAGTTCCTGGGTGCGAGTATTGCCATCTGGAAAAGTGAGGAAGAAAATGATGAACGGCAAGATAGCAACAGCAGAGACTATGAAGATTATAGCGAGCTGTTTGAGGCTTAGGATCTCCTTGCGCCAGAGATAGGCGAAGGCGACAAGGAAGAGAATAAAGGCGGGGATGGCGGAAGGTAGATAGAGATAGACGGCGGCAATGAGTGAGAGCGAGAGTAGTAGCTGGTGGCAGAGTTTGGGCTTGGTCGAGAACTTGAGTTTAGTGAAGGCATAGAAGGCGATAATGAAAGCGACTGGAGCAAGCGATGTATCCCAAAATAGAATACCCTGAAGGAAGAGCCAAGGTAAAGTGAGGGCGATGACACTCGCTAGAAGGAAGACCTTGCGCGAGCTTTTATACCAGAGGGAGATGGCATGGGCGAGGAGAATGAGGGCGAGGGTGACAATAATAGCGATAAGGACGCGGAGCGAGGTGACGGAAGTGCCAAAGAAGAACCCCCAGACAGTGGCTGGCGCCAAGAACGGCAGAGAGGAGAACCCAGCGTCAGTACGGACGAAGATTGGAACTACACCAATACCAAAAGTATCGCGATGCGAACTGCCGTGATCTAGGAACTCTTGGACGGTTTCGGCGCGGCGGTTTTCGTCGTAATTGAACTCTGGGATGGTAGTGGCGGAGTATATGCGAACGGCGGACAAGATAGCGATGATAGCGATTGTTAATATAGTTAGTTTGCTGATTTTATGCTTACTCATTACAGTAAAATATATCATATTTTGCATAATCTTTATAGGGACGACTCTTACTGCCTGGCTAAAGATGGTTATGGTATAATATAGACAACTAATGAGGGGTGTGAAATGGCGAAGAAGTCTAGCAAAAAGCAAGAGTCGGTAATGGAGTGTCCGCCATGCAAACCATGCGCGCCAGTCTGGCCAGCGGTTGCGCTATCGATAGCAGGTACAGCTATCTTGATTGTTAGTGTTGTGAGCTGGTCGAACTTAAACCTGGATTGGGTGCGCCGCGATCGAGATCAAACAGAGGAACGTGAAGAAGACGAGCAGGTCGGCGAGCGCGGCTGGGTTGGTGCTGACGTGCAATCGCAGATATTGCCGAATGGCAATGTGTACACTCTAGTCACGCCAAATGGGCTAAGGATGGATTTGCCGCGAAATAGCGCAGGCAGGCAGGCCTATGAGGTTAGTTCGAGATTTAACGTGTCGGAAATGGAAAATCGGCGTGACTGGGAGGTGAGGAATTACCTGGTGCATATACGATACCGTGGAGACGCTTCGCTCAATGACCCGCAATGCTGCACAGATCGACCGTCACTGTCGTTTGAACTGGATTATAGCACCAACTTTGACTGGGCGCCAGAACATGCGACCTACGATACAGTAACCGTGCGGCGCTTAGGTCAGACACGAGGCGGGCAAAGTATTCTGACCATTGCTGAGCTGTATGATGGCTTAGGTTGGTGGCAAGCATTCAGCTACATCATGGTCTCGAACCTAACGCTTGCGGAACTACAGGCGGCAAACTTTGAGGTGAGACGTGTCGACTTATGGAGGAGTCAGTTCATTGAGAGCGAAGGTAGCGACACAGTCTGGTCACTGAGGTCTAACCATATACGGACCACAACTAGCGATGCGGATGTAGCGGAGACGGTGCGGATACTGTCAACTATCAGGTCTGTATTGCGTTAGGATAAATTATCTCGTTTTTCATCGTGCTTATGCTATAATAAGCATATGAGTAAAGATGTCAAGAAAACAACGAAGTCTACTAAGTCAGCAAGCAAAAGCCTAGACCATTGCCCACCGTGCAAACCGTGTGCGCCAGTCTGGCCAGCGATCTTATTGTCGGTAGCTGGTACGGTAATCGTGCTGGTTAGCGTGTCGCGATGGGTAAACTTGGATACTAGCTGGTTGACGCGAGGTCGTGACAGAACTGAAAAGAACAGGCCAGCGGAATGGGGCTGGAATATGCCAGTACACTTAGTAGATGGGACGTGCTTCCGCACATTCACCGCGCCAAATCACATCAGTATGGATCTGCCGAATACTAGTATGATCAATGGGTCGGCTTTTGGCGTGAGCTCCGCGCGCTATACGGTCCGTCATAACCAAAGCCGCGGAGTGCTAGCATTCTCGGCACAAATATCACTTGAGCACGATGCGGCCATGGGTCCGCGAGTGGAATTCAGTATTGAGTTTGAAAGAGATCAGGTGATGGATTCTCACGAGATAGAGTACGGCAAATACGACCGTGTAGGTGTGCAGCGTTTAGGTCAGACTCGGAATGGTCTAAGTATCCTGCTTGTCGAGCGAACTGATGGTTGGCCAATGGGCGGCAATATGATGGTGTCAAGCTTGACGGAAGAAGACTTACGAAGCGCAAACAACCAGATCAGACGAGTGGACTTGTGGCGCAGCCAATGGATAGATGGTGGACATCTAGGCGCGTGGCAAGCTTCGGCTTATGGTATAGAGATAGAGACGAGGCAGAAAGAGGCGTTAATGATTCTGACATCTATACGTTAGATTTCGGGTAATATAGTGCTTATGCTATAATAGTTGTATTATGGGACTGCGAGATAAATTTAAGCAAGCGGTGGGTCAGAAGGCGGCGAAGGTCGCGAACAAGATGAAGCATGGTGAACTAGTGCTAGCGTTGGATATTGGTACAGAATATATAAAGGCACTTTCGGCGACTGATGGTCAGAAGATGGAAATTATTGCGGCAGCAAAGGTCAAGCAAGCGGCTGGTAATATGCATAATGGTGCCGTGGCAGATATTCGAGGTGTGATCTCGGCGGTGGAGAAAGCCGTACTAGAGATTGAACGACAGACTGGCGAGCGCGCGATAAAGACAGTGGTCGGGATTGCGGGTGAGCTAGTGCGTGGCGAAACTCGACGCGTTATATACAAGCGACCAGATGCTGATGCGCGGATTACCGAGGCAGAAATGGCAAAGATTGTGCGAGCTGTGGAGCTACGAGCCCTGCAACGAGCACAAAGAGAAGCGGCAACTGACACTGGTACGACGATGAAGTTGAGGTTGATCAACTCGGCGCTGGTGTCGGTTGAGATTGATGGCTATAAAGTGAACTCGCCGATTGACTTCCAGGGCTCAGAAGTAGCGGTACAGATCTATACAGCCTTTGCGCCACTGGTGCATATCGGCGCGGTAGAAAAGATTGCGCATGAGCTAGAGTTGGAGCTGATCAGTATCGCGACTGAACCGTTTGCGGTGTATCGAGCAGCGATTGGTGATGACGAGAGTGGCAACCTAACTGCAATGCTGCTAGATATTGGCGGCGGTACGACAGACCTAGCGGTAGTTAATGAAGGCGGGGTTGAAGGCACGAAGTCGTTCGCAGTGGGTGGACGAAGTTTCACGCGGGAGATTGCGAGAAAGCTAGACTTGTCACTGGAAGACGCTGAAGCGCTAAAGGTGAGTGACGCTGGCGAAGATATCGATAAAGTTGAAGACGTTGTGCAAGATAATTTGATCGTCTGGCGTTCGGGCGTAGAGTTATTACTCGAGACCTTTAGTGGGCTAGACCACTTACCGTCAAAAATATTGCTGTCTGGTGGTGGCGCAAGCCTACCAGCAATCAAAGCGACACTAGATGATGAAGCGTTTGGTGATGGACTGGCGCTCGCGAAGCATCCGTCGGTGCATATCTTGGAATTTGACGCGCTACCTGGCATTAAGAATCGTTCAGCTCTTGAACTAGATACGTCGTTCATTACGGCGGCGGGCATGCTGTGGGTCGGACGCGATTCACTATAAGCGACTAACTACTTATTTATTGAAGAGCTTAGTGATGCATACGGCGGTGCCGATAATGTCGGCGGTGGTGGCGCCGCGGGAAAGGTCAGAGCATGGGGCGTTGAAGCCCTGGAGTAGAGGGCCATAGGCGCGGAATCCAGCGAAATGCTTGAGTGCCATAAATAAAACATTGCCAGCTGCAAGGTTTGGCACTATGAACACATTGGCGTTACCAGCGAGAGTCGAGCGTGGTGCTTTTTTGAATGATATTTCGTCAGAAATGGCGGCGTCGAGCTGAAGCTCGCCATCGATAATCCAGAGTGGATGTTCGCGACGAGAACGCTCGAGGACTTCGCGCAATTTGAGGATATCAGCGTCAGGCGCTTCGTTGTCGAAGCCGCTGCCGTGCGTTGAGTAGGAGAGGAGGGCGACACGGGGCTGTTGGTTTAGTAAAGTCTCGGCAGTAATATAGGTCTGCTCAAGGATATGATAAAGCTCATCAGCAGTAGGGTTTTTGTTGACACCCGCGTCGGCGAGGATTAGCCTCTCGGGTCGGCCGTCACGACCGTCACGCTCAAGCAGGAAGCAGGATGAATAAACTTGGTCTTTGGCGCCAATGGTGTCGTGGACAACCTGGACTATATCGCGGGTCGGTAGATCAATGCCAGCGATCACGGCATCAGCTTCGTGGTCACGCACGATCTGGCAAGCTTCGCGTAGATCGTCGACACCAGTTAGCAATATAGGATCAGCGAGACCCTGAACTCGCAAGAACTCGGCGGCCTCACGGATTCGTGGGTCGTCGCCTTCGGGTAGAACTATTCGCATCATAACATACTCCTTATAAATTCTATATAAAGTGGGTGGGGGCGCATTGGACGGGAACGCAGCTCGGGGTTGGTGGCAGTGATGATAATAAACTTCTTGTCTTTCGCTTCGATAAACATCGCGCTATCCTCGCTCCTGCCAGAGACTGCAAAACGCGGGTCCTCTAAGATACTCATCTCGGCACAACGAGAACTGCGGGCACGCTCGATGACTTCGTCGGCAGAATAAATATCGGCTAAGAAGCTGTTTTTTTCGAGCTTGATGGTGTTGTCGCCAGTTTGAATGTCGCTAGCAAGAGGGTTGCCGACACTGAGGTACGGTTTATCCTGGGCTAGGGCAAGCTCGATGGCGTCAGTCGCACCCTGGAGGAACAGCCCATCGACTTGGCTCCAGTCGGATTCTTGAGACGACCTAGCATCGAACCAGGTGACTTCGAGATTAGATTGGCAGCTTAGAGCCGCAGTCTTAAGAGCTTCAATAGCGCTTAGGGCGATGTCACGATTATCGTACTTACTGATGATGCCGACTCGGACAGTGCGCTCATACTTCTCGGTGAGCTGGCTGGTTAGGGTCTCCCATGCGCGGAGGTCAGCTTTGCCGCCGCCAGCGAAACGATCGAGGATATCGAGAGCACCAGCACGGGTGAGATTGAGAGGGACTTCGTAGACACTAGAAACATCGGGCAGATTGATAACCGCTTCATCGTCTATGCTAGCAAAGGCGGCAATCTTGTTGAGGATTTCGCGCGGAGCAGGGCGTTCGGTACGAGCGCAAACTAGATCGGGTACGATACCAAAGCCGCGGAGATCACGAAGGGCATTTTGTGCGGGCTTCGATTTCAGTTCTTTGCTCGTATTAATCCATGGCACCCAAAGTACGCTGACATATAGGCAGTTCTCGCGACCGACGCGACGGGCGAATTCACGAATCGCCTCAATATATGGCAAGCTCTCGATATCGCCAACCGTGCCACCAATCTCGACTATATGGACATCGGAGTTGCTGCTCTTTTGCGATTGCTCGATCTTATCCTGGATAAGATTTGTGAAATGCGGGACGAGCTGGACGGTGCGGCCGCCGCATCTACCATTGCGTTCAGCGGTAATTAACTCACTAAGCAAGCCGCCAGAAAGTATGGTTGAGAAACGGTTAGTCTCGATGTCAAGGAAGCGCTCGTAGTGTCCGAGATCGAGATCAGACTCGCGGCCATCATGAGTAATGAATACCTCGCCATGTTCGGCAGGGCAAAGCGTGCCGGCATCGCAATTTAGCATAGGGTCGCATTTCATGATTGAGACTTTGAGTTTCTTGGCTTGGAGGACGGCACCAATGCTGGCAGCCGTGATACCTTTACCGACACCAGACAGGACACCGCCAACTATAAATATGTACTTCGCCACTATCGCCTTACCCTATCTATCTGATCAAAGTCTAGGGCAGAATAGAAGTTGTGCTGAACGATACTTTCTGACAGATTAAACCGACTGGAAATGAATTGATTTATGATGTCAACATAACTATCTGACAGCTCGACGTCTTCGCCGCTGACATGACGACGGGTGAATTGCCCAGTTGAAGCATAGAAGCGGCCATAGTCAGTAACCCAAGAACGGTCGGCGAAGATGGCAAGCCCAGAAGAGACTGGGCAAAGCAAATCGCGGCCCATCATGAGACGACTATCAAACGGAACACCCCACAGGTTTAATAGAGTCGGAAGTATATCAACCATAGCACCGACACGCTTAGTATGAATGGCTGAATCAAGAGTGCGACGATCTTGCCAATTACCGATCTCAAAACGACCCTCGACCATTTTAGAGTTCCAAACAATGAGCGGGCTCTGGTTGACGTCGATGATCGGATCGCGCTCGAAGCTAGAAAGCTCGTTGATCTGATCGATAGACAACATATATGGATAATGGTCGCTAACAATGACAATGACGGTATTGTCGAGTTCGTTGATGGAACGTAATGAAGCGATGAGGCGCCCGACAGCGCGATCGAGATCCATTTGCGCAGCTTGATATACGCGAGCGTCGAGCGAGTGTGGGAGCGTTGCTACATAGCGACGATAGAGTGTCGTGACATGATTCCAGCCGTCGAACTCGCCATGACCAGCCATAGTGAGAAGATAGGCAGCGAACGGAATACGATTGCCGTTGTCGTCGCGGGCGAGAGCTTTGTCGTGGATGTAGGGCAAGATAGTGTCGACCAGCTGAATATCAGACTGGATCCACTGCGAGCATTGCTCTTCGCCGATATAGTACTCCATACCAGAGCCGCAGGCGAGATGATTAGTGAGACCGACTGTGTCGCGGGTGCGATGGCGGTCGTTGAATATTTCTTCGGTGAGCGAGAAGGCATTGCCTGCATTGTGTCCGATACGGGAAAGCTGATGGCCGATAGCGAGCGGGAACTGCGGTGTATTGTCGCGCCAGTTGCGGAGGATGGACTGAGTCGGGAGAAGCCCAGTAAGAGCGGAGAATTCGCCACCAATAGTCGAGAGGACATGAGGCGAGTAGAAGTTATCAAAGATGAAGCCAGAGTTCATCATTTGGTATAGAGTAGGCGTGAGCTCAGGGTGAACTCCAATAGGACTAAAGCTTTCGGCCATGATGAAGATCAGATTCTTGTCGGCAAAGATACCAGTGAATTCGTTGGTATAGGACGGCGAGGCGCCAGCAAGGGCGCTGGCGATTTGAGCGTGTTGGTCGGACATATTGCGAGCTTCGGCTTCAAGATCGAAGAGGATCTGCGGGACGAATTCGCTACCTATTGGAGTTTGGCGACGCATTGGGTCAGCCATGGCGGTGAGGGTGGGTTCGAAACCGAAAAGTGTGTGGCGAATGTCGATGGTCTCGGTGGCGATCAGACCGAGCTCGCGGACTTGGGCGCGCATATCAGTACTGCGCCAATATAGATAATGCGGGCTACCAAAACGGGTGCCGAAGGCGCGAAGTGAGATACCAAGGAAGCCCGCTAAGACGACGCCAATACCAACGACCAAGATGAGGGAGCGCCAGAGACTGCGGAGCTTTAAGCGCCCAAACTTAAAGAACCAAATAGCAAAAATAGTGGCGACAGAGATTAGGGCATAAACGAGGACAAGTAGCCAACTACGTCCGACTTCGTTCCAGAAAGTGTCTAGGACGTTGACTGTCTCGTGTAGCATATTAGCCTGCGCAAGACTAGCTGGAATGTGGCGAATCTGGATCATGACAAATTGAACGACGAAGACGAAAGCAAGAGCGAGAGAGAGAATTGAAGAAGTAACACGAGCGACCAGACGCGGAAGTAGACTGATGATGAGACCGATAAATGCCCAGACGAGAGAGAAGATGATGACCATGAAAATAGAGCGGGCGCTCCAAGAACCGAGGAAGCCTTTGAGTACAAACTCATAGGCAAGAGCTGAGATATAGAAAATGGCAGGGAGAATGAGCCAGGCTAGCCCTTTGGGTAGCCATATTCCTAGAACAACTCTAGGGCCAGTCTCGTCGCCCTGTTTACTCATAGCTTTCTCCTTCTGCTACCTCATAACTACGAGTCTGACGAGCCCAAAGCTTGGCATAGGCGCCGCCCTTGCTGAGTAGGTCTTTATGCGATCCGCTCTCGACAATCTTGCCATGAGAAAGGACGACGATGCGGTCGAGGCTGGCGACAGTGGAGAGACGATGGGCGATGACGACTGAAGTACGGCCTTTCATGAGCTTCTGTAAGGCGTCCTGAATTAGGCCTTCGGACTCGCTGTCTAGAGCGGAAGTGGCTTCATCTAGAACGAGGATGGGCGCATCTTTCAGGATGGCGCGAGCTATAGCAATACGTTGACGTTGACCACCTGAGAGCTTGATGCCACGCTCGCCGACTAGGGTTTCGAGACCTTTTGGCAGATCCTTAACGAACTCCCAGGCGTTGGCGC
>WQUV01000009.1 GCA_009781895.1 Candidatus Saccharimonadota bacterium
TTGGACTCATGACAGTGGCCACAAGGAAACTTCCCGCAAGGCCGATGGATAAAAAGATGATACATAACATCTTTAATAACCCCTATTACAAAGGTATTGTTACCTACAACGGAGTTGAGTATAACGGAAAACATGAGCCGATCATAGATGAGGCGACATGGGATAAAGTGCAGGAGATTCTCCGTAGCCACACCAACGGCGAGCGGTTGCGCAAACACGACCATTATCTCAAAAGCACAGTATTCTGTGGTAAATGTGGATCTAGGCTGATGATTACCAACGCCAAGTCTAAAACAGGGGCGAGGTATCCATATTTTATCTGTACAGCAAGGCACAGCAAGAGGAACGACTGCACACAACGTGCGCTTCTGATAGACGATATTGAAAAGATGATAGAAGATTTTTATAACAAAGTGTCGTTTTCAAAATCATTCAGAAAAATCATCGAGCCATGGTTTGCCACTCAAATCTCCGAGCTAGAAAAAGAAACCAGTGAAAAAGTTGAACGCCTAAAACAACAACAGGATAAACTGGAGCGGGAGCAACGCAAGCTAATTCAAGCCCACTATGCCGATGCTATACCACTCCAACTGCTTAAAGAGGAACAAGAGCGGATTGGCAAGTCACTGAAAAGTATAACCAGCCAGATGAAAGCGTATCAAGCGGATTATAATGAAACCGCTGACCGCTTAAGCGATCTGTTTGAGCTAATTGAAGATTGTGGCAAAACATACCAGATAGCAAGTGACTATGAGCGGCGGTGCTTTAACCAAGCTCTGTTTAATAAAATACTCGTCCATGAAAACCTAAGTATAGAGGTAGGATATACCGAGCCGTTTAGCGCATTGCTTGACCCAAATATCTTTATACTTAAAAGGGAATACGAGAAAAGCGTTCAAGCGCAAAAAGATGGGCAACCTAAATCGGCTGCCCATCTTTCTCTGATGAACCTTATCTCAACTACCCAAGCCCAAGTAAAAATTTTTTTTACTGCGGGTTTGAGTAAGGTATTTTTGGTGCACTTTGGGCAACTACGACATCGAATTTGTAAGAGGTGGACGACATCACTGGAGCACGAGTACTGAAACATGGCAGTGGATAGCCATGGATACTTACATTATCCATGGCGGTACCAATTGGTCGAACTCGGTAACGATCCGCACCAACACCAGTGCGCAAACCAGCCTCACTCAGCGCAGCGTTCGTGTTTGGCAGCCCCTCTCAGACAACTGGGCGTGGCGCACGGTTCACGAAGTCAACACCATCACCAACAACCAAGGCGGCTTTATGGTTCCGGTCTGGGATCTACCTCTATTATTTCCCAGCATCGAGGCCGTTCACCGCCTGCATGATTGGAACGCATGGACAGGACAATGGGTGTTAGGTAATCGCTACAACATCACCCGCACTCGATTTATCACCCCCGAACATCCTGGCCCTGAGCCGATCGACCAAGTCCCCACCCCCACTACAGTCTTGGCGCGGCCTTGGCTGACAGTAACACTGAATACCACTACCACTCACAGCTGGCGTGCCAACGAGTTTGTCGATCGCAACCTGGCAGCTAACTGGGACACACCCCCTTGGGTAGATGTCCGTGATGTTGCCCGCTCTTTCGGCGACTATGACATTGAGTTTGTTCGTGGTGGCCGCTGGCATCGTGTCCGTAGTACTGGCCAAGACGTTTGGTTCGCGCATGATACGTATATCGTACATGCGAACACCGCATGGTCTAACCATAACACTATCCGTACTGATACCAGCAACCAAACCACGCTTACCAATCGTAACGTCATGGTGTTCCACCCCGCTACCAACACCTGGAATTGGCGGACAGTTAACGAAGTCAACACCATCACCAATAACAGAGGTGGCTTCATGTTCCAGATCACGGACATGAACCTTTTCTTCCCGAGCGTTTCCCAGGTCAGTCAGGGTGGCATACTGCACCCGCCTAATGTTGCGGTGCCCAGTATCTGGAACTGGAACGAGTTCAATATCGTGCGCCACCAGTTTGTACCTCCTGAGCCAATCTTTAGCGGTCGCCAAGAGCGCCCTAATGACACCCATGTTACTGGCACGCAACTAATTGTCGCCATCCACAATCGTTTCGTCGGGCCCGTTAGCTCGAACAACACCGCGATCCAGTGGGCGATCAACGAAGGACTGATCGATGGTCTCGTCCAAGCCCCTCGCTTCCCTGACCGCGTGGCCACACAGCCCGAAGTTTACGGCATTATTGCCAATTTCTTCGGTAGTAGTGCAGCTTGGAGTGGTTCTGGCAGCTGGACGCATCGTCCGATAAACGCCGCTGATGAGTGGGCCAGACCTGGGGTTAACCGCGCTCAAGCCAACGGCTGGTTCTTCAGCGACTACAACCAAAGTCGCGGCTTATCACTCCATGATCTCAATCGCCTGCTCGATGCAGCCTGGGCTGCCGAAAGGTAGCTATAACCCCAATAAAATAGTGCTTTACTAAAGCCGACTCATAAGAGTCGGCTTTAATCGTTGCCTTTAAGGGCGCTACTCTCCGAGCTCTCTTAGTAGTCGATTAAGTATATCTCGCTTCAGTTCCAAAATCGCCTTGCTCTCTTCGACCAATTCCGCTGGCGCCTTCGCCACATAAGCTTCGTTCTCTAGTCGCGTCTCCAGCTGCGCAATCTCGCCTCTTGTTTCCTCTACTCGCTTCCTGAGGTTTGACCCATAGCGTTCAATCGTTTTCTCATCGATATCTAGCCATGCCACTCGCTCTGAGTTCGCGAGTCTTAACCCAATACTTTCGCCATCATCTAGCTTCTTCTGCTCTTTATCTTTTAGTGGTCGGACTTCGTCTAGCTTTGCTAGACCCCTGATCATCTCAGCATTCTCTGCGATCAGCAGATCGTCACCAAAGATCAGCTTGTCTTTCTGCTTATGCTCTGGTATATTAGCCTCGACAAAGCGAATCTCTTCCACTAGCTTCATGATCTTTCCAAATTCCGCCCGCTTCTTGTTGTCATGTATCGCATGATCACCCCACTTCTCATCTGCCAAAAGGTCATCTGTCCACGATAGCGATTGCCAGATCGTCTCCGTCACAAACGGCATAAACGGATGCGCCAACTTCAAGCATTGCTCTAGTACGTACGCCATCACTGGCGGATTAATCGCCGTCTTCTCTGCCTCGATAAACCAGTCTGCCACCTTGTGCCAGATGGTGTTATACACCAGTTCCACACTTTCAGCAAAGCGGTAGTCAGCAAGTAGCTTCTCTAGTTCCTCACGCGCCTCGTTTAGCTCTGCAACCACCCAATGCTCTGCTGGGTTACGTAGATCTAGCTCGGTCACTGGGGTTTCTTCATGTTCACCCTCAATATTCACATCGTCACGCTTATTGCCCGCGTCAGCACCCATCCAGTCTTCACCGTAGTCTTCACCGACTTTATCCTGGACAAAGCGCGCCATATTCCAGAGTTTATTGCAGAGGTTGCGCCCCGCAATCACACTCGACTTCGAGAAGGCCTGAGCCTGCCCTGCCGAACGATTCATCGTCACGCCGAGTCGGAATGCGTCCGCGCCATATTCTGCGATCACCTCTAGTGGTGAAATCACATTCCCCTTCGACTTACTCATCTTCTTGCCGTGTTCATCTTGAACCATTCCATGGAAGTAAACTTCCTTGAACGGCACCTTATCGGTCGCGTATAGTCCAAGCATAATCATCTTCGCTACCCATGGCCTTAGGAGGTCCGTGCCACACTCCATCACGCTATTCGGGTAATACTTTACTAGAGACTGCGAAGTCGCCTCGGCCTCGGGACTAGACTCCGCATAAACCGGGTAATCTGTCACAATAAACGGCCATTGCCCAGACGAAAACCAAGTATCAAAGGTATCCTCATCCCGCTTATACTTCTTGCCATCCACTTCAATAGACTCCTCGGTCACCCGCGAGTCGAAGATCCAGTCGCTTTCGTCATCAACGTTCTGAAACGCTGGAATCGCAATCCCCCACGGGATCTGCCGACTAATATTCCAGTCCCTGAGCTCATTAAAGTACGCTAGGAGCTCGTTCTTCTTGTTTTGTGGGTAGAACGCTATCTCGTCATTCTCAAGCGCCTTAGCGGCCCTCTCAGCAAGCGGCCGTACTTTGATGAACCATTGGTCCGAGAGTAGCGGCTGAATAACGCTGCCGCACTTGTAGCAGTGCCCGACCGTATGTACAATCTCACGCTTACCCCTTAAGAGCTCCTGCTCTTCCAGATCTTCTATCACCTTCGTTCGCGCCTCGGCAGCGACCATACCTGCATAAGCCTCGCCTGCTTCGTTCGTCATCTTGCCGTCAACCCCAATCACCGAGATATCATCTAGCGAGTGTCGCTCACCTACTCCAAAGTCATTCGCATCATGCGCTGGCGTGATCTTCACCGCACCCGTACCAAACGACATATCGACATAATCGTCAGCGATAATCGGGATCAGTCGATCTGTCAAAGGCAGCTTCACCTCTAGCCCAATATAATCCTTGTATCGCTCGTCCGCTGGGTTGACTGCAACCGCTGTGTCCCCTAGCAAGGTCTCTGGCCGTGTCGTAGAGATCACAATCTCACGCGGAATGTCATCCGTCGCGCTAATATCACCCCCGACAATCGGGTAAGCGATGTCCCACATCGTCCCCTTCTCTTCTTTATGCGTAATCTCAATATCCGCGAAAGAAGTCTGATGCTGCGGGCAGAAACTCGCAATCTTATGACCACGATAAATCAACCCATCCGCCCAGAGGTGGCGGAAAGTATCATAAACCGTATTCACCACTTTCGGATCTAGCGTAAAGGTCAGCGCGTTCCAGTCGCACGAAATCCCCAGCATCCGAATCTGAATCTCCATATTATGTCGCGTATTTGCCACGAAATCCCACACCTGCTGGTATAGCTCCTCGCGCGAGAAGTCGAACCGCGTCTTGTCAATATGTTCTAGCGCTCGCTCATAGACCACCCAGGTCTCAAACCCAGCATGATCCGCCCCTGGGATATAGACTACATCACGTCCATAAAGTCGATAATGCCTGGCCAAAATATCCTTCAGCCCCATCTCAAACCCATGCCCAATATGCAAATTGCCATTCGCGTTCGGCGGTGGCATCACTGTCGACCAGGTCTCCCGTGGCTGCTTCCCCGCCTCTGTCTTATCTCCGTCAATCTCGTGCTCGTGCGCGCGACCGCCTGCCTTGAATACCCCGCTTGCCTCCCAGAGAGCGTAGATCTTCGCCTCTGTATCCTGTGGCTCATAAACTTTCTCAAATCTCATAACTTTAGTATAGCACAAGACCCTGGTCCGACCAATGTTGAACACTAATATTATATATTATACAATATAACAAAGAAAAGTCAAAGTCCGCGCCCTTCTAAGCCGGCTGTTTTGTTATTCCTCAAAAATAAAATTTTCGCGACGCTACGCGTCACACCATATCACCCAAAAAAGTCGAACCCGCCGCCGCACCCCTTAAAAGCCGGCTGTTTGTAGGTTCTCACGAAAGCAGCTCTCCCCCAATCTCACGGAAAGTCACAAAAACCACCAAAAAACTCTTGATTTTCATAATCCGCTCATGCTAATATAGTAGTCAGTTAATATGAGCTCGGTTTGGGAGTACATTTAACTAGCTTAGCTTTTTGCGTAAATCCGCAAACGGCGGTATAACCATAACCATAATCACCCTTTCTGTCAAGGGGGGTTTTGTAAGGATATTTTACTCTCCCAGATAGGGAGAGGTATTTTTTCTGTTGCTTCTTGCGACAAAATATGCCCTAGAAATGTAGAAAACCAGCTAAAAATCTAGCTGGTTTCTCCCCTTCGGGCTTTCTGAATGCGGTTTTGCGAGGCGACATCTCGCAGGTTGGGTGTTATCACCTCCTGCTAGGAGTCGCTGCCAGCTTTTTGTGTGTACATGTAGTAATCTCGGCCTAAATCCACCTCAGCGCACCTCGCTGGCTTCCATTTTTGACTACCGATACTGAGCTCACTTATTGCCAACTTCACATCGCCCTTCGTCCAGTCTTTTAGCTTAGCCCGCCATCCATCCGTTCGCGTAATGCCTGTTAGCCCGCCTTCCTCATCGCGTTGACCCATGAAGGCTGCCATCAGCACGCCAGCTTGTAGACTCTCTCTAGCTCTTGCTGCTCGCTCTTCGTCAGTGACCTCTTGTAGCTTCAGGCCTAGTTCAGCTCTTCTCGCGGCAATTCCTTCATCTTCTTTCTTGAGGGCTTCGATTTTCTCTGTTAGCCATTCTGGATGCGCCTCGACTGTCGCTTCAGTGGCCTCTTTTAGTAGTCTCGCATTCTCCGTAAGGTTCTCCCAACCTGCCGACATCTCCTCACCTCTTTTCTATCGCGGTTGCGTCTGACTTCACTCTATCATATCCCTGTTAAAAGTCAATCCTCTTCCCCTGTCGTCTTCGCTGAGATCATTCTCTGTGCCATAATCTGTTTGCACAGGGGGTTGACTTTTAAGCATAAGTGTGATATACTGGGGAGGGTAACCAAAACAAACACCCTGCAACATAAGCAACACAACAAAATGAAGAAAAAGTCAAGCTACAAGCTAAAGCAATACCGCAAACTAAAGAGCAAGATTTGCCCTCCAGGCGACTCCGAATGCGGTACTCGTAAACAGCTTGACAGAACCAGCCGCCCACGAACTAAGGGGCGGATTCTTGATGATGCCGTACTCGAAGCCGCCGAGATCAAAACAGAAGAACAGTGCGCGTCACAAGAGGGAATGCACGCAGCCAAATGCGTCCCCGAGACCGCCGAGCCAGGCTTCAGCAGCTATCGCCTTCAGCGCTCTCGCCTTACTATAACCAGCTTCGGGCTACTGATGATCCTCGGCATCTGGCTCGCTGCCTTTGCTATGCCTGGCGGTCTCACTCGCTACGAAGCAGGGGATCGTTATGTTTATTCTGACGTCCCGAACACTGGTGGCGGCAGCAATACCGATGACACCGATAATGACGACCATAACGACACTCCAGGTCAAGGCAATCCCAATAATAGCGGTGCAGGGCAGGGCAGCGGCACTCCTGGCAATCGCCCCAACAACGGCGAAGAGTGGTCAGCTCTCCCGCACGACGGCCCAGCGCGCTTCATCGCCTTTACGTTCGATGACGGCCCGAACCCCACCATCACTCCGCGTCTCCTCGATCTTCTCGCCCGCCACAACATTCCAGCTACTTTCTTCGTCATGGGTAGTCTCACTGCTCGCCACCCTCAGATCGTTGACCGTATGGCCCGCGAAGGTCACGAAATCGGCGCTCACTCCTGGAATCACACCAGTATGGGCCGCATGTCTAGCGCGCAGGTCATCAACGACATCAATCGCACCAATGCCGCCATTTACGACGCTAGCGGCGTCTATCCAACCCTCCTACGGCCGCCATACGGTGCTCTCTCAGCCACTCTTCGCCGCACGTCGACTATGCCCCTTATCCTTTGGTCAATCGACACTCGCGACTGGCAGAATCGTAACACCAATACCATCTACAATATCGTCACTCGCGAAGCCCAGAGCGGCTCTATCGTCCTTTTCCACGACATATATCACGAAACCCTCGCCGCCGTTGAGCGCCTCATTCCAACTCTCATGGAAGCTGGTTTCGTCTTCGTCACCGTCTCCGAACTGCTCGGTCACCCCTTAAACCCCGGTCAAGTCTACTTCGGTAGACTGTAAGCAGGAGCTAATTTGCTTACAGTCTCCATATATGGTAGAATACTCATACGCACCCGTAGCTCAGCGGATTAGAGCATCTGTCTTCGGAACAGAGGGTCGGCGGTTCGAATCCGTCCGGGTGTACCAGTCTAATTGATATTTATTCTAAAAGAGGTCATAGCATGACACAGGTTCACAGTCCAGGGGAAGGGAAGATCACTACGGTCGACGTCTTTGGCGAACGACATATTGCGGATCTCAAAAAACTGAAACTGAACGTCCATGTTTACGGAATTGCCGTCCAAGACGGCAAGATTCTTATTGTCCCTCAGTACGACGGCTACGACTTTCCAGGCGGCACATTAGAGCTCGGCGAGACCCATATCGACACCCTAAAGCGCGAATTCAAAGAAGAAACCGGCCTCGACATCAAGCCACTCAAACTCCTCGGTGTCTACTCTAGCTTCTTCCACTACCTCGGCCTTAACAGGGAAAGGGACTTCGACTCTCAGTCCCTCTTGATCTTCTATTCCGTCAAGGTTACAGGTGGCAAGATTTCTACCGATGGATTTGACGCTGGTGAGCGACTGTACGCCCGCCAAGCTGAATGGCTTACCCCTAGAGAAATCGCCAAGATGCACCACGCCTGCAGCGCCAATATCTCTAAAGAGCTCCTCGCTTTTGCTCGCGACATGATATCCGATAGCGCGAAATAGTGTGGTACAATATACCCAAGCATAACTAGAGGCCCCAAAGGGCCAGCTATAGGAGGTTTTATGATTACTATGATCGCAGCAGTTGGGCAAAATCGCGAACTCGGCAAGCAGGGCAAGGTCGTCTGGAGCTTCCGCGAAGATCTCGACTTTTACCTCGAGCAGACTCGCGGCAAAAAGCTCCTAGTCGGCAAAAAGACTTTTGATGGTCTCGACACTTTTCCTACTGGTACCACCATCTATGTCCTAAACGAAGAAGCCTTCGACGCCGCCGCCAAGCGCAAGTCTGACTGGGGCAAAGAACACACCTTTGTCGTCACCGACCTCGAGAAGGTCATAAACGAATACGAATTCAGCGATGAGGAGCTCATCGTCATTGGTGGTGCTGGCGTTTACGCGCAGGTTTTACCGCACGCCTCCAAGCTCCTGATCACCGAGATCCAAGCCACCGACTCTAGCGCTGACGCTTTCTTCCCAAACATCAACGAAGCCCTCTATAATCGCATCCCATTAGGGCAGGGGACTGTCCAGGAAGGCGATCACCAGGGCCTTGCTTATGAGTTTGCCGAGTACGACCGCATCGCTCAAGACAGAAACGACAGCAAGAGCGCCTAAGCGCGACGACCAACAAATAAAGGGCCGCTGGATTCTCCAGTAGCCCTTTGCTGACCCCTCAAGTCTTACTTTCACGCCACGATCATACCAGCGAATATCGCCAAATCTGGGCGTGCCATCCGTACTACCTCGACGCCCTCTTTTGTGGCCGTCAGGCAGATCAGCTTTACTGTCTGTGCGCCATGTGAATACAGAGCTGCCAGCGCCTCTATAGCTGTCGCACCCGTCCTTAGCTCAGAGCAGAGCAGGTAGGTTTCGCGTTCTCCCAGTCGCTGCGGCAACTTACAGTAGCACTCTTTCGGCTCGCCCTCATCGTAACTGGCAATAAAATGCCCCACTTTCGCATAAGGCATTATCAGCTGCAGACCACTCGCCATCTCTGGACCACCAGGTATGATCGGCACGATTGCGGGGCTTTTAGTCATGTAGCCCAAGCCTTTCATCTCGTGAGTTGCCTCATAGCCAAGCATTATCGTAATCTCGGTCGCGAGCTCCCGCTTCTCTTTCTCGCTGATGTTTGTGCGTAGAAGCTTCTCTAGTTTCAGCTTTACCAATGGGTGTGTCGAATGAGCACTTCTCCTGTGATCCATGCTATAGTCCCTCCTCCAGGCAAGTTTAGTAAACTTTAGGTGTCAAGGTGCAAACCACGCCACCCAGTTAATTCCTGCTATTATAGCATATTTACGCTCAGTTTGCGACCTTTTAGTCTTTGCAAATCTCCCCGTGGTATGCTATAATCACCGTGTGGGGCGGTTAGCTCAGTTGGTTAGAGCGCCTCTCTGATAAGGAGGAGGTCCCAGGTTCAAGTCCTGGATCGCCCACCACACAAGACACTCGAGCCCGACAAGGGCTCTTTCTTACTATCACCCCGCTTCTGGCGGGATTTTTCTAGGTTAAAACGAAGTAGCGCAACTTCGCACCACTCCATCTACCCCTGTTATTTCACCCTCCAAAACGAAGTAGCTCAACTTCGTGATAGAATAATATCAAATAGGAGGCGAAATATTATGAGGATTCTACTCAAACTTTCGGGCGAGCAGCTCGGATACGAGGACGAGCAAGGCAAAGGCTCTGGCTTCAACGTCGAGCGCGCCAAGTGGATCGCTGGCGAAATCCGCCAGACTCTCGCCGACGCCCTAAATAACGGCAAGACCGAAATCGCCATCATGGTCGGTGGCGGCAATCTCGTTCGCGGCGTCTTCTTTGAGGGTAATGACGAAATCGGTCAAACCACAGCCGACAACGCTGGTATGCTCGCGACTATCATCAACGCTACCTTACTCGGCGACATCTTTAAGGCTGAGGGTATCCCGACCGCCGTCCTGTCTAATGTCAGCGTCTCGCAAGTCGTCGATGACTTCACCTATCGTCGTGCTGAGAGCCATTTCAAAAAGGGCAGGGTGGTTATTCTCGCTGGCGGCACTGGTCGTCCACTTGTCACCACTGACACCGGCGCCGTCAATCTCGCCCTTGAGCTGGGGTGCGACCTCGTCGCTAAAGCCACCAAGGTCGATGGCGTTTACACCGCCGACCCCACCACCAATCCCGACGCCGAGAAGATCGAGCAGATCTCCTACGAACAAGCCATTAACGACGAGCAAATCCGCGTCATGGATAAAGCCGCCCTCGGCATGGCTGGCGACCACAGGATGCCAATCGTCATCTTCGAGCTCCTTCAAGAAGGCAATATCGCCCAGGTCGCTGCTGGTAAGCCTATCGGCACTCGTATCTCCTAGTAGCTAATAGGTGCTTGAATACGCGGCATGCTTATGTTAAACTAAATATATCAAAAGGGTGGAATGCAAGGATTAGCTAATTATCTCAATCGCCGTCTTGACGGCATCGCCTACGTCGCACCACGCGTGCGTGAGGCTTACGACACGGACTATTCCGCGTTGACTATCAAGCCGACTATCGTTGTTGTCCCGAACTCAACCCGCGACATCCAGCGCGTCATGGCTTTCTCTAGTCTTGTCCAGAATAAAGGCGTCAAGATGGGTGTCACCGTCCGCGGTACTGGTACTGACAAAACTGGCGCTGCTATTGGTGGCGGCATCATCATTGATATGCGCGGCGAGATGAACAAGATCATGGAGCTCGACGCCAGCCAGCGTTTGATCCGTATCCAGGCTGGCATTTCACTTCGCGAGCTCAACAACGCTCTCTCTGTCCAGGGCCTAACTATCCCAGTCGCTGCGGCCGAGCAGAGTCTCGGCGGCATGCTCGCCAACAACTATACTGGTGTATTGTCACATAAATACGGCGGCATTCTTCGCTATGTAGTCTCCGCTGAAGTCGTCCTCTCTGACGGTTCTCTCATGCGTTTCGAGCGTCTCAACCACCGCCACCTCAAAAAGCGCCTCAAGAAAGCCGAAGGCCTCGAGAAGAAAATCTACGAGAAAATCCCGAAACTCATCGCCAGTAACGCCGACCTCCTTGCTATGAATCGCTACCGCAATGCTGGCTATGCTCTCGATCGAGTCCAGATCGGCAAGAACTTCAACCTTCTTCGCCTCATCGCTGGCTCGCAGGGCACTCTTGGTGCCATCACCGAGCTTATTTTGCATGCCGACTATTTCGAAGAAATGCCGACCATGCTCATCGCTTACGCCAAAGACTCAGAAGAGCTCGCACGCTGGGCTAAGCGCGCTCAAGGGCTTGAGGCCGTTTTCGCTGACTTCTATGACAAACGTCTCGTCAAACACGCCTCGCTACTTGGTAAGAGCAATGATCTACTAGATATACCAGATGACGCCAAGTATCTAGCTGTCTTCGGCTTTGACGACCATTCTGGCATGAAGCGTCGCCACAAAGTCAGCCGTCTCGCAGCTACTCTCGGTCGCTGCCATATCAGCAACGAGCGCGACTACACTCAGTTCCTCGCCACTCGCGAAATGCTCGGTATCTACTTAAACGACACCACTCGTGGCGAACGCACCGCCATGATGGATGACGTCTATGTCGCGTCCGACCGTATCCCCGAGCTTACCGAGAAACTCGATGAGCTCGCCGCCACCACTGGTCTCGACCTCCACATCTTTGGTTCTCTTGCCACAGGTATCATCAATGTTCGTCCACGCTTCGAGCTAGGTAGCGCCCAAGGTCGCCAACGCATGCAGTTCATGATGGAGAAATACGCCAAGATCATCGAAAGCGTCGAAGGAGATGTCACTGGTGGCGCACCTGAGGGTCGCACCAAAGCTCACCTTATCGATTGGACTACCGAAGAGCGCGAGCTCCAGCAGGCCATCAAAACTCTCTTCGACCCTAAAGGCCTCTTAAATCCTAATGTTAAGCTCGACGTCCCTAAAAACATCTTCGCCAAATCTTCTCGCGACGAATACCTCGATGGCGTCATCGTTGCTTAGAGTCTCAACCTGATACAGAGTAGAGCTCCACGATTGTGGAGCTCTCATGCTTACTGCAGGCGTACTTAGGGCTTCATCGATATTACGTAACGATCACCACACTTGAAGTTGTGCAGTTCCAGCGTCGCGCCTTCCAGTTCAAGCCTCGCGGATATGGCGGACCTGCTGAGCTTGCCTAAACTATCCCGGTATAGCACATCAGCCAATGAGCGCGAAGACTTACCTGGACCTACGAACTTTTGATGGAAATACTTGTCGCCCTCGAATCTCGCAAAGCAACCATTCAGTGCTACCGCAACACTAATCACACCCGTCTCCTCATCAGGCAGAGTGGTGGTCAGTACACGTGCCACGTCCGCAATTAGCCTGTCAAGATCCGGCGACTCAGCTAAGGCGGCTACTTCGTCGTTTCGTACAGTACCTCTTAGGTAGGCGATCTGATCGCCTAGGTTTTGCAATGTTACCATACTAACACCTCCAATAAAATGTTCAATTACGTCACTGCGCGCGTATCTGACTAGAGTATAGCACAATTACTTCCGCATACTGGCCACTAGCCACACCACTGAAGATCTGTTATACTACAAGAGTTATATATCTATAGCATCATCTGACGAGTCAGATTCTCTCTGGCTTAAAGGATATCAATTAAAGGAATAGGCAGAGAAACCTTGGTGTCTCTGCATAACAAGAAAGGAAGTCCTATGGACGAGTTACAAGCCCTCCGTCATACAATGGCGCATATTTTAGCATTGGCTCTCCAGACGACGTACGGAGACAAGGTCAAGTTTGGTACTGGCCCCGCTACCGAGAATGGCTTCTATTACGATGTTCATTTCGATAGTATCGAGTTTAGCGCTGACAACCTCAAGACCCTCGAGGCTGAAATGGCAAAGATCGTCAAAGCCGACCTCGAGATTAAGTATTACGAGCTACCAGTCGACGAAGCCCTCGCTTGGACTAAGACTGCCAAACAGGACTACAAGCACGAGCTTATCTCTGACCTTAAGGCCGAGGGCGAGAAGCTAGTCGGTTTCTACCAGATTGGCGATTTCGTCGACCTATGCAAGGGTCCGCACCTCAAAAAGACTGGCGAAGTTAAGTCTGGCAGCTTTCAGCTGAATAAAGTCGGCGGCGCTTACTGGCGTGCTGACGAATCTCGCGACCAGATGACCCGTGTTGGCGGTGTCGCTTTCGCAACCAAGAAAGAACTCGAAGCCTATAATATTATGATGGAAGAAGCAGAGAAGCGCGACCACCGCAAGCTCGGGTTAAAGCTAGACCTCTTCACCTTTAGTCCCTTGGTTGGTGCTGGCCTACCGATGTTCACCCCTCGTGGTACAGTGCTCCGCGACAAGCTTACCGACTACTCATTGAGCCTCCGCGCCAAGGCAGGTTTTGAGAAAATCTGGACACCGCATATTACTAAGACTGATTTATTTAAGTGCTCTGGCCACTGGGACAAGTTTGGCGATGAGCTCTTCCTTGTCAAATCCCAGGAGACTTCAGATGAGTTCGCTATGAAGCCCATGAACTGCCCACACCAGATCCAGATTTACGCATCGCGCCCTCGCACCTACAAGGACTTGCCCGTACGTTACATGGAAACTACTACCGACTACCGTGACGAAAAGAAAGGCGAGCTCGGCGGCCTATCCCGCGTCCGCGCCCTCACCCAAGACGACTCTCATGTCTGGCTCCGCGAGAGTCAGATCAAAGAAGAAGTCGGCACATTAGTCCGTATCGTCCGTGAGCTCTACGAAGAGCTCGGCATGAACCAGCTCCGCGCCCGCCTCTCATATCGCGACGATTCAGATGGTTACCTCGGCGAAAAAGCCCTCTGGGACAAAGCCCAGAAATACATCAAGGATCTCGCCATCGAGTACGAAATCGACTATTTCGAGGCCGAAGGCGAGGCCGCTTTCTACGGACCAAAGATCGACTTCATGGCCCGCGACGCCATCGGTCGCGAGCATCAAGTCGCAACTATCCAGATCGACTTCTTTATGGCAGGACGATTTGGTCTCGAGTTTACGAACGAAAAGGGCGAGAAAGAAACCCCTGTCATGCTCCACCACGCTACACTTGGCAGTATTGAGCGCTTCCTCTCTGTCTATATCGAACACACCGCAGGCCGCTTCCCATTCTGGCTTGCGCCCGAGCAGGCAAGGGTGATTACGGTTAACGAAAAGGCGAATGATTACGCTGGCGAAGTAGAAGGTATTCTCGAAGACCTCGTCCTAGATAAGCCACTCAAGCTCAATGCTCTCCGCTACTCACTAGACCTCGCCGACGACAACCTAAGCAAGAAGATCAAGCGTGCCGTCGAAATGAAGATCCCAGCCATCATTGTGGTTGGTCCGCGCGACGCCGAAGCTAAGACTGTCGTCGTCCGCCAGGGGAGTACTGAGGAGTCTGTCAAGCTTGCTGACCTCGCCGAATATCTCCAAAACATCAAGTAGGCAATTACGGAGACATCTATAAAAAGACAGTCCAAGGGTTGATTTTTGCCATCTTTTCATGTATAATGTCTCCATGGGCTCGTGGTATAGCGGTTAGTACGCCTCCCTGTCACGGAGGAAATCGCCGGTTCGAATCCGGTCGGGCCCGCCAAAAGGAAAACTATTAAAATCCAGTTCGAAATTATTTTGAGCTGGATTTTTCGACTGCTTTCTTTTGTCCATCACTCTTCTTTTTTTAAAGGAAAGCTGATATGCCGTCTTAGCTCAGTTGGTAGAGCGACACATTCGTAACGTGTAGGTCACCAGTTCAATCCTGGTAGACGGCTCCATGTTGATTATCTTCTCTCTCAGTCAGTGAGGTCGAAATATTTTTCTTAGGCAGTTTTCTTTTGTTAAAAGAAAACCGATAGGATATAATATATATATGAAATTACCGTGGGGCAGGAAAAGCAAGAAAAAGGATCTAGGTGGTGGCGTAGTCACTAATAATACTCTTGACGAGCACCGCGAAGTCCTCCTGAAGTCCGCTAACCGCAAGTTCAAATATCAAGTACAGTACGAGCGCCATCGTGTCATCATTAATACTATTATTATTCTAGTTCTTTTGGTCGCCAGCGCCACCACTCTTGGTTGGTATAGTTTATACGTTGCTCGCATGGAGAACAACGCTGCTTTCCTCTTGACCCGCGCCGTACCAGTGCCAGTCGCCACTATCAATGGTCATCGCGTCCGCTATTCAGACTACCTCGCCCAATTCATCGCTAGTGTCAACGTGGTTGAACGCCAGGAGGGCGCAATCCCGCGCGACGAAGACGGCGATCGTCAGCGCGCTTACTACCGTCGTGGCGCTCTCGATAATGCCATCATCGACACTTATGCTCGGCGTCTCGCTCGTGAGCTCGGCATTCGCGTAACCAGACAAGACATCCAGGAGGCCTTAGAGCGTCGTCGCCTTGTTGGCGAGATTGTCATTGGCGAGGCTGACTTCGAGCGTATTATCCGAGACAACTATGGTCTTAGTCTCAGCGAGTATATTCGCGCTTTCATAGAACTACCACTCTTCCGCCAGCGTGTTGCTGAAGCGATTGACGACCGCGCTCGTGCCATTATCTCTGACCTCCAGTCGCAACTTAATGATGACGGTAGCAACTTCGAAGAAGTCGCCGAAAACCTACCCGATGACAGTATCGTAGTAGTTGAGCAGTCGCCTGGTCCAGTTGACATTATGGCGCTCGACGGTGGTCGGGCTATCGTCGCCCACAACCAAGAAGTTGGCCAAGTTAGCGACCCGTTCATTAGTCGATCTGGTAGCGGCTTCTTTATTGTTAAGACCACCGATAAGACCCGCGATGGTCGAGTCGAATACCTGTCGTTCTTCGTCCCGTTTACAGAGCTGGAGTCTCGAGTTCAGCGACACCGGGACGAGGGAAGAATACGAGAGTTTATAAACTTATGATAATTGCGAGGTGGGCATGAGTAAAGTAGTCTTGGTAGTGATGGATGGTATTGGTTTGCGTGAGAGTAGCGTCGGTAACGCTGTTAAGCTTGCGCGCCTCCCAAATCTCGAGAAACTTTGGAGTGAGGGTGTCTCAACCACTCTCGGTGCCAGCGGCACTTATGTTGGTATGGATAATGGCGAGCAGGGCAATAGCGAGGTTGGGCATCTCGCTCTCGGTTCTGGGCAGATCCTCGCTCAGGATGCCCGTCGCGTAGACGAATGGCTCGGGCTTATCGGCGAACCGTCCCAGCTCCCAACCTCGCTCGCTTGGCAAGAAGTGCGTGCTCGCGCCCTAGCTGGCGGCACCCTCCATATCTCTGGTATCTTTGGCGGTGGCCGTGTCCATTCTGACGTTAAGCACTTCTATGCAATCCTCGATCAAGCCGCCAAAGACGGTATTAAGCGCGTCCGCCTCCACCTACTCACTGACGGCAAGGATGTTCCGCCGCAATCTTCGCTTGAATATATCGATAAAGTCGAACAAGTCTTTGCCGACTTCAATAAGCAGGGCTTCGACTATGCCATCGCTGACGGCGGTGGTCGTGAAGTTATCATTTGTGATCGTTATTATTCTAATATCGAATGGGTAGAGCGGGGCTATAAACTCTGGGTGCGAGGTGAGGCTCCTGCATTTAAATCTGCGCGCAAGGCTATCGAACACTACCGCTCCGAAGACCCCGAGCAACAGGATCAGTTCATGCCAACCTTCGTCATTCCTGATTCCGACGGTACTATCAAGGACGGCGATGCTCTCATCTTCTTCAATTTCCGTGCCGACCGCGCTATTGAGGTCTCTGAGGTTTTCGACTGTCCGAAGGAGTGGTATGAACACTTCGATATTTCCGATCGCCCTGACGTCCTTTTCGTCGGCATGATGCACTACGACCCAGACCGCAATATCCCGTCACGCTATCTTATGCAGAAGCCTAAATACACCAACGTCCTAGCCGAAGCTCTTCAGGCGGCAGGGAAGAAATCCTTCGCCATTTCTGAGGGGTGGAAGTTCGGGCATGTTACTTTTTACTGGGATGGGCTTAAGTCCGCTCCGTATTTCGGCGAAACAGTCGTCGACGTCGAAGCGACCAAAACTCCATTTGTCGATCAGCCATGGATGAAGTCACGGGAGATCACCGACCAGCTAGTCGCCGCTATCGAGAGTGATGAATACGACTTCCTTCGCGCCAACTACCCTAATGGCGACATGGTCGGTCACTCTGCTGAGCTCGAGCCAACCATCATTTCCGTCGAGGCGGTTGATCTAGCGATTGGGCGACTTATGGTAGCCTGTAAAAAGGCTGGATACATCCTCATTGCCACCGCCGACCACGGCAAGGCAGAAGAGCTAGTCTACGAGGATGGCACACCAATGACATCGCACACTTTAAATCGTGTACCATTTACTATCTGGGACTACCCAGGTGAGATCACTCTCCGTCAAGACAGTGATTGCGGGCTAGCCAATATCGCCGCCACTGTTGCTGAGCTACTCGATGTCCCGTCTCATCCTAGCTGGAAAAAGAGCCTTATCAAGAGGTAGCCGCGGGCACAGATTTTTATGCCCACCTCTACATTGAATGAGTCACTAAGCTTAAATCTCGTTCGAGCCCATAAAGTCAGCTAAGACTTTCGGTAGTCGCACTTTACCGTCCTCGGTCTGACCGTTTTCGATAATTGCAATCATGATTCGTCCCAAGGCAAAGGCTGTTGCGTCGTTAGTATGCGCTAATTCTATAGAGCCATCCGCTCGACGGATCCTTGTCTTTAATCGTCGCGTCTGATAGTCGGTCATATAGTCAGCGGTATGGGTTTCGCGGTACTTGCCTTGTCCAGGCAACCAAACCTCAATGTCAACACCACGCGCATTTGGTTTGCCGACATCCCAAGTGCATTTCTGCAGCACTCGGTAGGGAAGCTCTAGCCCATCAAGTAATACCTTCTGAATTGCAATCATTAAATAATGTTCTTCTAGTGAAGACTCAGCTGTGCCTAGTGTTTCCATCTCTAGCTTGTCGAACTGATGCATTCTAAAAATACCTTCCATATCCTTGCCGTACGACCCCGCTTCCTTCCGGAACGAAGTTGCAAAGCCCAGCATCCGAATCGGCGCATCTTTCTCATCAATAATCTCATTTGCATACATCGACCCTAGCACGTGCTCAGCCGAACCTTGCAACCACAGCTCTTCACCTTCAATTTTGTAGCGATCCTCACTCGGCTGTAGGCGGTCCATCGCATCATACATGTCAGTCTTGATCATAAGTGGCGGCAAAATTGGCACAAATGGTGCGCTAGAGAGTGTGCTCCAGTTATTGTCTCTAATTAGCTTCGCTATAAAATCTCTATCTGTTAAGTGCTTAATTACATAGTTGATAATTGCAAACTCTAGCCGCACCAAGTCTGACTTTATGTATGCAAAACGTGTCCCGGTTACTTTTGTCGCACGCTCCTTGTCAATCCAGTCGCGGGCCTCCGCAATCTGCCAGTGGTTCTTCGCTTCGAAGTCAAATTTCGGGATCTCGCCCACAGTTTCGGTCACTACATTCTCGTCTTCTGTTAGCCCGACAGGCACATCATCAGTCGGCGCATTCGGGATTTGCTTAAATAGATCTATAAACTCCACTTCGACTTCTGCCAGCTCCTTCTCCAGAACTGCGACATCGGCTTTAATCTCCTTGCCGCGCGCAATCTGCTCTTCGCTCGGCTTTTTATTCTTCGCTAAGACATTCCGTTCTTCGCGTAGGGGGTTAATCTTATTCTCCAGGTCACGTCGCGCATTATCTAAAGCTATAGCTCTGTCGACATCGACATTGCAACCTTTATCCTTAGAAAACTCCTTGACCTTCGCCGCATTTTCGCGTACATAATTTATGTCTAACATAATAGTATTATACCACGGATAATGATATAATACAGATATGAAAGCTCAAAAACGTGTTGGTATTTTCGCTGTGGTCGGCGCTGCTAATACTTTGTTCGACTATATCCTTTTCATGGTCTTTACCACCTTCCTTGCAAACGAAATCTCCAGCATAATCGCCGCTACTATCACGACAGTTATAGCATTCTTCCTGCATCGCGGCTTTACTTGGCGTGATCGCAAGGCGTCTCGCTCCAGTATGATTAAATTTCTCACCATCAACGCCGCCGTCTTCTGGGGGGTCCGTACTTTTGTTGTTTGGGTCTTGACCGCTGCTTCGACCAGTTGGCTAGAGCCACTCTTTGGCTTCGCGGGCTGGGTGCTTCGCTTCCTCCCATACGACTTCGTCGTTCGCACAGGCATTTTCGGCATCACCACCCTTATCACCCTAACTCTCACTTACTTCTTATATAATAAGTTCGTTTTCCCTCGCGAGATCGAAATCATCGACGACAAAAAGCCTCGCCATGACTCAAAAACCGACTAAGTGGGCTAAGACTCTTGTTATCGTGGGGCCAACCGCCAGCGGCAAGACTAGTGTTTCGATTGAGATCGCAAGAAAGCTCGGTGGCGAAATCATCTCTGCCGACTCGCGCGCTATATATAAGGGCATGGATATAGGTACGGCTAAGCCGGACATAGTGGAGCAGGCAGGTATCTCGCATTTTGGCATCGACCTTGTCGATCCAGATGAACGCTTCACGGTGGCAGACTTCAAGGAGTATGCTGAAGCCAAGATCGATGAGATCTTAGCACGAGGCAACCTGCCAATTATTGTGGGTGGCACCGGGCTTTATGTCGACGCGCTTATTTATGACTATAATTTTAATGACGAGGTCAAAGCCTCACAGTCTGATCGTCAACATCTTGAACACAAATTTTATACAGTAGGCATTACGACAGATAGGGAGGAGCTTCGCGAACGGATCCACCTACGAGCTTTACAGATGTTTGATAGCGAGATTGTTCGAGAGACTAAAGCTCTTGCCTCTAAGTATGACTTCAGCCTACAGTCGATGCGCTCTAATATCTACCCTATTGTCTGGAGTATGATACAGGGCGAGGTCAGTAGAGAAGAAGCCATTCGTCTATTTGAGTTCGACGACTGGCATCTCGCCAAGCGCCAAGTCACCTGGCATAAGCGCAATCCGCATATTGGCTGGGCTGAACGTGATAAGCTTGCTGATCTTGTGTATAAAAATATTGACCTACTCCGAGCATAACCTTGCAATATTTCACGTGAAGTGTTAATATAATTGTATGGATGATGAATCAAAAGTTGAGGTAAAGATCGCCACACCCAGTGTGGTCAAAGAGCCCAGTACGCCGAAGGCATCTAGTGCTACAAAAAAACGAGCAAGCGAAGATGAAACCAGCGCCATGCTAGAAAAAATCTTCGGTTCACGCACTCGAGCCAAATTACTCCGCATGTTCTTTGAGAGCACAGATCGTCAGTTCTTTACTCGTGAGATCACTCGCGTTATTGGTGAGCAGGTCAATTCTGTCCGTCGCGAACTCCAAAATCTCGAAAATCTTGGCGCAATTAAAAAAGAAGTCTTCGACAAGAAGACATATTATACGGTCGACAAAAGCTTCGCTTTCTATAGACCATTCGTGACACTTTTTGCTACCAAGGTCGGAGCAGAGCGCAAAGAAACCGCTGATGAGCGCTGGCTGCGCCTCACCACTCCTGTTGCCGAACACCTCCAGGCTGTGGTCCTAGTCGATCGACTGCCAGGTGATAGCGGTGTTGACCTCCTCCTTATCGGGACTGAGACATCAAGTAAGAAGCTAGGTTCTTGGGTAGAGTATCTCGAGCGCGCCACCTGCAAGCCAATCCATTACGCTATTCTGCCGAAGGCCGACTATTTCTTCCGTCGCAGCGTCCGCGACGACTTCCTAGATGAGATCTTCGCCGCCAACTACCGCACCGTTTACGACCCGCAAAGTATTGTAGCAAGCACTGAAAAGAGAGGAAGACAAAATGTTTGAGATCGGCTATCACGGCGGCAACGCTGTCACTGTTACCACTAAGGATACAACCTTAGCTTTCGACGCCAACCGCAGCACTTTCGGCAAGAAAAGCCTCAGCATCAAGGATGGCGTTGAGTTCGCCACTGAAGAGCGCTTTCTGACCTCTGACCCAGCTTTCCGCATCTCCCTTTGTGGCTCTGGCGAGTACGAAGTCTCGAATGTCATGGTTCATGGTGTTTCGGCCTATCGTCATCTCGATGAGCCTGTAGGAGAGAAGCAGAGCACTGTTTTTGCAATTCGTGTTGCTGACTATCGTATAGCCCTCCTCGGTAATATCCAGGGCAGGCTTAGTGACGAGCAGCTTGAGGCTCTAGGTATGGTCGATATCTTGATCCTGCCAGTTGGCGGCAATGGCTACACTCTCGGGGCAGAGGATGCAGCAAAAATCGTCAGCCAAATCACACCTAAGATGGTTATACCTATACATTACGCCGAGAACGGCTATAGCTACGAAGTTCCGCAGGACAACCTGAAGGAGTTCACCGACCTCGTTAAGGCCGAAGTTGTTGAAGAAAAAACCTTTAAAGTTAAACCTAACACTGCTATCCCGGCTGCTCTCACTGTCTATAAGCTCATCGCTCAGTAGGGTAGAGTTTTATGCTTACAGAAATCCCCGCGTAATACGGGGATTTCTGGGCGGATAACTCTTACACTAAGCAGTTACGTTCTGACCCAGCGCGCCCTTCTTGCGTAGAGTACGGATACCCTTAGCCGACACTTTAATCCGGATCTTCTGACCATCAACCATTACAGTTTTTGTCTGCATGTTTGGGCTCCAAGTCTTCTTTGTGCGGCGTTGCGAAAAGCTCACGTTGTGACCGTGCTGCTTGCCTTTGCCAGTAATCATACAAATTGCCATATAGTCATTATAGCAAAAACCCCAGCAAAATGCAAGGATTTATGGTAAAATGAGAGAATGATGCTTGAGAGTATTATTATCGTCCTCATTGTGATCCTAATCTCGATGACACTCCATGAACTCATGCATGGTTTCGTCGCCTATAAGCTCGGTGACAGTACAGCTAAGGATCTCGGCCGTCTCACCCTTAACCCCTTAAAGCACCTCGACCCCCTAATGAGCGTCGCTTTCCCGCTAATTATGCTCCTCACCGGTGGGCCAATCTTTGGCGCTGCTAAGCCTGTCCCCATTAATACTCGCATGCTCCGCTATAACGAATGGGGATTTGCCCTAGTAGCCCTTGCCGGACCACTCACCAATTTCATCCTCGCCTTTATTGGCTATATCTTCTGGCATCTCTCAGCCCGCGTTATTGGCGCCCCTGATATCATTATTATTTTCTGGAACTTCTGGGTTATCGTAAACCTCGGCTTCTTCGCCTTTAATATGCTCCCACTCCCACCCCTTGATGGGTCCCGCCTGCTTTATGCCGTTGCTCCTGACGCCGTCCGTCGCATCATGGAGAAAATGGAGAGCTTCGGCATTATCTTTGTCATTGTTTTTATCTTTGTCGCTGGCGCCCTTCTCTCGAGTATCATAGGCAGTATCGTTGGCTGGGCTCTCTGGCTCTTCCAGTCTATAATCGGCTAGATTAAATGCTATACTCACATTCATTGTGTGCTATAATATAATTAGCCAATCGGTGAAAATTTCCTTGTTAACATATCTAAGGGGATACAAGAGGTTTATGGAAGCATAAAACTCGCGTGTCTACCCACCTTTGTTTTCAAGCAAAGGAATTTGATCTGGTTGGCTTTAAAGATAATATTATATTGGAGGGTGGGATGAAACAGCGAGTCCGAGTCGTAGCGCTCATGCAGAAGCGGGGTAAAATCCTGCTGCTTCGTCGTGCTATGGGTCGCGAACTAGCTGAGGCGACCTGGGAGCCACCTTTCAGCAAGATTACCCCCGGCGAACAGCCAGAAGAAGCCGCCACTCGTCTTGCTGCCGAGCAAATTGGGGACAATCATGGCTCTAAGGGCGCCGAGCTCGTTGATGCTCTCACTGTCGCTGGCCTCCATGGCAATCCGGATAATTACGACCTCTTCCTGACCTATAAGATAAAGGCTGCCGATAAGGACACGGCTAGGCCTTCTGGTCGTTATGATGCTTATAAGTTCGTTTCAATAAGTGAAGCTATCAATATGCGCCTCTCCGAGCAGGGTAGAGCGGTGATCCGTAGTCTCTGGGAGCAAGAGCATCACCCTCGGGTTGACAGTGCCACACGTCGCCAATACAGGGAGAATCGCCTCACCGTCTATATTGACGGTGGGTCACGTGGCAATCCTGGACCGTCAGCTGCTGGCTACTATATTCTTGACGAACAGGGCAGAGAAGTCGAACGTGGTGGTGAATATCTTGGCAGCGCCAATAGTCGTCAGGCTGAGTATATGGCTCTGAAACTCGCCCTGAAGCGCGCCATCGATCTCGGTGCTAGGTCTATTAGCTTCAAGTCTGATTCTCTCATGGTAGTATCGCAGATGAATGGTGTTTATCAGGTTAAGAACCGTGACCTCTGGGAGTTGGTCGACGAGATCGACGAGATGCTCACCCGCCTCAAGTCATACTCTATCGAGCATATCTCCAGAGGTGAGAACTTTGTTGCCGACGGCGAAGCCAATCGCATTCTCGATAAGCATTGGCTCTAGCTTCGTATGCTATATGTGATATAATATAAGAGAGTTCGCTAGACTATCGCTTGGTCCGCCAAGAGGAAA
>WQUV01000010.1 GCA_009781895.1 Candidatus Saccharimonadota bacterium
CCAGTATTGAATGATGTGCATGGACCAGAGTTAGAGGATGTGATAGAAATAGAACCTCCGCTTAGTGGGGCGATGTCAACTACACTAGGGTCTTGGGCTTGGGTGGGGTTGAGGGTGGTGGATATTGCGCCAGCGAGGATCAGGAAGGCTGATACTAGCAAGGCTGCACCCGCCAAACGCTGAATCAATCTGGTTGCGCCACTCCCCATTACCCTCCTTAAGTACTAATATTATATCATGCTTTAGGTAAATGGGAAGAAAAAAGTGGGGTTTCCTCGATTTTCTTGCTAGTTAGCTACAGCGCTTCCAATTCTTTAATTTAGGCGCTCTGTTGGCTATCGTAGATCTCAGCCAGCTTCTTTTTCTGTGCGTCAATATTTTTCTGCAACCTGTATGCCTGCCCCCTCTTTGTCGCCTTTCGCATTCCAGCTTGCGCGTCCCCAATTTCTGCTATCGCGTCAAATATAGCAGCGAACTCAGCCGTGTCGTATCTCGCCTGACCTTCCGCGTGCCTTTCGGCTAACACTTCGTCTTCTCGCGCCTTCATGCCTTGGTCTTGCAAATTCTCCATCGCATCCCGTCGAGCCGTCAACTCATCCTTCATCACTACCGCCACTGCCTCACGATGTCGCTTATTGTACACATCATCTGCCTCACCTGGTTCACGCTCTGGCGCCACGCGCCGAACCACCTCAACCACAACTGGGTCGGCCACCGCACACAGCTCCTGAATTGCCTCCCGAGCCGACAGGTGGCCATTCTTATCTTTCAATAGCGCCTCGCGCGTATAAATAGTAGCCCAAACATCATCATGGCCAGACTTGCCACGGTCCACTAGGTCCGACCTCTGGGCTCTATTGCTTTGCCCTGCAATCTGATCTAGCTTACGCCACGGATCACTACTCTCATCACCCTTTAATCCTGTTGCTTCGCTCAGCATTCGGAACATATTCTTATCTGCCTCACTCAAAGCCTCGCGCCCCACTAAATCCGTTCTACCCGCGCGTAGCTCGCCATTCGGGAATTGGGCCCTGTCCTCCGCGCTTATCTCGGTATTCTCTGTCAGTGCGCCGCGCCGCTGATGAATCACGTCACTGTCGGGTGTTGTTATGTAATGGTAGTCAGCTGTTACATAATTACTCTCAACAGTCTTTATGAAATCATAATCAGCTGGTTTATCGAGTAGTCCTCGCATCGCCACATTGATTGAGTCTAACACCAGAACACCATCTGTTTTACTATGGCCCCAAGTACTATGGACCAACTGGTTACCAGACCCATACCAAATCGCGGCCTTGTCGTCAGTCCTGCTCGCGAACTTCCCTTCACCATTTTGCTGCACTTTTGCCGCTACATGAATCAACTTATCAAAACCGACTCTGTCAATCAAGTCTCCACCATGATTAAAAACTTCGTCCGCCTCATACAAAGTTTGACCCTCATATTTTATCTGCGCCAATTCCTCTCTATTTTTCGCCACCACTTCTCGCTTTTCTTGGACGTCACCCTCGGCTCGCACTAACTCTGCCTTCCGCATTGCCTCCTCCCAATCCAAGCCCCCTCCAGGTGTCGACTCTGCCTCGTTATTGTTTCTCGCTACTTCACTCACCATGCCTCCAATTAATAGTCACTTTTTAACATTGTAGCATGTTTCTCCAAGATATTATCCAGAGGTTGCTAGCAGCACATTAATCATGTGTAAGCAGTTTTTGCCCATCGCAGATCTAACCGCTTGACGCTATTGGTTTCAACCTCTGGATGTGCTATAATGAGCCAAGTAATATGCGTATTCTAAAAAATCTCAAATTCGAGCGCCGCGATTTACTCGCTGGCATTATTTTCATCCTTTACATCCATTCCCTCTTTTTCCGTGACAAGTTCCCAGGCTACTACACCGTTCCGCTCAGTATTGCTGGCCTCGCCCTCATCGCTCTGCCTTACGTGGTAGAGCGCTTCTTTCGTATACGCATCCCCACCCCACTCTTTGCGCTTTATGTTCTCTTTGTCCTAGGTGGCATCTATATAGGCGACTTCCTTGGCTTCTATGTCTATGTAGAGCATTGGGATAAGTTCCTCCATCTTGCAAGCGGTGTCATTATCACGCTCTTCGGCTTTGCTGTCTTCAAGCTCCTCAAGAACGATAAAGTCGTCCGCCGCGCTGAAGCTGGCCTTTATGCTTTTGCCGCCCTCTGTGTCGGGCTCGCCAGTGCCGCCGTCTGGGAGATCTTTGAATTCCTCCTCGACTTCTCTATCGGCTCCAACTCTCAGCGCCATTCCACACCAGCTGGCGAACCTCTCTGTGGCCAGGCCGCCCTCATGGACACCATGCTTGATATAATTGGTGCCGCGATCGGCTCTCTTGTCATGGCTCTAGTTGGCTATGTCGCTATCAAACGCGGTAAGAACTGGCTTAGCTCTTTCTGGATTACTAGTACGAAATAAACCTCTTTCTTTTAGCATATCTATGATATACTATTAGAGTAATCAAAAATAAACAAAGCAAAATATGAACGAAATCGCCGCAGCTTTCCTGCTAGCCCTGGTCGCCGGACTTTTCACTGGTGTCGGCGGGCTTCTCACTATGTTCATAAAGAAAACGGACAAGAGTTTCTTGGCCATCTGCCTAAGCTTCTCAGCCGGAGTCATGATCTATATTGCCTTTGTCGAGATGTTTGTCCATGGTCATGCCAAGCTATACCAACTGCACGGCGAGGATCGTGGTTTGCTCATTGCTACCGTCTCGTTCTTCGGCGGTATCGTGCTGGTCGCCCTAATCGATAAACTCATATCAAACGAAGAAGAAGCCATCGACTCTATGCTCGCAGACAAGAAGCTCACCAAGAAAGAAAAAGTCGTCCTCAAACGCCTCGGCGTCATGGCCGCCCTTGCCATCGCTGTCCAAAATCTTTCTGAAGGCCTCGTCACCTTTATGGCGGCCATCTACGACCCTACTCTAGGTATAGCCCTTGCCATCGCTGTTGCTATCCACAATATCCCCGAAGGTATCGCAGTGGCCACGCCTATCTACTATGCTACAGGCAGCAAGAAAAAGGCCTTCTTCTACTCTTTGGTATCTGGTCTCACTGGTCCTATAGGCGCCATTGCTGGTATCGCTCTAGTCTTTTATAGTGTCAATGGCGTTATGCTCGGCGTTGCGTTTGCTGTTGCCGCTGGCATCATGGTTTACGTTTCTATCTTCCAGTTATTACCTACTGCTCTGAAGTTTGGCAGCCAAAGTCGAGTTATGACCTGGCTCTTCATCGGCATGGCTATTATGGCTGGCGCTCTAGTCCTACTCTAGGTTACTTTATCTTCGAGATTCTTCGGCAAAGAACGTTTGGAATCTCGAGTAGTTAAAGTATCCGTCTACTCCAGCTGGTATAACTACGCTCTGCTCGTTAATGCGATCAGTCCTCACCAGGAATACGCCATCTTCGGTCGGCGCAATTGCAAGTGGTCTTACGTTAGTATTGCTACCAACACTGATCAAAGTACGGATTTGGTTTGTCTGGAAGTTACTGGTTAAACTATTGCCGAATGACTCTACTAGATTCAGCGCCGTCACGGGGTTTAAGAAGCTACGATCTTCAATTACTGTCTCTTGTATGCCACGCAGTACCAGCTGTTGATTTAGCCCGCGATGGAAGTCATTTGCCACCCCGACGCCTCCAGCCTGACCTCGTGCTCGCGATAGTTTCAGTGCTGTCTCGCCATCAATCTTTTGTCGTCCAGGCGAGAGCCTGAGGCCAGTATTGTTGTCGATTATAGTCCGGTCAATCTCGACATAGATCCCACCTAGCACATCAACCGAGCCGATCAGTACATCCTCATCAATGTTCACAAAATAATGCACATCAATCCCTAGGATCATCCCTGCCGTCTCCATTAGGGCTCGCGCTCCTGTCTCGACCGTTCCGTCACCATCGCGCCGCGCACAATGGAAAGTTTCGTTGATCTTGCCCGCCGAGCGCCGACCACCCCAGCAGTAGCGCTCTACCCAAAGGTCACGCGGTAACGATATCGACACCCCTTGGCTTGTCGCTTGGTTGACGCTGATTACCATTATAGAATCAGTCAAAGTCCCCTCATCCATACCTATAATCAAAATATTAGTTCGTCCCTCTGAGTCCTGTGTCAGTGGTGCAGCTCGGAGAAGCCCAGTAATGCCACCAGTAAAAGCGCCGTCAATCCTGCTCCATAGTAGCCAAGTGTAGGTACCCGCCAACGAGATCATCAGTACGGCCAAGCCACCAATGATTCCGAGAACTAGCTTTTTGCGGCTTCGCTTCTTCTTGGTGGGTAATTTTTCGAGTGTGGAAACCGACGCATCTTCAGCCCGTTCCAGGTCTTTCTCGTCCTTTTGCATGCATTAATTATACCATAGACAGTCGCTGATATTATAATTCTAATGTATAATATAAGTCATGAAGCGTATCGCATTAATCATCGGTATCTTATGCTTAGCAGCCTTCTTTATAGTCGGTGTTATTAATTTCTGGGTCGGAGGATTCTCTGGCCTAGACGATCGGGCTTTCTACGTCACTTCCGCTATCGAATCCTCCACTATGACGGTCTTTATGCGTAATATTACTCGCTTCGGCAGCCGCAGCTTTATTGGTATCTTCTGCCTCCTAGTCCTCCTGGTCCCGAAAGTCAGGCTTAAAGACAAAGTTCCTATCCTTTTCGCCGTACCAGGCGCCGCTGTCTCCAGCTTCTGTCTTAAATACATCTTCGCTATCGACCGTCCAGATATCGACGGCATCGTCGAGGCCACTGGCTATAGCTTCCCGAGCAACCACACCACTGCCTCCATGGCACTCTATGTTATATTACTCCTCCTCGTCCTCGAACGCGCCGAGAAGCCCCTTTTTAAAATCACTGCCGTCCTCCTCGCTACCGTACCTATCTTAGTTGGTATCAGCCGTGTCTATCTTGGCGCCCATTTCTTAGGCGACGTTCTTGCTGGCTGGTTCCTCGGCGCTGGCGTTGCGCTAACAGCTTACGTTGTCGCCAGAAGTCGCTGGCTCAATAAGTTTCTCTCTCGCATCTTCCCTAAAGCTATGATATAAAATAATAAAAGGAGATTTTATGGATATATTCTTCATCGGCCCAATGTTGTTGGCACTTATACCCGCCCTAATAGGCCTGATCGTCGCTGCCGCTGCAGCCGTACTCTCGCTATTCCTGGCGCCTGCCATCTTTTTCTTTTTTATAGCCAACGAGGTCGCCCACGACCGCATGCCAGCTTTCACTTTGCTCTTTGCCCTTGGTATTGCCTTGCTCGTTATTCCTCTTGTTATCATGGCGGTCCGTGCTATCGTTTGTGGCATCAAGAATATCGCCAATGACGGCGACAATAAAGCTAAGAAGGATAAAGCAGACGAATCTCCAAGTAGGAGCCGCTTCATTCTCCCTACCATCGCTGGCCTTGGTCTTGCTGCCATCATTGGCTCAGTAACCATCTCTGCCCTCACTCATCAGCCATTCTGGCCAGCCCTCACTGGCAATCTGTCGTTGGAGCGCCCAGAGCAGCAAGAGGTTGTCAATACTAGCCCTCACGAGATAACTAATATCGCTGTTCACCTCAGTAACAGCGCTATTACTATTCGCACCGATGACCAAGCAACAGAAGTCTCTGTCCGCCACCATAATATCCCCGAGCATATGACCGTCCATACCGAGCTCAACTATGGCACCCTTAATGTCCACCAAACCTACTTTAATCGCTGGCCACGTTTCAACTTCTTTAACTTACGCTTCCAGACACCTCATGTCGAAATCATCGTGCCAGCCGATTTTGTTGTTGAGTACTTGCTTGAAACTCGTAATGGCCGCATCACCATCAACGGCATCCAAGCTGATGCCCTGATTGCCACCACTTCAAACGGCGCTATCGACCTCAACCATGTTGCGGCTAATCGTGTTGATATGCGTACCTCAAACGGCCGTATCACCTTCACCGAGCTTGAGTCTCAGAACATTCAGCTTAACACCTCAAACGGCCGCATCGAAGGTTCAGTCTACGGTAATCTCTCTGACTTCCGCACCAATCTCCGCACTCGCAACGGCCGCATTATGGTCAACGGCGAGAATCGCGGCACTAACTTCACCTCAGCCGATGGGCGCAATTCTTTCGACGCCTCCACATCGAACGGCCGCATTGAGGTCACTTTCCTCCATGGTGCCGACAGCGGACGTCTTAGCTCTCATTAAGCTCTACCCCTATTTAAATCTCTGTTTATATGCTATAATGCACTAAATAAAGGGAGATCTATGGAACTAGAGCGAACACTAGTAGTTATGAAGCCAGACGCTGTGCAGCGTGGTATTGTTGGTGAAATCTTGGCCCGCTTCGAGCGAGTTGGGCTTAAGATTGTCGCTAGTAAAATGGTTACACCAACCCAAGAGCACTTCATGACTCACTATGAAACTATTGGCAAGATGATTACACGACGCGGTCAGGATGCTTACGACTCTAACCTTAAATACATGGTTACCGGCCCAGTTATCGCTTTCGTCCTAGAGGGTGTTGAGGCTGTTGCAGTAGTCCGTAAGATCGTTGGCTCAACCGAGCCAAAGGCAGCCGACATGGGTACTATCCGTGGTGACTACGCGCACGTTAGCTTTGGCTACGCCGACTCAAAGAAGAAGGCGATTCCAAACCTAATTCACGCCAGCGGTGACGCTGACGATGCCAAGCAAGAAATCATCCACTGGTTCCGCCCAGAAGAGCTCGTAACTTACGAGACTCCGCTCGAGTCATTCCAGCGATAAGTCTAGGTGATATAGAGAATCCCGCTAAATCTAGCGGGATTTCTTTAGTACAACCAGCTCTTAACCAATCTTCTTCAGCAGCAATTCACGCGCCCGGCCTGGGTTCGCCTTACCTTGCGACTTCTTCATGATTAGGCCAATCAGGAATCCAATTGCCTTTTGTTCGCCATTTTTGATGTCAGCTATCGCTGAAGCTGCTGCTTTATCCGCCAGCACTTCATCTATGATCGCTCCTAGCGCCGCATCATTGTTCTCTTGCAAGAGATTCATTTCTTTCGCTAGAGCCTTTGTCAACTTTTCGCCATTATTCTTGTTGTATAGTGCGACCAGCACCTGCTTCGTCGCAGTTGAAGACAGCTCGCCATCTTCATTCATCTTTGCGAGTTCCGCTAAGCGCTCAGCTGACGCTGCCCTATAGTTTAGCCCAGAGTTCTCTTCTGCTAGCAAAGTGCCCACGAACAGGTTCGCGACCTTTATGGTAATCTTCATGTCTGTGATCTCTAGCACTTGACCTAGTCGCTCCGCTAAAACCTGGTGGTCTAGCAATGTCTCGATCGTCTTGTCCGCTACTCCCGCCTCGCGGAATACAGCTCGGTAGTCTTGTGGCAGCTTTGGCATCTTCGCTGCAATCTCATCAACATATTCTTTAGTTAGATTTAGTGGCGGCACATCGGAGTCTGGGAACTGCAAGTAGTCATCTGCCGTCTCCTTACTACGCTGCCCTGTTGTCTTACCGGTTGCGTCATTCCAGCCTCGCGTCTCGCGCTTTACTGCCTCGCCATTCTCAATTAGCGCAACATGACGCTCAAATTCGTACGCCGCCGCCCTCTCGATTGAGCGGAATGAGTTTATGTTCTTGATTTCTGTCCTTATGCCGAGCTCTTTCGCGCCCTTTTCTGCCACCGAGACATTGACGTCAAATCGCATATTGCCGTGATATAGGTCGCCCAGGCATGCACCCGAGTAAGTCATCAATCGCCACAGCTCTTCTGCGAAGAGTCGTGCGTCTTCTGCCGAGTGGATATCTGGATGTGAAACAATTTCAATTAACGGTGTCCCAGCTCGATTCAAATCGACCAAAGAATAGTCGCCAAAATGTGTCAGCTTACCCGCATCCTCTTCTAGGTGCGCATGATGAATCCCGACTCTATTCCCATTCGGTAGCACCACCTCACCCTCACCAATTATCGGGTGGAAGAACTGTGTCCGCTGGTATCCGCCTGGCAAATCTGGATAGAAATAGTGCTTTCGGTCGAACCGAGACTTTAAGTTAACTTTACCTTTTAGCGCCAACCCGCCACGGATCGCCAACCCAACCGCCGCCTCATTTAGCACAGGTAGAGTCCCTGGTATCGCATAGTCGCCAGGGCTTACGCAGGCGTTTGGTTCTTTGTCTCGCGCGTCGTTATCAATTCCACTAAACAGTTTCGTCTTAGTCGCAAGCTGCACGTGGCATTCGATGCCAATCGTCATCTCGTACTTGTCGCTCATTTCGCCTCCTTCATGTCAGCAACGAACTGCAGTAATGCCAGATCACTCTTCCGTTTTCCTATGTATTGCTTGCCTTCTGGGGTAATTACTACTGGCAGGCCAGCTAGCGCCGCTATCACTCCTAGATCCGATCCGCTCAAGACTTCTGTTGTCACCATTTCTTTTTCTAGCGCTTCGATAATCATCGTTCGAACCTTCTGTGCCTTTATCAAACATCGCTCAATATTCTCGCCCAGCAGCACGTATGTACCAAACAAAATCCATTTCTTACTGTCTTCTGTTAAGCCTTCCGCGCGCGACTTATTATACAGATCCTTTAGGCTCTTAGCATCTTTTGCTCGATGTCCGAATCGTATCCCATCGTATCGATAATAGCTCGACGCCGTTTCTGCTGCTCGGATTACCATATGTGCCACTTCCGCCGTCTTTACTCGGACTTCGTCTAGTTCTAGCTCCCTCACTCGCATGCTGCCTGACTTCGCGCCAGTCGCCAGGTCGTCAAACACCGTCGAGTCCATACCATCAGGGCCTGCAATTAACATCAGTGCCTCTCTGATATCCTCTGGGGTCTTTGCCGTGACACCTATCGCGTCCATCGACGACGCGCTTGCAATCATTCCGTAACGGCTTATTGCTCCATAGCTTGGGCGTAGGCCGTACAGCCCATTCTCCGCCGCCGCCATCACCTCGCCACCTACGTCCGTATTTAGCGCAAATGTCGCCATACCTTTCTCTACTGCAACCATATTTGCCTCGTAGCCAGCATGCTGTGCTAATTCTGCGCCTGCCTCCTCTAGTCGCTTGACCACTGTTGCTGTGATTGGCGCATGGTAGCCTTCTAGCGTCTTCTGTACTTCATAGGCGTCAACTTTGTCGCCTTTCTTCTGAATCCCACTGTCTAATGCGTACTTCATAATACCCTCGGTACTTTCACTTGGTTATCTTCTGTCTCTGGAGCTAACGCCAGCAGATCATCTCGCTTCGCCTCAAACTCCACTACTTCGTCTGGTCGCCATACATTCTCTAGGTCGCCCACCTGATAGGTCGGCTCGACGCCATCTGTATCTAACTCATTCAAATAGTCGACATGCTGATTGGCTTCTGACAGTTCTTGTCTGAATTGTTCTTTTTCGGTACTGGTTAGTGATAGGCTCGACAACTCTGCCAAGCGCTCAATCTCTTCTTCCGCTATTATCATTGTTCCCATATCTGATATTCTACCACATTTTCACTAGTTGCACCATACTTTCTCCGCTGTTTTCTGTGATATAATATACCTACTTATGCCTATTTTTAAGCGGAATGTGGGAACGCCTAAAAAAGACCTCACCGAACGCAAGCTCAAGCGCGCCGCTCTCCTCTCCTATCGCGAAGTTGTCACTCGTTATAAAATCAAGTTTAATGAAGCCACTAAAGAACCAGTCGGGCTTTCGCATAACGCCGCCCTCACGCGCCTCGATGGTTTCGGCCCAAATGAGATCACTCTCGATAAGCGCGAGACAACCGCTTCCCGCCTCTTCGCCGCCATCGTCAACCCCTTCAATGTCGTTCTCATGCTCATCATCATCGTCACTTACTTCGCCGCTATTCTAGGGCACGAAGATCCCGAGTGGCTCGCCATGGGTATCATCTTCACCATGATTGCGATCTCCAGTACTGTCTCATTTATACAGAGTCAGCGTTCTCATAATGCCGCCGCTAAGCTAGCCTCAATGATCTCAAATACTGCCACCGTTTATCGCGGCGGTGAAACCAAAGAGATACCAATCAAAGAAGTCGTCCCTGGCGACACTATCCAGCTCGCGGCTGGCGACATGATACCTGCTGATATCCGTCTTCTCACCACCAAGCACCTCTTCATTGCTCAAGCTGCCCTCACTGGCGAATCCGTCCCAGTCGAAAAGAAAGCAGGAGCCAAAATCTCAGACCATGATTCACTTACAGACATGCGCAACCTCGCCTTTATGGGCACCAATGTCGTTTCTGGCACTGGCACTGCCGTCATTCTCGCCACCGGTAACGACACCTACTTCGGCTCTATGGCTAAGACCTTAAACAACAACAAAGGTAAAAACGCCTTCGAGCGCGGCATCGCCTCGGTCTCTCGCTTGCTCATTCGTATGATTATTGTCATGGTTCCACTCGTCTTCGTCATCAACGGCCTCTTGAAAGGCGACTGGTCAATGTCCCTCCTTTTCGCTGTTTCCGTAGCTGTTGGGCTAACTCCTGAAATGCTTCCCGTCATCATGACTTCTACCCTCGCTCTCGGCGCTGTCAAAATGTCCAAGCACGAAGTCATCGTCAAGAACCTCGGCTCCATTCAGACTTTTGGTGAAATGGACATCCTCTGCACCGACAAAACTGGTACTCTTACCGAAGACAAAATCATCCTCGAGAAATACCTCGACATCGCTGGCCACGACAGCGAAGAAGTCCTTCACGCCGCCTACCTCAACTCATCTTTCCAAACTGGGCTCCGCAGTCTACTCGACGCCGCTGTTATCACTCGCGCTGAGAAGCACGGCCTTTCCTCCGTCTTGCCTAAATACGAGCGCAAAGGTGAGATACCTTTCGATTTCGTACGCCGCCGCCTCTCAGTCGTTCTTACTAACGAATCTGGTCGACGCTTCCTGGTCACCAAGGGCGCGGTCGAAGAAATGCTCTCTATCTCAAAGCTCACTCCTGAGCAACTCAAAGTTGCTCAAAAGACTTACGCCAAATGGAACGACAAAGGCTTCCGCATCCTAGCGGTCGCCGTCCGTGAGCTACCAAAAGCCGAAGACAACCGCTATGACCCTAGCGATGAGAAAGACATGGAGCTTGCTGGCTTCATTGGTTTCCTCGATCCGCCAAAAGCCTCAGCTAAGCAAGCGGTCGAAGGCCTTAAGTCTTACGGTGTCCGCACCATTGTCCTTACTGGTGATTCACTCGGTGTCGCCCGCCACGTCTGTGAGAAAGTCGGTATCGACACTAAGCACGCCCTATCTGGTAGTGACGTTAGCAAGATGAGCGACGAAGACCTCAAAATCGCGGCTAAAGAATGCGAGCTCTTCGTCAAACTCAGCCCCGCAGACAAAGCCCGTATCGTCCAAGCTCTTCAGGAAATGGGGCATACAGTCGGCTACCTCGGCGATGGTATCAATGACGCTCCACCCCTCCACCAGGCGGATATCGGCATTTCTGTCAATAACGCCGTCGACATCGCCAAAGAAACCGCGACCTTAATCCTCTTGAAAAAAGACCTCAACGTCCTCACAGAGGGCGTCATCGAAGGTCGTCGCACCTTCGGTAATGCCAGTAAATATATCAAGATGGCTGTTTCTGGTAATTTCGGCAACATCATCTCAGTGCTCGTGGCTTCCGCCGCCCTGCCATTCCTACCGATGCTCCCAATCCAGCTCTTAGCCCAGAACCTCCTCTACAGCTTCTCGCAGATGGGTCTCCCCTTCGACACCGTCGACGAAGACTACATAAAGAAGCCTCGCCGCTGGGATCCGCTCGCCATCCGCCGCTTCATGTTCTTTATCGGCCCTGTCTCCTCGATATTTGACATACTTTGCTTCGCTATCCTATATTTCGCCTTTGGCTGGCACACCGAGGCGACAATCCCGTACTTCTGGGCTGGCTGGTTCATTGTCGGCGTCACTACTCAGGTTCTCATCATGATGATCGCCCGCACCGCTCATCTCAATCTCTTCAAGACTCCGCCCGCCAAGCCATTCATCATCTCGACCGCCATCGTTACTATCGTGTCTCTCATTATCGTCTTCACTCCAATCGCCGAGGCTTTCCAGATGCGCACCATCCCGCCTATCTTCGCCCTACCTCTCATCGGGCTCCTCGCCCTCTACATCATCTCGGTGCAGATCGCCAAGATCTTCTTCCAACGCGCCTTCAAGTCTTGGCTCTAGTTATGCTATAATATAAGCATGAAAAACAAATTCCTCCTAGGGATCTTGCTAGCATTAGCTATTCCGCTCGGCGTGCCACTGCTTATCATATTACTTGGTATTATTCTCGGTTTGGCCGCTGGCGCATTCGGTTTGGCGCTCGCTCTGACAATTGGTGTTGTCGCTCTAGTTATAGGTATCCTAGCTGTCATTTTCGGCCTCTGGATTACCGTCATCGTCACCGCCTTCTCGATCTGGGTCGCCCTGCTCGCTATTGCCATATCAGCGCCTATTCTCGCCATCTCCCTCTTCGCTCAAGGCGCTGTCTCGTTCGCTGCTGTGCTCTTCGGTCTCGGCCTCCTCCTCGTCCTCGTTCCACTCGCTCTTGAGTTTTGCCGAGTCGTCGTCCGCTTCTTCCGTGGTAGCGTCCATTTCTCCACCGAACATATCGACGATCTAGCTCGTCAGCACCGCGCTCGTGGCGCTAGAAAGCATAGTTCAAAGTCGTCTTCTCGTGAGTCGTCAGCCACCGAGGCTACAGTCAAAGCAAAGAAGAAAGCGGGGTCAAAATGAAGTCTTGGGTCAAATACAGCATGGCTATCGGCGCGATTTTAGTCATCATCGGTCTCGTCTGGTCGGTCGTCGCTGGCAATCCAGTCTGGTCTGAGTTCATCGACGCCTGCAACGATGGCGGCTGCTCCCTATTGGGTAACAGGAGCCGCTACTAGTTATGTACTGTAAGTTATTTATCGTCAATCTGCTTCTTGTATTTATATTAGTAGTTTTCATTATAGCTCTTTTTGCCCAGCGCGACCGTCGTAGCCGTACTGATCTCGAACGCGCCTCGGCTCGCCGTGTTGCCCTCACTATCAGGCGACACCTCAACACCGAGCCGCTACCTGGCATTCAAGTCCTTCGTGATCAACTCGAGCACCTCTACGACACCCTCCATGTCTCGCTAAATGATAACGTCCGCCGCGACATCGAAGTCTTCCTCCACACAACCATCGACGATGCCGCTGGCACCGACCCCGACGGCACCACTTTCAACGAAATCGAAGTCTTAGCCAAAGCCCTCGAGCGCCGCTACGGCGAAGAAATCTTCACCACTCTGGCATCCGAGAAGCAAAAGCGATGATGATGAGCCAGCCCCGCAAGCTCAAAATCAAAGGCATCTACAAGCACTACAAAGGCGACCTCTACCTCGTCGAAGATCTCGCCGAACACTCCGAGACGGGCGAAAAACTCGTCATCTACCGCGGCCTTTACGCCGACTCTCCCCTCTACGTTCGCCCACTCGCTATGTTCCTCGAGAAGTATGATGGTGATAGTTATAGGTTTGAGTTGCAGATTATTGAAAGCGTAAGATTAGGTCAGCGAGGTTAGTAGTTCGTTATTAGGACCTCTCTTGTGGACTTCTTGTCTCTATCTTTAGTATGATAGCTAGAGTTCGCATAGTTCTTTGCCACCTCGTTTACTTTATGCCCTTTTGTTTGCACCCAGTCTTGTAGCAGCTCGTTTGTCTTGCCCTTATGTGTCAGCACATTTGATAGCGCAAATTTTATTCTACGCTTATCTAGGCTGTCTAGTGCATCCAGTAATGCCTGCTCCTGCTCTCTGCCCCATCCGGTGAACCCCCTCTTCCCATCATTATAGGTACCCGTAGTGATTAGGTATGGTGGGTCACAGTATACGAAGTCACTTTCTGTCAGTGCGGAGAAATCGAAATCGTCGAAGCTTTTTTTAGACAATGCCACACTCTTTTTCTGCAGTGCGTCAATGAAAGCCGTCAAGTTGTTCTCAGTAGTGTCGTTATATCTGCTCCTATTTCTGCCGAACGGAGTATTGAATTTGTGCTGGCCATTGAAGCGTATTTGATGGCTGAATGAGAAAAACGACAACACCAGTAAGTCCATTGGCCTCTTGATTTGGTTGTAACGCTCGCGCAACTCCTTATAACCATCCGCATTATCAAGCGACAAATCATATTCCTTAATCGTATCGTAGATAGTCTTGATAGTGTCGTCTTTAGTGTTGTCACGCAGAACCTCATATATGTCAATCAGGTACACGAGGTTGTCGTTCAGTACTATCCTGTCTGCGTTGCTGTTAATGCCCACATTAGCACCACCAGCGAACAAGTCCACAAAGCAATCTATGTCTTTCGGAAAGAGCGGGAATATCTGGGGAAGAATCTTATGCTTACCGCCCATGTAGTTTAGTGGTGATTTTATGAAGCTCTCTGCCACGCTAACCCCAAAAATCTAGCAGGCGCTCGATTGCATCTTTAAATATACCTGGCGCTTTAACGCCAAGGACTAGGTCGCCATCCCGACTCAATATGAAGCCAATCTCGATTTCTATTGCAAGCATTTCAGCCTCGCTATGTCCGCCGTACAGCACGACAGTACGCACCACATGGAGACCTGGGTATTGCTTTTTAATATAAAGATTCTCGAACGCATCAAATAGCGATATCTGTTCAATACCTTTTAGTCTATTCTTGTACATCTCCCCCTCAATGTTCACAATCTCTTTGCGACTCACATCCAGAATCGTCAAGTCTGGCAAGTTAATGATTTTATCCTTCTCGCCACTCTTATAGGCCACTCTGTCTGTGTATTTATCCACCGTTACACACTCACCAGAAGATGTAACAAAATACCCTCGTTCGCTACCAGCGTGGTTCTCGTAAATTGAATATGCTTCCGTAAAGCTTTCGACGACAAGATGTATGAAAATAGTGCCGATTTTCTCGCCCTCTGTATCGTATCGCCAATATTGCGCATGAGGTTTCGCTTTTGGCATGGTTAGACCGTCAAGCTTTATACCTATTTGGCTGGCTATTAGTATGAATTTATTATTGGACTCCAAGTGTTTTTGTCCCAGTCCATGTCTAGTCATTACTATCTCGCCCTTCCAGCCTAGCTTACGTAGTGTATCTGATATAGCACTCAATGCACCAATATTCGGATCGTGCGCTAGCCTATCAGACTTGACTAAGCGGCCAGAGACAAAGATAATGTTACCTTCACGCTTGATCTCTATGGGTACATTGCCAGACGGCGCCTTCCTCATAGATTCCTTAGAAGCAATCAGTTCCTCTATGGACGAGAATGGTTTGAATATTTTACCGTCTAGCTTTTTCCCTAATATTTCCACACCGATCGTCAGCAGCATTCTGGTGCCGAAGATATTGGTTTCCGTTGGCCTCTCCTTCTGGCCAATCTGGAGGTTGTAGAGCATGATTTTACGCGTCCTGGGGAAGAAGCTGTTGATATACACGAACTTAGAGCATCTCTGGTAGACGCCAGTATTACGGCTTTCTTGGTCATCGGTCTTCGTTTCTTCTATGGCGTAATCTGGCTTATCGGTTGTTGGGTCTGGTTCTTTGGCCTGATAAAACACAAGAAAATCAACGAAGCTTGACGAGCCACTGACAGTTTTTATGAAGACCTTATTGACTTTGTTGCATCGAAAGCCAACGAGCTCGTAGGTAAAGGTGAATTTCCCTTTCTCCAGAACTGGCAGAACGCGTAAATTATCTATGAAGCCCGAAATCCCGTTATCTTGCACGAACTTCAATAGTATTGTCTTTAGGACTTCTTTCTTTGGTCGTTCTTCAGTAAGAATCCATAAGTTTGGCACTGTCTTTTTCTTGAAGAGCTTGAACATATTAACCTAAGTATAGCACAATCTAGTCTGGCAGGTTTCACGCTTGGCATCTTGGCGTCTCGCGTGATATAATGAGCTCATAAGCGGAGGTTATGTGAATAGGGTGCATAATAAGGATTGCGTTGTTGGGATGCAAGACCTGGCGTCATCGGGCGTATTGGTCGATTTGATTGTTGCTGACCCGCCATACGTCATCTCCCGCGACTCTAACTTCCACACAATGAAAGATCGCAAGAATGCTCGAACCGGCACTAGTTTCGGTGCTTGGGATGAAGAGTTTGATAATACCCCGTGGATCCAAGCCTCCTTTGATGTGCTCAGGGATGGCGGGTCGCTAATAGCCTTCAACGATTTTAAAAAAGTTTCCGAGATGATAGATATTGCAGTGAAGGCAGGGTTCGAGTTTAAAGATATAATAGTCTGGGAGAAAACCAACCCGATGCCACGGAATCGAGACAGGCGCTATGTGCCATCATTGGAGTTGATGGTTTGGCTTGTAAAGAAGCACAAAGTTAAATGGACATTCAACCGCCAAGCTGACTCATACCAAAGCCCAGTTATGCGCCATGCCTCAGAGAGCGGTGGGGCATTTAAGCGTTACCACCCCACACAGAAGCCAGTCAAGCTTATAGAGGAAATAATAAATATCCACAGCAATCCTGGAGATTTGATATTGGATCCATTCATGGGCTCTGGCACTACTGCCATTGCAGCAATAAATGCTGACCGTAACTATGTGGGGTTCGAGCTGAGTGAGGAATATTACGAAATTTTATCGCGCCGCGTATACGAGCACTCTAGTAGACCAGCTCAAGATATTGCTATTATCGCTCATGATGACATCACTGCAGACCTAGGCCACCTGCCACACGATGAAGAGCGCGCACAACAATCCATGTTTCGTTTCGCATAGACTTTATAATGCTTTTATGATATAACATCAAGCATGAAGAAAGGTTTAATTTACTGTGTGCGCAGCCCGTTATTCCCGCATCTTGTTAAGATCGGCAAGACTGAAAAGAAGACAATAGAGGACCGAGGGATGAACGCTTCAAATATACCTGAAGATTTCGGTATTGTTTTTGGCTACTATATTGCAGATATAGACCGCGCCGAAAAGGCGATACATAGTGCTGTCCAGGAGTTTAAGTATCGTTCTGAAGTTACATCTAGAAAAACCGAATTTTATTATGCCTGTGCCGTCGAAAAGGCTAAGTCAGTCACACAGTCACTCTCTATTAGCGACTACATAGGCTCAAAGCGGAATACTCTTGAGGTCGTGAGAGACAATATACGCGATTACCCCACATCAACATATAAAGAGTATGTCGACCTCGCAAAGCAATTACTCGAAATTGGACGCCAAAGTGAGTTTGCGCCAATTAAGAAGATCGATAAAATCAACCGAGGCGCCTCTACTAAATGGACGAAGCTAAATAGCGTATATGCCGCTCGGACTAACCACTCTACATCCTTGCTAGCCAGTGATACCGAGAAACTGAGATCATTACTGGGCGAGTAAAGCAATAGCACTTAATATCTCCCCAAATATGCTATAATAAGAAAGATTTCAAGCTTAGCTTGTGGGTCAGTAGCTCAGCTGGTTAGAGCACCTGCCTCTTAAGCAGGGTGTCCTGGGTTCAAGTCCCAGCTGACCCACCAGCCAATCTTGAAGTCTTTAAATTAGGTGTTTATAAAATGAGCACCGTTTAGCCACTAAAAGGTAGCACACTTATATATTAGCGAATTGCCTGCGGAAGCCAGTCATTTATGAGAGATAAGCCCAGCGCAGACACGTCTTCGTCTACTTCACTTTAGATCCTGAAGGTTTATTATCGGCACGCGCGTCTATAAGGACAATGTTCTCAGACTGGTCTAGTTTCAGTTTGTGGAGTATCGCTGTAGCCCGATTATACTCACGCTCTGTGAAGAAAAATATCACGGTCAACTGCGTCACCTCTCTGCTGGCGACGTCTGCTCGAGCGTATACACTCAGTTGGTTGGCGAGATTGCTTTCTAGCTGTCGGTTTGAAGCCATCTTGAATTCAATTAACGTTTTATCTGCAGCACCAAATGATACCGCAAAATCAACCGGACCCTTGCCGTGGTTGGTCTCGGGGTTTATGTCGAAAGCACTTCTGCTCGCTGCCCAGATCAGCTTAAAGAATCTTTGAAGACCATTCTCGTTTATGATGACCTCGCCGTTATGATAAAAGACCCTATAGAGGTCGTTATTCTCGATCTGATATTTTAAGATGCCAACCTTATCCATCGCTTCGTCAAAGCTGTTGGAGAGGCGTGGCGTGGCGAAAAATAGAGTATCTTTGCCCAGTTGGCTTATTGTGTCGCGCGCTCCGTAGGAGAACACCTGTTCCACTGAATCAACTTCTTGCGCACTCTGTTCGGTTGCCCGCTCTCCATTCTCTTCGCGGGACGCGATAAAGGCATCGATTAGGATGGGGTACTTAAGTGCTACCCTTCCATATATATCATACAGCTCGCCTTTAGTTGGCTTCTTGTTCCCGCCGCCTCCGCGAGGGATTAGCGACTGTAGGTACGCGTTAATCTCTTCGCGCAGCTGCTCATTGGACACCCTAGAAGGCAAGTCGCAGAATTCCTCATAGAATGCCGTATTGTTGATCCACAGGTCATTCTTTGTAAGTATATCTCGCGGCGTTAGCAGGACATAGTCCCTGGTCTCAGCATGATATGGCAGAAGGATCTTTTTTGGCTTCCATCGTTTGGTTTCATAATCAAAGACCGCTTTCTCCACCGGGACCTCGCGGAGGAGTTGAGGGTCTATATGTTCAACGGCGAACTGCGAGGTGTACTCTGCGAGGAATAGCTTGATCAAGTTTGCCGTGAAGTCACTGACCTTATCGTTCCCTATCCCTTTGTCTAGTAGGCAGAGCTTCTCTAGGTGGACACCAGTCTCTATCATGCTATCGCTGCAATCGTCTGATGGGACAATCAGATGTATTCTTTTAGACAGAGCATCGGCGAACTTTCGACCAAGCCCCTGCCCAGCGTTGCCAGAAAGTGAGTAACCCAGCCAAGTTTGCTTCACTTCGCCAAAATGCAGGAGGCGGCTAAATTCTCCGCTGCTTCCTGAAAATTGCCGTGCCTGCAGGAAGTGCAGGTAGTCAACGATACCATTATGTAGCGCCTTGTATTCATCCTTATCGCTTTCAAAAATCAAGAAGGGATCGATGAAAAGTGGAGTGTCATTCACTAGAGAGATATCAATTGCGCCATAGGCATTTATCGCTGCACGATCAACGCCAAAGTAGTCGGAGAAGAACACTTTTGATAGCATTGAGTTATCCATAACCTCATTGTACCACAAAGTACTTGCAGAAAAAACCGAAATGTTGTATAGTGCTTATGCTTATTTATGCAACGCATTCCAGATCTGCATTCGTAGTATTGAAGACTGGCAAGCGGTTCCTCGCAAAAACTTTAACCACAGCCTCCAATCCCCTGCTTCGAAAATATGATATAATATCAACATACAAGAAAGTTTTTAAGGAGTTAATATGGATGCAATGATTATAGTTTGGATTCTACTCGGCATCGTCGTCCTCGGCGCGCTATTCGTGTGGGCGGCGTATAACGGCCTCGTTCGCTTAAACGAGCGCGTCAACGAAGCTTGGAGCGACATCACCGTTCAGCTCAAATACCGCGCCGACCTCATCCCGAATGTCATGGAGAGCGTCAAGGGCTACGCCAAGCACGAGCGCGAAGCCTTCGAGTCTGTCACCAAGGCCCGCACGTCAGCCCTCGGCGCCAAGAGCGTCAAAGAGGCTGCAGCCGCTGAAGGCGCCCTCGAGCAGGGTTTGGGCCGTATCTTCGCCCTAGCTGAGGCTTACCCAGAGCTCAAGGCCAACACCAACTTCCTCGATCTCCAACAGAAGCTCCAGGACTCTGAGGACAAGCTCCAGGCCGCTCGCCGCTTTTATAACAACGGCGCCAAGAACCTCAACACCAAGATCAAGACCTTCCCTACTAACGTCTTCGCCCGCAAGCTCGGCTTCGCCGTCCGCGACTACTTCGAAGTCACCGACCGCGCCAAGATCGAGAAAGCTCCAGAGGTCAAGTTCTAACCCAGCCCAAGGCTAGCAAAGGTTAAGCATGTACCAAGAAATCGCTCGCAACAAACGTCGCACCATCGCCCTAATGTTCTTTTTCATCCTTTTTATCGCTGGTATCGGCGCGCTCTTCTCTGCTATCTATAACGACTTCTCTATCCTTATCCTCGTCGTTACCCTCACCTTCGTCTACACCATCTTCCAGTACTTCATGAGTGGCCGTATTGCTGTCGCAATGTCTGGCGCCAAGCAAATCCAGAAAAAAGACAACCGCCGCCTCTATAATATCGTCGAAAACCTCGTAATCCAAGAGGGCATGCCAATGCCCAAGGTCTACATTATGGACGACCCATCACCTAACGCCTTCGCCGCTGGCCGCAACCCCGAACACGCCATCGTCGCCGCGACCACTGGTCTACTCGACATGATGGACGACAACGAACTCCAAGCCGTCATGGCCCACGAGCTCGCCCACGTCAAAAACTACGATATCCGCCTCTCTACCATCGTCTTTGGTCTCGTCTCTGCCATCGCCATCATCTCTGAGATTGGCTGGCGCATCGGCCTCTTTGGCGGAGGTCGCAACCGCAATAATAACAGTGGTGGCGCCATTGGTGTTGTCATCCTTGTTGTCGCCTCGATCCTCGCCCCTTTAATCGCAACCATCGTCCAGCTCGCCGTCTCTCGTCAGCGCGAGTTCCTCGCCGACTCCTCTGCTGCTTTGATGACCCGCCATCCCGAGTCAATGATCTCTGCCCTCCGTAAGCTTGGCCAGGGCCCTAAGCCCAAGCACCCGCCAAACGCCGCCATGGCACCGATGTATATCAACGCCACCAGCGCCAAAGCCCTCTTCTCCACCCACCCCCCAATCGCTAAGCGCATCGAACGCCTCGAGAAATCCAAGAAGCAATTCTAGCCACCTAGTAGCCGCTCAAGTCGCTAAAGCTTGACTTAGCGTATTGTTTATGCTATAATGATGACGACTTAGTAAGAGCCGCCACTTAGGCGATTTTTACTTTGTAGCAACTAAAAAACTTATAGAGGAGGTTTTCATTTTATGAAACCTATCAAAGTCTCAGTCAAACACAGCATCCACCCACCCGAATGCCCACTTGGCGACCCCGACGGCAATTTCGATTCCGAGATCGCAAAAGCGTTATCCTTTATCGCTGGCAAAGTGCCCGGCCTCAGCGAAGGCTTACTGATCGTACATTTGCTTGCCGAAGGCGACGAACAGCCCGACACCATCCTGGAAATTACCCCAGCTGCTGGCGAAGGCAATAATTGCGCCCGCGGAAAAATGGCAACCCTGGCCCGCTACCCCGAAATCGCCAATACTGGCGAGCTGGCTGGGTGGCCTGATGAAGCCGTCGACGAAGGCGACATCAAATGGTATGGAGGCATTCAGTTATCCTATACGCGCCAAGCACTTACAGTTGGCGCGGAAGAGCGCAAGAAGATCATGCGCATCGCCTATTCAGGCGCACGCGAAGACGCCAATGCCCTTATATCTGTCTATGTGCTTAAGCATATGATGGAGCAGTTGCGCAACCACAGCCCGCGCCACTTCTACGATTTCGACCTTTCCAAGCTCCTTGCCGACAAAGTTTCCGGCTTCTACATGAACCTCTATAGTATGGAATAGCAGTCCCTTATAGGACCTATTCATCTCAAGCCGTCATTCACTATAAGTGTCTGGCGGCTTTTCACTTATATATTGACTTTACACCATAACCGTGATATAATAAACATAACCAGTGCGGTTTAGCTACCCCACCCCTGGCATGCATCATTGCAAGCGGGCTAGAGAAACTTCACACTATTTTGTCAAAGGAGGTTTTTCGCATGACGAAGAACAGCAAGCAACACCCCAGGCGGCTTATTGCCGCGGTTCTCTCCTTGGTTTTGATTTTCTCGCTGGCCCCTATGATGGCATTTGCCTCTACGGCAGCGAACCCAGACAATGTTTGGGCTCGCCCTCAGCTTGAGATCAACGTAACTTCCCAAGAAGACGGCCAGTTTTTACCAGCCCAACACTGGACATCCGTCCAATTTTGGAATGGCGGCACCCACCTCGTTGACATTCGTGACGTAGCCCGCGCATATCTACACCATACTCGAAAGATTTTGTCAAGACTGCGCTAAAATCTCATCGCAAGCTGCTTACCCATATCTTACAGGATGTTCATATTCCTGTAAAG
>WQUV01000011.1 GCA_009781895.1 Candidatus Saccharimonadota bacterium
ATAATAACAGTGCTATTTCTGAACTTGGAGCTTGACGGAAAATAACTGGGGTGGAAATAAAAAAAACGATTCGATGAAATGGCTTTTTGTCGCAAAAATGCAAATTGGCTCCCCGGACTGGACTCGAACCAGTAACCTCGAAGTTAACAGCTTCTTGCTCCACCATTGAGCTACCGAGGACCATTTACCCTAGTATTCTATCATATATTAGGCTCTAACACAAGACTCGCGAAACCCATCACTAAACTGTAGACAGCGGCACCAAGAACGGGATTATGACACCCAAAACAGCGCCCGCGGCGACCTCAGCTGGCGTATGGCCAAGACGTTCTTTTAGCTTATACTTACTATTGGTACGGTTAAGTATCTTCGCGTGACTCCCAGCGGCACGTCGCACATTCATGGCGTCGTACATCACAAGCAGCGCAAAGATAGCCGCCACAGCAAAGAGCGAGCTCTGCACTCCATCAGACTTAGCGATAGCGGTAGCAAGCGCCGCAACCGCGGTCGAATGAGCGCTCGGCCAGCCGCCAGAAGCCAGAATATTCTCACGGATACGAACCCGCCTCTCCTTAACAGAGGCAATGGCAGTCTTAATAATCTGAGCAATCACCCAGCCGAGGATAGCGCAAATCAGCACATAGTTAAAATATTCTTCCATGACGTTAGTATATCATAAACACTATGACGACAAGCTACCCAGTAGGCTTCACGGTCGCAGCCTTGTTGGCTTTCGCAAGGGCCGCGGCCTCTTTCGCTTCTTTAGCCTTGATATTTATACTCAAATACTCCAATATAATCTGTTTAATGATCGCAATCACTGGCACCGCCAAGAACATTCCCGCAATTCCAAAGTAAGCTCCACCCACTAACACCGCAAATATCGTCAAAATCGGACTAAGCTTCAATCGATAGCTCATGATCCGTGGCTCAATAAAGTTTGCGTCCATCTGCTGGAAGATCAGTAGCGGTACCAACACCCAAATCGCCTGTGTGAACCCGCCTGTCAATAACGTCACTATCGTGATAAATATCACCGCAAACAACGACCCGAGGAACGGGATAAAGTTCGCAAGCCCCGCAATCACACCGAATAATAGCGCATACTCTACCTGCAACACTAGCAGAATCGTCGTCACCACTACAAAGTTGATCATACTATCCAAGCTTTTACCTGAGATGAAACTGAATAATACTTTATTCACCTGCCCCAGATACTGCTTCAGTTCTCTCCTTGCCGCCTCCTTAAACAACACCTGACCCAAGCGATCAAAGAACTTCATGATCCTCTCGCGCTCTAGTAATATATAGAGTGATACGATCAAGCCAATCACCACGTTAAATATACCCACACCCACACCAATCACACCGCTCGCCACCTGACCCACACCGTCACCCCCCAGCAAATCACTCGAGAGATTCGCCACCATCGCCTGCAAATCCAAGCCACTCAGCAACGTACTATCCTCTGCCACCCCATCTATCCAAGCCGCCGCCGTATCCATATACCCTGGCACCTGACCCGCAAAATCCACAATACTCTGCACCAGAATTGGTATCAGTAGCGCCGCCATCAATAATATCGCTAGCACCAGCGTCAAGTATACCGACAGCACACTAAATAAGCGCGCGCGCTTCGACCAAAACACCCATTTTGCTTGCGCGTATCTCTTCTCAAGCCAGCTCACTGGGCGAAATAGGAAATAAACAAATAGCACACCCAGCAAAAACGGCGTCAAGATCCTGAAGAATCCGCCAACCACCGCCATGATCCCAGACAGGTTATCGAGCGTCTTAAACACCACAATCAGTATTAGCGCCATTACGAATATTGGGATTAGCTTTGTCCATTCTCGGCGCTCAGTATACATGCTTTCAGTATAGCATATGTTCCACCAACACCAAACAGCCTAACTGACTTGCTTAACTCCACTCATTATGGTATAACTAGTCCAGAAGGTAAGGTTCGGCCTTTAATTTTTGTTTATGAGGTGATTTCCATGAAGAGAAAATGGCCCCTCCCTGGCGACAATGGCAAGTTCTGGGAGGTCAAATTTTGGTCTCCCGCCGACTGGGTCTCTAATCCGCGCACCATCTTAGTGCCACCATTTGCCGTTCTTTGCATCCTTAATGGCTTCGCAATACTCGGCGACAATCGGTTCTGGTCCTTTTGGTGGTTCCTCTGGGTTGTCATCGGACTGCTAGACGCAGTCGATGGCAAGCTTGCCCGCAGATACGGAGGTAGTCTACGCGGTCCAACCAACGACGAACAAGCCGACAAAGTCTGTGTCTTCTTCGCTTTTCTCGTCATCATTGCTCTCGGTCTTGTTACTTGGTGGGAGTGGTGGCTAATCGCGCTTATGATCGCTCGCGACATCTTCGTGACAATCACGCGCTACCGCATGAAGCAACGCGGCAATAGCAGCATCAAAAGTGCGCGTGGTCTCGGCAAAGCCAAAACTGTCTTTCAGTTCCTGGTTATTATCGTCGCAATGACACCGCCGCACTGGATAGAGCACTTTTCTTTCTCTTATATCCAGTCGCTTTCCGTCACCCTGCTAGCCATCACTGCTACCGTACTTAGTCTTGTTAGTGGTTGGCAATATTTCCGAGTCGCCCTAACCCCATCAACTCAAGAAACAAAAGAAGAGGAGAGCAAGTAGGCTCTCCTCTAAACATTCTCTTTTTTAGTAGCGACCTAAACTAAGATTGCAACTTGTCATACTCTACGTGCGCAGCCAAGTAAGCCACTGGATCACCCGTCGTATACCAGATCCCATTCTTCGCTTCCGCCGTAAATACCGGCTTACCGCTCGACGCCAATTTATCCACCGCATCCGCCGTCCAGAGCTCGCCATCCTTGCCTGTCTCGTCAGGATTCAAGAACTCAAATACCGCTGGCGTCAAAAGATATCGCCCATACGATGCTAGCTGCGACGGCGCGTCTTCCATTTTCGGCTTCTCGATCACTCGCTCGACTTCTTCGCTGCCATCCTTAAACTTCACCGAGCCATATTTCTCAATCTCACGACCTTCAACCTCTTGCACGCCAATCACGGCCGCCGCTTCAGGGTGCTCTGCATATCGCTCAACCAACGCCTTCACCGCACCTTCACCACCCAAAACAATATCGTCTGAGTAGAGCGCGACAAACGCCTCATCATCATTAATATGATCTTTCGCTGTAGCGATCGGCGAGCCGTTGCCATATGGCAACTTCGGATCCTGCACAATAATCGTGATCTTCGGCAGACCCTCAATCACATGAGTCACTGGCTCAAATCGCTCTGCCTTACCCTGTGCGGTCAAAAGCTCTTTTACTTTCTCGCTTTTACCAAAGAAATAATTTTCATAAATCGGCTTACCTTCCTCGGTCGCCACCAGGATGATCTCTTTAATCCCAGCATTCGCACACTCTTCGATCACCACCTGCATCACAGGCTTATTCCCCAGCGGAATCATCGCTTTCGGAATCGTCTTTGTGATCGGCAAAAATCGACTGGCAAAGCCAGCGTCCATCACAATAGCCTTTGTCGGCTGCTTATACATTTAGAACCTCTCTTTCCTAAACAGTTATACTATGAGACTATATTATAACCAACCGCAACCAGGTTTTCAAGCTCGTAAGAACCCATAACTTAAGCATTTTATTTCAATCTGTTGCTCGTGTCATAACTATTGACTTTTATACACAAGTATGATACAATATGGAGGGTATACTTCTACCCCACCTATCAGCCACCCCTTTTAGGGCAGTGGCTCGCAACTTACCAATCTAGGTATAGAATAGGAGAGATCACATGACTAACACCAGCAGAATCACCAAATTCTTCTCTAAGAACTTCGAAGGAATACTAGGCAGCATTACCTGCCTTTTTCCCGGCAAGTCACTACCCCTCACCCACTCCAACAACCCCGTCCATATTGATCTTCGCTCTAAATTACGACGTCTTAGAGCGCTACAACGCAACATCAAGAATCTGGAGCTTCTCCCGAATGACGCACCAACCCCCAAGCCGCGTTCACGCCGTGACGCCCTGCAGTTCTTTCCGCCAAACGCTACCGATGTAGCCGCTCGACGCCTCCAGCACCAACGTGCCGTTACCCGACGCCGCACCGACAACCGCCTCTTCGACCTGCGCTGTGAAGCCGAAGATCTTCTGGCCGAGATCCAGCAGATCGCCGAAAAACACAGCATAGAGAAAGTCTTTATCGTCAACCGTGCCATCACCGAAAGCGGGCGAGAGATCACCGCCTCAACATTCCTCGATGCACTCCCAAACCTCACTTGCAGCCCCGACGACATCGGCATCGTACCGTTTAGCTGGTTTCTCGAAGAGCAAGTCTTCCACGCCTTCCCACTCCAAGCTATACCTGCTTGAAGCCTCCTTATCAGGCTTCACCCCCAAGACTAAGGTCGAGGGGGTTTATTTTTTGCCCAACTTATGCTATAATCAAGCAATGTGGGGCGGTAGCTCAGCTGGTAGAGCACGAGGCTTTTAACCTTGGTGTCGTGGGTTCGAACCCCGCCCGCCTCACCAAATCTAATCAAGAAATCCCCCATTATAGGGGGATTTCTTCTGTGGCCTTAAGGCTATTCGCGAGAGCGAACTAGCCACTTACGCGCAAAGACCGCGCCACCAGCCACTACAAGAGCGGCAGGTACTAGCAGCATTTTACTCATGCGTGCCACAAAGCCAGTTGACGAAGCATCGTTCACGCCAGTGCCTGGCGCTTCCACGTCCTCATCATCAACAACCACGCAGCCAGCGGAATATCGACGGAACTCAACTTCACTTGTAGTTTCCGACAACTCACCGTTTAGGTCCTTGATGTCTATGGTGCGGTTAATCGCAAAGCCAACTTCCTGTCCATTCAGGTTGTCGTTTAGTAGGTCAATCAACTCATTGACATGCTGATTCAAGAAATCATTGATACCTGCCTCAATATCGGCAACATCAACGCCCGCAATCCCAGCAACCAGACCCAAGTCTATAGATGTTAGATCCTGCAAGCGAACATCACTCACAAACTCTGCAATATTAACGTTTGGCAGTGTGTGAGAGAAGTTAAGATCAATCAACGTCTTCTCGCCTGACTTCCAGTCCGAAACTAGCTCCAAGGTATGATTGAAACCAACGACCGAAGTCGCGCAATCAGGGAATAGCTCAGCATCGAGCGCGATCTCTTTCGCCTCTACCGCGAAATCATGCTTCATGATATCGCCCCAAGTTAAGCTTCGTAGATCACCTGTCCAGACAGCCTCTGGCATACTTTCTGTAGTTGTAGTAACACGCAACGACAAACCAGATTCTTTCGCCAAGAACGCATCCCACGCACTTTGCGCTTCCACCTCGAGCGCAGCAATCAGCTCACGAGTCTGTGCTCGAATCGCAGTAATCCTAGCCTCAACAGCGGCAATCGCAGCCACTGTAGATTGTTGTGCGGTCTCGCCCGCAGCGATAATCTCCGCCTGGATAGAAGCCACAAGCGCATCAAATGCTAGCTCTGCGGTAATCATCAGCGACGACACCATACTTTCGACGACAACCTCCACACGAGCAGCTATGAAGACCTCTCGGTCACCTGTGAAACCAGCTACTTCGTCGAAGTCCCCTTGAAGCTCAAGTATGTCAAGGTAATTCGCTACGGCAGTACGCACTGCTCCAACTCGAACCAAAGCATTCGTACAGTCAGCTACAAGCGCAGGGAAAATTAGAATATTACATGTCGCAGGTGAAACACTAGCAATGGTCTGTAGAACCGCAATCGCCTCATCGTCCGCTAGTAACTCATCCGCATCCAGCCCATCAAAGATCACGGCAGCTTCTGGCACCGCAGCAATGATTGCATTCTGCACTGCAGCTGGTAAATTACCAAGTACCACATTAGCTTCCGCTACTTCCGCTTCAATAATCTGCCTATTTGCAGCTAAGTCAGCTGCCCAGCTTGCATAGTTGTCAAGTAGTGTTGTGACACGAATGCGCTCCGCCTGTGCCTCTGGTGAGTTCTCAGCCATGGCACGAGCCGCAACTTCCGCCGACGCCATCACTTGCTCACGAGCCAACTCAATCGCACGCTCAAACGCCATCTCGACATCAACATTATCTACTCGTGTCCTGAGTTGCTCTAGCAGCCCCTCGAGTGCATCAATCGTTGCCGCCGCCTGCGCCTGTGCATCAGCCACGCCTTGGCTCAAGCTCTCTCGCACTTCGACAAGTCGCGCCTTGATCTCATCAGCTAGCTCCTGCGCCTCAGCACTTAGCGCCACTTCTGGATGCACCACAACGATATTACTATAAATATCGCCACCAGCATTCGCGCTAGTGACATCAAGTTCCAATATATTTGGGCGGATTGCCTCCGTAACCGACACCGCTACCTGCGACGCGATCATCGTGCTACCAAGGACAGCAGCAGATATTAACCCCTTACTTCTTTTCATACTTCCTCCAGGCATTATGCCTCTTATTTTACTTCAGAAACGTCTCCCACACTTCAGCTTCTTATTTCCATTGTGCCACAGATCATCAAGATGTCAAGCGTCGGCACGACTATAGCCTCTATTTGGTATACTATATCCATGACATATTTTTTCTACGACCTCGAGACCAGCGGACTCAACCCTCGCACCGACCGCATCATGCAATTCGCGGGTATCCGTACCGATACCAACCTCAATAAAATCGGCGAGTCCTACAATATCGTCGTCAAACTTGGCGATGATATCCTCCCGAGCCCCTTTGCCACCCTCACCACGGGCATCACGCCGCAATCCACCCAAACTGAAGGCATCACCGAGGCCGAACTCTGCCATCTCTTGATGGACGAAGTCTTCACCGAAAACACCATCGCCATCGGCTACAATAACATCCGCTTCGACGACGAATTCATACGCAACTTATTCTTCCGTAGTTTTTACGATCCTTACATCTGGCAGTGGGCTGACGGTCGTTCGCGCTGGGACCTGCTCGATGTCGTTCGTATGACTCGCGCCCTTAGACCTGACGGCATAAAGTGGACCGAGAAGGACGGCAAAAAAAGCAATAAGCTCACTGACCTCACCACTGCCAACAACCTCATTCACGCCAAAGCTCACGACGCTCTTTCTGACGTCGAAGCTCTTATTTCTGTCGCCAAATTACTAAAAGAAAGACAACCGCAAATCTTTAGCTACCTCCTAAATATGCGAGACAAAAAATCCGTCGAAAAACTCGTCAAGTCTGGCGAGCCATTCCTCTATTCTTCTGGTCGCCTACCCTACCCGGATAAAACCACTGTCGCCATCCCGCTCGGACCCAGCCAGCAGGGTATTTATATCTACGACCTCCGCCAAGACCCGACACCTTTCCTAAAAATGCCACAGACTGAACTCTGCGCTCACGTCAACATCCCATGGAAAGAACGCGGCGAAAACTACATAGTGCTGCCAGTCAAAGAATTACGATTCAATCGTTGTCCAGCTGTCGCCCCACTTTCCGTCCTAAAACCAGAAGACGCCAAGCGACTCGGCATTGATCTCGTCGAAGTCAAGCAAAACCTCGAGGTCATCAACAACGATCCGACCTTCATCGCCCGCGCCGAACAAGCTCTCGAGCGCCCGCCTCTCCCGCAAGCCACCGACCCAGACTGCACCCTCTACGATGGTTTCGTCCCCGATTCCGACAAGCCCAAAATGGCAGCTATCCGCAACGCTGGCGCCCATAAACTCACCGACTTTGACCCAGGATTTACTGACGAACGCCTCGCCCACCTACTACCGCTCTATAAGGCCCGTAACTTCCCTAGCTCTCTCACCAAGTCTGAGTCACAAATCTGGCAGAACTACCGCGCCGAAAAGCTCGCGAAACGCCTACCTGAGTTCCAAGAAGAACTCGCGGCAGCAGCAGCCAAACTCCAGCAGAACCCTAACTCCAACCACGAATTCCTCCTCACCGAACTCATCCTCTGGCTCGAAAACATCACCTCGTAACTATAAAGTTTCAACGCCACCCAATATACTCGAGTGGCGTCAAAAAATTATTAGAAAAACCGCTTCAACATCGTCCACCTAGCTCACCTGTCTTTTACCCGTTTGGGTAAATGTTTGACATAACATTTATATAGTTATTGAAAAACTGCCCTGGACCGCCTTTTGTCAGATCGCTGCCAATCACCAACGCGTCCGCGCCATTTTGCACCGCTTCAAATGGGGTCATCACACGCTTCTGGTCGCGCATGCCGCTTCCCGGCAACCGCACTCCTGGCGTCACGATTCTTACCCCGTCACCCAAAACCTTGCGATAAATGTAGATTTCTTTGGGCGAACAAACCACATCTGTCAAGCCGCACTCTTTAATCAACTTCGCATACCACATTACCACTGTTTCAAATGACTTGCCGTACTGCCGCTCAACCATCTCTCTTGGCTTACTCGTGAACACGCTAACCGCACACGACCTTACACCGTATTCCGCACAAAGTCTCGCGAATCGATACAGCGCATCCATATGGTTCTCGTCTTCAGAAGCCACCAAGCCAGTGCTGCAAGAGTCAGCCATAATGTTTAACATCTCCGGCCTATGCTCCAAGTGTAGCCTCGCGATCTCCAAGCACTTACTCGGGATCTCCGTGATCTTCGCGTCTGCGAAAACCCCCAAACCGAGCTTCTGCACCTCTGTGATAATACCCAAGCCGTACTTTGTCAAAAACGCACGGTCCAGCTTGATGCCGATATTATCTTTCTTTTGCGGGAAATCCCTACCTCTAAGCACCTCCCACAGCTCCCTGTCCGTCACATCAGCACTCCAGTAAATCTTGGCATTAGTAGCTGACATTAAATTCACAACCTTTCTAATATTTTTAAAGTATACCCAGCCCTTATCAGTCTATATTATTACATCAAATCCGCCTTAAAGTCAAGGTGCTATGCATCGGCAGTTTTTCTTTTCCTAAAAGAAAAACTGAACCCGCTAGTACCATCCATGGATCTGCCAAAACGCATAAGCCGCCGCATACGATCCATACCGCCCTAGTACATATTGATGCTGCCAACGCAAGCTATTCACGGGATCAAATGGATTACCTGGCACCCGACTACACGGGAAAGCTTGCGCCAACCCACACGCCCCACTTATTCGGTTTACCGCATTTGGATTCCACGAGCTCTCACGAAAAACGATAAAGTCCACGTAAACCCAGTCCTCTTCAGGTATCCCAGCCTCCGTCATCCACTGAATCTTCAGTGGCGTCAAATGCGCCTGACTTGGTCGCCCCCAACCTACCACCTCTTCCGCTCGCTGTCGCCAGTATTCCTCACCACGTACTACATCATAAAATTGCGGCCGAAACGGCTGCCCCGCCTGCCCATGCAATCTCGCTGTCCGCGAGTCTGCCCACTCTAGGACCATAAATGGCGTCGCTCGCCAGATATTCACATGCGAGAAATTATCATATATGGTCGCGTCTAGCGCTGGCGCAATCTTGTCGCCGATCGCCAAAGCCGTATCGATCCGCTCTAGTAGCTCGCCAATAGTCCGAGCGTCTGTCCGCACCACTCGCCGACGTTCGCCATCATGTACCACCACAGTCCGCCATTCCGCATCACCTGCGCCAGCTGCCGACACTGCGCTCCACATCATTAAGCCACCAGCCACCACCGCCGCTACCCCCAACCCAATCGTCGAAACACGCATTTACCTATTATCGCATTTTCCACCCCCAAAATCAATTTAACCTCGCTGGCAAAGCAGCAGGCTACTGCAAACCGCGAGAGACCTTAATAACGCCCTGTACTAAATGAAAAGCTAGTATTCGTGAGGGTGTAGGGTAGCATAATCATACAGCTTATTGATCGTCTCAAGCAGCACTTTCTCTCGCGTTTGTCGCCCATTCACCGTCACTAGCATCCCCATAGCTCGGTAATACTCAATCACGGGCCAAGTCTTATCGCGAAACTCATTCATTCGACTCTCGACCTTACGCCAATCATCGTCATCAGCTCGCACCTCTCGCTTCAATTCGCGCGCAGCCGCATCCAGGCCACCAGCCACACCTAGACCCGCCACCTCGATCTGATCGCCACCCACCTGTGCCACCTCCCAGCGGTTACGGATCTCCTGTTCGCTTAAGTTTAATAGCACCACCACTCGCAGTGGATGCTCCGCCTTCATCAGCGCCTCCTCCACGAACTCTTCCTCACCGTCCCAACGACCAATCCCTCCAAGAATCAACGCCTTGTCTTCATACTGCTCATCGCCCAAGTGCGGTAAAACAATCCGCTTAAATGACTCAGTCGGTGTCCAGCGACCTGTCGTCGTAAGATCCATCACCGAATTCGCTGCCTCATAATCACGCAAGATCTGTCCACTACTCAAGAATTGTCCATCTAGCACCTGAGCCACTTGCCGTCCGACCGTGTCCTTGCCCGCAAACGGCATCCCGAAAATATTAATCGAACCTTTTCGTAGCCACTCTTTCAACCACCAAATCTTGTCCATCGTACCCTAACCTTCCAGTTACGCTTACCCTTACTTACATCTAGTATATCTACTACATCACCCCCTGTCAAGTTTAGCTACCCCGACTCCTCACAGTATCACCGATAGCCTCCCTTTCTAGCGAGGCGTTCTTTCATGATATAATAAGTGCAAATTACAAGGAGGACAGATGAGCGGAGAACTACCCAGAGACAATACGTCTACTTCAGAACAAACTGGATGGGAAGCTCTGTCTGGTGACACTCCAGAGCTACTCATATCCGCAGAAGGCATCTCTATCAAAGAACTCAACAGCGAGCGGCATAGACTACAGAAAGAGTTCTACAAGACTCTTAACGACAAAGACAAACAAGCCGCCTTCGCCGAATACGTCCAAACAGCCAAAGAACTTCACGCTAAAGATCCAGAGGTAATCCCCCCCCAGACCGAAGATTACCGAGAAGAAGTCATCGAACTCTACGAACTCCATCTTTCAGTTAACAAGAAGATGGCCGACTTCAAAACTCGAGGTATGAACCAGAAAGATCGAGCTCGCGCCGAGGGCACCTATGACAGCAACCGTCATAGTGTCGAAGTACAGAGCTCTCGTCTCTACCCTAAGCGCATTAAAGCGCTGAGGAGTGCTATTGAAGATGAGAGTGTCCTAGACGAGGATCGAGCGAAAGACGCCGCCATTCTCGACGCTACTCGCGGACTATTTAAAGCGCATCGAGATTTGCGAGACCCCAAGATCAACCCTCAGCCATCAGGTATCATTGCTGTCCAAGAGTACTACCGCAATCGCGCCAACGCCCACAACAACATGATCCGCAATCTCAACGAACTAAACGAAATGTGCGAAAAATACGGCGTCACTCGCTTCACCTACCGTAACTTCATGACCAACAATCCCTACGCCACAGAAAAAGTCGACTCCGACCTACACCACCGGCAAGAAGAAGACCGTCGCATTGTCGAGCAGTACTTCTTCTCCGCCTTTGGCGAATACTCGCTAGATAAAAGCTTCGATATATTCGCCGCGGGCGGCACTATTTCTGAGGACGATGGTGGTAAGGTCAATCTTTTCGACGACCTCTATATGATACCCGAAGAAGCCGAAGACAAGGAGTGGGTCCGCCTGAGACAGGTCCAACACCTCCAGAGAAAGCGCGCCGAGGCAGCCGAAAAAGCCAAGAAGACCGAGGAGAAGCTAAAAAGCACCCCTACCGAAGAAAAACCTAAAGATGTCGCCTAAATATTGACTTTTAAGCACTAGTGTGATATAATAAACGAGATTAGTCATTGCCTAATCTAGAATCTTAGGACCTGCAAACAAATTACGCTTCATACTATAAGGAGGTGGCATCATGAAGCTTTTTGGCTCTCTACAAGACGTAGAACAATGCAAGGCCGCTATTAGGACCTTCATCAACGAGTTATCTCAAGCAAACTTCCAGTTACTTATGGACGCCGAGACCCCAGCTTGGTCTAAAGCGTTACATATAGGGGGGAAGCCTAGTCTTGATGACCTGAAAGGGTTCAAATCAGCGTTGCTCACCATTGAAGCAAGCCTGTTCAAAGACTACCCCGGCGACGAAGCTTATCAGCTTCTCGTGCATCTTCTTTACGCAACCAACGAACGCTATTTACAGCCTATCACTAAGTCCAATACCGCTTGCGTATCCGCCCCGTGCTAACCCACGGGGCATTTCCTTACCCCAGCAAGCCCCAAACAGCCTAGGTATGGCACAAATATTGACTTTTAAGCACTAGTATGATATAATAGACAGGAGTAATGCGCTAGACTGTTGCTAGTTTCAATAAGCTCTTTTTGCGCTCTGGCTCTATTGCACTTTTCAACTCGAGTTCACGGCCCCACTCCTTACCAGGAGACTACAAGAAAGAGGTGGTATACCTATGAATATCAAGCTTTATGACGGAATCCACATCCTAACCCACAGCTATCCTCACGAAGTCACAATCCACTTCAACGAAAACGTCTACAATGTAGACAAGGCGACCGTAGAAACTTTCCTGCAATCCCGCCGCTACCAGTCACATAATTCGCTATGGTATGACCTTAGCGAGATACAGTACGGAGCAATTACTTTGAAGAGGAATATTTCTCACGACCAAGCCGCACCCCCCGATCTCGAGATCGAAGCAAGACACTTAGCAAGAGAAATGATCTTGCCCAAAAAAGCCTCTCACGCTTAACTGCGAAAGAGGCTTTAACACTACTCGTCTCCTATGCTATACTTACATTATGAGCATGGAGCGTAGGACAGCTGGAGGTGCCGATCGTCAAGCAGCAGATCGAGTCTCTGCCGAAGAACAAAAGCTATTTAATCAAAAGTTCGATATCATCACTGAGATCATCGGGCGCGACCAGATCTCCATCAAAGACTTCCAGGTCAACCCACCATCAGCCAACGACTTCATACTTGACGAGTACGCATTCGGCCGCGCTCACACCTTCCATACCCCACAGGAACGTATGCATAATGACATCAGAAGCGAGCAAAGAGTCCTCGAACGCATCAATCAAACTCCCGCAACCAAAACCGCAGTTGCGCTCGAATATATCTTCGGCGTTGGCGTCAAAGCTGGTAACTGGCTCGGGACCAGAGCCGATACTCGTGCCACCTCCACATTTGACGACACTCGCTACAAGATCGACGAAATCGTCACCATAGAAAATGAAGACGAAGAAACCCCGCCATTCGGCATCGATGTCACTACCTCATCTAACCCAGAAATCGTCCGCGACAAACTAGAGAGGTCACATAATAATAAAGCCCTCGATCTGCCATCTGGATGCTCTCGCCTAATCTACTACGAGAACGAAGAAGAGCGCCGCTCTCTGCCATTAGTCCCGCGCTATGTCATCTCGATTAGTAGTGGTTTCGTCGAGTCTATTGTCCGCTCTAACGTCCACGCTGGCAAAGGTGGTCTCGCTATCAATCAACACTCCCCTGCCATGCTCAATATCCGCCATCGCATCCTTTCCGAACTTAGTGCTCAAGCCGACCTACGCCTCAATCAAATCTCCCTGACTCCGCCCCAAGAACAAACAGACACTGAAGCCGATGCTATCGACTTCATAGGTTTGCAAAAAGACATGTTCGACACGGCACTGTCTGAAGTCGAAGCCCTATGTCAAGAATCATCACCGAGCTTACAGGGTCTACCCGCTGGCAAATTACGCCAAGCCTTAATCGACCGCCAAAAATCTAGCGACACCGCCTACAAAACCCTAATGAACGAAATCGCTAGTATGAATGAAGAAGTAAAGAGCCAGAAGCGCGGTCAAAAAATCTCCGCCATCGCCTCCTAGTAATTGCAAAATCCACTCTAATATGCTATACTTGCAACATGGTCCCATCGTCTAGCGGTTAGGACACCAGGTTTTCATCCTGGCAACCCGGGTTCGATTCCCGGTGGGATCACCAGACCACATGATATGGTGTCCGTCGTATAATGGTTATTACTCCGGGTTGTGGTTCCGGCTACGTGGGTTCAATTCCCATCGGACACCCCAGGTTAACGAGATGAGCCAAGCACCCCTGTAAAGTCGGGGTTTTTGTTGTACGGGAGACAAACTTCCTTATATATGAAAACTCTATCTGCACCACACCAACATAATATTATCATTATAGGAGACTACAATTACACTTCTTTGGTGCAACTTTACACGATCGAAGAGCAAGCACTTTATTTAGTCATCGAAATAGTGTGACATAATACAAGCATAGGGACGCGGCTGAAACTGTAATGTACCAGCCGCGTTTCACTTTGTCTCCATTATAGTGTTACACAGGTGGATCTTCTGCGTACTGGGGTGGCTGTGATACAAATTTTTGTAACATATAGTCCCTAAACCCACTAAACAGAGACGCGACTACCGCTTACTATACTGAGAGCAAGTGACAAAATGCTTACTGTAAGGTTCACTTATTATGGCTCCACCCCTGTTATTCACGTTCACTAATAAAGTGCTTATGTTCACTTACGCCGTATCCACCCCTGTTATTCACGTTCACTTACAGTAACAGAAAATTCAATTAAGCGTTTGTCTGGAACGCATATGTAGCGTTTGCATCACGCTGCTTGTCACTATTACGCTTAACGATCCCGTCATCCACTAAGTTATAAAGATTATTGCGGACAGCACGGTTGGAAACCTTAAGCTCTTCGGCAATATCGCTGATTGTGCCATGCCCGTTCTGTAAAAGATATAGAACTACGCGCCGCTTAGTATCGCTATATTCCTTCATATTATCATTCATTTTTATTAGAATTTCACTTGGGATGTGCTTCTCGTTACCAAACACAGTATTAATGAGGGTCAGTGTCACTATATCATCCTTATCTCTGTATACAGGATCCGGTAAATGCAGGCTACTCATAGACTGGAATATACGCTTCACACCCTCGTTCAATTCACGAACAAAATCCATTTCAAATAAAACCCGAGCGATTCGTGGATTGCGGGAAAACCGCTGCTCCCTAATATTACTTACTTTCACCTGTGCCGGAAGTGGGCCACTGTTCGATATTTCCAATCGATTATCGTAATGCTTTATGTAAATACTGTTTCCCTGCAAGTTGTATGAGCGGTGAAAAATCGCATTAACAACACCCTCTAGCCACGCACCCTCTGGATATTCTGGCAGACGATTGAACACACCTGTTGCAGTATCTAGCGAGTAATAGTCATCAAATGAAGCATAAAGAAAATCGCGCACCTTCTTGATGAGCGTTGGGATATTGCCATAGAATCGCTCATCTTTAACGACGTTGTACGACTTGCCGGCGCCAGCATACACTCCGCTATACCTAACGTACCGTACATATGCCGAAGTAACGTACTTATCCGGATCTTGCGCAAAAAGCAACACGGCAGAGTTCTTGTACCTTACCGTACCATCCTGCTCGCGCTTTGCCAGATTGCGGCACACTAAAAGGTCATCATCAGTTCCTTGAAAGCTAATCTTTGTCGCATACTCATTCAAAGTCGCTCGGTCAAGGTCACTGGAGTCAAAGCCCTCAACGATCTGGTCTTCGAACCTCCGTAGATTCTTGTCACATTGCAAATTAGTTATTTCCTCGTGTGTTAGCGGACCGTAGTTTGAACCTCCAACTCGCTTATAGACATTATCTTTGCCGTTGCTGTCCTTGCGGCTGAACAAAGACTCATAGTCCTCGCGCACATGGTAGATGAAAATAAGGCAATCGTCAATAGTCACTTCTTCAATCTTCACTTTTGGTGTCGGTGTGATAAAATCTTGGCAGACCTGTCGATATTTTTCGATTTTACCTTGCCCAAGAGCAGACATATTCTGAAGAACCCCATCATCCGATACCCCTAAGACAACCACACCGCCGTCAGCGTTAAGCATACCAATTAGTTCGTTAGCCAACTTAGTCGGACTCGCACTATCGCCCTCTATCCCCTTACGTTCAAAATAAAGAGATTCGGGGTATTCGACGACAGACGTAAGCTTGCGCATCGTAAGCGAAGAATCAAACTGTGAAACAGAGCTGTCCATGTATTCATTGTACCACAGGAATGGGTCAAAACGGGGGCTAGATAGTGCGCGACCCAGAGATACTGGTCAAATCCCCGCCACACATCACTTGACATACAGCCATAAACATTATGCATTGTGAGATTCTGATACAATACTGGTATGGTAACAGAAATAATTGTTGTTTTCTCTGCTGATAAAGTAAGTTTCGATTCATCTTCATTTAGCTTATGTTGGCATAAGCGTTTTTTGTAATACTTTCTCATTACTTTCACCCCTGAAATTTGTTGCTTTTGCACAAGAAAAGCATAAGAATTATTGACATTTTTAACTATATGTGCTATAATGGAGACAGTCAGCAGTAAAAGGTTGGCTGAATAAGGGAAGCAAAACCGCAGCCCTAGCACATTTATAAGTTGTTAGTTAACCCGGGGGTCTTAACGACTGTGGGTTAGTTTGCGTGTTTAAAATCACCTAAACTACCTTAAAGGGAGAGATTGAAATGACAAACAATCACGAAAACAGAACGAGTCCAGATTGTAATCAAAGTTGTGCCTACTGCCCAAACAGCATCAAATGTCTAAGCAGTACCAGTAACGGCAAATTCAAACGCACAGCAGGCTACCTACTCACTGTATGCGCCGCATTTCTGGCCATAACAATATTCGTTATCCCTTATTTCTCTGACATTGAGGAAGAAAGCTTAACCTTTCAAGCTGTGGTCACAGATATACATCCTGGTGAATTCTTAAGAGGTGTACGAATGGACCGCATCCACCATGAAGCAATTCGTAGCGACGGTGTTAGGTTTGAAGGTTCTTTTACGATCAATGCTCACAGGCACGATATCGTCGTTGGTGACTTCCTGCAATTTGAGGAAGGAGGCATTCCATTTGGCCCACCAAGGGGCCTTGAGCGGTCTACGTCTGGAGCTTATGCGGCTGCGTTTAAAAATGCAATCATCGTAAATCCAGAAAGTTTTCCAGACCTTGACGAGTTTATTGCGGACATAGACAGGGAAGCAGGTGTAATTTTCTGGCGCGCAACAGCTCTCGAGGGTGGAGTAACCAAGTCGCCATGGGGCGAAGATACCAATAACTCCGGTACACCAGACTATACCTTCAATCCGAATCCTGGCACACCGCCTTGGCACACCGAACACCCTGCATACATCCATGGCACTGGTCAAACTGTTATGCCTTTATCAATGCCCGCACCGCCCTTAAGTGAAAGCGATGTGGTATGCCTTGCACCTGCAGGTCGCAGCCCCGGCTCTGATAACTAACATGCCTTTTGAATCCCCGAGCAATCGGGGGTTTTACCACCCTAATCTAGCATAACTCCTAAGTCATATATAAACATCGAAACAGCCCCAATAAAAATATAGGGTGATGTGATGCTGGGTAGAAGCTTCAGTAAAGATCTACTTTCTGGGCAAAGACTCAAGAATACAGGTCAGCAAGACCGCTATTTAGTGGGATGCAATCATCCAGCCATTATCGCTCGTGAGCTATTCAAGCAGGTTAATGGTACGACCATAGCAGGCTCTTAGCAGATTAGCAATTTTGTATTCTCCACATTATATGATAAAATATCATTGGATAAATAGGGATATTCCTTGCTATCTAAACAACGGTGCAACTTTTCACGTTTTACAGGGAGCTCATATCCCAATTTATTATAGGTAATCTATTGTAAGACGATAGGTATGAGCCTATCAGATGTGACGTCTGTTGCCAATTAAAAATTCGGTCCCATCGTCTAGCGGTTAGGACACCAGGTTCTCATCCTGGCAACCCGGGTTCGATTCCCGGTGGGATCACCAAGCAAGCAATGATCTGAGCCCCCTATTTATATAGGGGGTTCGCTTTATCGTATTTCGTAAATCAAAGCTTTTCTAAAAAGTATATTTTACCAGAAATCACCGTCTGGGTCTTGGTCGTAGTTGCTGGGGATGCATTTTTCGCAATTACAGTAACCAGCGCGAACTGGTGGACCATCAGGACGAAAAGTCGGTGTTTTCTGGGTATTATCATTAGGAAGTTGAGTGTCATAATATTTGATCGAAGACATTTTGTCACCTCCTTTACTGCCATATCGCAAAAAGCGTCTGCTTACAAAACTAAATTACATCAAGCGTGACCGCTTTTTCTATTTATATTATATCATAAAACACTAATATTGCAAACAGACTAATTCAACGTTTCTTCAAGCATTCGCCCAGCAGTCTGCACCAAATAAATCACTCGTGAATACGACTGGCGAGTTGGTCCTAGAACACCGATATAAGTCTTGTCCGAATACGGCGAACGAAACCGCGATATAATCAACGACGCTTCCGACGCTCGACCAATCGGATTTTCTCGTCCAATATAGATATTCACTGGCTCATTTGGCTCCGCCTCACGTAGCCACGGCTCGATATTATCCAGCAACCGCGCCACACCTAGAGTCCGCTCTGTTGCCATAAACTCTGGCTGCGCGAATAGCGATCCCAGCCCTGCCATATATAATCGTCCGTCAATAGTCGCTAAGCCGAGATTACCAGTTAGCTCTACTAAAGAATCTACTGCCTGACGAATCGCCGCATCCGCCTTACTCTGCCCCTCCACTCGTGAGGTAAGAGCCCTAAGTGGCCGCGAAAAATCCTCTGTCGACGGATTCTCCGCCAAGCCATTTACGTACATGCGATATCCTGCATCAGTCGGGATCCGCCCAGACGAGGTATGAAGTGTAGTCAGCAGCCCTAATTCCTCCAATCGCGCCATCTCAGCCCGTACCGTCGCGCTGCTAACATTGAAAAGCTTAGCCAGCATCACACTCCCCACCGGAGAAGCAATCTCGGCATACTGCTCAATCACGGCAAACAAAATCGCCCGCTGACGATCCGTCACCCTGCCCATTTCTTTCATGGCTCTATTATATCGTATTCACCATCTTTTAGCAATCCTAGCTGGTATTTGCCAAATTGCGTGCGGTGCAACTTCACCACAGTGAAGCCCATCGCGCCAAATGTCCGTCGGATCTGCCGATTCCGCCCCTCACTCATCTCGACTCGCCACTTCTTGCGCCCATCATCAAGTCGCGTCAAGCCCAGCTGACTCTTACCATCAGACAAATCAATTCCAAAGTCCGCAATCATCTGCTGCGACAGCGGCGGCAAGACTCGATCCAGCTCCACCTCATAGACCTTCATTTTCTTAAAACTCGGATGCGTCATCCGATAGTTAAAGTCGCCATCATCTGTCAGGATTATTAGTCCCGAACTCTCTTTGTCTAGTCGTCCGACCGTCTTTAGCGCATGGTATTCTTTCGGTAATAGCTCGTACAGAGTCTTGCCATTCTGTGCCCGCCGACTGCTCGCATAGCCCACTGGCTTATTTAGCATAATATAAGTCTTCTTCGCTATCCGCTCGACTGGCTTACCCTTAACTTCCACCATCGAATCATCTTTGATCCGCGCGCCAAGTACCGCTACTTCACTATCCACCTTCACCTTTCCTGCAGCAATCAAATCGTCCGCCGCTCGTCGCGATATGCCCACATGTTCTGCTAAGAACTTATTTAGGCGCACTAAAAATACCTTGAGCTGGAGTCGGCTGCTGAGGTGTCGGTGACACACCCGCAGGCATCATCGAAGCTTCTTGTGGTCCAGCAAATACGTTATTCGGATCGGTTGGCACCACGGGTGCCACTGGAGTAACCGCTGGTGTAGCAGGTACGTCCGCCGCAAAAGCCGAAGGTGTCGCCTGCGCTGTCATTACAGTACCCGTCAAAGCCGCTGGGTCAGTCGCTGGTGGCGGAGGAGGCACTGGCGCCGCATTCGACGTCACCGCCGTTGCTGGGTCTACCATCTGCACCACTGCCTGCGGTCCGCCTGCCAATAATTCAAAGGCCGAAGCAACCAAATCATCAATTGTCGCACCTGACTTCACAAAGTATCTATCCGCTTTCAACTCTTCACCGCGCGACTTCTCAGCATCACCCGAAAGCGCTGTCATCAAAATCACCTTGGCATGCGCCGTCTCTGGGTGTGACCGTAAGATATCTAACATATCAAAGCCCGACATCTTCGGCATCATCACGTCTGAGATCACCAGGTCAGGCTTCTCTGCCTGCACCAGAGCCAGTCCAGCGTCACCATCGTGCGCTACTAATACATTATTCTGACCATTCGCCCGTAGTTTGACTGCATAAATCTCCGCCAAAGCTACATCATCTTCGATAACTACAATCTTCTTCGGTTCCATGCACTCAGTATATCATAAGCGCCAACTTCCACCAATCCGGCTCAACTAACTAAGCTACTCCCTCACACATCTAACAGTAAGACCGAAGCCTCTATTGGTACCGTCCGCAGGGCCGACGCTGCCGGCACTGAAGTTGAGAACGCGAGAGTTGGCAACATTGAACACCGTAGAAGACCAGTAGAAACCGACGATGCCGATACTGGTGAAGCTGCCACTGCCGAACAGGCCACTATACTGGAATAAGCTGTTATTAAGGAGTCCTACAGGTGTATTTAGCCCATTGTTAATTGCCTGGTTTAGATTCCAGAACTCATTGGCGTTGTTACTTACTCCACCAGTAGGCAACCTCCACCCAGCAGGACAGATGTTGATGGTTGGATCGGCAGGTGTAGCTGCTGTGGTTTGGCAAGCAGCAGGTTGTCCACCCATAGCAGCACACCAGTTATAAAGAAGTCCGAATTGTCTTGTTGCAGTACTTACTCCACCGTCTGTGGCTGTAGATGGTGTCTGAAGTGAGGTGGTGGGGTTAGAGTCTGCTGGCTCCCAGAAGCAGCCTCGGCCGTGGGTGTTCATGCTTGCATTATCTCCACGGCAAACCTGACCTGCTCCCGTAACGCCTGGGATAAGTAGGCCAGGGGCAGATGTACCAGCAGTAAGGGTTCCTGGGGTTGTACCTATATTCATCACATCACCAAATCTATTGTCTCCTCCACCTGCATAAGCTAAGTTAGTTTCCATCCAGCATAGGTCGCCTCCGCCTGCCCTGGTGTTAGGGATTCTTCGTATCCAGTAGGTTCTGTTGTCTCGGGCGTCTCGTACCATGGTCCGTTCTAGTGGGCAGTTATCTAGCGTAACATCCTGGATGAATGGTGTGTCGGCTACACATCTCACGGCAAGACCGCCAGCCCTGCCAGCGTTACTCACTGGACTGACTCCCGTGGTGGCACTGAAGTGGAGAAGGCGGGCGTCAGTACTAGCAAGAGCAAGGATCGTAGAAGACCAGTAGCTGCCGCTGGCGCCGATAACGCCGAAGTTGCCATCCATGAACCAGCCACTATACTGGAATAGTCCATTCGATAATAATCCAGCGGGGGTATTAGTTAACCCATTGTTTATTGCTTGGTTCAAATTCCAGAACTCATTGGTGTTATTGTTGGCTGCGCTACTTACCGGCAACCTCCACCCAGCGGGACAGATATTGATAGATGGGTCGGGTTGAGTCGCAGCTGTAGTCTGGCAAGCAGCAGGTTGTCCACCCATAGCTGCACACCAGTTATAAAGGAGGCCATACTGCCTAGTGTCTATCGTACCATCGACACTCAAGGATACGCTACCCCCAACAGTTGATGTCGATGGAGTGTTAGGGAATGCGGTAGGATTAGAGCCTCCCGACTCCCAGAAACATCCTCGGCCGTGAGCGTTTAGGGATGCACTATCTCCTCGACAAGCCTGACCAGCACCAGTTACACCTGGGGTAAGTATGCCAGGAGCAGATGTACCAGCAGTAAGAGTACCTGGGGTAGTGCCTACATTCATTACATCCCCAAAATAGTCATTTCCGCCCCCTGCATAAGCTAGATTGGTAAGCATCCAACAGTTCCCGTCCGGGAGTCTTTGTACCCAATATGAGCGATTGTCTCTAGCGTCTGTGACCATAGTTCGGTCTGTGGGGCAGTTAAGCTGGGTGATG
>WQUV01000012.1 GCA_009781895.1 Candidatus Saccharimonadota bacterium
ACACTCTCGCTGAGATGAAAAAAAGCATCGCAGCCGAAGTCGACGACGCTCTTAATCGCGCCGTACTCGCCAGACTCCCTGACGAAGCTCTTGAGGAAATTGAGAACTATGTCGACACCAACGAAGACCAAGAAGGTCTCGCTGCTCTCATTCTAGAAAAAGCTAGCGAGGCTAATCTCGACCTTAATGTCATTACTATGGACACTCTATTGCAGTTTAAGGCGCTATACACTGGCGAAGTTCTGGCGGACGATCTCGATGAAGACATTGACAGCCTAGAAGACGAAGAAGTAGAGAGTACTTCGGAGGAAGGAGAAGCTTAATGGGCGAAAGAGCACCATCTGGCGGCGGTAATGGCGCACCAGGCAGCGGGCTAGACACCTCCGCTCTAGAGGCGGCTAGGCATATGCTTGCTGGCGGCGAGGCTACTGCAGCCAGCAGTCAGCTCTATACGGGCAACGAGGCTGGGATTAAAACTAGCTTTGATCAAAACACAGGAGACGTCGATTTCACTTCTGGCAACAATGCGGCCAGTATCGTTATGGCTGACACCACCAAGAATATCACAGCTGATATTCGTCACGATGCCACAAGTGCTAGTGCGCAAGACTCTGGGCACGGCAAGATCCGAAGTTGGGCTAATAGGCTAGGCTCTGGCGTGATGATGGGCACCATGGTTGGCGCTATGGTCACTAATAATTTAAGCAAGATACCATTTCTTGCTCCAGCCTCTGCGATCTTTGCGCGTACGATTGGCCGTGTTGCTAACGAAATGACAACTCGCGCCACAGAAAAAAGGCTGCTTCGTGAGCACGCCAAAGATACCAGCGTCCGTCATCATGATGCTGTCAAGCGTCTAAGTCAAGAGATTAACATCGACGGCGACAAGATCGCCTTGCTCAACGAGGGCGAGACACGCAATGAAGCCAAGACTGACGAGGAAAGGCAATTCGAAGAGACTATCCGTAGCGAGATTGTCGACTATGCATCCGGTACCTCTATCTCCACTATACCTAACGCTAGGCAGCTCAGCGAGCGTTTTAGGCGTGACCCAGAGTTTGCAGCAGCCAATGGTTTTACGGGCAACCGTAACAGCGCCGAAGATCGTGGTGTTTTCTATAAAGAATACCAAGAGAAGCTCCGCGCTGAACGCAGTGACCCAGAGTGGCAGAAGACAGCGCGCGAGGAATTCCAGAATCGACTATCGACTATCACCGAGGACTACAATACGGCGGTTCACAAAAAAGACGGTACTCGCGGCGTATTCTCAGCCAACAACTTCGTGCAGTTTGGTGATGCCTGTAAGGATGCCTTTGAGATGGGCGCTTCGACCGCCAACGTCCGTAATGGCCTCGATAAAGTCAACATGGTCTTTGCTGAAGTTGCTTCACCAGTACCAGAGGCTCGCATGGGCGTTATGGATAAAGTGGCTAACAAGCTACATAAGGCAACTCGCGGTGTCATTAGCGTCGAGATGATTAACGGTGTGTTAATGACTGGGGCTGTTGCTACCGTGGTTGGTGTCGCTCAAGGTCTCACCAATAATGCCGCAAGAGTCATCGTCCCCTTCCTCGGAGCCGCTGTTACGGCGGGCGCCTTTGCTGGCTTCTCTGAAGCGAGACGTGCCAAGAAAGACCGCCAACGAGCCGCGCGCGAAGTCGCCTATGGCGAAGACTTAGTGGATGACGGCGAAGGCGGCAAGAAGAGCAAGATCAATCAAGAGCTTAAAGGTACTCTTATGGAGACCAAAAACACCAAGGATGTCATGGGTGACTTCAAGGTTTCGTTTGCTGCACTAAGTAACGCTATTCGCAGTAAGGGTAAGGAGCCGCTTTCGGCCGATGCGCGTGACGATATTATGCGCAATATGGTCGACTTTGACCAGCGCCTCCAGGCTCAGGTTGAGAGTGGTACCAACCTCTTCTCCTACTCAAGCCGTGAAAAGGCGGATGGTGAGTTCTGGACTATGCGTCAGCGCCGCGCTCAGCTTCAAGACGCTCTAGCGCACTGTTACGCTAATCAGAGCGACGCAAAGCCTAAAACCCCAGAATACACCGAGGCCCTAGCCGCAGCACGCGACCGTGTCAGAAGTGACCTAGAGGCTGAGAAAAAAGCTTACCTTGGCACCGAGGCATCAAGGATCGACCGAGAACGTGCTCGTGCTGACCGTGCCTTTAATAAGATGCGCAATAAGCGTGTTGCGATAGCTTCGGTTCGAACGGGCGCAATGATCGGTCTGACTGCCGCAATAGGACCGATGGCTAATATGGCTTTCGGCGAAGGTACAGAAGCTGCCGCCAACGCCACTAAGGCTGGTATTGGAGCTATATTCATACCTAAAGTTGTCAGACCTCTTAGGCAGGCATTTAAGAAATTCGGCAATACTATTAAGGCTAACAAGGCTCAGGCTAAGGCCGACGATGCCGAGCTTGCAGCTATCCAAGAGATACTGAGTACTAAGTACGGTATGACCGAGGGCACCCAGCAGGTTGACGGCTCAAATCCACGCCGCAGCGAGTTTGTCAACGGCTACCACGATGAGTCTACCCATCCAGTAGCTGAAGGAGGTCGTATCAGAGAGCTGCCGACCGTAGCGCCGCCTGAACCGATCCAGCGTCGATCAAATAGCAACTCTCAGGGGGCTCGTGATGTAGGGTTTGGGTTCGATCAGTCGCCCGTCTCCACCGATATCCTTACTAATGATAGGCTGGATACGGTTCGTGCCGAGTCTGATGCTCGCGCCGCCGAGGCAAAGAAGCTTGAGGACGAGAGACTGAAAGCAGAGCGCTTGAAGCGTGAGGTTGTTAGGCGTGACGACGCTATGAAGTACTTCGAAGATATGACTGAAGGTGTCATGCTGAACGATGGGGCAATGAAGCAATTATTCTGGGATTCTCTCTACGAGGCTGGCACGCCTGACGAAGAGGGTAACATGAAAGATCCTTCTGTCCTAATTACCCCAGGCGGTGTGATGTTTAGTCCTAAAGTCGTTGCGGGTGTTATGGCAGCCAGGTACGCCGAGGCCGCCAAGGCTGGCGCTGAATGGGCGAAGCCGATCTCGGCCGCAGAGGCTGAAGAACTCCGAGAGACTAGACGACAAGCAGAGCTTGATGCTCGCCCAGCACTTCGATTGCTTGAGCGGCCTCCTGCTGAAGCCGCTGATATCCTCTCTGACTTACTCCTAGACCAGTTTGGCGTCGAAGAGGTTGAGCCATCTCAGGCTGCAGTCATTCGCGACCAGACTCTACAACAACTCCAGGACAAATGGAATGGCCGCTTCCCAGGTCGCGCCCTACCACCTACCTCAGATCTCGAGTCTGCCTTCGAACGAGCCTTCCGCGCGGCTTCTGTCCCGCTCGCGAACGCTGCTTAAAGCTGCTAGTCATAAAAATCAGCCGAGTTTTAATTCGGCTGATTTCTGCTTATCAGCTATTCTTTACGCGTGATACCAGGTCTGCAGTCCGCTAGCACCGTCTAATATAGCAATCCCATCAGAGAGTAGCTCGTCTCGCAGCCTGTCAGATTCAGCAAAATCTTTTATTGTCCGCGCCACGTAGCGCGCATCTAGTAATGCTTGCTGTTCTTTTGTCAATGGAGGCGTCGATTCTACTATATTTAGCCCTAGTAGGTCGTCAATCGCCTGCCAGAATGGCTCGCTTGTCACCACCGAGTGATAATAGTCTACCTCTGTCAATGCGCGCTGAGTAGATAAATTATCTGCTACTGCTTCCTTTATCTTCCTTATAGCGTCATCTTCATTTGCGTCCTGTGCCAAAGCTTCACCCTGATGACGGAAGGACGCATATTTCCGCCAGTTAGCAAGTCTGCTTTTTGCAGCTTCAAGACCCTCCCACGTGAAATTGCGTTCTTTCTGATAGTGCCCTTCTAGCACCCACATCTTGAAGTCCATATAGTTAAAGCCATTTGCCAGCAAGTCTGGGAGCAGGATGACATTGCCTAGCGACTTACTAATCTTTTCGCCGTCAATCTTCACGTGATTATTATGTAGCCAGAAGCGAGACAATGGCTTATCGGTCAGTGGTTCAACTTCCGCGATTTCATTAGTGTGATGTACTGGAATGTGCTCAATCCCGCCAGTATGAATATCAATCGATTCACCGAGCTCGGCCAAAGTGATCGCCACGCACTCAATATGCCAACCCGGATAGCCTGGTCGTCCTAAGTACTCCCACTGCATATCGTGCTTTTCGCCTTCGCGCACAAACTTCCAGAGCGCAAAGTCGCTGACGCTCTTCTTTTCGTTGTTGAACCCGACTCGCTTCCCCGCTTCTAGGCCTTTCAGGTCTAGTCGCGCAAAGTCTGCATAGCGCGGGAATTTGGAGGTGTCATAGTAGATACCGTCGCTAGTCTCATAAGTATAGCCTTTTTCGGTCAATCGGTCGACAATTGCCATACTCGCGTCAATATAGTTGGTGGCTCGCGCCGTCTTATCTGGCTCTATCAAGTTTAGTTTATGGAAGTGCTCTAGGAAGTCGTTAGTATAGAAGTCAGCAATCTCCCAAACTGTTTTGTTGGCGGCTCGCGCCCCTTTCTCCATCTTGTCTTCGCCTTCATCGGCGTCACTCGTCAGATGACCAACGTCGGTGATATTCATCAAGCGCTTCGTCTTAATGTCTAAGGCGTGGAACATTCGGATTAGCACATCCCAGTAGACATAAGCCATAAAGTTCCCGATATGCTGGTAATTATATACGGTCGGCCCACAGGTATAAATCTTCACCAGTTCTTCTGTTTGTTTGAACTCCTCAACCGTCCTCGAGGCTGTGTTGTAGAACTTTGGCGTGATTTTCATATAATTAATATATCACAACTTTCAGTCACTCGGATGAGATACAAGGCAAAGCCAGCCTCCTCACGCGAACCGTATTCAGTATACGGAGAGCGTTAGGAGGCTGGACTTTAACGCAGTAGATCGCCGAGTAGCGAAGTTGTCTTATTCGGTTACGCCAAGCTCAATTCGCTTGAACTGTTTGACACTGATGTTTTCACCAGTCTTCGCAATGTAAGCCTTGATAAACTCTTCGACAGTCTTGCTGTCGTCAAGGATATACTTCTGGGTCAACAGTACTTTTTCTTCAAAGTGCTTTTTAATCTTGCCTTCACCAATCTTTTCGCGCATCTCTGCTGGCTTGTCGGCTAGCTCTTTCTCGACTTCTTTCTTCACCTTCTTCATGTCTTCCGCTGGTACATCTTCAAGCGAAACATAGAGCGGGTTCATGCTAGCAATCTGCATCGCTAGGTAGTGCGCCAGCTCCTTGAAGTCTGGAGTCTTCGCCACGAACTCTGTTTCGCAATTTAGCTCTAGGCAAGCTGCGATTCGACCATCGTGCACGTAAGCGTCCACGATACCGCAACGAGTCTCGCGATCGCCACGCTTCTCTGCCTTGGTTAGACCTTTTGCTCGCATCGCCTCTAGCGCCTTTTCGAAATTGCCTCCAGCTGTCTCTAGTGCTTGCTTCGCATCGGTTAGACCTACACCCGCTAGCTCTTTTAGTTTCTTGATTTCTTTAATGTCGACTTTCATATCCCTCCTTTATCCTAGTTAGTCTTTCTTCTCGCTACGCTTTTTGAGCCCTTCGCGAATTGCTTCTACAAAGTATTTAGTGTAAACTTCCAGCGCCATTAGAGCGTCGTCATTGCCTGGGATCGCGTAGTCAATGTCTGTGGGGTCAACATTGCTGTCGACAATAGCAAACAATGGCACACCGAGGATCTTCGCCTCGCGTACAGCGTTTGCGTCTTCGTTCGCGCTAAGCACGATTACCGCACCTGGTTTACCTTGAAGTTTCTTCACTCCACCATAACGCTCGTTTAGTGCATCGATTTCTTCCTGGAAGCGCTGTAGTTCAAGCTTGTTGTACTTACGAGTTAGTTCGCCGCTTTCCATGCGCTTTTCGAGATCAGTTAGCTTACGAACTTGTTTCGCTATAGTCTCTGCGTTGGTTAGTGTGCCGCCGATCCATCGACCGACCACATATGGTTGCTCGACAGACTCTGCTGCATTCTTGACTACGTTCGCCAACTGCTTCTTGGTGCCAACGATCATCACAGGCTTGCCGCTCGCCGCGATCTCTGTGATCTTTGGTAGGGCTTCCTCAAAAGCTTCTACTGTCCGTTCTAGATTGATAATATGCGTATCACCCCTCTTGCTGTGGATGTTTTTCGCCATTTTTGGGTGCCACTTTGAGGCGCTGTGACCGAAATGCGCACCACTTTCCAGTAATTCCTTGATATCTACGTTAACCATTGTTTCCTTTCCTTCACCGTGAGCTAGTATCAGGAAACTGCCACGGTTGATTCCTTTAATTACCTATAGTCTACCAGAAAAGACTTGCAAAAGCAAGGTTTCTTTGGTATAATACATCTTATGAAGAAAGATATTCACCCAGCTAGCTACCGTCCAGTTGTGTTCTTGGACGAGACTGCCAACTTTTCGTTCCTCGGCAAGTCTACTGCTGCCACCACTGAGACTATCAAGTGGGAGGACGGCAACGAATACCCAGTTGTCAAAGTGATTATCTCTAGCGCTTCTCACCCATTCTATACTGGTGAGGAGAAGATTCTCGACACCGAAGGCCGCGTTGACCGCTTCAAGGCTCGCACACTTAAGGCTGCAGAGCGCAAAGAGGCGTTAGCGAATAAGGCGAAGAAAGCCGCCGCCTCAGCTGCCAAGAAAACTGCCTAATAGCCACGAAACAATACTAATCCGAGTTCTTAGAGGGCTCGGATTCTAGGTTATCAATATATTCTTGAGACATATACCTTAAGTATCTTCCATTATTCCAGACAGACCAGGCTCTCAGCCCCTGGTAGTTGTAGATCCAGTTTGCGCAGGAAACATTAGTCTCCACATCTAGGGTGTCGCAATGTTCGCGCCCCGGCAAGATCCGCACCTGCATCGCCCCGACCGAATAACCGTAGGTCCGTCCATAGCGCTCAAATGTTAGGTTCGTATCGCCGATCGTACTGACATCACATTTACTCTCAGCTCTAGCAATCGCCCGCATAGTCTCGATTGGCCAGTCATCATAAGCTTCTAGCGCCGCATCAATCTCCGAGCAGTCATAAGTTAGGCGTGCTACCAGCCGCCACGGGATCCGTTCGCTGTCGGGGTTTCGCTCTACATAGCGTATAGCCACCCAAGCCCCTCCTGCCCCCAGCAGGACGAGTGCTAGAATACAAAGCGCAATGCCACCCAGTATGCGTTTGGTCATGACTTACATTGTATCATAAAAGTGCATACTTGTGATCTACAAAAATCTTCTTGACATTCGACCAGCTTGATAGTTTAGACTATGTATTGTAATTAATATGGGGGTAGCATGATAAGTCGCGCTATATATATGACACTGGGCTATAGAATATCTCGTATCGCTGGGCGTCTGGCTGGGGCTGTCCTGCTGGTAGCCAGCTTCACGCTTTTTGTCGGACTTCTTGCAGACTCTTTGCGCCCTGTCGGCGCTGAAAGTAACGAGCCTCTAACAGCCACTAAAGCTAGTAGTAATTCGCTCTCCCTCACTCTCGCTGGCAGCTGCCAGACTTTCGATCCAGCCGTCGACGAACTCGTAGTCGATGTCGTTAGTGGGGGTATCGCTAGTAGCTGCCTCTCCCTTCATGTTGCGACCGATGCCTCCTACGGGTACACGCTCTCTTTCCATGGTCCAGCTGACGGCACCCTCTGGTCTGATGATGGCGAAGTTATTATTCCGACTGGTGGCACCTTGGGTAGTCCAGCTGTTTTTAGTCATTTGCCAACTGTCGGCGCTTGGGGTTTTGCTATCCCAAATAGTCAAACTCAAGGTTTTGACTTTGGTTTTGATGACTCCTATCAAGTACTCGAGCGCTATAACACAGATAACTCTGCCAAATTTGCTTCCGTACCCGTTGCTCCTACTCCTATCTCTACTACTGACAAGGCCACAGTTGCTTTAAGTGGATACGATGCCTATGATTTCTTCTTTGCCGTCTCTGCCGGGCATTTCATGTCGCCAGGTAGCTATATTGGCGCCATGACCTTTACTGTTGCTGTTAACGAAGCGCCACCCGTACCACTGTTTATGCAAGACATTACCCACCTAAACTGCCCTACAGAGCGGACTCTCGCCGTCGACGCTAGAGACAATCGCAGCTACTGGGTCCAAAAGTTAAATGACGGCAGGTGCTGGATGTTGACTAATCTAGCTTACGCTGGAGGTGGCGATAATGCTTTCGGTGACACTGTCACCTTATATGAGGGCAAGCAATCCGATCGCCACACTCCGCTGTTCGCCGTTCCTCCTGATGCCAACCCAACCACTTTCCCAGAACACCCCTCCACGACCACAGATGGCGGTGTTAGCGTGTCCACAAGGCAGTTCGGCTTCTTCTATAATTGGTGCGCTGCCTTAGGCGATCAGCAAGGCACTTCGGCCTGCGTGGATGCTACCGCTCCACCCCACGACAAGAGCATATCTGTCTGCCCTGCTGGCTGGAGACTGCCTACTGGCGGTTTTGGCGGAGAGTTTGCGACACTCGTCAATGCTATCAGCGACGGCTCTAACATGGATCCCGCAGGGCTCCTTAGAGATTGGCTCTTTCAGTATTCTGGCAGCGTCGGCAGTGAAGGCTTCCCTAATGCTGGAGCTCTGGGTACGTATTGGGCTTCAACTGCTATTGGCAATAACTCCCACATCCTCCAGGTTAGTAATAATGTGGTTCTTTCTACAGCTCTTAGCAATCCTGCTAACAGTAGGTCTGTACGTTGCGTCATAGAGGAGGTAGAGCCGTTAGTAATGATGCAAGAAGTCACCCTAGAGACCTGCCCATTAGAGCGCACTATGGCAGTAGACGCGAGAGACAACCGCACCTATTGGATCAGAAGAGTCCCTGGTACACGAGCTGGTGGCGAAGACCTCTGCTGGATGGAAACCAACCTTGCCTATGCAGGCGGCGGCGACAACCAGTTTGGGGATACCATGACACTCGAAGAGGGCACAGATAATAATCCTTATATCCCTCTATTTGCGCGACCTCCAGGCGCTAACCCTACCACCCTGCCTATTGCGCCATCTTTGTCTACCGAAGGCCAGAGTCAGTTCGGCTATCTATACAACTGGTGTGCAGTTATGGGTGGACAACCTTCAGCCTGTCAAACCGGAACCTTCTTTCAGCCAGAGCAGATAGCTAATAACGGTACTGAGGTCTTTAGTGTTTGCCCAAGGGGGTGGCGCCTTCCTGCTGGCGAGCCAATAACTGGCGAACTCACAATCCTCAACGACATGATCAACAGCGGAGTAACATCCAGCCCTCCTGGCTTACTGATAAATGGACTATTTCAGTATAGCGGCTGGTTTTTGGGCGGCGGGTTTGAGCTCCAGGGTGCTTTGGGCGTTGGTGGCTTATGGTCTTCTACTTCAGCCACTGCCTCTAGTTCTCATATCTTGTGGTTTCATACCACAAGCGTCAATCCAGCAAATATCAGTATTAAGGGTATCGGCCTTGCTGTCCGCTGTGTCGCTGAGTAGATTCTTGACGAGGTGAAGGGCTATGATATTGACTTTTTGCCATAAGTATGATATGATATATTCGAGAGAATATACTCCCTTGCCCATTATGGGAGTTATTCTGAGCAATTTACAATTTTATTAAGGGGGCGATTGTATGCCTAAAAGTGGTGTATCAGCAACACCTAAACGCACCAAGCAAGGCATATTGGATTATTTGAAGAGCCGTGGAGGAATCCTGCGGAGCGGACCTTTTGAGGTCTGGCAGGTACTTTATTGGCGATGCTTTCAGCGGGACCGCGAAGGCAGTCACCATTACGATATCGGCGCGGTGAAGCGCTGTGTGCTTGAGCTTGAGTCTGAAGATAAGGTTATCTTGCGTCGTAGTGGCGAAAGTGACAATAAGAAGTGCCACTATATCGCGCTAAAGTCCTTTGACTCCTCTACTACCAAAGTCAGCGGCGAGCTAAATAATACAGAGCTTATTGAGCTCTTTAAGATTATGTCAGCCGACTACTTCTCCTTGGAGCGGCAGCTGGAAGACGCGAAAGGGGAAACTCAAGTCGCTCTAGACCTCGCCGAGCAAAGCGAGAAGGTAGCCAGTACGGCTCTTGCTGAACGTGATAAAGCCATTACCGAACGCGACAAAGCGTTGGGGGATGCGGAAAAGGCCCAAAATACAGCTAGCTATGATGGTGCTAGCAAGATTCTTCATGCTCAGGAGGCAGAACTAACAGAAGCTCGTCTAGCTAAAGGGCGCGCTGAACTCGAAGTCGCCGGGAAAGCTGCTGAAATTACGCGGTTAGTCAGAGAGCTTGAGACTACTAAAGGTCAGCTGACCAGCAACCAAGTCGCCAATCAGAAAATTACCGACAAACTACAGAGCAAGATTACCGATCTGAGCAATGAACTGAAGCGGGTTCGCGAAGAAACGAACCAAACTATCGGAGAGCTACGCGATCAGGTCGCCAAGTTCGAGAAGGGCAACGGTCTGACTGCAGAAAAAGCCATTGCCGCGACTATGCATGATGTCTATGAGGCCTTCGTGCACAGCTTCAATGACGTCATTGAGAGCACAATCGAAGGGCTATATAGATTTATCCCCGAAGACAAGCGTGAGGCTTTTCGTAAAGAGGTTCTGGCCGCTCACAGCAAGCTAAGTCGTCGCAAATAACTTAATAAAATAAATCACCCCTCCGATGATTCGGGGGGGGGTAGCATTATCGGTCGATCTCGACCCGAACCGCTTCGCCCGTATTCATGCTGACGTATACTTCGTGCACTAGTCCATCATAAAATACTTCAACGCTCCAAACGCGCTGCCAGTTTTCAATCTCGCGCTCGGGTCGGTTGTATCGACCGCCGCCTACGTGCTCAATTGCAATCTGTGCCGCTTCCTGCTGTGAGATGTTCGCTGGTCGTAGTAGAAATGCAATACTGGCTATCGTCACGACAATACCTGCCCCAACCACAATCGATGTAGCAATAAAAAACTTTTTCATATCAATCATTATATCAGCTCATATTAACTCACACAACCCTTAGCCCTCTTAGCTTAGGCCGCAAATTGCGAGTTGTATAGTTCGGAGTAGAAGCCCTTTTTCTTTAGTAGCCCCTCATGCGTACCAGTCTCGACGATGTCACCCTTATCCATTACGATAATCAGATCGGCATTCTTGATTGTACTGAGACGGTGCGCAATTACGAATGACGTACGACCCCTCGCCAGCTTATCCATTGCTGTCTTTACTATCACTTCAGTTCGTGTGTCTACCGAGCTCGTTGCCTCGTCTAGGATTAGAAGTGGCGCGTCCTTTATCATTGCTCGAGCGATGGTTAGGAGCTGCTTCTGACCATCTGAGATGTCAGCTTTTTCGTCCAGTACTGTTTCATAGCCGCTTGGCAGGGTTTTAATGAAGTGGTCTAGCCCCGTTGCTTCCGCTGCTCGGTCTAGAATCTCCTGCTCGTCTTTCTTGTCGACCTTCATATTGTAGAGCAGATTCTCTTTGATTGTGCCGCTGAATATCCACGCATCCTGCAAGACCATACTAAACATATTAGAGACATTGCCACGACGAATCTCGTTGATCGAAGTCCCATCAATTGTAATGTCGCCATCATCTACCTTGTAAAACTTCATTAGCAGGTTGACTAGAGTAGTCTTGCCCGCACCAGTTGGCCCAACAATCGCCACCTTGCTTCCGCCTTTAACGTTTACTGTGAAGTCTTTGATGATTGGCTTATTAGGCTGATAGCTGAACTTTACATTTTGGAACTTTACGGCGCCTTTAATTTTTTCGTTTGATGCTTTAGCTAGCTTACTCTCGTTCTCCATCTCATTGGTGTTAAGTAGTTCAAACACACGGTCCGACGCCGCTACGGTGCTCTGCATCTCCATTACTGCCTGCGCCATTTCTCCTAGCGGATTAGTGAAAAGCTGCACATAAATCAAGAACGAAACGATCACACCAAATGTAATGTGGTCATTAAACACTAAGTAGCCACCGACCGCCGCTACTGCCACAAAGGCTAAGCTACCCAGGAGGCTCATCAGCGGAAATAGCACGCTACCATAGAACTGACTCTTCCAAGCACTAGTGTATAGCTTCTCGTTGAAATGGTCAAAGCGCTCACTCGACTGGCCGCGCGCATTGTTTACCTTGATTACTGAGTGTCCAGAGAAGTATTCTTCTATGTGTCCATTGACTTCACCTAGCTCCGCTTGCTGTCGTACGAAATACTTTTGTGACTTAGATGCGATCGCTCCCATCAGCATGAAGCCAATCAGCGCAGCACCGATCGCCGTTAGAGCCATCAGCCAGTTCGTGATGAACATCATGATCGTCGCGCCCACCATCAGGGTGACGGCGGTAATTATAGTCGCCGCCGACCAATTGAATGTTCGCGTCACCGTGTCAACGTCATTAGTGATTCGGCTTAATGTATCGCCAGTCGGCGTCTTGTCTAGGTGTGCTAGAGGTAATTTATTAATTTTTTGCGACATGTCGCCACGCAGTCTCCGCGCCAATCGCGCTGAAATCAGAGCCATAATAAACTGCTGTGTATAGCCTAGCACAAAGCTCACCGCATAAATCACGATTAGTAATACGCCAACTGCCACCACTCCCGAGTACCAGTCTGGATTTAGCCCCATTAGGCCGTTGATCATATAGTCGGTCATTCGTTCAACCTGCCGTGGCGCCACGACCTGCAGTATCGCCGACCCAATCGCAAAAACAAGCGCTATCACAATACCTGGATACCATGGCTTGCAGTATGTGAGTAGTGCTACTAGCGTTTGCTTGAAGTTCGCCTTCTTCTTTTGGGTCTTTTCTTCACTCATCGCTTCAGCTCCTCTTCCGATAGCTGGCTCGCGGCAATCTGCTGGTAAATTTCACAGCTCTTCAGAAGTTCTTCGTGCTTACCGCGACCTACAATCTCACCCTTGTCTAGAACGAAAATCTGGTCGGCATTCCGAATCGTACCAATTCGCTGCGCCACGATAATCACTGTCGCCCCCTCAATGTCTTTTCGTAGAGCCTCGCGCAACTTGCGGTCAGTCCTATAGTCTAGTGCCGAGAAAGTATCGTCAAAAATCAGAATCTGTGGCTGTCTAGCCAAGACTCGTGCGATCGAGAGTCGTTGCCTTTGCCCGCCTGAGAAGTTCTTCCCGCGCTGTTCGACTTTTGAGTCTAGACCTTTATCAAGCTTTGAGACAAAGTCCCAAGCTTGGGCTGTTTTTAGGGCTTGCTCGATCTGTTTCTTGCTTGCCTTCTTGCCTTCCACCGTACCGAAGGCGATGTTTTCTTTTATTGTTCCACTAAATAGTGTCGCCGTCTGCGGTACGAATCCGACTAAATCGTGTAGCTCTTCTTGTTTGATGCTATGAATGTCGATTCCGCCGATCTTGATCTTGCCGAAAGTTGGGTCGGCGATCCGTGCCAACAGATTAACTAGTGTACTCTTACCACAACCAGTACTGCCAATAAAAGCTACTGTCTCGCCTCGCTTGATTGTAAAGTCAATATTCTCTAGGACGTTTTCATCCGCTCCAGGATACTTGTAGTTTACTGCGTCGAACTCGACTCTGCCATCTTGCTTGAATGCTTCAATTAGACCTACTTGATCCGCCACTTCATCGTTGACTGTCGGCTCAGTTCTCAGCACTTCGTTAATACGCTTTGCGCTCACTAGTGCGCCAGGCAGCATCGTCAGCACCCAAATCATCATCACGAAGGTGCCGAGTACATAAAAGCTGTATTGCATAAACATCATAATGTCCCCAAAGAACCCCGCTGGGTCCTCTACTCGTCCTTCACTCATAAGATATGCGCCCAACCAGAATAACGCCACAATAAATCCACTGAATATCACTGCGAAGAATGGTCCAGCCAGGCCCATTGTCGCACTTACAAACAAATTCGTCCGTGCTAGCTTAGTGTTCGTCTGGTCAAACTTTGCTTCTTCAAATCTCTCTGCATTATAGGCTCGCACCACACGAATGCCCGTCAGGTTTTCGCGCGATACTAAGCTTAGCCTGTCAGTTAAGGTTTGGATTCGTTTAAACTTTGGTAGACATATAATTGTTATAATAATTGCGAGCACTGCTACTAAGATAATCGCGCCAGCTGTTACTGGAGCAAGATCCATATTCAACTCCATCATCCTTGAGACCGCCCAGACCGCAATAATTGGCACCATAATCATTGTTTGGATGAAGATAGCGACGAACATCTGCACCTGCGTGATGTCATTCGTGCTTCGAGTGATTAGGCTCGCCACACTGAACTTCTTAATTTCAGCGCTCGAATAGTCACCCACTCGTTCATACACAGCTTTTCGCATTTTCGCGCTATGCTTCGCCGACAATATACATGCCGCCCATGCCACCACAAATGACGTCGCCATACTGCTAATCGCAAGCCCTAGCATCCAGCCGCCGTGCTCCCAGATTTGCTGCATAGTGCCGTAATCTTCCATGGTTACGATATTAGTAATCTCGCCTAAGTGATACGGTATAGATAGATCCAGCCAGACGCCAATCACAATAAAAATCACTGCAATTAGCAGCAATAGCCATTCCTTCGGTCCTAGGTATCTTAATAACCTGATCATTTCGCCATTATATCCCACAGCGCCGATTTTATCAAGCCATGCTATAATAAAAATATTATGCAAATAGATAGAGAGAAACTAGAGTCCGAACAGAATGAAATAGAGCAATTTTTAGCTAAGCCCGATGCCTATCAAAACAGTGAGTTTGCGAACAAGGGTCGTCGGCTTTCCGAAATAAATGAGCTCATCGAGCTGGATGACGCCCTTAAGTCTGCCGAAAAATCTATTAGCGAATCTCAAGAATTACTTGCGAATGAGGATGCTGAAATCGTCGCTCTCGCCCGCGAAGACATCCAAGTCACGGAAGCTGAAGTTGATCAACTTCGCGCTCAAATAACAGAGAAGCTCCTGCCTAAAGACCCTAATGACGACAAGCCAGCCATCGTCGAGATCCGCGCTGGCGCTGGCGGTGACGAGGCCTCCCTTTTTGCCAGCGAACTATATAGAATGTACGTGCGTTTTGCCGAAAATCGCGGACTTAAAACTCAACTTCTCAGTGAGAACCATAACGACACTGGGGGCTATAAAGAAGTCATCTTTCAGGTCACTGGTCCGAATGCCTACGGTAGCCTCAAATTCGAAGGCGGCGTCCATCGTGTCCAGCGTGTTCCTGTTACTGAAAGTCAGGGTCGCGTCCACACCTCAACTGTCACCGTCGCCGTTCTACCTGAGGTCGAAGAGGCCGCCATCGAAATCAATCAGGCGGATCTACGTATCGACATCTTCCGCGCAGGCGGCAAGGGCGGGCAGTCGGTCAATACTACTGACTCGGCAGTTCGCATAACTCATATCCCGACTGGCATTGTCGTTTCGATGCAAGACGAACGCTCCCAGCTCCAGAATCGCATGCGTGCCATGACCATCCTCCGCTCTCGCCTAGTCGAAAAGCAAATGATGGAAGAGCGCCAGAAGGCTTCTGACGCTCGTAAGTCACTCATCGGCTCTGGCGATCGTAGCGAAAAAATCCGCACCTATAACTTCCCTCAGGATCGCATCACTGACCACCGTATTCATTACTCACGTAGCAGTATTCCAGCCGCTATGCAGGGCGATATTGACGACCTAGTCGAAGAGCTCACGAAGAATGAGTTGAAATTAGGCTCTGGCGAAGGTATACTAGAAACACAAGAGGAGGAGTAGGACATGACAGTTACTAGCTGGGTGGCAAATGCCGAGCGAGCCTTGGCGAAAGTTGGGGTCTTGAGCGCGCGGCTCGATGCCGAGCTCCTGCTCGCAACCGCCATTAGTGTAGAGAAGAATAAGCCAGTCGATCGATCCCACATCCACTCTCTGTCTGATGTCACTCTCGGCAAGGAGACTATAGCTCTAGCTAATGCTCTACTCGAGCGCCGCAAAAATCGCGAGCCGCTTGCTTATATTGTCGAGCAGAAAGAGTTCTACGGTCGCGAATTCGCCATCAACGATAGCGTCCTAATTCCTCGCCCTGAGACTGAGACTATCATCGAGATAGTTAAGCTCTTGCCAGTGCGCAACCCTCGTATTGCAGATGTCGGCACTGGTTCTGGTGTAATTGGCATCACTCTGGCGCTCGAGATACCGAACGCAAAAGTTTCGCTGGGAGACATCTCCTCTGCTGCTCTTGAAGTCACAGCTTATAATATGCGCCTACACGGCGTTGGTGGTAAGGTTGTCCAGTCTAATTTGATGAAAGACTTCCGTGGCACTTATGATCTGATCATTGCCAATCTCCCTTACGTTGATCGGTCTTGGGAAGTCAGCCCAGAGACTGCCTTTGAACCTGATCGCGCCCTTTACGCTGGTGACGAAGGTTTGTTCTACATCAAGAAACTGCTCCAGGAGGTCCCGACCAAGCTCTCGCGTAACGGTCTTGTCATCTTGGAGGCCGACGAGCGTCAGCATGAGCGACTTATTTCATTCGCTAAGCGTAATGACTTTGACCATCGCTTAACTAAGGGTCTAATTCTCGTATTCTCGCTCTCAAAAGACGTTGCAAAAGCGGTCAATTCAAATCGTATTTCTGTTGCAAAGAAATAGCCTACATGCTATACTATATGTGGCGGGGTTTGGCGCAGTTGGTAGCGCGCGCGGTTTGGGACCGTGAGGTCGAAGGTTCGAGTCCTTTAACCCCGACCAGTTTTTAGTTTCACTAAAAATAAAATTATTTAGGAGAAAAATGCCAGTTTATAAAGGTGACAAAAAAGGCGCCAAAGCGCCATCGTCCAAGAAGCCAAGCAAAAAGTCGAATCTAATTCGCAATCTTTTCTTTTGGCTATTTATAGCAATTATTATTCTAGCTGCTTCATCAGCCTGGCAGGGTGGCAGCGGCGCTGACCAATTAGAAGAAGTCCCTATCTCTGATGTCATTCGCCGCGCTAATGAAGGCGAGATTGCTGCTATTGAAATCATCGGCCAAGAAGTCCGTGTCACCTTACGCGGATATGAGGAAGCCACTCAGGTTTCCCGCAAAGAGTCTGGTAGCTCTATCTTTGAGCAAGGCGTCAATGTTGACTCTGACATAGAAGTCACTATCACCGAACCAAGTGCTTGGGGTGGTATTATCTGGAATGTCGTCTTAACTATAGTGCCAATTGCGCTTATCGCTGGGCTCTTTATCTTCATGCTCCGCCAGATGAATGGCGCCAACAATCAGGCAATGGGGTTCGGTAAGGCTAACGCCAAAGTCTATAACGACAGCAAGAAAATCAAATTTGACGACATTGCTGGCAACGAACACGCCAAGCAGGACCTGCTTGAAGTTGTCGATTTTCTTAAGTCACCCAAGAAGTACGAGGCTCTCGGAGCTCGTATCCCAACCGGACTTCTCCTTGCAGGCGATCCAGGTACTGGTAAGACCCTGATGGCACGGGCCGTCGCTGGCGAAGCTAGCGTACCGTTCTTCTCAATCTCTGGTTCTGAGTTCGCTGAGATGTTTGTTGGTGTTGGTGCGTCTCGAGTTCGCGACCTTTTCTCTAAGGCTCGCAAGAACGCTCCGTCTATCATCTTTATCGACGAGATTGACGCCGTTGCCCACAAGCGCGATGCTCGCGGTGGTGCTGGTCGCGAAGACGAGCAAACCCTCAATCAAATCCTCGTCGAAATGGACGGCTTCGACGGTAAAACTGGTGTCATCGTTATCGCTGCGACTAACCGCATCGACATGCTTGACCGCGCCCTCCTCCGTCCTGGTCGCTTCGATAGGCACATTAATGTCCAGCTTCCAGAACGCAAAGACCGCGAAGAAATCCTCGCTGTTCATTTTAAGAACAAACCACACAAGAATATCGACCTTAAGTCACTGGCCGCTAAGACTACGGGCCTTGCAGGCGCTGATCTCGCTAATATCGCCAACGAAGCTGCTATCATCGCTGCTCGTGAAGGCAAGAAAGAAGTCGGCAACCGCGAAGTCGTCGAGGCTTTCGAAAAGGTCGCCATCGGCCCAGAACGCAAGAATAAAGCCATGAACGAGAAAGAGCGCGAACTTACCGCCTACCACGAGGCTGGGCACGCCGTTGTCGGCTTCGTCCTCCCCGACTCCGATCCTGTCCATAAAGTTACCGTCATTCCACGTGGACGCACTGGCGGTGTTACTTGGTTCTTGCCCCCAGAAGACCGCTCATACAAAAGTATCTATGAGTTCAAAGACGTGATGGCCCGTGCCATGGGTGGACGTATCGCTGAGAGCCTTATTTACGGCCCAGATGCTGTTACCACGGGTGCTGGATCCGACCTTCGTCATGTTGCTGACATCGCTCGAGCTATGGTTATCGAAGAAGGCATGAGCAAGAAGATGCGCAACCGCGTCTTCCCAGAAGTCGACTCAGGCTGGCTCGGTGGCAAGAAGTACGACTATTCCGAAGCTACCGCTCGCGAGATCGACGAAGAGGTCGAGGCTCTGACCATCGAGGCTACTAAACGCGCTGAAGCTGTACTAAAGACCAACATTGACGCCCTCAAGGCCTTGGCTTCCGAACTCCTCAAGAAAGAAACCTTAGAGGAGGAGGAGGTCACTGCCGTACTTAAACCTCTCACAAAGCTCCCAGACGCAGCTAAACTCCATAACTAAACCAGACTACAGCAAAGCGCCTCGTAGCATAACGCGAGGCGCTTAGAGCCTAAACCTAGCCTCGTAAACTTGCGTTTTTAACATAAACATGATATAATAAGAAAAGTACCTTTACAAAATACTGATTATATAGAAGGAGCTGATCTGTGTGTCTTACGATGAGTCTCGCAAGGAATATATTGCCTCTGGCGAAGATCAGATCTATATCGCTGAGATCAGAGAACTAGAGAGGATCCTCGAAGGCAATCCTGAGCTCTCCGCCTACCTTAGTCAGCATGGCGTTGACACTGACTCGCTAGGCGAGGCGGTTCGCGACTCCAAGCGCCGAGGAGCGCTATATTGGGTATTAAGTCACTATCACCCAAAGCGTCAATCTCGAGCCGATAAGGAGCTCGCACGCCGCATTAATCGCCTTTTTGAGCGCACGCCCAGAATGCTTGCCGAGAGCGATCCGATCTGCGACTATCTACTGGATATCGCAGAGCATCACCCAGACTATCTGGATGATGTTGAGAAGGTCCTCTTCAGCCCCCTGTTCTTGCGGATGCGCGCTATCTGGCACCATCAAACCAGTTCAACATTCTTCCACTCTCTAAAGGTCTCTTTTATGGCTTGGAAGAAAGCGAAGCGTCGTGGGTTGGATCATATCGCAGCTGCCATCGGCGGGCTGCTCCACGATTATGACTATGGTTATGACTGGCATATCGAAGTCTTGCCACCCGCTCAGAATGGTCGTTGTAGGTTTTTTGATTTACATTTCTTGACTCATAGCTTCATGTCAGCTCGCGCTGCTAGACGTGACTTCCCGCAATATGTCGGCGAGAGCTTTGATGACAAGATACGCAACATCATTTCTTCGCACATTCCTCTTGCTCGCCTCGCAACTCGCTGGAACTATATGGAGCGTAAGCCTTTTTCCCCTGAAGCCAAGATTGTCCGCCAAGCAGACATTAAAGCTTCTCTTGACTTCTTCCGAAGCCCATTAAAGAATGTCGGCATCGATCGCAGTAAAAGTATCCTCATGCAATAATCAGCATCCAAGCGGCCGCCCATTGCATTTAGGGCGGCCTTCTCATTGAAAATACCCCCTGAATATGCTATTATATTACTAGGTCGCGCGCTCGTGGTGAAACTGGTATACACGTATGCTTGAGGTGCATATGGCTTCGGCTGTGGAGGTTCAAGTCCTCTCGAGCGCACCAAAAATACCTTACTCAAACCCGCAGTAAAAAAATTTTTTACTTGGGCTTGGGTAGTTGAGATAAGGTTCATCAGAGAAAGATGGGCAGCCAATTTAGGTTGCCCATCTTTTTGCGCT
>WQUV01000013.1 GCA_009781895.1 Candidatus Saccharimonadota bacterium
ATGGGTACGGTAAACTTACTGACTCTAGTAGTTTTGATACTCACAAGCGTGGCGGCGTCGGCATTAAGGCTGCAGTAGTTACGGCTAAGACTGGTCCCCTTATGGACGTTCAGGTCATCGCCCCAAGTGTCGAGGAGATACTCCTCATTTCCACCAAGGGTCAGGCCATTCGCGTAGCTGTTAAAGATCTCCCGCACCTCGGTCGCGCCACTCAGGGAGTCCGTATTATGAAACTGAACGCTGGCGATTATGTCGCATCTGTCGCACTTATGACTAAGGACGAAGAGTCCAAGGGTAGCGAAGCTAAGGAGGATGAGGGTGGAGCCGGAGAGCCTACAAACTAATTCGGTTGAGGTAGTCGAGCCAGCTGATGGCGCGATAGCCGAAGATGGTGCTACCCCAGAGACACCTCAACCCCATTCGCTATCCAGTAAAATCGCTCAGTATAAGACCTGGATCATCATAGGAGGGGCTGCTCTTTTAGCTCTCTTGTTGATTGGCGGGCTGTCTTTGCTTATGAGCGGGGGTGATACCATAGACGATGACCACACAACCATAGTTGACGGAGAGGGGCCACCACCGCCCGTAGCTGACATAGAGAGCTTAATATCGACCTTTCCTGCACTGAGCTCCCGCATCATACATAACGATGTCCTTGAGTTTAGGGGCAGGGAAGTTAACGCTGGCGAGCGCGTCTTAGTTTGGATTTTCTCTCCTAATCCTCAGTTTCTAGGCTCCTTCTTTGTCAGGCAAAGCGGTGATGTTATCCAAATTGCTGGCCTTAGTGCTGCGTTCACTCAAGTTGGTGTCGAGCCTGGGCAACACAATCTCGCTATCGTTACCTCTGAAGACCGCATAGTTGGTCGTCTCGGCATAGAAGTCCAAGATGACGGCTCGGTTATTGGCGAAAGTGATGGCGAGGGTGAAAGCGGCAGTATTGCGGTAGAGTTTCGGGACGTCACAATTGACGAAATTATTCGCCTAGAGACTCGCTATGTTCGCGACCCCAATATGCTCACAGGTGTTCAGTGGCTTGTGCAGTTCGGGCAGGAAGGCACCAGTCGGATAACTTATCGTGTCGCCTATAATGCTTACGGCAGAGAGCTGTCACGTACCAGAATCAATGAAACAGTTATTCGACCGGCAATAGATCGTGTTATCCATATAGGTATAAGTGATCACAACCTCAACGACCACCTCGTATTTGCTTGGCTTACCGTCGACCTCTGGGTAGCCACGAATTGCCAGGCTGCTGACGGCAGTTTCTATACCTGTGCTGACACCTCACGTCCACCCATAGATACAAGGAGCTTGACTAGGATATCTCATTTTCCGCAATCGCCTCTCTGCTACCTGCAGAATGACATGATTCGCTATGCTCAGTCCCGCAATTTGGCCATCCAGGAGAATCTTGGCGGTTGCTCTGATAATATTGGTGGTACATGGAATAACTTCACTGGCAGGGATACTGCGCGTATTGGGGAGCTGCGACTTACACCTCAGGTCTGCAGTCGGTGGAGTTTGACTTGTGGTTCTTGGTAGGTAGCCTGGGCACTTGATTTGCTCGTGACGGTAGAGTATAATAGGAGCATACTTTAATATCCTGCCGTGTGGCAGGAAAACTTTTTGAAAGGAGAACATGGAAGTATTAGACCTCAAACAGATGGGCGCTATGGCACGCATCATTGCCGAAGAGAAAAATCTCGAAGAAGCAGAAGTCGTCGCTATTATTGAGCAGGCGATTGCCGCAGCTTGGCGCCGTGATTACGGCGAGCGCGAAATGAATGTTCGTGCTGAGCTTAACCTTAACTCCGGTGAAGCTACCGCATTTATCATGCGGACAGTAGTTAGCGGGGAAGAAGACGAAGACGGTCATCCGTTCAATCCAGACACCGAGATCGCCCTAGAGGACGCCAAGAAAACCAAGAAGAACGCCGAGCTTGGTGATATCCTCGAAGAAGCTCATATCGTCGGCGACCTCGGTCGTGTCGCGAGCCAAACTGCCAAGCAGGTCTTGGTCAGCAAGCTCCGCGAACTTGAGCGCGAAAAGATGCTCGTCCTCTTCGAAGACCGCATCGGTTCGGTAGTACAGGCGACAGTAGCTCGTGTTGATCGCGCCGTTCGCGTCGACCTCGGTCGCGCTACCGCTATTATGCCAGAGCGCGAACAGATCCCAGGTGAGCATTATCGTGTCGGTCAGCGCCTCAAGGTCTACTTGAAGGGTGTAGAGCGTAGCGATAAGGGTGCGGACCTCATTGTAAGCCGCGCTGCTGCCGAGTTTGTAGAATATCTCTTCCGCCAGGAAGTCCCAGAGCTTGAGAATGGCCTGGTTGAGATTAAGGCTATCGCTCGCGAGGCCGGCCGTCGCACCAAGATCGCAGTTGCCGCTGGTGCTCCAGGCATTGATCCAGTCGGTACTCTAGTTGGTGGCCGTGGTGTCCGCGTCCAGGCTGTTCAGAGCGAGATCGGTGATCGCGAGAAGATCGATGTCGTCATCTGGAGCGATAACATGCCAGAGTTCATCCGCGAAGCTCTCTCACCAGCCGAAATCATGCGCGTTGAGCTTGATAACGAGAATAGCCGTGCTAAGGTCTTCGTTACCGAGGATCAGCAACCTATCGCTATCGGTAAGCAAGGTCAGAACGTCCGACTCGCTTCACGTCTCACAGGCTACGACCTCGATGTTGAGCTAGACCAGAAGCCAAAAGCCGTCCGCAAGACCAGCCGTGGTGCTGAGGATTCGCTACTGTCCGCTATCGAGGACGTTACAGAGTAAGTGTAGTTTACTAACGCTTCCAAGCCCCATAGGTTTTACTTGTGGGGCTTCGCGCTAGGCTTTCTCCTTGCTTTTAGTCCTTCACTTCAAATCCAGAATCCCCCTTGCGGGGGATCTGAAGTTATGTTTACTACGCTATTTGAGTTAAGCCTTCTTCGAAAGTGTTAGGAAACCGTTTCGTGGGTTTTCCTTAACCATTCGGTCCTCTGGTAGATCTACTGGCTCACCTTTGGCGTTCTTTGGCACCTTAGTGAAGAAGTAAATCGTTTGTGGCTTACCACCTCGCAAAGTCACTTCTGACTTGTGTAGATAGTAAGTAACACCTTTCGAGTTCACTTGACTATAAGCCATTATATCCTCCTTTATTTAGCTTATACCCCTATAATACTGGAGTTACCAGAGAGAGTCAAGGGGTTTTCTCTTTTTTCTTAAGTATTTCCAGAGAAACACGCAGGACTGCGTAGTACACTAAGCGCACTACCAGTAGTAGCGCCATCAAGAACCAGAGAGCGCTGACGATCCCAGCTACCGAGAAAGAGAATGGTGGCGACACGAACTCATAGCGGAACAGCGCTGGCTCAGGGAATACGATCGCCGACCCACCCGGGTGCTCTGCGAGTCCGTTCACCATACAGTCTACGAACGCCAGCGACCAGCGGTTATTAAATAATCTCTCGCAATGTCGCGCTACATCTCGGTGGATATTAACATCACCCATCTCTTTAGCTGCCGCTTCGACCGCGCGGTCATAGGAGTGTTGCAGATAGAACACGCCAGTATTAGCGTTCATATGGCGGCTCGAGAACCTGAGCAGTTCATTGAGGGTTCTTTCGATCTCCTTGTAGTCACCTGCCTCATCAGCTGTAAATACATCCACACGCATTCGCTCCATGCGTAAGTTATCCACTCTAAGCGCCATCAGCATCACAGGAAAGAGCATTATCCATACCAGCACTATCATCCAGGTTCGTACACCTAGAATCCGCCTAATCCCACGCTTTACGCCACGCTCTGCCATACTTCTATTTTATCATAGGCTGTGCTAGAATGTATACATGAGCGAGATTTTGGCAGACTACAACAATTATGATTATAAAGGGATTTTTTGGCAGGATCGTGAATATGAGGACAAGAGCGACCGCCGCGCCATTCAGCTTCTTCTCCCTAAGAAAGCGAAGGTTTTTATTGACATTGCTGGCGGCTATGGTCGACTGGCTAACGAATACCTACCACGTAATTACGGCAAGGTTATCATCTTTGACTACTCAAAGACGCTCTTAGCCGACGCTAAGAAAGAATTTGGCGACCAGGTCGAGACCGTTCAGGGTGACGTCCACAAGATGCCATTCAAAAACGGCGAGATTGACGCCATGCTGATGGTTCGTGCGACTCATCACTTCGGTGATTTACCAGCTATCATCAAAGAGCTATCCCGCGTCCTGGCGCCAGGCGGCACCCTAGTGCTTGAAGTAGCCAACAAGAAAACAGTCGCCAAGATGCTGAAGTACTGGCGCGGCAAGAGCGACATCAATCCCTTCGACCGCAAGCCATCAAGGCTCAAAGAGTTAAACAAGGGTGATTTCTATAACTATCATCCTAAGTACGTTGAGCAGCTTTTCCGTGACAACAACCTCGAAGTCGAGCGCGTCCTTAGCGTCAGTAACTTCAGGAGCCCTAGACTCAAGAAGATCTTTGGTCATAAAATACTAGCAGCTATTGAGCGCCCATTGCAGCGACCGCTCGCACCACTTCGTTTTGGACCGTCAATTTATTATAAGGTAAGAAAGGTAAAATAGCATGCGAGTATGTGTGGTGGGGCAATACGTCAAAGATGTCTATTTACAAATAGCAGGGGAGTTCCTCCGCGACGAAGACAACATAGAGCATCTTGACCTCGCTTTCGATGGTTCCGAACAGAAGCTTTTGCGACGCACCGCTACAATGTCTGGGTCTGCTGTGGTATCTGAGGTATTATACCGTATGGGGCATAAAGTTGATTATGTCGACGATACTTTTCCGCCTCATCGCTACATCTTAAATAATGGCCGTGGTTCGGTAGTTCTCTCTGGTGCCAATGAGAAGGTTTTCTGGCAGCCACCAAAGGAAGCTCCAGACGCCATCTTTGTCGACGACACCTCGCTCCTCAGTCGTAGTGAAATGAAGAAGATCGAGAAATACGCCAAAGACAACGACGTTATTTTGTGCGGTCATGGCGATGAGTCGTTCTTTCAGGGCCAACCAGACATTTCTTGCCCGCTTAGCTCTCCGGTTGACCATATAAGCATCTTCGCTAACGGCCTTATGTATACAGTGCAGATCGAAACATCAAAGGGCAACATCCACTCAATATCAAGCCTTCGCTCCTTGATACACGCCTCTATCATTGGCACTTGGCTTCTGGGCTACGACACAGCAAGCTCTCTTGCCATCGCCAAGGGTATGGTCGAGCAGTCCACTCTGACCAGTACTCCGCGCCTCGCCGACATCCTCGAAGGTCTCGGTGATCTTCGCGCCACCTTGCGAGTCGAGGGTAGCGAGCTCGCCAAGACCGCGCAGCAAATTATGTCACTCGGCATCCTCGCCGCTGACGAAAGCGGCGGCTCTATCGCAAAGCGCTTTGCTTCACTGGGTATCCCAGATGACGAACAGCATCGCCGTGACTATCGTAATGTCCTATTAGGGCTCCCAGAGCTCGCCAAATACTCTAGCGGCGTCATTCTTTTTGACGAAACAACCACCCAGCTCGCTGACAACGGACAGAACTTCACAGATTTCCTCGCCACTCAGGGCATTATCCCTGGGGTTAAGGTTGATCAAGGCCTGGTCGACTTCGGCAAGAAGGGCGAGAAGACAACCGAGGGTCTCTTTGGCTTGCCTGAGCGCCTCAAGATTTATTACGAGCGTGGCCTCCGTTTCGCCAAGTGGCGCTCCGCCTTCTTCGTTGCTGACGGTACGCCAAGTACTCGCGCCATTGACGAAAACTGCAAAGCATTAGCACAATACGCGCTAGACTGCCAAGAAGCTGGTATCGTGCCGATTGTCGAGCCTGAGCTCGTCCATGACGGCAATTATTCCATCGACGACTGCGCTAAATACACCGAAAAGTTCCTCGTCAAGCTCTTCGAATGTCTCAAAGAATACAGAGTCGAACTTCCTGGCACCATTCTCAAGGTAAACATGGTCCTAGCGGGCAAGAAGTTCAAAAAGCCAAGCACCGCAGAGGAGGTTGGTCGAGCTACCGCAGTAGTCCTTAAGAAAACCGTCCCACGCGAACTTGCTGGCGTCGTCTTTCTCTCTGGCGGGCAGACCCCAGAAGGCGCCACGGCCAATCTCAAAGCCGTCTGGACAAGCGGTCCATTCATGTGGCCTGTCACTTATTCTTTCGCCCGCGCCCTCCAAGATCCCGCTTTCAATGCCTGGAAAGGTGACAACAAGAACGTCGACAAGGCCCGCAAAGCCTTCCTCAAACGACTTATCGCCAACTCCCGCGACTAGCATTCTCCGAAGTAGCGCAACTTCAGCGCAAGAAAACACCCCTGTAAAAAGGGGTATGTTCTTGAAGTTGCGCTACTTCGTTACTTTGCTTCTTCAGCTGGAGCAGTTTCTGCTGCCGGAGCGTCAGCTACTGGAGCCGCTGCCGCTGCAGCTTCCGCCGCGGCCTTGTCAGCCTCTTCTTGTGCTGCGGCTTCCGCCGCCGCATCATAGACTGTTGCAATCACTTGCTCCATGTCAATCTCAGCATCCGCGAACTTCACGCCATTTGGCAACTTGATATCAGAAATCTTCAATACGCTTTCGTGGTCCACCATACCAGACGCGTCGACCTCAAGACCTTTCGGTAGGTCAGCTGGCTTCGCCTTGACCTCGACCTGCTCTAGCGCTGCTAGGAAGTCGAGCTTGAATCTAGCAGCCTCAGACTCACCGTAACCAACGAATTCGATTGGTGTCTCAGCCACAACCACGTCATCCTGTGAAATCGCGTGGAACTCCACATTGAAAACTCTCTGACTCACCGCGTCAACCGCGACATTCTTCACCATAGCTAGCTGTTCTTTGCCGTCAATCATTAGCTTGATTGGCGAGTGGTAGCCGACCGCTTCTAGCGCTCGTTCTGCTGGTAGATATTCCGCTTGCACCTTTGCAGCAGGGAAGGTCTTACCGTAAACTACGCCTACAATTAGACCTTGATCGCGCAATGCAGCCACTTTTCGACCTGCAATTTCGCGGCCCTTCAACTCCAAGATGGTTACATCTTTCATCTATTCTCCTTAAAATTGTTTAACCTCTGTATTATCTCAAATCTCACCCCTAAAGTCAAGCTTAGTCAAGATTGAAGCAGGTCTGGCAAGACCTTTAATTCATCAATACTACCAGCGTCCTTGACGATCCTATGGAAGTCCCTCAAGTTGCCCCCATCTGAGCCCGAGCTTATCTCTAGAAACTCCTCGTAACTCAAATACTCTATCTGGATCTTCTCGCCCGCGTCCAGCTTTTGTTCCGTCTCGTCCGTAAACTCGGTCGCCACGAACAAATACAACAGCCATTCGATCTTATTCGTAGCCTTAATCGGTTCCGTGCATTCTACTAACTTCCACTCACGGAAAGACAGCCCAGTCTCCTCTCGCATTTCACGCTTTGCCGCCTCCAGTTCGGTCTCGGACTCGTCATCATGGCGCCCTCCAGGTAGCGACCATATCGCACCTCTACCTGGCTGTTCGTCGCGCACCACCACGATTCTGTCATCGCGTATCGCGAGGATATTCACCGTATCTTGCCGCTTAATCATTTCGAAAGTCGCCTGGCTACCATCGAACATCTCTTGTTGCCAGTGATATACGTCAAAGATTCTCCCCGAAAACACTTTCTCCGCCTGCTTCGGCACCAACCGAACTCCTTCTGGTGTATATGTCCGCATCTTTATATTATCTCGCCATAGTGAATATTCTTGTACTCGCACTCAGCTTCTTCGCAGGCTTTACCTATCCAGTTATCATAAATTGTGTTACCGAGCTCCGAGTTTAGTGCGTCATGAGTCGGGATAGCAAGCTTCGGCTTAACTGCTTTTATGAACGTCATAGTCTCATCAGACTTCAGCCAGGGTGCTGATACTGGCACCAGAAGAATCTCAGGAGTCTGCGGCGGTATTGCGAACGAGTCACCCGAATTCGCAAGCACTCCATCCACCATTACGCCTATGTTGCCGCACGGCACCTGTCCAGATACAATCTCGGCGTGATCTTCGCCGTAAAACTCCAACTCAAACACACCTGCCGTGATTTTGTCACCGCTTTTCACCACCACCCCACCTTCGCCAATCAATTCTGTGCTGTCTGCTGTGGTAAAAACCTTAACACCTGGGTTAGCCTCTCGAATCTTCGCAATCACTTCTGGCTGGTAATGATCGCCATGTAAATGCGTCACAATAACCACATCCAGATTCCTAAACTCCGGCAGCTTATTCTGGTATTCAACCGGATCCATTACTAGCCCACGCCCATCCTTCTCAATCAAAAACCCCGAATGATCAAATTTTGTAATCTTCATACCCCTCCAATTTATACAGCCTATATTACCTATATTCTACCATATCAGTCGAACCCGAAGTCGATTAGTCATCTCCCCAAGTAGCGCAACTTCGCATCATCATATTTACCCCTGTTATCCACCTTGTAAAAATGAAGTAGCGCAACTTCAGGTTGCTATCAGTAAGGTCAAAATCAACTAATTATCCTTGATAAAGATAAAACCAAAGTGCTATAATTTTTATATGAAAATCGAAGTTAGGGGTATCAACAAGTCTTTTGGCCGTAAGCAGGCGCTAAAAGACGTTAATTTAGTTATGAAACCAGGCGAAATCACTGGTTTCGTTGGCGCAAACGGCGCAGGCAAGACCACGCTGATGCGTATCATCATGGGAGTGTTATTATCCGACAGCGGGGAAGTCATCATCGATGGCCGCCCTGCCACCGCTAATGATCGTCGCCAAATTGGCTACATGCCATCCGAGCGTGGTCTGTATGCTAAAATGAAAGTCCTTGAACAACTTATGTTCTTCGCCGAAATCCGCGGCATGAAAAAGGCCGCAGCCCGCAAGCAAGCCCTCGAATGGATGGAGCGCCTTAATATCATGGAGTACGCTGGCAAAAATCTCGAGACCCTCTCTACTGGTAATCAGCAACGAGTCCAGCTCGCCGTTGCCCTTATCGCTAAACCTCGTGCGCTCATATTAGACGAGCCGTTCTCTGGTCTCGACCCTATGGCAGTCGAAACGATGTCAAACGTCATCCGCGAGCAAGCTAAGAGCGGCATGCCTATCCTATTCTCCTCTCATCAGCTCGAGCTTATCGACCAGATCTCGACCGAAGTCGCCATCATCAGCCGCGGCCAAATCATCGCTACAGGCACTCCAGCGGCGCTACGTAAGCAAGCAAAAGTCCCTGAGACCATCAAGATCCCAACCCCTCTCAAGAATATCTTCGGCGATTTGATCGCTCAGGACGAAGTCAAACAAGAAAAGGAGGCCCAAAATGCCTAATACTCCAGGGTCTCAGCCCAAAAACCTCTGGTTTCGCAATGTCTGGCTTATCGCCAAACGCGAAATGATCACCAAGATGCGCAACAAAGCCTACATCCTCGGTACTCTCGCGGTTGTACTCGGTGTCATTGGTCTCGCTTTCTTCGCCTCTCGCGCGAATGACGACGCTGTCTCCGACGCCATGATTCCTGAGTTCGCCCGTACCCAGATGGCCCTCCAAGCCCAAGCCGAAGAGGAAGTTATGGCTCAGTACGGACTCGACGCCGAAGAAGTTCGCCTGCAGGTCGCCGTTCGTTTCAATGAGCTCTGGACCGAATACCAGGAAGAAAACCCTGACTCTGGCGCCAGCGTCCGCTACTGGATCGGCTTCGGTGTTGGTATTTTGCTATTCCTCGCTATTACCATGACTGGTGCCATGATAGCTCAAGTCGTAGCAGAGGAGAAGTCTTCTCGTATCGTTGAGATCTTGCTCTCCAGCATGTCTAGTTTCGAGCTCATGGTCGGTAAGATCATCGGTATCGCTGTAGTCGGTCTTGTCCAGCTTGCCATCATCTTGCTCGCTGGCTACGCCGCCGCTCGTGGTTTTGGTCTGATGGGCGACATTTTCGCCGGCATCAATATTGGCTCCGCCATCTGGCTCGCCATCGCTTTCTTCATCGTCGGCTACTTCAGTTACGCCACTCTCTATGCCGCCTTCGCTTCCACCGTTTCTCGCGCCGAAGAAGTCAACGTCGCCATTCAGCCTGTCATGTATGTCCTCCTTGTCCCTTATATGGCTGTCGTTATCCCGGCTTTCTCAGCCATCGAGCCACTCCGTTTCGTCCTCACCTACCTCCCGCTTTTCTCACCAATCGCCGCGCCCGTATATTACTTCCAGGGTGAGATCAATCTCTGGCAAGCTCTCATTTCGCTTGGCATCTCTCTCCTCGCTCTGCCACTAATTATGTTTGCTGCTGCCCGCATCTATCGCCGCTCCGTTCTCGCAACTGGCGCCAAGCTCAAGATTCTTACCGTTCTGCGCAGCAATAAAGATTAATAAGGAGTAAATCATGCCCAGTAAGCTATTGGTAGCACTTACCGCCGTCATCACCAGTCTAATCGGCGCCCTAATCATTGCCGCACCCGTATCTGCCAACGTCCAAAACTTCCATTTCAGCGAATTCCGCGCTATCTATCGCCTGAATGCCACCGAGTCAGGCACTACCCTTGACGTCCACGAGCTTTTAGTCGCCGAGTTTCCAAATCGAAACCAAAACAAAGGCATCGTTCGTGAGATTCCTCGCACCAATCAGGATGGCCAGAATGTCGTCCTGCAAGATCTCCGCATCGGCATTCTCCGTAATGGCCAGCCCGAGCCGATATGGGAGATCCAGCGACGCGGAGGAGGGCAGTGGTTTGAGGTTTCAACTGGTACTGACGCCTACCTTCGCGGCACTCAGCGTTTCGAGCTATCCTATCAGTTCCAGAACGTCATCACCGATTTCGGCACTCATCAGGAGCTATACTGGGACACCAACGGCACCGCTTGGCAGCAGCGTTTTGATCGGCTCAGCGCCACGGTATTTTTACCAGCCCAAGCTATGGGTGGCTTTACCAATGAAACCCGTTGCTTCGTTGGCGTCCATGGTTCCACTAACACTGCCGACTGTCTTACTGAGATCCACCCTAGCGACGGCTATGTCACCTTCACCTCTCGCCGTCCATTACAGCCTGGCGAGAATCTTACTTTTGTCCTCGCTTTCGAGTCAGACACTTTCGTCGTCCCCGCGCCTTACCGCCATACTACCTATAGCCCCATCATAGTCGCAGCATCTATCGCCGGTCTCAACGGACTATTCTTCGTTGTGATCTTTATTCTTTATCGCAAGCGTGTTGCTGCGCCAAAAAAGCTCCATAAACCAGCCTTTACTCCGCCACAATACCTCCCGCCAAAGGACCTATCGCTTGCTGCCGCAGCCACTCTTACCTCTAAGGCTAAAGGCAGCACTGTTGCGGCCCAGCTCCTAGATATGGCTGTCCGTCATAAGGTCAAGCTAATCGAGCAGCCGCCCGACCAGAGTAAAGGCCGTATCATGCGCGCCCTCGCTGCTACTAAGTACTCAGTCGAAATCCAGAGTGTCACTAAGCTTCTACCCGATGACCGCGAGCTCCTCCAGATCATTAGTGGTGATTCTGTTCTCGCCGACGGTCAGGTCATCGATCTTTCACCTAGTATGACTGCTCGCTCTAGTATGTCTACTAAACTTCAGAATTACTCCAAGAAGTCTGTCTTTAAGCGCTTGGCCGAGCAGGGGATAGTTCGCGATAAACGCCCTAAGCTCCTAGGTGTCCTGGGTACCCTCCATCTATTTGCTGGCTTCTTTTCTGCTGCAATCGGCTTCGCCGTCATTGATGGTGCTACAGCCGACCTCTATAATATAGCTCTCCCTGTCGCTACCTGGATTCTAGTATTCTCTAACATAGGCCTCGGCATCATCTCTATCGCCTTTGCTGGATTTGAGCATAAATACGCCCACCTCTTGCAGCCTGGCTGGGAAAAGGAATCCTACCTCCGCGGCTTCTATGAGTACATCAAGCTAGCTGAAAAGGAGCGCCTCGAGTTCCTTCAGAGCGTCAAGGGTGCTGGGCGCGTCAACATTAGCGACAATAAAGCCATGGTCAATCTGTACGAGAAAGCTCTACCCTACGCCGTCCTCTTTGGTCTCGAGTCTAGCTGGACTAAGGAACTCATGGCCCACGCTGGTGACAGCTATCACCCAACTTGGTTTGTCGGCGTCGCGGCATTTAACATGAGTACTTTCTCTACCTCTCTCACTTCATTCTCTAGTTCTATGACCGCAAATTACGGCGCTGGCTCGTCTGGTAGTAGCGGCATGAGCGGCGGCGCCTCTGGTGGCGGTGGCGGTGGTGGTGGGGGAGGGGGCAGATAACCCCTGTCGCCATTTTCTTTAATTTTCTTCTGAAAAACCCTTGACTTAGCCCCTCTGATAAGGTAAACTGATTATAGTTCTTGCGAGAGAGTGTAAACCTACGGGCTTTACTAGTCTTCCGCTCGAATATATATTAACAATTTAGTTGTGCAATATCATCGTCAGTTTTTGCGCATACTACATGTATGCGTGTTGTTTTGAGTACAAAACTTTTTAGCGGTATTCTTGCAGTTGAGCGTTTTAACGGACCAGTGTATAAGTCCTAGCTCCTGCTATGAGCCCGCGCCTCTATTCGTCTTAGAGTAGAGTTTTTATTGAGAGTTTGATCCTGGCTCAGGATGAATGCTGGCGGCGTGCCTAATACATGCAAGTCGAGCGGAAACACCTAGGGTGTCGAGCGGCGGACGGCTGAGGAACACGTGGGAACACACCCCAAAGTGAGGGATAAGCACTCGAAAGAGTGTCTAATACCGCATATGATCTAAGGATTAAAGCGTTTACGCGCTTTGGGAGTGGCCTGCGTCTGATTAGATAGTTGGTGAGGTAATGGCTCACCAAGTCGACGATCAGTAGCTGGTTCGAGAGGACGAACAGCCAGACTGGAACTGAGACACGGTCCAGACTCCTACGGGAGGCAGCAGTAGGGAATCTTTCACAATGGGCGAAAGCCTGATGGAGCAACGCCGCGTGCAGGATGAAGGTCTTCGGATCGTAAACTGCTTTTATTAGCGAAAAATATGATTGTAACTAATGAATAAGGGTCGGCTAACTACGTGCCAGCAGCCGCGGTCATACGTAGGACCCAAGCATTATTCGGAGTGACTGGGCGTAAAGAGTTGCGTAGGTGGTTTGTTAAGTAGTAGATTAAAGCTGGTGGCTCAACCATTCAGTTGTTTACTAAACTAGCAGACTCGAGAGCGTCAGGGGTAGCTGGAATTTCTAGTGTAGGAGTGAAATCCGTAGATATTAGAAGGAACACCGACAGCGTAGGCAGGCTACTGGGGCGTTTCTGACACTAAGGCACGAAAGCGTGGGGAGCAAACGGGATTAGATACCCCGGTAGTCCACGCTGTAAACGATGGATACTAGCCGTTGGAGGTATTGACCCCTTCAGTGGCGTAGCTAACGCGTTAAGTATCCCGCCTGTGTAGTACGATCGCAAGATTAAAACATAAAGGAATTGACGGGGACCCGCACAAGCGGTGGATCATGTTCTTTAATTCGATG
>WQUV01000014.1 GCA_009781895.1 Candidatus Saccharimonadota bacterium
CTAACGGCGACCGTCCGCGAGGATAGGGAAAGTGCCACAGAAACTTAAACCGCCCCTTTGGGGTAAGGGTGAAAAGAGTGCGGTAAGAGCGCACAGTAGGGTACGGCGACGTATCTTAGGGGTAAACCCTGCCAGCTGCAAGGAGAGTCTTGTTATGCGCGACCCGCGTAAGGCTCGAATACCGCTAGAGCCATTGAGTAATCTCTGGTCTAGATAGATGATAGTCCTCGACAGGATCCGGCTTATCGGCAAACTCAAACCTTATAAAAGAGCCTCCCCGTTAGGGGAGTTTCTCTTGTTGATTTTCAGCCTAGTCTTATTTCGTAGCTTCAATAACTGCGGTAAATGCCTTTGGCTCTCGCACTGCTAGCTCCGCCATCATCTTGCGGTCAATAGTGATACTCTTCGCATCCATAGCTGCGATTAGCTTCGCATAAGTGGTGCCATTCTCTCTTGCTGCATTATTGATGCGGGTGATCCATAGTGCGCGTAGATCTCGCTTGCGGTTGCGTCGGTCGCGGTAAGCATACTGTAGCGACTTGATTACACCCTGTTTCGCCAAGCGGTAGCTTCGGCGACGATAGTGCTGCATGCCTTTCGCTAGCTTTAGGATCTTCTTGTGTTTTGCTCGTGCTGGAACGCTTCGTTTAGCTCGCATAATTCTCCTTAAACCCTCAGTGCTTTCTTGATATTGCGCTTGATCTTACCATTGATTGTCGCTGGAGTTGCGATCACGCGCTTGCGGGCCTTGCTCTTTTTCGACAAGATATGGTTGCCGAAAGCACGCTCGCGCACAAGCTTGCCTGAGGCGGTTACTTTGACGCGTTTCGCGGTCCCTTTATGTGTCTTCATCTTTGGCATAATAATCCTTCTCTAACAATTATAACAAAAAAATCCCAAAATACAAGGGGTTTCGCCTAGCAGTGCGCTATTTCTTGGCGCGATAGCCGATAGACAGCTGCTTCCCCGCCATCTGCGGCGCAGAATCAGGGGAGGCAACATCAGCCAGTGAAGCGCTGATCTTTTCGATCATCTGGTAACCAATCTCTTTATGCGCCATCTCGCGCCCTCGAAACACCACTGTCACTTTCACTCGGTCACCATCATCTAGGAACTCACGTACTTTCTTTAGTTTGATATTCAGGTCGTTGTCGCCAATTCGGAGACCTAGTCGTATCTGGCGCAACTCGCTAGTCTTGGCGTTCTTCCTAGCGCGGTTCTGTTCTTTCGACTTCTGGTATTGATATTTACCCCAGCTGATAATCTTAACTACTGGCGGCTTCGCATTTGGCGAGATCTCAACCAGGTCCACACCAGCCTCATTCGCAAGCTGTTGCGCCTTGGCGCTCGTCATCACGCCCAGCTGCTCGCCGTCCTCTCCTAGTACTCGAACTTCGGCATAGCGAATGTCGCCGTTTACTCTGACTCGTTCGCCTATTGTGTGCCTTTCATTGCCCATATTATAGCGTCTTCTTTCTGTTTTTCAAGAGTTTTTTGCTTTTATCTGCTCTCCTTTCGGTATTGTAGCGCCTCGGCGACATGCGCCACCTCAACCTTTTCCGAGTTCTCAATGTCTGCAATAGTCCTCGCCACCCTCTGTATTTTGAAGTAACTTCGCATTGATAGACTCAGCTTATCTGCGGCTCCTCTCAGTAGTTCTAGCCCAGATTCTTCTATCCTACACAATTCACCCATATCGCGACTGGCAATCTCGCTGTTACCTATCCCTCGCGCCCTCTGTCGCGCTAAAGCGCGCTCAATTTGCTTTTGCGCTGTTTCGTGCTCATGCCTGGTGCTAGAATGCGGACTTATAGCTAGTTCTCGAGTCTTCACTCGCTCCACACGAACTCTCATATCAAAGCGGTCTAGTATCGGCCCTGATATTTTCTTGCTATAGCTTGCGATTTGTATGGGCGAGCAGCTACATTCGCGATCTGGGTCGCCCAGAAAGCCGCAAGGGCAGGGGTTCTCAGTCGCTATCAACATAAAGTTGGCTGGGTAGCTTAGCTTACAGTTTGCACGTGACACAGTTACCGTACGGTCCTCTAAGGGTTGGCGTAAAGCCTCGATTAGGTTTCGCGGAAACTCTGGGAACTCATCTAGGAATAGCACTCCGTGATGCGCTAGGCTGATTTCACCTGGAGTAGCCCGACTTCCTCCGCCCACTAATGACGCAGCGCTCGCACTGTGGTGGGGCGCACGGAAGGGTCGTTCGGCGGTAATTAAAGTGGTCGCTGATACCAGCCCCCTGATCTTCACTACATCTATCAGCTCTTCATCATCTAGGGGTGGCAGCAAACTGTGAGCTGCTCTTGCCAGCATTGTTTTACCAGTACCTGGCGGCCCTGAAAGCAGTATGTTATGGCGTCCTGCAATCGCAATTATAAGCGCCCTTTTTGCTTGTATCTGTCCGTGGACATTATCAAATATCACGTGTTCTCCCTGTAGCGCCGGTGTTAATCTCAGTGTTGTGTCATTTGCAACGCAATCAGATTCCTCGTCGACTATAGACAGTATCAGCTCACGAAGGTTGTTCGTGCTGCGAATTTCTATGCCTTTTACGAGCTTAGCGTAGGGCAGGCTTTCTGGCGGTACATATACCGTTTCGATACCTGTACTCCTTGCGATCTCCACCGCGTTTATCACCCCAGGAATCGCGCAAATCTCGCCGTTTAAGGATAGTTCTCCAGCAAATAGCATCTTGGATAACTTCTTCGTCAAGCACACGCTCCTGGAGCCTTTAAATGCGTCATTCTCTGGGCTCTTTTGAGCTTTCTCCTTAAATACCTCCTTTGCCATCTTTTCTATCTGTCCGCTTCCCGCCAGTATGGCTATCGCTATTGGCAGGTCTAGGCCTGTACCTTCCTTCTTGATCTCAGCTGGCGCTAGGTTAATCGTTATCTTGCGAGCAGGGAAGACGAACCCTGAGTTAACGATTGCGCTTCGCACTCTATCGCGCGCCTCGCTAACAGTAGTATTGGGAAGCCCTACTATACTCAGGCTAGGCAGCCCTTTATTCATATCACATTCGACTCGCACCAGCTCCCCGCTGAACCCTAGAGGTATTGCTGATAGAATCTTTGTCACCATGCCCCAGGTTACCACGTCTTTTTTTAAAACTAAGCATAAGGACAAACGCTTATGTTTAGTTCATACCTCTATAAGCTCTAGGGGTCAAGAAATTGCATAGGAAAAGACTATTTTACCTTTCGTAACCCTAGACTAGAGCGTCAAGCATTACCATCTTGACTCTCAGAGGCGAGTGTGGTATACTAACAGTAGTTGGGGCTAACAAAGCTTTGACGATTAATTAACATCTCGAACGTGCAAATCGTCTCACCCGCGTCAAGGGTCAACTCTAAATGCAAACGCATTTTCTAAGGTAAAGACTGCGGTCGCGAACTTGTTCGCCGTCCCAGCTTTTGCCCCAGCGCTAGCCTAACCGCAGCGCCGCCGACCTCTCAAGGTACCGTAGAGGGCTAGGTGTCATATTTCGGTAACACGAGCGTATGCCATGCCTGACGGCATACGTTAAGGGATAATTCAGGCACATCTGGCTAGGTTTGTCACTCTAGACAGTCAGATGCAACTAAAGATTGACTAAGTTTGTAGGACGTCGAGGTATTATTAGTCGGACCGGGAGGCAGTATCCCGTAGCTCCACCACCATAATTCGGTTTTATAGGTGACTCTAGGTCGCCTATAAGCATACAAAAGCCAGCCAATATTTTTGGCTGGCTTTTACGGCTAGGGGCGCTATGTATCTCCGAATACGAAAAATCCCCGCGAGAGAGTAGGGGATTTTTCTTGTTTTGTATAAGGTTTTTGTCTTTGTGGAGTTTTTGGTTTTGGCCTTAGGAGCGTTTATGCTTTTACGCTCCTTCGAGCCAGACGACTTTTTGTTTTGGGCTACTGTACAAAATTATTGTTCAGTAACTACCCCTATTATAGCGTGACAAAATGCTTATGTCAATAGTTTTTGCAAACTTTATTAAATATTTTATACAGCACTTTTCCACAGGCTACAACACACCCTAGGAGTAAAATCCTGTATAAATATTTTATCAAAATCTTGAACACATTTTTTAAAAATCTATTGACTTTAGATTGCGCTTATGCTACACTAAAAGTGTCATAGACAAAAAGCAAAAAATCGCTCCAAAAGAGCACAAAACAAAAAGCAAAGCACATCAAACCATCCCAATAGGGGTGAGATATACGCGAAAACGTATATTATAGAGGCGTTAAGAAGCGAATTGGTAGCTTCTGTTGGCCATAAATTACCATTTTGACCTTCTAGAACCTACCCAGAGCTTCGTAAGAAGTCCTGAACAGGGCGAACATCAAGTACATTAGCATTAAATCAGTGATCAAGCTCCTAGTTTTTGCCGTCCCACTAGGGTCGGCGACCAAGCAAGTAGTAGTGGCTGTGGTAAATATTTTAAGTTTAGACCAGTTAGCCACTCTACTTCTAAGATATTTTGAAGGTGTTTATGTTATACTATGCCTATGAAGTCCGACAAAACAGACAAAATAGCCATCTTCACACTCGCAGCAAGTTCTCTCTCGCTAGCTGCGTTATTCTCCTTCTCCTCACCCGAAAGGGCAGGCAGTGTTGCCATCTTGGCTGCATTAATTCTAGCGTTTATTGTCATAGTTTCTCTCCTTTTTACCCTGCTAGGGTTGATGTTGCGAATATTGCAACGCAAATCATCTCAACCAATCATGACCGTCTTCTCGCGGTATGGGATCTCTCTTTTCGGTGGCCTTGCCGTGCTTGTAATGAGTATTGCAGGCTGGAACTTACTATGGGTTGGAGGAATAAGCGCTCTATTTTTAATGGGGTGCTTATTCGTTGTTCGTAAAAAGTAATGTCGACGTTAATTGTCGAGTATGATATAATTTAAGCATGACAGGGGGAGAAAGCAAGATCGGTGGCAGTGGATTAAATCCAAGCGAAGTGCTCGAGCAGATCATCGAGCGCACTAAGGGTAACCCCCGCCAGCGCGAGGAAGATATCAAGAAGCTCCAAGAACTCCTTCGCGCCCGTTCGCGCGGCAGAGAAGTGATCAAGGTGGCTGCATAATGGGCATAATGGTGGGCGTCGTGATCACATTCGTTATCTTAGCGGTTGTCGCGTTGCTTGCTGTGCAACAAATCAAGAATCGTCGTCTCGAACGCGAGCGCGAACGTGGCTTAAAGATGATCACCTTCCTTATCCACTTGCCGCCTAGCGCCGAAGACATCAAAGAGGGGAGTCGCGATGAGCGCGATATTACCGAGGAGACGATAGCTCAGGCTCAGAGTCTTTATGCAATTATCGCATCTAATTATGAAAAGAACCTCTCTCGTCAGCTTTGGGGGCAAGAGCATATCAGCTTTGAGCTCGTTGCTACAGAGGGTGCCATCTATTACTATGTCGCCGTCCCAGCCGAGATGGTTGAGATCGTGCGCCAAGCTATCGCGACCTCCTATCCTACCGCCAAGCTCGAAGAGGCTGAAATCAAAAACATTTTTCAGACCAACGGTTCATCTGGCGTGGTCGGTGCTGAGCTCGGTTTGCGTGGAGACGGCTTCTTACCGATAGCTTCGTATCAAGACACCAAACAAGACATTATGCGCGCCCTATTAAATGCTTTGGGCGGCGCCAAGAAAGGTGACGGTGTTGCTGTACAATTTTTACTCAGACCAGCTGGCAATGGTTGGGTCGAGAAGGCAAAGTCCCACATCAAGAAAATCAAAGACGGCAAGAAAACCACCAATTCTCCGCTCGGCTGGGTTAGTGATATTACTCGCAGCCTATGGAAGCCTCCAGCCTGGGAGGCCGAAAAGAATGAAAAGTCACTCACTCCGCAAGAGCAGGCGGAGATTGATGCTATCACCAAAAAGATCCAGTCGCTTGGCTTCGAGACTTTAATTCGTATTGTCGCATCTAGCTCAAGTCGCGAGCGCAGTACGGCTATGGTTGGCGGCGCAACCGCTGCCTTTTCTTTGCTTGACAACGCTCTCTTGAATGGCTTTAAGGTCAAGATGGCATCTGATGTTAGTAAGATTGAGACCGCCTACATACTTCGTTCGTTCCCAGTCAGTACCACTGGCAATATCCTTAATAGTTACGAGTCCGCCAGCATATTTCACTTCCCGAACCAAAAAGACATCCCGACCTCTAGTGTTAAGCGCCTTGCAGTCAAGCAGGTCGACGGTCCAGCCGACGAAGTTGAGGGCGGGCTAGTTCTCGGAGTCAACGAGTTCCGAGACCAAGAGAAGATTATTCGTCTTAGCGACAAAGACCGCCTCCGTCACACTTATATCATTGGTCAGACTGGTACTGGTAAGTCGGTCATGCTTAAGAACCTCGCCTACCAAGACCTCGTAGCTGGGCGTGGCTTTGCTATGGTTGATCCGCACGGCGATCTTGCTGAGGGGCTTCTCGGTCTCATTCCTGAGGATCGCATCGATGACGTCATCTACTTTAATCCGAACGACCGTAATTCTCCAGTTGGCCTCAATATCTTCGAGCTCCAGAATGAAGACCAAATGGATTTCGTTATCGGCGAAATGATTAATATGCTTTACAGCCTCTTCGATCCTGGACATACTGGTATTGTTGGCCCACGCATGGAGAATATCGTCCGTAATGCTGCCATACTTCTCATGAGCGACCCTGCTGGCGCCACCTTTATGGATATCCCTAAGGTTCTGGTCGACCCAGCTTATGCCGCCAGCAAGCTTCAGTACGTTAAGAATCCCCGCACTATCGATTTCTGGACTAAAGAGTGGCCAGCCGCCCAGAAGAGCAACGACGCTGGTGAAGTCACCTCATGGGTTGTCTCCAAATGGGCGCCGTTCGAAAACGACATCCTCCGCAACATCCTTGGTCAAACCAAGAGCGGCTTCAATGTCCGTGAAATCATGGACAACAAGAAAATCCTCCTCGTCAACCTATCAAAAGGTCTCCTGGGCGAGCAGGCAGCTAAGCTCCTCGGCATGGTTCTCGTCATGAAGTTCCAGGCTGCCGCTATGGGTCGCGCCGATATGCCAGAGGACGAGCGTGAGCCATTTTGTCTCTATGTCGACGAGTTCCAGAACTTCGCGACCGAGAGCTTCGAATCCATTCTGTCGGAAGCTCGTAAATATCGCCTCAACCTCATTCTCGCTAACCAATTCATGGCCCAGCTTACTGACAAGATCCGCGAAGCGATCCTCGGTAACGTCGGTACTGTTATCGCTGGTCGTATAGGTATTACCGATGCCGAAGTCCTGGTTAAGAAATTCGCTCCGACCTTCAGCGCCGAAGACCTCACTAAGCTTCCGAACTTCAACGCCGTTGCTACTGTCCTCATCAACTCCGTCCCAAGCGCGCCATTCTCGATGACTTGGACTTGGAAGAGCACACCAGACAGCAATATCGAGCTCCAGAAGGCGGTCGAGCATTATTCCGCTTCTCGCTTCGGTCGCCCTCGTGACGAGGTTCTTGCCGAAATCACTGAGCGTCTCGGTGTTAAGGATATCAGCAACGTCGTTGATGGCATGCAGGTCAGCGCGCAGGGCAATCAACGCCAGTCATTGCTTGACGGATGGAACAAAAAGAAAGAGGGTCTAGGACATGCACAGACGGCCGTAGACGCGCCTGAAAGCACTAATGCTAATATGACTGAGTCTGAAGCCAATAACACTCCAGAAACGCCTGAGAATGCGCCAGACGTGCAAGACCAGATCTTCAAGGTACGTTAGATTTACTCCCATCCACCTAGCGCACATCCTTGCTTTCTACCCAAGTCTCGTGTAATATAAAGAGAGTAATAATACAGGGTAAGAGGAGAGAAGGCAGATGGCCGATCAGTATGATGGTTCGAAGATTCAGGTTCTAGAGGGGCTAGAGCCCGTCCGTAAGCGTCCTGGTATGTATATTGGCTCAACGGGCGTAGATGGTCTACATCACCTTATCAAAGAGATTGCCGACAACTCCATTGACGAAGCTATTGCAGGCTATGCCACCTATGTCGAAGTAGTCCTCCAGTCTGATGGCGGTGTTCGCGTTGTCGACGACGGACGTGGTATCCCAGTCGATAAGCACGAGAAGACTGGCAAGTCTACGCTCGAAACCGTCCTTACAGTTCTCCACGCTGGCGGTAAGTTCGGCGATGGCGGCTACAAGGTCTCATCTGGTCTTCACGGTGTCGGCTCTAGCGTTGTTAACGCCCTCTCGACTCGCATGGTCGCTGAAGTCCTCCGTGACGGCAAGCTCTATCACCAGGAATACGCCAAGGGCGTACCTCAAGGTGATATCGAAGCCATTCCGAACGTCGAAAGTAAGCTTAAGAATTCCGGTACCAGTATCACTTTCTATCCAGACCCCACTATCTTCAAAGAAACCATCGAGTTTAACTTCGACCGCGTCGCCGACTACCTCCGCCATCAAGCCTACCTCTCGAAAGGTATCAAGACCAGCCTCTATGACGAGCGCACGGGCGAGCGCGAAGCTTTCTATTTTGAAGGCGGCATCAAGAGCTATGTCCAAAAGCTAAACACTGGCAAAGAACCGCTCGAGGGCGCGCCATTCTACACTGATAAGCAGATCGGCGACATCGGCGTTGAAATTGCCGTCCAGTACAACGAGACTTTCAACGAAATCATGAAACCCTTCGCTAACAACGTCCTCACCCCAGACGGCGGTACTCATGCTACTGGCTTCCGCACAGCGCTAAACAGAGTAGTCAACGACTACGCTCGTAAGAACGGCCTCCTGAAGGAAAAAGAAGACAGCCTTACTGGTGATGATATCAAGGAGGGTCTGACTGCTGTTATCCTCGTTAAGATCCCAGACCCGCAGTTCGAAGGTCAGACTAAAAACAAACTAGGTAATCCAGAGGTTCGTGGCGCTGTCGATAAGGTCATGAGCGAGAACTTCACCTATTATCTAGAGGAGAATCCAAATATCGCGAAAAAGATCGTCGGCAAGGCCGTCCTCGCCGCCCGCGCCCGCAAAGCTGCCCGCGCCGCCCGAGATAACGTCCTCCGTAAATCAGCTATGGACGGGCTTAACCTCCCAAGTAAGCTCGCTGATTGCTCGTCTCGCGACCCATCAGCTTGCGAGCTCTACATCGTTGAGGGTAACTCGGCCGCTGGTTCGGCAAAAGAAGGTCGTGACAGCAAGATTCAAGCTATCTTACCTCTCCGCGGTAAGGTCCTTAACACCGAACGCGCTCGTCTCGATAAGATGTTTGCTAACACCGAGATTGTCAGCCTGATTAAGGCTATGGGCTGCGGCATTGGTGAACAATTTGACTTAAAAGGAGCCCGTTATCACAAGATTATATTCATGACTGACGCCGACGTCGACGGTTCTCACATCTCGACTCTACTACTGACATTCTTCTTCCGTTATATGCGCGAAGTGGTCGAGGCTGGCTATGTCTATCTGGCGAAGCCACCACTCTTCGGCTTGGTAAAGGGTACTGGCTCTAATCGTAAGATCGACTACGTCTTCGATGAAGCAGAGCTTGAGAAAATCCTTGACGTAAAGATAGCTGAACGCAAAGCCGCTGGCACCAAGGTTGACGAGAACCAAGAGCGCTACAAGCAGGCTGGCTATAGCTTCCAGCAGCGCTTTAAGGGTCTCGGTGAAATGGACGCCACTCAACTCTGGGAGACTACCATGAATCCAGAGGATCGAGTCCTCATTCAAGTCAGAATAGAGGATGCCGAGCGTGCTGATGCGATTTTCACTAAGTTGATGGGAGACCAAGTTGACCTCCGTAAAAACTTCATCCAGAACCGCGCCGCAACAGTTAAGATAGACGATTTGGATATTTAATGGAGAAGAATATGACAGAGGGAATTGATAACACAAACACTGAGGGAGAGGTCGGCGAGGCTTTGCCGATCGAGCATCAAGAAGTCGTAGGCAGCTCGGAGACAGGGCAAGCCTTCGATACTACTGTTGACGGCGTAGAGCTCCGCAAGGTGGAAGATGTTATGGAGGATTCTTTCCTTCGCTACTCGATGAGCGTTATCATTGATCGCGCCCTCCCAGATGTCCGTGACGGCCTGAAACCAGTTCATCGCCGCATCCTCTTTGCTATGGAAAAGCGTGGCTGGAAAGCTCCATCTAAGACCGTTAAGTCTGCTAACATCGTTGGTGAAGTAATGGCTAAATACCACCCCCACGGCGACATGTCGATCTATAATGCTATGGTACGCCTCGCCCAACCTTGGTCCACTCGTTATACTCTGGTCGAAGGTCAGGGTAACTTCGGCTCTATGGACGGCGATGAAGCCGCTGCCTACCGATATACTGAAGCTCGCATGGACAAGATTGGCTCCGAGCTCATGTCTGATATTGACAAGGAAACTGTCGACTTCCGCCCTAACTATGAGGGTAACGAAATGGAGCCAACAGTTCTACCCGCCGCTGTTCCGAACCTCCTCTTGAACGGTCAGATCGGTATTGCTGTCGGTATGGCAACTAATATCCCGCCTCACAACCTCACTGAAGTCGTCGATGCTACCATCTCGCTCATAGATAACCCCGAATCCACCACTAAAGACCTAATGAAGTACGTCAAGGGCCCTGACTTCCCAACTGGCGCCAATGTTTATGGTGGTGCGCCAATGCGCCAGGCCTACGAATCTGGTAAAGGATCGGTTGTCATCCAGGCTCCAGCCGAAATCGTCGAAGACAAGAAAGGCAAATTCCTAATTGTCTTCAACGAGATGCCGTACAGCGTTAGCAAGGAGAAGCTATCCGAGAAGATCGCTGACCTCGCTAAGAACAAAAAGCTCCCGACCATTGCCGCTGTTCGCGACGAATCTGCCCGCGGCAAGGTCCGTTTTGTGGTCGAGCTCAAAAAAGACGCCTTCCCTAAGAAAGTCTTAAATCAACTCTACAGCCTCACTGACCTTCAGACTAGCTTCCACTACAACATGCTCGCTCTTGTTGACGGTATTCAGCCACGCGTCCTCGGCCTTCGCGATATCTTGAGCGAATTCATTAAACATCGCCAAGTCGTTATCCGCCGCCGCTGTGAGTTCGACCTCCGCAAGGCCCGCGAGCGTTCACATATTCTTGAGGGCCTCAAAATCGCTCTCGATCATATCGACGAAGTTATCGCTACTATCCGCGCCAGCAAGACCACTGACGATGCTAAGATTGCTCTTATGAGCAAGTTCGGCCTCTCAGAGGTGCAAGCGCTTGCCATTCTCGCTATGCAGCTTCGCCGACTCACTGGCCTCGAGCGTCAAGCTATTGAGGATGAACTAACCGAACTTCGCAAGCTTATCGCTCACCTCGAAGAACTCCTCGCTGATGAGCAAAAGATTCTCGCCGTAGTTAAAGAAGAATTGATTGCCATGCGTGACAAGTATGGCGACAAGCGCCGTAGTAAAATCTTCAGTCACGAGCTCGGCAAGTTTAGCGAAGAGGATCTCATTCCAGAAGAGGAGAGCGTCGTCTTGATGACCGCCGAAGGCTACATCAAGCGCACTCTCGCTACCGACTACCAAAAGCAAAACCGCGGTGGCAAGGGTAAGCGCGGCATCACCACTAAAGAAGAGGACGTTATCGAAAGCGTCATTCCTATCAATAGCCACGAGTTTCTCTTGTTCTTCACTAATTCTGGCCGCCTCTTCCGCTTAAAGGCGTTCGAGGTTCCAGCCGCTAGCCTCCAAGCTAAGGGTGTCGCTGTCGTGAACCTTCTCAACCTTAAGCCAGACGAGAAAGTCACCGCTATTATCAAGCAAGGCAACGAAACCTCTAAGGACGACTTCCTCTTTATGGCCACCAAGAAAGGCACCATCAAGAAAACCGCGATGAAAGAGTACGAGAATATCCGCTCTAACGGTCTCGCCACCATTAAGCTTGATAAGGGTGACGAGCTCAAGTGGGTTCAGTGCACTAACGGCACGAATGACATCATCATGAGCACCTCGGCTGGGCAGGCTGTCCGCTTCAATGAGAAAGACGTCCGACCGATGGGCCGTATGGCTATGGGTGTCCGCGGCATCCGCCTCCGCGCCCAAGACGAGATCGTCGGCATGGATGTTATAGGTGATCATTCTGAGAAACTCCTTGTAATTTCTCGTAA